>JAADHF010000131.1 GCA_013151965.1 Spirochaetota bacterium
TTTCGAACACGGAAGTTAAGCCCTCCCACGCCGATGGTACTGTCCCTTGGTTGGGATGGGAGAGTAGGTAGTTGCCAGGCTTTTTTTAAATTAAATATAATAAAAAATGAAGCAATACGTAACCAATTATACAAATAGTTGTTATAACTATAGAGGCGGCCAAAATTGGATTTTAAGCGGGCAAGTTTCACCTCCTTTCCTTGCCCTTTTTTGCCTCAAAGAAGCGCAGGGGATGGATGTAGGTCTATCCCCTGTTTTTTATTAATAGAGGTAAACCGCAGAGTTAATTCATGTGCTGCCCGATAGAATGTCGTCGATGCTTTCCGGATTTTCGCTGAAAGTTTCGAATAATTTTATTCTTTTAAAAACCTCTTCATTATCAAGAAAGATGTTTACAATATCAGGATCAAAGTGAGTCCCCTTTTCGGATAGAATGAGATTAACCGTTTCCCTGTGGGAGAGTGCATGTTTGTAATGCCTTTCCGATGTAAGGGCATCATAAACATCTGCAAGCGCGACTATGCGGGCGGATAAAGGTATTTCTTCTCCCTTTCTGCCTTCGGGATAGCCTGTACCGTCCCACCTTTCATGATGAAAGTATGCTATTTCTTTCCCAAGTGTAAGGAAAGATTCAAGTTCCAGTTCGGAATCAACTGCACTTAAAGCATCACCTCCTAATTTTGAATGCAGCTTTATTCTGTTAAATTCTGTTGATGTCAGCCTGCCCGGTTTAAGAAGTATTGAGTCTTCGATACCGACTTTGCCGACATCATGAAGTACAGAGGAAAGGTAGATATCCTCGATATAATCATCTGTGATATAGTTCTGATATTTGGCAAGTTTCTGTAAACCTCTGGCAAGAACACGTGTATATTCGCGTATTCTTTTAAGATGTTTTCCCGTATCTTTGTCCCTGTATTCGGTAAGCCTTGCAAACCCGAGTATTGCTGCGGATTGAGTCTTTTTTACCTGATCTACAGACGATTTTAACTTTTTCTCTAATTTTATCCGTTCTGTGAGGTCTTTCTCTATTAGCATATATGCGATAGTTTCGCCCTCGGAATTCTTTAAGGTAGAGTAGGAAATAAAGAGGTACTTTATAGTTCTGTCTTTACAGATACGGGGCACATCCTCTTCCAGATATCTGCCGTTATTGGTATCTACCAGATTTCGTATTTCTTTAAAGGATTTATGTTCTTTTTCTATTTTAAAAAGCTCATCGATATTACTCCCGACGATTTCGTTCCATTTATACCCGTAGGTAGTCTCTGCCGTATAGTTACAATTAAGTATAACACCAAAGGGATCCACAATAATAATTGAGGAAAGGATCGATTCGAAAAGCATTAAATAGCTTTTTTCCGATACGGCAAGTCTTTTTTCGAGTTTTTCCCGGTATGAAATATCCTTAAACTGTGTTGTATATCCCTTTATTGTTCCATTTTTGTCTTTCATCACCCAGGATGTGTCCAGTACACGGACAATTTTACGGTTTTTTGTATATAGATGAGTCTCGAGATTAAAGACAGATCCATTCTTTGTCAGTTCGGCAAGTTTATCCTCAGCCGCAGCAGGATAGACGTAAAGCGAGGAGATGTCATCAGGTATTTCGTCACGGTCATAACAGAGGAGTCTGTAAAAGCCGGTATTCGCTTTAATCACCTTCCCGTTTAGATCTACCTGCACTACCGGATCTCCTATATTATTTAAAAACCGGTCATAATAGCTGAGGAAATATTCTTCTTCCGATTCTTTTTCATAAAGAGGCCGTAAGCGTATCAGGTAAAATATTCCATTTTCATTATTAATCTTTACAAGAGAAGCCTTAAAAGCATGTTCTGTTCCATTCGGGGCAGGTACTGTTCTGAATTCTTCACTATTATTAAGATTGGTAAGGTCAAGACTCTGTAAAAATACTGTTTCCCGTTTAATAAAATCGATCCCTTTCCATCCGGTAATATTCTGAAGAGCGCTGTTAAAGAATATTATCCTCCTATTGGAATCGAGTATAAGAAAGCCGTCGGTAAACTCTTCTATGATGCTTAGAATTAATTCGGGAAACGAATATGATGTGTACATTTCTTAGTGTTTAACATATATGTAATTATTTAAACAGTTCCTTTATCTCTTTTGAATATAGTTCGTTAATAACATTTCTTCGCATTTTTAGCGTATGTGTAAGTTCTCTGCCGACTTCGAATGGTTTTATAAGGAGTTTTATTCTGTATATTCTCTCGAAAGCTTTAAAACCGTTCTGTATATTAACCCTGTTATGAATTTCGTCATTTATAAGTTCATTTATTTCAGGTACATCTACAAGACTTTCCCTGTCTATATAGGAAATATCATTTTCCGCTGCATATTTTTCCAGTTCTTCGAAATTCGGGATAACCATGGCCGCTAGAAATTTCTGATCCTGTCCTAAAACGATGACCTGGTCCACATACCTGGATTCCAGAATGGCGCTTTCTATCGGGTCCGGCTCTATATTTTCTCCTCCTAAGAGTACAATAGTATCTTTAACCCGTCCTATTATCTTTAACTCGCCTTTATAAGTAATAATGCCGAGATCGCCTGTATTCAGCCACCCGTCTTCACCGAGCACCTTTTTTGTTTCTTCGGGTTTTTTATAGTAACCGCTCATTACCTGCGGTCCTTTTATCAGTACAACACCTTTATTGCCCGGAGGCAGGACATTCATATTGTCATCTATTATTCTAATTTCCGTTCCGGCAAGCGGAGGCCCTACCGTGGACGGCACCGGAGTACGCTGGAGCCGCACACTTACAACCGGAGCTGTTTCCGTTAAGCCGTAACCCTCTAAAAGCAGTATTCCTGCAGCTCCGAAAAATTTATCCACATAAGCCGGCAAAGCACCGCCTCCGGAGATAGCGGCCTTAAATCTGCCCCCTAACATTTTTTGCAGCTTTCCGAATACAAGAAGATTTCCGAGTCCCCTTACCGGTGTTAAGAGTATCAAAGGAATAATACTTACAATAATATCAACAGCCCGGTATCTTTTTTTAAACTGCGGCAGACGCCCTCTGAACATATTAAGAAACAATTCATGAATAACTGCTGCAGACACAAAAAAGTGAAACAGAACCTTTTTGACCCCTCCTTCCGCATTGACTTTTCTATATATGGCTGCCCTGATGCCTTCCCATATTCTCGGCACGGAAGCCATAAATGCCGGTTTTAAAGCAGCCATATCGCCCAGCATAATTTTGCCTACAGGTTTCGAGTAAGCCTGCGCCGTTCCGGAACAGAGTACCACATATTCGATTATCCGTTCGAAGGAGTGCCATACAGGCAGTACTGACAACCATATATCACCGGGTGAAATAATGAGAATATTGGGTATCTGCTTTACCTGGTGCAGAAAATTATTATGGGTCAGCATTACGCCTTTGGGTTCGCCTGTTGTGCCTGATGTATATATGATCGTAGCAAGGTCGGAAGCACTGCCCTGCGATAGTTCCGTTTCGAAGATTTTAAGATCCTCTTTTAATTTTTCCTTCCCTTTATTTAGTATTTCATTAAATGTCGTTATCTCTATATCTTTTTTCCCTTCCGGTTTTTTATACTGAGAATCCATGACAATAATTCTTTTAAGTTCGGGCAGGTTTTTTTTCTTTGATATAATCTTTTCCAATTGTTTCTTGTTTTCCGCTAATGCAACATGGCAGTCACCATGATTAAGAATATATTCTATCTCATCTGCAGTAGAATCCGAGCCCCGC
The DNA here is from genome assembly GCA_013151965.1 of Spirochaetota bacterium. Classification (GTDB taxonomy): domain Bacteria; phylum Spirochaetota; class Spirochaetia; order SZUA-6; family SZUA-6; genus SZUA-6. The sequence continues at coordinate 3,744 of JAADHF010000131.1, forward strand.
GGAACATCGACAGCGCCAATGCCTAATATGGCAAGGTCTGCAATAATCCATTCTTTTCGATTATCGGAAATTATTCCTATATGATCGTTTCTTTTAATACCGGATGCAAGTAAACCGGCTCCGAATTCGGATATCATGGTGTACAGTTCTCCATAGGTGACGCTTTTAAATGAGCCCTCCTGATCTTTGGAATACAATGCCGGTGCGTCATGATTCTTATCTGCAACCTCTTTGAAAAACTTTGGTATTGAATTCTGCATATTCTACTCCTTATCCGTGCCCGAAATACATAATTACACTTTAGTAAAAATTATCATGGTGCGGATATACTGTCAATAAAATAAAATGAATTAAATATTTATGTATCCTTTATTAAAGTGCAGTATTTGTTATATAGTTATAAAGAGGTTATGGCCGATACTTTCGGTAGAAAACTGTAAGGATTTTTTTAGGATGAAAAGATTAATTTTATTTATACTTCTCCTTTTTATTCCGCTTGGCTTTGCCGTATCTGATTCGGAGAGTCTTAACGGCGAATGGTATTTTTTATTTTCCGGAATAAAAACAGAAATGCCTCCGTCAGGGGAATGGAAGGGTATTACGATTCCATCGGATTTTAAGAATTACATAGACCGGGCAGAGGGCTATATCTGGCTTAAAAAAACGATTAATGCTGTCCGGTCTCCATCTGCGATTATTATCGGTCCTGTGGGAATGTCTTTTTCCGTTTATTATAAAGGGGAACTTATCGGTGTTTCGGGAACGGATGGGGAAAAGTATCTTTCGCAGAATTCCCTTTTCAGCGGATTTATATTACCGTACAGTGTTTCTTCCAAAAAAACATCCGATACGATCTATATAAGGATATATCATCGTTATAAATCCTGGGTAAAATCGGGAATAGAGATTGTTCCTGCGAAAGATTTAAACGGCACGCTGATAAGAGCAAATTTTTTCCATCTCTATGTCCAGATTTTCCTTATGCTTCTTCTCTTCCTTACCGCCCTGGCTTTTCTTCATATAACCATTTTTGAGGATAAAAAGGCTTTTATATATCTTTCGATTGCCGCCTTCTCAGGCGGGATATTTTACTTTTTCATATCTATAGGGAACTTTATTATTCCCTATATATGGGCATTAAAGCTCTCACTTTTTTCTGAAATGGTAATGATGGTTTCCCTTCTTCTTTTCCCCGTTTCATATCTTAAATCATTATCCCGCAAGGGAATGATCTTTCTGATAGTTCCGTTTCTGTTCTTCAGTTCCGCGGGATTATTTTTAACAAAACTGGATTATATACTTCTCTTTTCCAGAATATCCGCCTTTGTGATACTGGCTGCTGTTATTTTAAGTATCTATATAATTGTAATTGCTGCTGCCCGGGGTATTCATGAAGCCGTAACTTACAGTGTATTCTATCTGTTCTTTCTCTTCAGTATTGCATACCTGCATTTTTATGGTATCTTGTTCCCTTTAAGTATGATATTCCCTTCGGTTCTTGGAGTTCTCATTATACTGTTTTCATTTTATTCCGTTCGCCTTGAGAGAAAGAAGATAAAAGAATTACACTTAGAGACTACGGAGCAATTAATCGAACGCGTGGAGGAGGATTGGGAACTTATAGAAAAAATACGGGTTGGTAAAGAACGGCTCGAGAACAGGAACAGGGAAAGTATTCAACTCGCCGACAGACTGACGAGAAGTTCGCAGACTCAGGCTTTAACAATAGGTCAGATTATGGGAACCATAGAGAATGCAGGCTCTGCTGAATCGCGTGTAATGGAGAAGGAGAAGGATATTTTAGGTTATACCGATAAAGTGGATAAAATGATCAGTAATTTTAACAAAAAAATTATTGAAACGGTAGAACAGCTGGAACAGTTAAACAGCAAGTCGAATATAATAAAAAAAGCTGTAAGCCAGATTATCGGTATAGCGGATAAGACAAATATGCTTTCTCTGAACGCGGCAATCGAAGCCTCGAAGGCGGGCACAAAAGGGAAGGGGTTTGCAGTTGTTGCCCATGAAATAAGGAAATTGGCTGATCTTACAAAAACCGTATCGGATCAGGTAAATCTTCTCATTAAAGAATCGGGAGAAGAGGTGGAACAGGGTGTAACAAAGGTAAAAGGGCTTGGTGAAGGTTTTGCCGAGATAATGAAGCACAGTGAATCGATCCGTGTAATGATCGAGGAAAATTCAAAAGCCCTGGAAGATGTTATGAGATCCCACCTGGAGATTAAAGACGGTCTGGCCGGTGTCGATATGGCGATACGTTCGGTACTGGATGTTTCCCATGATTTGCGCAGTATGACGGAAAAACTCGCCTCTGCATTTTCCTGGCTCGGAGAGGTACTGCAGATAGAGCAGGAAGTTCCCGAACTTCCCGAGCTTCCCGCTAAGGCCGATTAGGAGTTTTTGCCCACGAGACAGAGCCATTCGGCTTCTGCGGCAATTTCTCCGTTAACATATGCAATCCCGCTCTGGCGCAGCATTGCCTTTGAAATACGTTTATTTGTAATAACCATTCTTATTTCATCACCCGGGCGTACCTGCTTCCTGAATTTTGCTTTTGTAACGGAAGCAAGAAAGATCAGGGAATCATCTAAGACTCCCAGATTGCTAATGCCTGCACCTCCGCATTGGGCCAATGATTCTATAAGTATAACACCCGGCACTAAAGGATAACCGGGGAAATGGCCCTGAAAAAAGAATTCATCATTACTGAATATTTTATAGCCGACAATTTCTTTTTCATCCGCTTTTTCTATTCTGTCCACGAATAGAAAAGGTTTTCGATGTGGTAACAGCTCCTTGATATCCTTCATAATACTTTCCTTAACATTCAGATTATTCCGAGTTTCCTGGCTTCTCTGCCTGAAATTTCGAGTACCTTATCAAGCTCCTCGTCCGTATGAATGGCCATAAATGATGTTCTGATAAGAGACCTGTCAGGAGGTACTGCCGGACTTATTACAGGGTTAGCATAAACACCGTTTTCGAACAGGGCCTTCCAGAAGAGAAAAGTTTTTTCGTTGTGGCCTATAATAAGGGGAATAATGGGAGTTTCCGCAACACCGATATTAAAACCAAGAGATTTAAAGCCGTTAATCATCTTCCCTGCTATTTGCTGCAGCCTTTTAACATGCTCCGGTTCCGTTTCTATAATTTCCAGTGCTTTTGTAACGGATGCTATTGTTGCCGGAGGCATACTGGCACTGAATATAAGCGGCCTTGCAAAGTGTTTAATATAATCGATGATTTCTTCGTCACCTGCTATAAAGCCTCCTAAAGACCCGAATGATTTGGAAAACGTACACATTACCAGGTCCGAACAGATGTTATTATAGTACTCTTCACAACCTCTGCCTGTATCTCCGATTACGCCGATGGCGTGAGCTTCATCTATATAGAGTGCAGCATTGTATCTGTCTGCTATCTTACGTAATTCAGGAAGTTTTACAATATCCCCCTCCATGCTGAAAACGCCGTCTGTGACAATAATTTTCGGTTCATCGATTGGCAGCCGGGAAATGACACTTTCCAGATTTTCGGGATCATTGTGAAAATAGCGGTGTATTTTCACGGAACCTTTCATGCCGGAAGCCAAAAATATTCCGTCCATTATAGAGGCATGGTTATAGCGGTCGGTTAAAATATGTTCATTCCTTCCCACAAGTGCGGATATTGCACCGAGATTTGTCTGATATCCGGTTGTAAAGCAGAGAGCGGATTTTTTGCCTGTAAAACGGGCCAGTTTTACTTCCAGATCTTCATGAAGAGCGAGTGTACCGTTTGCAAACCTGGAGCCTGAGCAGCTTGTTCCGAATTTCTTTATGGCATTGATCGAAGCTTCCATTACACGCCGGTCCCATGACAATCCAAGGTAGTTGTTCGAACCAATCATAATCAGTTCTTTACCTTTCATGACTACCCTGCCGCCTCTGCTCTCCTCTATGGGTATAAAAAACGGATATAGGCCTCTTCGTTGAGCATCCCGGGCTTCTGTAAAGTCACGACATTTTTGAAAAATATCCAAGGGGTCCTCCATTTTATTAATTGTATTTCAGTACTATGTCTGATCAGTCTGCAGTCACTAAAAAAATAAGCCAGGCATTCGACTGTTATACATATTACAGCGCAGTTAAATCTATCGTAATAGTGTCATATTGTAAAGTGTACACTCCGTTATTTATTCTTAAATCCCCTGAAAGGTAATCCAGAATGTGACAATTTTTGATGTATCGATAATTCTTAGAAATGTAAGTAAGGCCGCAGCAAGAAAGAAAATTATAAAGAAAAGCCATAGAAGATGCGGACGGTTTTCTTTGGTTTCCCTGTTTCTGAATACATTACTGATATAAAAGAAAAGGAGGACCAGTCCGGGAATCAGAAATATGAATGCAAACAGATTTGCTATGTAAACCGGATTTTGAGTTTTTGCCTGTTCTATTAAACCGGCAAGGTTAAAAAGAGCAATATTGAGTTTTTGAAGCCTTCCGAGAATAATAAGGATTCCAATAAAAATCAGGAATATTCCGCTTCCGGTTTTTATCGTTTTTAAGTAAGGTCTGATTTTCTGCATCTGTCTGGCAAACCCGTTAAAAAAAAGTCCTGCCAGTATAAAGGGAAGTCCGAGGCCGAGAGAATACGATGTTAACAGTAGAACCCCCTCGGCGAGTTTTCCTGTTGTTCCTGCGAGAAAGAGAATGCCGGCAAGTATAGGTCCTACACACGGGGTCCACCCCCCGGCAAATGCCATTCCCAGAAGAATCGCTCCGGCATAACCTTTCGGGCTGTTCTGTATGTGGAATTTTTTCTCCACTTGTAATATTTTCCAGAAGTCAAAGATAAAATTAAGTCCCAAAAGAACTACCAGAATACCTGCTGTTACATTAACTATCCGGGATATGCTGCCGAGAAAAACCCCTGTGCTGCTGAAAATAATACCGAGTACGATAAATACGATGGTAAATCCGCTCACAAAAAAAATAGTTTTAACAAAAATCCCGGTTTTCCGTATGTCTCCTGTTTTTAATTCGTTGTACGATATACCCCCTATAAAAGAAAGATATGATGGTATAAGAGGCAGAATACAGGGTGAAAGGAAGGATAACAGGCCCGCGGCAAAGGCTATTATAAGATTTAGGTTGCTGCTTATCATTTCTTTAAGAGTGCATCAAAGAGTTCGTAGATACCAGGCTTATCCCATTCCCTTCCGCCTATTGTTCGTGCAAGGATAAATCCCTTTTTGTCGATTATATACGAGGTTGGAATGCTCCTGGCACCGTATGCCCGGCCGGTCCGGCCGTCGGAATCGAGTAGAATGGGATATGTTAAGCTCTCTTTTTTAACAAAATCCTGTACTTTCTGTTTATCTTCCTGGAGATCAACCCCTAATATTACGAGACCCCTGTCCTTGAATTTTTCATATAATCTCTGCATGGATGGGACTTCCGCTCTGCACGGCGGACACCATGTTGCCCAGAAGTTGAGAAAAACAATACTTCCCTTAAGAGATTCAAGGCTGATCGATTTATCCTGCAGATTTTTAAGTTCGAAATTGATTGCAGGAAGTTCCCTGTCCGGGAGTTGAAAACCGAGTTTTGTAAACTTTTCATTTACGCCTTTAACAGTGTCGTTTTCCGGCTGTTCCGGGGTCTGTTTTTCTGTTGCCTTATTGGCAGTACCTGTATTTCCTGTTTTATCGATAGCTGTGCTGTATTTCCTGCTGCAGGAATAGAAGAGTAAAAACGAAGATACTATTAACACAAAAAGTATTGTCTTTTTCATATATTCATAAATTCCTTTCTAGTTTTAAAATGATAACTATTACAGCATTTTATGACAAGGGGTTTATGACATAAAACGAGACGATAAGTACCGTAAAATTATAGAGGCTGTGTGCAATTGCAGTTAAATGCACATTTCTTTTTCTATGAAAAATAAAAGAGAAATATATACCCTCTGCAAGGGCGACTATTAAACCCATGTAGCCCTGGTAAAGATGACCGACTGCGAACAGCAGAGAACTAACGGCGATTGCGGCATATACGGATGCTCCGATTTGTTCGATGCGGGTCAAAAGATATGCCCTGAAAAAGATTTCTTCACTATATCCTGCAGTAATGCAGAAGGCTATTACAATAGGTATCTGAGATAAACGGTCCAGTTTCCATCTGAATCCTGAGGTGAGTATTTCTTTCGCCGAATAGGGAAGAGCTGTTGTCATTAGTCCCAGGGTAAAAACGAGCAGAAGCACCCCTGCGTAAACAACCAGTGCCGCCGGGATATCGGATATTCTTAACCTTATAATTCCAAAATCCCGGAATTTAAGCTTTTTCTGAATCCGGATTATGTAGAGGACTAAAAAGGTCTGAGGAACTGCCACTGTAAGGTAGCGGAGTATATATAATGTTAAACCCGGAATTTCGCTCCCTGTAAAACCGGTCTGCCATAACAGCCCCGGGAGATAAAAGGCCGAGTATAGAATGAGTATCTCTATCAGTACTGCGGCCATGGGTTCCACAGGTTTCTGTTTGTCGTCCGTACCTGAAAGAGTCTGGCCAGTTCGATTCTGGCTTTGATAATCTTCTGCATGGAGTTGTCTTTGCCTTCGGGTATTAAAAATGAGTATAACCGTATTGAATCGTCTAAAAATGACAGCGGTACATTGCGGTACTTCATCAGCCTGCCGGTTTCTCTGTAGCGGTAGAACTGCCGTACACCGGAATCCAGGTACCGGTTTGCAATGGTAAAATGCCTGAAGTATTTGGTAGTATTCCGGGCAGACGGGAAATGTCCCGGCCTCTTAAAATCCGTTGCCCTTAAAAATACGGAGAAAATTGTACTGAAAAAATCAATCTCTGCCGGTTTCTTATTACCTTTAAAGATATTATCTTTCTCTGCAGCCTGGAGGAGATTTACAATTCCCGCTATTCTGTTTCTTAAGCCCCTGGCAAAGTTGTCCCTGGGAGTTCGCTGAAGCCATCCGGTAAGTACGGAATTCTCCATTAACCTGTCGCATGCCGCATGTTCGGATTTAATTTCTTCGACGGATAGAGGAGAAAAATGGTCTGCCTGTTCCGTACTGCGGTGCGAAACGAAAGGGTCTCCGCTTTCGGCGTAAGTAACGGGCGGTTTAAGAATTGACGTCTGTTTCAGTATGCTGTAGGCTTCATTGATTTTCTGCATCATTGACGTACTCCATGAAAGAGCATTCGGATGTTTGTCGGGGTGGTAGAGTTTAATTAATTCTCTGTATCTTTTCTTTAATCTGAGGGCAGTGATGCCTGCGGGAAGAGAGAAAAAATTTAAACTTTTTTCTATATCTATCTTTTTTAAAAGTGACATGTTATAATTATTAAAAAGTATTGATAAAACTATGTCAATAAAGAATTAGCCAAGGAGAAACGATAATAAAGATATGTGGATTATATTGCTTGTCGCTGTCATTATTATAGTTTCTGTTTTTATCATATTACGGAAAGCAGGCGGCGGCAGATTTCCATGGCTTCAGTTTTACACCCGAGGCAAAGAATCGGGGTTTAGTTTTCAGGAGATCAATCTTTTAAGAAGGGTAGCCGTCGAGAATAAGCTGGAAAACCCGACGGCGCTCTTCTGGTCTATTAAGCAGCTCGACAGATCGATTAAAGGCATCATTCTTAAATTCAGGTCAAAGAAAACGGAGGGTGACGAAGAATCAAACATTATACTCTCCAAACTCTTCGACTTAAGAAAAAAGGTGGAATTCGAGCTTCCTAAATACAAGCTCGGCTTAAAGTCCTCCCGCAACATTGCTACCCAGCAGCGTATAAAAGTAATGCTGCCCGGCGAAGGACCGTTTTTATCGATGGTTGTTGAGAATCTTTCAAAGTATCTTGCCGTATCGTATCCACAGGGGCCGAGAATGCCGGAAGGATTTTCCTGGAAAGGACAGAGGGTAGGTATATATTTCTGGCGGAAAGACGATGCGGGATACTTCTTCCAGACGAAGGTCATAGAAGATTTCTTTGACAGAAAGTACCCCATACTTCATATTGCGCATTCCGGCAGGGTTATAAGAACTCAGAAAAGAAGATCCGTACGGGTGGAAACCGATCTGCCTGCTTTTATTTATCCCTTAAAAACTATCGATGGGGCAAATGAAATAGTTAATACGGAGAAGGGCTTAAGAAGCAGACTGCTCGATATATCCGAGGATGGTGCAGCAATAATGATAGGCGGGCGCGCAAAAGTGGGACTGCCCATAAAGGTACAGTTCCTCCTTAACGACCTGCCCGTTGTCATGTGCGGAGTTGTAAAGGGCGTTAATTTCGATGAAAAACGAAAACGCTCCACTCTTCATCTTCAGGCCGTGCCGTTGAGTCCTGTCTTAAGAAACAGGGTACTGACATATGTTTATAATCTATTCGGGGAAAGGGAAGTAAAAAATAAACGTAATATGCAGTCGATGAGAAAATAATATTCAGCTTCCTATTCTGTGAACCTTCATAAGGTTTGTGCCGCCTGCTTTTCCGGCGGGAAACCCTGCGGAAATAACGACGGTATCACCTTTTTTTACCATTCCTCTGTAGAGTAATTCTTCCTCCGTTTTCTTTACTGTCTTAAGGAAATCTTCTTCCATCCCTTCGATAAGAAGGGTCTGCACTCCCCAGACGAGTGAAAGCTGGTTATATGTGGATTTTAGGGGAGTAATGGCAATTATGGGTGTTGCTGGCCTGTACATGGAAATTAATCTTGCCGTCTGTCCGGAAATTGAATGGGCTATAATCATTTTAGCTCCGATTCTCTCCGCTGCTCTGCATACTGCGCTTGCAACTGCGGTTTCATTCGAAGATGCCAGATACTCTTCCTCGTTTCTTACCCAGTTTCTATCCACCCCCAGATTTTCTTCGACATGATTTGCAATTTTTCTCATCATCTTAGTGGTTTCGAGCGGATAACTGCCGGCAGCTGTTTCACCGGAAAGCATAATAGCGTCGCTGCCGTCGTATATGGCATTTGCAACATCCGTGACTTCCGCCCTGGTGGGAATCGGATTCCGTATCATACTGTCCAGCATCTGTGTTGCCGTTATAACGGGGATGCCCCTTATATTACTCTTTCTTATTATCTGTTTCTGATATATGGGAATCATCGATAGTTCCGTTTCTATGCCGAGGTCCCCGCGTGCAACCATGACTCCGTCGGATGCCGCCAATATGGAATCGAGGTTCTTTAATGCAAGTCCCCGCTCCAGTTTGGAGATTACGGAAACATTGCCGTGTAGTCCTGCTATCTCTGATTTGAGTGTCATTATATCGGAAGCACGCTGCACAAAGGAAAGGGCGACAAAATCCACGTTATTTTCTATTCCGAATTTCAGATCCTTAATATCCTTTTCTGTCGGGGCGCCTTCGGACAATGAATCGTCAGGGAAATTGACGCCCTTATGGCTCTTTAAAATTCCGCCGTGAACCACTCTGCATAGAAGTGCATTATCCTCTTTTTTTTCATTCTTAAGTTCAAGCATTCCGTCGTCGAGCAGTATTCTTCCCCCCTCTTTGATATCCTCAAGAAGAAGCGGGTAACTCACAGGAATTACGGGTATGCGGCTGTCTATAAAATCACCCTGCGGTGTTAAGCGCAATTCCGAACCATCCTCGAGCGAAAGACCGTCTCCCTGCATATTTCCGACCCTGATTTTAGGTCCGCTTAAATCCTGAAGAATACCAATGTTGGCATGGAGCTGCCGGCGTATGATGTTAATCTGGTCGATAACAGCCTTGTGCTCTTCATAGGTCCCGTGAGAGAAGTTAAGCCGGGCAACATTCATCCCTGCGTTTACAAGCTCCCTGATCATATCCAGAGACGATGAAGAGGGCCCTATTGTACAAATTATCTTTACCATACCTTCTTTATATACATTATAGAGGCGGGGTCAAGATTAAATTTATATAAAAATCGTTGATTTAAATATAAAGTCCATATAGTATTATGTTATAAAGAATGATCTTAAGGAGCACAGAAATGAGAAAAACTTTCTTGTTTATTATGATATTACTAACTGTATTTACCGGATTATATGCTCAGGATAAGTCAAAGATAGTTGAATCCTTCAAGAGAAATTTCGCAATAGCCAGTCTTGATGTAAAAATACAGATACTGCAGGATGCCGCCAAATCCAAATCAGGGGATATGGGACCTCTGTATCTGCAGGCAATCGATTTTGTTCTGGATAACTCGAGTCTGATAACCACGGATCTGCGGTTTCGCCAGCTCTCGGTGATAGCCGCAGAGGAGATATCAAAGATAGATTATGAAAAAGCAAAATACTCAATATGGAAATTGTTTCAGATTGATAAGGAGACAACAGTTCGTATCCCGCTTATAACAGCTCTTGGTGTTACGGCCAAAGGAGATAAGGAACTTATCGAAAGTATAAATAAGTGGATGGAGGATGAAAATACTATTTTCAAAACCGGCAAAGTTCCCGATCTGCAGGTTATTGCCGCTGCAATAAGTGCCCTTGGTAAATTAGGAGATCCTTCATCGTTTCCCATTATTTTTAATGCCTTAAATCTCGGTTATTCGGATGTCATTAAAACCGCAGCAAAAACAGCCCTGTTCGAAATTAAGGGAAACTTTAAGGATATGCTTCTCGGTATTATTAAAAACGAACCGCTCACCGAGAAGAAGCAGGCTCTGATTATGGCCATGGCAAGTGATAAACTTCAGGATGATGATAAGGGGGAAATAGCGGAACAGGCTCTCGATATTGGTCTGCATACGGTTACACAGGATGCTCTGGAAAAGCAGGTAACCCGCGAGATCAGGTATATTGCCATACGTGCAATAAGCGAAAGAAAATGGTCCAAAGCGACTCCCCTGGCGATAGAACATTTAAATGCAACGATCGAAGAGTACGGACGCGGCATAGGCACCAAGGGTTATCTGCTCGAGGCGATAGCCTGCCTTGGGGATATGGGAACACATGAGGCCGCTGTAAGATTAACTCAGTATCTTGTACTGCTGAATTCTTATACGGAAAAGGGGAAGGGGTATGACAGTCAGATTATTCTTGCGGTTTTGAATAACCTGGGCAAACTGGGAGATAAAGTAGCTTTCGATGATCTTATGTATACCCAGTATCTCAACTACGGTAATTCCATAAAGAAAACGGCAAAAAAGGCTTTAAATAACATTAAGTGGTAAAAAGGAATTTATCCTTTGCATTTTTTCTTGCGCTTTTTCTTATAACGGGAATTGCCGCTTGTTCGGGATTGCCCGGGATAACCGGTTTGCTCCGGTTATCGGCCGTTACTCTTGTGTCTTTATCCATCCCTTTCCTGTCGGGATCATTTTATCGGGATCCTTCGCTGTGTAATTTAAAATTATCAAAGACCGGACTTTATCTTATGGGAGCAGCCGCAGGCCTTTTTCTGGCATATGTTCTTGTATTATTCCGGGGAGGCGGTACCGGAGAGAGTTATCTGGGCATTAACCCGGGGAAGGTAATTGAATTTTCCGGCACTGCTTCGGAGGACAGTTACAGATCGGCGGATGGTACTGTGAGGTTTAAGCTTCGTCTGGAACATGTATTATCGGCAGACAATATCCGCCCCGAAAGAGTCCGCGGGATTGTACTTGTCATGGTAAAGGGGTATGGAAATGCTGTGTCTGCTGCGGAAGGCAATGGGAGTATCGGGTATGGTGAAAGAATTGCAGTAACCGGAAAACTTAAAATCTCCGGCCGTCCCGGTATAAATTATACTTCATGGACAGTTCCGAAAGACATAATCCGGAACGGTTTTTCCGGCAGGATTATGACAGTCAGACAGATAATACGTAAAAAACTGGAACAGAAGATTAACCTTATCGGTTATCCCGAATCCGAATTGTTCAGGGCTCTTTTTCTCGGCATTAAAGAAGAGCTGCCTGCAGAGATGAAAAAGGGTTTTAGAAAGACCGGGACGCTGCATATCCTGGCGCTTTCCGGGCTTCATGCGGGAATAGTTTTTATGCTTATAAATATTATTCTTTTCTGGCTGCCGCACAGGATGGTACGGTTCGCCGCAGCTTCTGCTGTGTTGTTTATATACCTGTTTATTGTCGGATTTAAAATATCACTTATCAGAGCTTCGTTAATGCTTTTTATCGGAGGCCTTGTTTATATAAAGGGCAGAGATCTTATGCCTGTAAATATCCTGTCCCTTGCAGCAATATGTGTGGTATTAATAGAGCCTTCGAATATTTTTACTCTTTCCTTTCAGCTTTCTTTTTTGGCCGTTTTCGGAATGGTTTCGATAGGAAGGATATTGTCCGTTTATACAGAATCGTTTGTGCCCGGATTTATCCGTTATCCTATCTGCTATTCGCTGGGAGCCCAGCTTGCAGTGGCACCATTGCTGCTTTATACCTTCGGCGAGTTCTACTTAATCGGATTTTTCGTTTCCCTTTTGTCCGTTCCTGTAATAACTATTTTTATATGGCTGGGGATACTGTTTATCATCCTGCCTGCCGGGAGTCTGGTAGTCTTACAGAGGATTATTTCAGGGTTTTTAAGCATTTTGTACGATACTGTAAATATTATTAACCGGAATTTCTCTGTAATACCCGGAATTGTTGTAACTTCTAAAAAAGGGTATATAATTATTTCCATGGCAGTAATTGTTATAAGTTTTATCTTTTTGTTTCCACGTAAATATTCCAATAACAGGATAGGTGCCCATGAATTATGATTCTCCCGTAGATATCACCGCTGTATTAAAAGAAAGAAGTATCGGATTAAAAAAAAGATGGGGGCAGAATTTTCTCATAAACAGGGGTGCGCGGGAAAAGATTGCAGCTCTTGTGAATCCCCTGGCAGGAGAATCCATATGGGAAATCGGACCGGGGCTGGGAGCGATTACGGAACTTCTTCTGGAGAGCGGTGCCGATATATACGTTTTTGAAATTGATCACGGCCTGGCAAACTACCTGGAAGAAACCTTTTCCGGAAGAAACAATTTTGCCCTTGTCCGCGGTGATGCGGCAAGGTCGTGGATAAAATTTCTTAAAGAAAATCCGGAAAAAGGCATGCCGAAGAAACTTGTCGGAAATCTCCCATACAGCTCCGCTTCTGCGATTATTATATCCTTTATAAAGGGCAGGCTTAAGCCGGATTTAATGATTTTTACGGTGCAGAAGGATATGGCAAAACGAATGCTTGCAAAACCCGGTACAAGGGATTATTCTTCCTTTTCTGTTTTATGTCAGTATGCCTATATCATAAACGGCGAAGGTGATTTAAAGCCAGGTTCTTTTTTCCCTGCACCCGAGGTTGTTTCCACTGTTGTAAAACTTGTTCCCAGGACAGGGGGTATCCGGCCGGTTGATGAAAAGTTTTTTCTTAACCTCGTTAAGTCCCTTTTCGAATCCAGGCGTAAGACCTTAAGGAACAACCTGTTAACAGGTTCCGGGCTTAAGAGATACTCAAAAGATCTGCTGCTTAAGGCGGTGGAGATGGAAGGGGTGGACGCCGGCGTAAGAAGCGAAGAGCTGTCCGTCGAGATATTCATAAGAATTGCAAACAGGATCATCTCCTTAAGCGGCAGAAAGACAGCACCCGAATCAAAGTAATGATGGATTCCGGCTGTAATTCTCCGCTTCAGAGTATGGACAGTTCTTTCAGCACCTTCTGCAATGCTTTACGGTGTTCTTCCGACATCCGGCACATAGGTAATCTGAAATTTTCCTTAATCATACCTTTCATTGCCAGGGAAGCCTTTATCGGAATGGGATTTGTTTCGATGAATATCGCCCTGAAAAGAGGAAGAAGTTCGTAGTGCATCTTTCTCGCTTTATCCCAGTTTCCCTCAAGGGCCGACTGCACGAATTCGTTCATTCTATCCGGTACAATATTGCTTGCTACCGAGATAACGCCTTTGCCCCCGAGAGCGAGGATGGGGAAAGCCAGGTTGTCGTCGCCGGAGAGTACGGTAAAGGAATCGGGCTTTTTCGAAATAAGATCCATAATCTGAGTAATATTGCCGCTCGCTTCTTTTACTGCAATGATATTTTTATGTTCCGCTAATTTAAGCATTGTGGAGTTCTCTATGTTTTTGCCGGATCTTCCCGGAATATTATACACTATAACCGGAAGACCGACCGTGTCGGCGACAGCGGTGAAATGCCTGTAAAAACCTTCCTGTGTAGGTTTGTTGTAATACGGAGCCACCTGCAGGCTCGCCGCCGCACCTGCCTGTTTTGCCTTTTCCGTTAGGCGTATGGCTTCATCTGTGCAGTTGGAGCCGGTGCCCGCTATGACAGGAACTCTTCCCTTCGCCTGGTCTATGACAATTTCTATAACCCTGTGATGCTCTTCGTGATCGAGGGTCGGACTTTCTCCCGTTGTTCCTACGGGCACGATGCCCTGTACCCCTTTTTCTATCTGAAAATCCGTGAGGTTCCTAAGAGTCTTCTCATCGATTTTATTATCATCTGTAAACGGCGTTACAATTGCAGTATATACTCCCTTAAACATTTTATCACTCCTCCTTAAAATAATGGTTATTCCAGAATGCTGTCTATAAAGTTATCTACAGTATAGATTCCGCTTTTTCCTTTAAGCCACTCAGCAGCTAAAACGGCTCCCAGGGCAAATCCGCTTCTGTTCCGCGCCGAATGTGTAAGCTGAATGGTATCCGCTGCCGAATCTATAAGAACGGTGTGTATTCCGGGGATTTCTCCTCCCCGAACAGAAGCGAAATGAAGTTCTTCCTCCCGTACCGCCCTGTCCAATTTTTCCGTAACGATTTTCTTTTTTCGGCTGTTGTTGTTAAGTATGATTTCCGCAATCGAAAGCGCCGTACCGGACGGGGAGTCCTTTTTCCGCTTATGGTGAAGCTCATAACCCAGTATATCGTACTGAGGAAAAGGCTCAATGAGCCGGGATGCATATGCAACAATCTTAAAAAATATCCGGGCACCAATGGAAAAATTCGATCCGTACAGATAACCGGTACCGCTTCCGGTGAGAATATTTTTTAATTTTTCAATATCATCGTACCAGCCGGTAGTTCCTACAATGGCACTTAATCCCATTTTGCCGTACTTTTCGGCATTCGGCAGAACAGCATCAGCTGCGGAGAATTCTATTGCAATATCCGCTTTTTCCGCATCCTTTTCCGTGAGGAATTTTGCCGTACCTTCGGCACCGCTTGTATCTACCCTTGCTATAACAGTATGGCTGCGCTGAATAAGGATTTTTTCGACCTCTCTGCCCATACTTCCGTAACCGATTAATATTACTTTCATGAGCCATATAATAATGTATAGGTCGCTTTCCCGCAAGGGCCTGCTTATAAGATATTGCCGAATTATTCCTGTGCCTGAACAAGTGTTACTGCCGCGATATTAACGATATCGCTGACCGAGCACCCCCGTGATAAGTCACTGACCGGCCCGGCAAAACCCTGAAGGAAGGGTCCGTATGCTTCGGCGCCGGCGAATCTCTGTACAAGTTTATAGCCGATATTACCTGAATTTAAATCAGGGAAAACGAGTACATTCGCCTTTCCTGCAACCGCGGAGCCCGGGGCCTTCTTTTTGCCTATTCCGGGAATTAAAGCGGCATCCGCCTGTAGTTCTCCGTCTGCTGAAAGGTCCGGCCGTTTCCTGTGTATGATTTTCACCGCCTTTGCAACTTTATCCACGAGAGGATGTTTTGCACTTCCCTTTGTGGAGAAAGAGAGAAGGGCAACCTGGGGTTCCGCATGAAGTAATGTGCGGCAGGAATCTGCTGCCGCTATGGCTATTTCCGCAAGCTGTTCAGAATCCGGGTCAGGGACCGTAGCACAATCCGAGAAAATAAGATTTCCCTTAACTCCCCAATCGGAACCGGGCAGGTACATGACAAAGCATGATGAGGCAACCTTTGTTCCCGGTTTTGTTTTTATGATGGTTAAGGCAGCTCTTAAAAATTTCGCCGTGGTGTTTTCGGCACCTCCGACCATTGCATCGGCGGCTCCTTTCCTTACCATCATGGCACCCCAGTTTAAAGGTTCGGTAATCTTTGTTTTTGCTTCTTCTTCCGTGATGCCTTTATGTTTTCGCAGTAAATAGTACTCCCCGGAAAAGGCTTCCAGCATTTCCGATTCTACCGGGTTTTCGATGTTTATTCCCGAAAGATCCACATTAACATATTTGGCGGCTTTTTCCACTTCTTCCCTGGTTCCCAGCAATGTTACGGAGCCGGCTAATTTTTCGTCGATTAAGATCCGAGCAGCCTGAATTGTTCTGGGTTCCGTTCCTTCAGGGAGCACAAGCTTTCCAGGTTTAGACTGTGCACGTTTGCGCATTTCTTCCATAAAATTCATTCTGTAACTCCCGGAATATAATTCTTGATTAAATTATGATTATAAACCCGCGAATAGTCAAATTTTTATCCGGATAGAAGGATAGATATGTATTACCGGTCTTTCGGGTACATGGGTTGAATAGAGTATTTGATTGCTGTAAACTTTCGGCAATCATGGAAATAGGTATTTACGGGCTTGGAAGATTCGGATTTTTCTGGGCGGATATGTTGTCCAATCACTTTAAAGTAAAGGGGTATTCGAGAAATCCGCTTCGCAGCACACCTGCCGGTGTTAAGCGTGTGGATGAGGATGAGGTTTTAAAGACTGATGCCCTGTTTCTATGTGTTTCAATATCTTCTTTCGCCGAGGTGTTAAAAAGAATCGGAGGAAAGATTAAGCCGGGCACGGTCGTTATTGATACCTGTTCGGTAAAGGTGTATCCGGTAAGAATAATGCGGAATATCCTGCCGGAAAAAAACAGAATAATAGCATCACACCCCATGTTCGGACCGGATTCGGCAAGGAATGGTGTTAAGGATCTTCCGATAATCCTCTGGCCGGTTCGAAAGGCGGAGGGAGAGTTTAAATTCTGGGCTGATTTTTTTAAGAGTATAGGCTTAAGAGTAATAAAAATGGAGCCTGACAGGCATGACAGGGAAGCGGCCTTTACTCAGGGAATAACGCACTATCTCGGCAGGGTTATAGCGGATTTGGATCTGCATGAATCGGAAATAGCGACTGTGGGCTACAAAAAGCTCCTGGAGATAATGAGCCAGACATGCAACGATCCCTGGCAGTTATTTGTGGATCTTCAGAGGTACAATCCGCATACAGGTGAAATGCGCGAAAAACTTCACAATTCGCTGGATAAAATAATGAGACTGCTCGATGATCAGCAAAAGCCGGAATTATGTTAAAAAAATCCCCGGCTGTGAGGTGATAAGGTATGCATAAAATTACAAACTGTGATGAATAAAGTGCAGGCCGTGATGCCTCATCTTAAGAAATCTAACTTGACACATGAGAACCGGAAGGATAACATACTATTTATGCCGGAAATAAGAATTCGTGATATGGATGAAAATGAAATAGATACTATTTTGGCGGAGGACATAGATTTTTCAGGTGTTCTCGTATTTAAGAAACCTCTTATGATAAAGGGAAAATTCAAGGGAGAAATAAAAGCTTCCGGAGATCTTTATGTGGGTACCGATGCGAATGTGGAGGCAAAAGTAGAGGCGGATCTTGTATCATCCAGAGGAAAGATCAAAGGTGATATAGTTGCTCATTCAAGGGTCGAGCTTTTCTCCGGAGCACAGGTGGAAGGTGATATTGCCACGCCTGATCTTGTAATAGAAAGCGGATGTGAATTTAACGGCCTCTGCAGTATGAAAATAAACAGGTCCGGGAAGACAAAATGAAACGCCGGGTTATTTTTATTTCCATTCTTATCTTTATGACAGTTTCATTTTTATATTCGGAAGAAAAACCCGATGCACTGGAACTTTACAGAACGGGAAAGTACAGCGAAGCGATAAAGGTCTGCCAGGCGGAGCTTAAAGAGATGCCGGGCAGAATGGATTCGTATACGGTAATGGGCTGGAGTCTTATTGCCCTGAAGAAATACAAGGAGGCTCTTTCTACCGCACTGAAGGGTCTTAAAATATCCAGATATGATAATCGTGTTGTGGAAATTGCAGGGGAGGCACTGTTTTATTTGGGCAGAACAAAAGAAGCCCTGCAGTATTTCGAAAAGTATGCCGCTTTAGCCCCTACGGGTGCAAGGATCGAAAAGGTTTACTACTTTATGGGTGAGTGTTTTATTCTCTTAAAACAGTACAACAATGCGGATATTGCATTTTCCACTGCACTGTACCTGCTCCCGAATATTGCATCGTGGTGGGCCCGGCTCGGATATGCAAGGGAAATGGCCGGGGATTATAAGTGGTCTTTGGATGCATACGATAAAGCTTTAAAGCTTAATCCGGGGTTGACAGAAGCGATAACCGGAAAATCCAGGGTTAAGAGGAAACTGCAGGGCGGATGAAAGCTTCATTTTACACATTGGGGTGTAAATTAAACCAGCTGGAAACAGAAGCCCTGGCTTCCTCTTTTCGAGGACAGGGCTTTTTAATTGTGGATTCGAAGGAAAACGCAGACCTGTTTCTCCTTAATTCATGTACTGTAACTTCCAGGAGCGATCAGAAGAGCAGAAAATGGCTGCGGCGTGTTTCTAAATTAAATCCGGATGCACTTATAATTGCCGCCGGGTGTTATGCTCATCTCGATCCTGAAATTCTTAAAAGAACCGGGGAGAATGTCTTTATAATCGATCAGCATCGAAAGGATCTGCTCCTTGATTTTCCCGTTTATATATCGGAGACAGCAGGATGCGGAGATTTTTCCGGTCTGTCTATAAAGGATAAAAGAGAACTGCTTAAGATATTCCTTCGGAATAATGAGGATAAAAAAGAAAATAGATTCAGGTACGAAATTAAAAGGTATAATTTTCACAGCAGGGCATTCTTAAAAATACAGGACGGGTGCAGCTACAGATGTACATACTGCAGGGTCCCGCTTGCCAGAGGGGATTCGGTGAGCCTTTCTGCGGACAGGATTGTAAAACATATACTTAAGCTCGAGGAAAACGGATACAGAGAGGTTGTTCTTACG
This sequence comes from Spirochaetota bacterium, assembly GCA_013151965.1. Taxonomy (GTDB): domain Bacteria; phylum Spirochaetota; class Spirochaetia; order SZUA-6; family SZUA-6; genus SZUA-6. The sequence continues at coordinate 22,739 of JAADHF010000131.1, forward strand.
GGTGTTAATATTGCTTCCTACTGCAGTGACGGTTGTGATTTTTTATGCCTCCTCGATAAAATACTTACAAGCAGGGTTTCCATAAGAATACGGCTGTCTTCTATAGAGCCGGAGAGAATAGATAAGAAACTCTGCAGTATTATATCCGATTCCAGAGTCTGTTCCCATTTTCATATTCCTGTTCAGTCGGGTTCCGACAGAATTCTTTCCATGATGAAGCGCCGCTACAATAGGGATAGAATTTATGACGCTGTTAAAATGCTTAAAAGTATAAAGGCGGATCCCTTTATGGCGGCAGATATTATTGCCGGTTTTCCCGGGGAAACCGAAGAAGATCATACGCAGAGTTTTAATCTTTTAAAGGAGCTTTCCTTTTCGAAGCTTCATGTATTTCCTTACTCTCCGCGGCCCGGTACGGCTGCATTATCCTTAAAGCCGGGTGTTCCCGAAAGGGTAAGAGATGACAGGGTACAGAATTTGCTCGGTCTTTCAGAAGAACTTTTTTCCTCTTATCTGGAACAATGGGAAAACAGGGAAACAGAGGTTGTAATCGAGTCCGTCGGGGAAGAAAGTATAACCGGCCTGTCCTCCAACTACCTTAAGATTGAGGCTGGCCTCGATGATTGTCATAAAAAAGATAAAAGGATTCGAAAAGGCGGTCTTGTTCCTGTCAGGATCATAAAAACAGGAAATGTTTGTAAAGGCGAGCTGCTGTAAAAGAACAGCTGTAAAGGAACAGCTGCGGAAGTTAAATAAATTTGTTTTTTTGTCGAAGAGGTATATATTTTAATATGATATACCCGGAAGATTATTTTAAAAATCTGCACAGCAGATAGTTTTTAGATCCAGGAGGATTTATATGTCCAGAATAAAGGTGTTTTTAACGGCTGCGGTTCTTACAGTGTCACTGTTGGGATGTACACAGATGTTTGATTTTAATCTTTTTGCAGGGATGGATAAGGCGTCCGTACCGAAGGTTAGTGATTTAACGGCAATGGGGACGGATAAAGCACTTACGTATCTCGAGGACGAAGCCGGTTCGGATGCGTTTTTTGACGCGCTTAATGATGATTCTGCAGGTAAATCCGATCTGGAGGGTTTTTTGCAGGATACCTGGACCGACCCTGATGCATCCGATGACCAGTCTCAAAGGGCGGCTCTTCTGTACTCCGATATAGAGCTTAAAACGACGGGAGCCGATGAAATTATTAATAATCTGGTAAATGTACTCGACACTTCGGGTACCGGCGGTATGGACAGTTATACGAGTTTTGATGATTTCTGGAATGCAGTGGCGCCGGGCAATAGTGATCCGGGAACAATTTTCGACGGTCTTAATAACGCGTACACGGGGTATGATGTGCTGGGCGGTTTATTGCCGGATACCGGCGGATCAGGACCTGAGGGTACCAATATGGGCGAAGCCGCTCAGAATGCAGTTGTTGCATTTGTGATACATGAGGTTATGGATGCAAATGGTTTTACTAAAGGTTCGGAACTTGCGGAAGCTTTAGACGCCGGTTTGCCCGTCTTAACCATGCCGGATCTTTCCTCTTCCAATCCGGATTTTACCAATATCAACAATATTATCGGGGCCGCATCTCCCGAGCTTGCAGGCCTTCTTGGTGTACAATAGGGAGATTTACAAATGAGAAGAATAACAACATTACTGCCGATACTGATTTTTACTTTTGCGGTTTTTAATTTATCGGCGGAACCTAAGAGAATCATCGAAAGTCCGTTTGTTCCGATGAGTCCCGAAGTGATGGCACAGGGCGGTTCGTTTGTGGCCGCTGCACACGGATATAATTCACTCTTCTACAATCCCGCCGGTTTTGCGGAGAAGGGCGGTTCCGTAACATTGGCTTCTGTAAATACATGGATATATGCGAATCCGGCCCGGGTTTATCAATTGCTGAAGGATATGTCGAACCCGGCTGCTGCTGCGGGACTGCTTGGGCTTATAAATGATCAGGTAACATCCGGCGGTTTCGGAGTAGGAACGGCAATGGGTATAGGAATAACGGGGAGAGGTCTCGGCCTCGGTGCGGTCGTTATGATGGATTCCTATCTTTACGGACCGACTATACTCGGCATAGAGGGAGATATTACGGCAACGATAGGGTTTATCGGAGGGCTTGCCCTGCCTGTAAACCTCTTCGGTTTAAATTTTAAAATCGGTGCGGATGTCCGTCCTATGGTCCGGGTTCACGCTCCTCTTCCGAACAGTGATGCTCTGGGACTTATAATGTCGCTTGCCGGCGGCGGAGATGTAATGGCGGCTTTAAACAATGCGGATGCATTCCACGGATTCGGTCTGGGGCTCGACTTCGGCACTACAGTTGCAATCGGACCTGTAAAAGCGGCACTTGCAGTAAGGGACTTAGGGGGAACAAGGTTCTACTACACCAAGAATACTTTTAAGGAAGTTGCGGAAGCGTTCGGCAGCGGAGGAGATTTTCCTCCCGGGGAAGAAGTTTCACAGACGGATTATGAATTTGTCATTCCCATGAATGTCAGCGGAGGCGTGGAATTCCACCCGGACCTCGGTATTCTAAAATTCATCATCGATCCGTCCGTTCATGCGGATATTCAGGATTTAATCGGTGTAATACGGGATAAACGCACACTATGGACACTGCTGCACATCGGCTCGGAAGTAAGACTGCTGCACATTTTTAAGGTAAGAGCCGGTTTTAATCAGGGTTATATTACCATGGGCGGAGGAATAAAATTATTATTCCTGGATTTTAATTTTGCATTATTTACAAGAGAGCTCGGGAGACATCTCGGAGACAGGCCGAACTCCGGAGCGACGGTTGAATTTGCTTTAAGGTTTTAGCGGGAAAAAATTACAATACGCTCGAGAGTTATGTTACTCCCGGGCGTTTTTTTTCCGATTATTAAGTATACACAGGACGGATAAAAAAATGGAAAAAAGAAAAGGATATGCAGTTGCCGGGATTATTACATTATTGATTTTGATGTTGTTTATGTGGGGCTGTCAGGCCGTATTCACATACAGTCCTCTGTCCATTCTGCAGCGTGACCCATCCAGTCTACCCGCCAGTGCACAGAAAACCTATGCCGAGGATGCTCTTGCAAGCGGCGATTCGGAAGCGATAGCAAAGGCATACAGCTCGATTACGGCATTGCTTGCCGATAACCCGGACGATCCGGGGCTTAATCTCCTTGCGGCGAAGTTGGGTGTGGAGGTATCCGGTGTTCCGAAACTTATCGATCAGATTGTACAGGGTGAGCTGGATTTGTCCGATCCTAATGCTGTAAGTACTATTTCCGATTTTATAAGTGCAGGCGGTGTGGATCCTCAGGTTATGGTGCAGGCAGGTGAATACTACAAGGCGGCCGATGCAAACGGCGGAGAACTTTCATCTACCGATTATATAATGGGTTCACTCGGTATTCTATTAGGCGCTGCCGAGGATGCCAATGGGAATTTTAACAGCCTGGAAACACCCGGTACGTGGAGCAGTACGGCTCAGAGCAAGGCTCAGTCTGCCGCTGATTTCTTAAATGAGGGTCTTACGGGCCTTCCGGCAGATGATCCTGCGCGCAGTATACTCGAAGGATTTTCCGGTTATATCGGAAATTTTACCTCATAAAATAGCCGTGCTGCTACACGGTTTTTATATTACAATGTATTTTTAAGGTGTTCAGGAACCGATATATGGAGTTAAGATTGAGAAAGAGTATATTCCCCGCTTTAAGTCTGGTTTTTTTCTGTACCGTCTTTCCCTCATTTTCACAGGAAAGTCCCGTAAATATTGAATCCGCGCGTTCCACTGCAATGGGCGGCACCCATGTTGCTCTGGCTGATGATATTACATCGCTTTTCAGTAATCCCGCAGGGTTTAAACAGGCGGGGCCCGAGTTATACTTGGCCGGAATTACTCTGGGACTGGCAGGGCCGATATTCGATATGGCAAGTGTTATTATTGAGAGTTCGAGCAGCGGGAATCCATCGGATATTCTCTTAACTTCTAATGTGCAGGAAATGCTTAAGAGCCTCTATGCTTCCATGAAGTTGGTAGGCCCCCTGGCATTCGGATATGTGGGACAGGGGCTGGGATTCGGATTTTTCAGCAACAGTAATGTTGAATTCTCTTCATCAGGGACGGTTCCGACAATTACCGCAGCAGCGGAGGAAGATTTTCTTTTTGCAGGGGGTTATGCCTTTCGAATTCCGCTGCCTGCAGAATGGAACAGTACGCTCGATATCGGGGTTATGCTGAAGGCCTTTGTCCGGGGCGAGCTGAGCCTGTCGAGTTCTATTATAGACCTTCTTTCTCTTTTTCAGTCACCCAGTATGGATATTATCTATGATCAGCCATTTCGTTTAGGGATTGGCGTCGGCGTAGATTCGGGTGTTCTCTATTCATGGAATAAGCTCCTCTCCTTCGGGATAGTGGGAAGGAATCTTTATGCACCTACGCTCGAGAACAGCTACAGTACATTTACATCCTTTCTGCAGTCCGAAACGCCTGTCGAATCTTATGGTCTTGTGCCAATAGATCTCTCTGCGGGTGTTATGTTTTCTCCCGATCTGGGAAAAGTTGAGCGTTATATCAGTAATTTAAAGATTTTTCTCGATTATAGTGATATTCTCGATTTTTTAACGCATCCTGCAACGGCAACGAATCCTGTACTCCACGTCGGTTTTGGAACAGAAATTGTTCTTCTGGAAATACTGTCCATCAGAGCCGGGTTCGATGAAGGGCTCCTGTCTGCAGGTCTCGGCATAGACTTAACGCTGTTTACACTTAGTGTTTCGATGTTCGGAAGGGAATTATCTCCGGAGCCCGGTTTAAGGCCGGTTTATAACCTCCTGATCGGACTGGATTTTAGTCTTTAAATTAAAGACGGAATATCTTTGCTGATAAATATTGACATTAAGCTGTGGAATTGTTAAATTACCAACGCAAAAAAAATAAGTGGAATATTGTATAAAGAGTTTTTATGGACTATAACTTGTACAACATTCAAAAAGGGCCGCTAGCTCAGGTGGTAGAGCAACAGCCTTTTAAGCTGTGGGTCACAGGTTCGAATCCTGTGCGGCTCAGGATTTATGTCTCCTTCGTCTAGTGGTTAGGACACCGGGTTTTCATCCCGGCAGCAGGGGTTCAACTCCCCTAGGAGATGTGTGCTGGAATCTTTTTTAAAAGATTCCAGCTATTTTTTTATTTTACCGTTCAAGTTCCGGTTCGGAACGCAAGTCTCTTAATGCGGCAAGATTTACGGTATCTTCGTGCATATCTTTTCCTTTCGGTGTTTCAAGACACATCGGAATATTTCGTAAACGGGGATCGGTCAGAAAATGTTTAAAACCATTTAATCCTATCATTCCTTTGCCTATATGTTCATGCCTGTCTATACGGGACCCGCATGTTTTTTTGGAATCGTTTAAGTGTACCGCTTTTAATTTTGTTAAGCCGATTATATTGTTAAATTTATCCGTCAATTTATTATAAAGGGATAAGCCGGAGAAGCTGCAGCCTGCAGCAAATATATGACAGGTATCGATACAGATGCCTATTTTACTGCTGTATTTTCCTGTTTCCGCCAGGATGTCCCTTAAGTGTTCGAATCTGTACCCGATAGAAGTACCCTGGCCGGCTGTTGTTTCCAGAAGTATCGATACTTCCTGATTCTTCGATCTGTCATACACCTTTATCAGGGATTCTGCTATCCTTCGGATTCCTTCTGTTTCGGTTCCGGTTATATAACTTCCCGGATGAACAACCAGCATTGTAATTCCAAGTTTTCCGCACCTTGCCATTTCATCAGTCAGCGCATCTATCGATTTTAACGACAGATCGATGTCCGGTGATGCAAGGTTGATCAGATAGGATGCATGTGCGAATACGGAAAAGAAATTACCTTTTAACTCTAAAAATTTCTCTGCCGTATCTTCTTTAAGCGGAGGTGAAGACCATCTCGTCTGATTCTTTGTAAAGATCTGGACAACATTGCAGCCTGCTTGTTTTCCCCGTTCCAGTGCGAGATGTACTCCTCCTGCAATCGACATATGTGCACCAAGATTCATGCAGTTATCTTCCTGATATCCTTGAAAAATATGAATTCTTTACCTATGATACACAACTATGGCAAAGAAATCCATCGCTACTTCTTTAAAGGGATTAAATGTCTTTATGGTGGGAATCAAAGGCACCGGAATGACTGCACTTGCAGAGGTTCTAAAAGAATCAGGCGCCAATGTATCCGGTTCCGACAGTGATGAGATTTTTTATACCGACAGTATTCTTAAACGAAAGGGAATCCCTTATTTTGAAGAGTTTTCTAAGAATAACCTTAAGGATAAGACCGATATTGTAGTATATTCAACTGCATATTCCAGAGAGAGTAATCCGGAACTAAGAATTGCCGCGGAAAGAGGTATACCGGTGTATTCTTATCCTGAGATGTTAGGAATCCTTTCGGCAAAATCGGATTCTGCCGGAATATCAGGCATGCATGGGAAGACCACAACAACAGCTATTGCCGGTACAATTGTGAAATTTCTGAATCTGGATGCAACGGTTATTGCCGGTTCGGAAGTAAGCAGTTTCGGGAACAGCTGTTCTTTAATTCTCGGAAACAGGTTTTTAATTGCCGAAACATGTGAGTACAGAAGACATTTTCTTAAATTTCATGCGGAAAGAATTGTAATTACCAATGTGGAAGAAGATCACATGGATTATTATAAGGATGTCGAAGATATCTATGAGGCCTTCGAAAGTTACGGAAGAGCTCTTCCTTTTCAGGGAGAGGTTGTCTTTAACAAGGACGATCCGGGTGCCTGTGAAGTCTGCAGAAGGATTTCGAAGAGGAGGGATGATCTTAAGTTTATACCGTACGGCTTATCCGCAGAGGGAGATTTTAAGATTCTGGATGTGCATGAAAATCCCGGGGAGATTAGTTTTAAGTTAAAAGGAATGGAGCAGGTTTTTAAAATACATCTGCCGGGTATTCATTCCGCAGGTAATGCGGCGGCAGCCATAGCAGTTGTTTCTCTTATTATGAAAAAAGCCGGTCTGGAATTTAACGGGAAGGCGGAGTCCGTCATAGCTTCTGCGGTTTCCTCGTTCAGCGGGAGCAGGAGAAGGAGCGAGATTGTGGGAGAAGCTTCGGGAGTGCTCTTTATAGATGACTACGGTCACCATCCCACCGAGATAAAAAAAACATTAGCCGGAATAAGACGTTTCTACCCCGGAAGAAAAATAATTGCGGACTTTATGCCGCATACCTATTCGCGTACAAAAGCTTTTCTTCATGATTTCGGGAAAGCCTTCGATAGTGCTTCTCTTGTAATACTGCATGGGATATATGCATCGGCACGTGAGGAAAACATCGGTGAGATAACCGGTGTCGACCTTTTTAACGAAGTGGAAAAGCATCACGGTTCCGTAAAGTACTTCGAAGAGGTCATGGAAGCATTTGATTATTTAAAGGAAACATTAAAACGGGGTGATCTGTTTATTACCATGGGTGCCGGAGATAACTGGCATCTGTGCAGGGAGTTGTATAAATATTTTAAGGAAGGCAGGGAGTAAAGAGTGAAAAGCATGACAGGCTACGGTTCCGCGGAGTACCGGGACAGTAATTATCATATCTCGGTGGATATAAAATCGTACAACAATCGATACTGTGATATATATATTAAATCGCCGGCATATCTATCGCCGCTCGAACAGAGGATAAACAAAATAGTATCCGGGTATGTTAAACGCGGGAAGGTGGAGTTGTACATCAATATTCTTGAGCTTTCTGAGGAGTTTAACATTATTCTCGATGAAAACCTCGTAAAAGGGTATGTGAAAACTCTGCATAACCTCATAAATCTGGCGGGGACGAATGAAAAAATACGGCTGTCGCATCTTTTAAGAATGGATGGAATATTTAAAACAGAGAAAAGCAGAGATGTCGACTATATATGGGAATTTTTAAAGCCCCCTCTATGCAAAGCTCTGAAAGATTTCGATGAATCGAGGATAACCGAAGGTACTGCTACGGAGGATAATATAAATTATCTTATTTCATTGGTAGATCGTGATGTATCCCTTATAGAGACATATGTTCCCCGAATCGAGGAAAAGATAAAAGAAACGATTAATGAAAGATTTAAAGAGGTTATCGATAGTGAGGTCGAATTGGATAACAGCAGGATACTATCCGAAACCGCACTTCTCCTTGTTAAATTTGATATTAACGAGGAAATCATAAGGATGAAAACCCACATAAAACATTTTAATGAAATTGTTAAAAATGAAGTTGTGGTAGGGAAGAAACTGGATTTTGTATGTCAGGAACTTAACCGCGAGATTAATACTATCGGTTCGAAGAATATTCTTGTGGAACTGGATAAACTGGTAATCTCGGTAAAAGATTCTCTGGAGAAAATACGGGAGCAGATTCGAAATGTCGAATAATTTACGGATAGCGATTTCAGGAAAGAGCGGCTGCGGTAATTCAACGGTGTCGAGGATAATTGCTGAAAAACTAAATCTAAAACTGATAAACTATACATTTCATGATATTGCAAGGGAAAGAGGTATTCCTTTTAATGAACTCTGGATGCTTGCCCAGAATGATCCTCAGTATGATCTGGAGCTGGACAGAATTCAGGTACAGATGGCTTCCGAGGGAAACTGTGTTTTAGGTTCGAGGCTTGCAATCTGGCTTCTTAAAGATGCGGATTTAAAAGTGTATCTGGATGCACCGGCCGGGGTCAGGGCGAAGAGGATTGCAGAGCGGGAAGGTTTAAGCTATGAGAAGACATTTAAAGATACACTGGAGCGTGACAGAGGGGACAGAGAGCGGTATATAAAGCTGTACAATATAGATATCGATAATTTTAAGTTTGCAGATGTTATTATAGACACGGAAGAGGGCGATCAATTTTATGTGGCGGAAAGAATTATTGATTCTCTTCCTTTACATTTAAACTAAAATCAGTTATCTTAAAACTATACTGACAAGAGGGTAATATTATGATCATTCCTATTGATAAATTGATAAGCTACCAGGACAATGTTTATCAGCTTACGACGGCTGCGATAAAAAGAGCCATACAGATAAATTTAGCCGGTGATGAGGAATTGGAAAAAAATAAGGGGAAGGTCGTTTCTACTGCGCTAAAGCAGATACTTAACGAAAAGGTAAAATATCACATCGACTCCTGATATGGGGTATCCTGTGGTTCTTCTTTTCGGACCGACCGCAGCCGGGAAAACAGAACTTATAGTAAAAGTATTTAAGAATAATTATGAAATCATAAATGCCGACTCCATGCAGGTTTATAAGTATATGAATATCGGCACTGCCAAACCCTCAGGAGAAATCCGCAGTCTAATTCCCCACCACCTGATAGATATTGCAGAACCATCCGAACAGTTTAATGCGGGTAAATTTGTAAAGAGTGCCGATTCTCTTGTTCCCGGGATTATAAAACGCGGCAGAATACCGGTGATAAGCGGCGGTACCGCCTTTTATTTAAAAACTTTTATGTACGGATTGCCGGAGACCCCGGCGGGAGATCCCGGTATTCGTAAAGTTTTACATGATATTCTCTGCAAAAGTGGAGTCGATTATCTTTATGATAGATTAAAGCGTGTAGATCCGGAAATAGCCGGAAGAATAAACAGCAGGGATCATTATAGAATTATCAGGGCCCTGGAGGTATATAGAAAGACAGGAAAACCTCTTTCATCCTGCGCTCCGGGTGATAAAAAGAGAGATTTATACAGATTTCTCTTTATCGGGCTTACAAGAGAAAGAACTGAACTTTACGAATCGATTAATAAGCGTGTGGATGAGATGTTCGAAAAAGGGTTAAAGGATGAGGTTTCCGGCCTTCTGGAAATGGGCTATAATCGGAATGATCCGGGGATGAAAGGTATCGGCTATCGTGAGTTTTTGTCGATGCAGCAGGGATGTTTTACCCTGCAGACTGTTAAGGAAGCGATAAAGAGAAATTCCCGAAGATATGCGAAAAGACAGATGACATTTTTAAGAAAATGGAAGACGATCAAATGGTTTTATCCGGATGAAACTGAGCATATTTATTCAAGTGTAGCGGAATTTCTGAATAGAAAGGGATACTGATACTTCAATTACGGCCCTTGACTTATGCCCTGTATATAAGCATAATCAATCTATACCTGTAGATGAGGAGGATAATGATGGTTTCTTCAAATGGTATTGATTTTTCTCTTTATATTGCTATATTAGGACAGAGTGCAATGATGCAGCTTGGAAAGATAATGAATCCTGCGACCGGTAAACTTGAAAAAGATCTCGTCCAGGCTAAATTTACAATAGATGTGCTGGGAATTATAGAAAAGAAAACAGAGGGGAATCTTACAAAGGAAGAATCCGAGCTTCTTAAGTCCACACTCACTAATTTAAGACTCAACTATGTGGAGGAAGTAAGAGAAATGCAGGAAAAGGATAAGAAATCCGGAAAAAGCAGCGGAAAATCCGAAGATAATAAAGAACCGAAAGAACCGGATAAAAATAAAGATACAGCTAAAAACGATAAGAAGGATAAGAAGGAGTAGAGCAAAGTGCCCTGTGGAAGAAAGAAAAAGAGACACAAAATCGCGACACACAAAAGAAAAAAGAAACTGAGAAAAAACAGACATAAAAAGAAGTAAAGAATACCCTCATCCTACGATAATCATTGTAGGAGTGTTTTATGGTTAAATATTTTTCTTCATTATTATTTCTCCTTATGGTTGTCCATGGCCTGGTGGGTGAGACTCTGTGGAATCCTGATTTTAAGGGATACATCGGTACTTCACCTGTCGTCGCTGCAGGTGATGTTATTTTAGTGGAAATTAATCTGGGGTCATCATTGTCATTTTCTGCGTCGCGTCAGGATTCAAGGCAGATAACGTTAGAGTTTACAGGCGGCGAAACAGGTAACCTTTTTTCATTTCTTCCCGATATTCGATCCGGTGATACGTTAAGCGGGAAGGGGAAAGACTCGTACAGTTTAAAGACCGTTATGGCTGCGAGAGTAATGAATACGGATAATAATGGCAAAGCGCTGATTAAAGGGACCCGAAGCATGATGATAGACGGAAGGGTCGAGAGCATTACTCTTTCCGGATGGATAGATCCCGGAAACCTCGGCAAGGGTAATAAAATTCCCTTTTCACGAATAGCGGATTCTAAAATGGTGTACACAACTGTTCTGGAAGCCAATAAAGGTACTCTGACCGATAAAGATATCAGGGAAATCATCACAAAGTCTGCCGGGGCACCGGGTACGCAGAGCGGCGGGACAGTGCCTGCGAATACTAAAGGAGCACCTGCAGCCGGCGGCGCTGCCGGAACAAATACGCCGGGCAGCACATCTGCGGCAAACTCAGCTGCTTCCGGGAAAAAGTACCGTATTACGGATGCAAAAAAACGCGAACTCCTGCTCTTTTATATAAACAGGATGATCGGCCTTATTTTTTAAAAGAAGGAACCCCGGCAGGTACACCTGTTTACTATGCTTCTGCAGCAATGTGTTTTCTCGATTGACACTGACAAGAATAGATTGATAGTATTGCACGATAGGATAATATATGTATAACCGGTCGGAACTCTACAATGTACGCTTTATAGAAATGAAAAATGAATACGATATTAACGATCAGCTGAACTCCATAGGGGTCGATCCGGAAAATGTCGGTAATCTTATCGATAAATTTCGTTTCTATTCGATGAAAGTAGAAAACGTAGATACAAGAGGCGCCAACCTGGTAGAACAGTGTATAAATCAGCTTGGCGGAGTTGTTGCAATGAACAGTGAAGCAAAGGCTTTTACCGTTCGTTTTACAGATCTGCTTTTAAGCGGAAGCAGGCATATGTTCTCGCTTCTTGTTATCCGGTTAAAGAAAGAACCCTTCGGATTGGATGAGCTGGCGGGAGAAATAAAAAAATGTATCGAATCCGATAACGGGGTCATGATGTGGAACGGCCGGGTGCTCGATTTCCATAAAAAGACATATGTGATGGGAATACTTAACAGCACTCCCGATTCGTTTTTTGACGAGAGCAGGATTGCTTCGGTGCATGAAGCGGTAGAGCGGGCAGAGAAGATGATTAAGGCCGGTGTGGATATTATTGATATCGGGGGTGAATCATCGAGGCCCGGTTCGGATTCTGTTTCGGAGGAGGAGGAGATAAGGCGGGTTATTCCTGTTGTGCAGGCAATACGGGAAAAGTCCGATATTATAATCTCGGTAGATACGAGAAAGAAAAATGTGGCTGAAAGAGCCCTCGATTCGGGTGCGGATATTATTAACGATATCTCCGGTCTGCAGAATAACATGGAAATGGCAAAATTGATTGCGAAGAGAAAAACGCCCGTTATTTTGATGCATATACGAGGTATCCCGAAAAATATGCAGAAGAACCCCTACTATAAGAATACGGTAAGTGAGATTTTAAGAGAACTGCAGTCATCGATTTCCAAGGCCATGGGAGCGGGAATCTCTCATGATAAAATAATAATAGACCCCGGAATAGGTTTCGGTAAGCGGGTGGAGGATAATCTGAAAATAATCAGGGAACTCCAGTCTTTTAAAAGTCTCAATTTTCCCGTATTAATAGGGTTGTCAAGAAAATCATTTATCGGCCAGATTCTGGATAAGCCGGTAGAGAAAAGGTTAATCGGAACAATAGTGGCAAATACCGTGGCAATACTGAACGGTGCTAATATCATACGTGTACATGATGTGGATCAGACCGTCGAGATGGTAAAAATTATTGAATCCATACGGAATATAGAATTATAGTTTGGAGAGTATCAATTGGATTGGCTATCTAAGTCCTGGCTCTTCCGTGAAATAATAAGACCTCTTTTAGATGTTTCCCTCCTCGCATTTATTATATACAGGAGTTATCAGATACTTGTAAAGACAAGGGCTGTACAGCTCATAAAGGGAGCCTCCTTTATGGTTCTGGTCTATGTATTGGCTTTTTTCCTTAAATTGAATACACTCCTATGGATTTTAAATTTACTTGTTCCCGGACTTGTTATCGGTATTGCTATTATATTTCAGCCGGAGCTCAGAAAAATATTTACACAGATAGGGCAGGGAGAGTGGTTTAAGTTATCACAGAGAAGGGTAAAGATTAATGTCGAATCCATAGTAAATTCCGCAGAGGTTATGTCGGAGAGAAAATGGGGATGTTTAATAGTACTTGCAAGGAATGTCGGTTTAAAAAACATAATAGAGAGCGGGACCATACTTAATGCGGAACTTTCATCCAGTCTTCTCCTGACAATATTCAGTGAGAATGCCGCCCTTCATGACGGAGCTGTTGTTATTCGTGATGGAAAAGTTGCTGCAGCCGGATGTTTTTTACCTCTCTCCGATCAGGCGGATATAAGACGGGCTTTCGGAACAAGACATAGGGCTGCGCTTGGCCTGGCGGAAGAAACGGATGCCGTTATTATTATTGTATCCGAAGAAACAGGTGCAATGTCTCTGGCTTTTAATGCAAATCTAATCTATGATCTTCCGGCTGCCGAGATTACGCGCCGGCTGCATATACTGCTTGAATACCGGGAAGAGGAAGAAGAGTTGGAAATTGAAAAGTAGAGGGTTTTTTTACAATCTGTTTTCTAACTGGCCGGCAAAAGTACTGTCGCTTGCCGCTGCCGTTATTATCTTTCTTTTTTATCGGATGAATACCATGGATGAACGTTTTTTCGGTATTCCCCTTCATGTCGAACTTCCGTCCGGTTTTGCCGTTTCGGCGGACTATCCGAAAAGTGTGCGGGTAACCTTGAGAGGGGAAGGGAAAAAAATCTATCCTATCCTTGAAGAGGATATAGTTGCATATGCGGATTTAAGAAAGCATAAAAGTGAAGGACTGTATAAGATACCGGTAAGGATTACAAAAAAAGGCACGGCGGCAGGAGTCGAATCGCTGGAAATAAAAGTGGAGCCTGAGGAAATTAAATTCACCCTGGAGAAGATAATTCAAAAAAGGGTAAAGGTTGTCCCGATCTTACGCGGCGTCCCGGCTCATGGGTATGAACTTACACAGTTTACCGTAAGGCCGTCGATGATAATGGTTCAGGGACCGAGAACACACATAGAATCTATAAAACAGATTTCCACCTCAGAGATCAGCCTTACCGGCAGGATAAAGGATTTTACTTCGATTATCAGGCTGAAGAGTAGTGATCCGTATGTACATTTTGTGGATGAAGATCGTGTTGAATTCCATGCCTCGATTGAAAAAGCAGTAATACTGAAAACATTTGCCGATGTTGATATTATCAGTATCGATTTACAGTCAGGTCTTACTCTTGCTAAAAATCTCCCCAAGGGCTCCATTAAGGTGCAGGGTCCTCAGCTTCTCATAGAATCGTTAAAACCGGGACAGTTCGGATTAACCGTCGACTGCTCGGAGGTAAGGGAAGCCGGAAGCACGACTTTGGCGGTTAAGCCCGAGGTGCCCGACGGTGTGATTGTTCTTTCGTACGAACCTGAAAGTGTGGTTCTGGATTTTGTCAGAGTAAATAATGTAAATGCGGCGGATGAAATAAACAGAGGAGGAATTAAACGGCAATGATTTTAGGTATAGGGCTGGATGTTGTCAGTGTAGCAAGACTGCGAAGATGGAAGGATTATCCCGGATTGTTTAAAAGGTTTTTTAATCCCGAGGAGCTGAAGGTAGCATTGCCGCGCGGAAAAGCGGGTATACTCTCTCTGGCAGCACGTTTTGCAGCCAAAGAAGCTTTCGGAAAGGCACTCGGCGGCGGAATATGGGGATTTTCTTTAAAAGAAATTGCCGTGATGAATGATCCGTACGGTAAACCCTATATGGTTCTGTCGGGGAATGCGGAAAAAGCTTTTAAAGCGTCCGGTGCTTCCAAAATATTTGTATCATTAACCCATGAACATGATAATGCACTTGCTGTGGTTATTATAGAGAGGTAAATATGCCCAATGTGCAAAGAATAACGTACTTTTCCAAAGAACCGTTAATCTGTCCTGTCTGCGGATCGAAGTTCTTCAGGGAGGACCTTCTCTCCGGACGGGGACGGCTTATTGCCGGGGAATTGACGGATGAGCTTAAAAGAATGTATGAGCCGACACAGAAGTACGGAGAACTGTATCCTATTGTATATTCTGTAAGCGTATGTCCTGTCTGCTACTATTCGGCTTATCCTCAGGATTTTTTAAGCATAGACGAAAAGATTAAAGAACAGCTGTTAAACGAAAAAGATAAGAGGCGTGAGTCCATTGTTCTGGTATTCGATGAGGTTAATTTTGAGGAGCCGCGTACCTTAATAGAAGGAGCTGTTTCTTATCTCCTGGCAATTATGTGCTATGACAGTTTTACGTCATTATTCTGCCCTGCATTTAAACAGGCATTATCTTCGTTAAGGTGTGCATGGCTTTTTAGCAGCCTTCATTCCCACTATCCGGGCGGACATTATGATTACCTTGCAAAATTACTGTACAGGAAAGCCCACTTTTTTTATTCGCTTGCAGTGGAAAAAGACCAGAGCGGGGAAGAAAATCTGTTCGGAATTAAAAATTTCGGACCTGATACGGATAATAACTACGGATATGACGGTTTTCTCTACATAACGGCACTTCTGCAGTACAAATATGGTCAGCGGTCGGATATTGCAAGACGCATCACTTCTCTCGAAGAATCCAAGAGGCTTCTTTCGAAGATATTCGGTACGGGAAAGGCTTCCAGGGATAAACCTTCACCGATGCTGGAAAAGGCTAAGGTAATATTCGAAAGGATTAAAGAAGATATAAAAGATTTAAAGGAGAAATCCGCCTGATTATGGCAGAGAGAAATATAAAACTTCTTGTGGCTTATGACGGGACGAAATTTGCGGGATGGCAGATCCAGAAAAATCAGCGGTCGGTACAGGGAGTACTGGAAGAAAGTCTTGCAAGGATACATGGACACGGGGTAAGTATCAGGGGTGCCGGGAGAACGGATTCGGGTGTTCATGCCTCCGGACAGACTGCAAATTTTTATACGGATATAAATTCCATTGCAGCGGAGAAATTTGCGTATGCGATTAATTCGCATCTCCCCGAAGATGTAAGGGTTATTGCAGGCGAGGAAGTCGATGCCTCTTTCGATGCCAGACATTCTGCCATGGCGCGTGTATACCGGTACTATATATATGTTTCTCCGATCGGTCTTCCTCATTACCGTCATTTTTGTTTTAAGATACGAAGAAGACCCGATATTATAAGGCTGAATGAACTGGCCTCCGTACTTGTCGGAGAACAGGACTTTACGACGTTTACGGCTGCCGGAGATAAGAGTAAAAGCCGGATTAGAAATGTCTATAATTCCGTATTCTATGTTAAAGGCGATTTTCTGATTTATCAGATAACCGCAAATGCTTTTCTGTGGAAGATGATTCGTTCAATTGTGGGTACTCTGCTTGAGTGCGAGAAAAACGGCATAAAAAAAAAGGACTTTCTGGCTATTCTGGAAAACAGGGACCGTAACCGTGCAGGAACTACCGCTCCGGCACGGGGACTTTTTTTAGAGAGGGTTATATATTCTGATGAAGAACTATACTAAGAAATTCTGGGATATTCTGAATTTGATAGAGGATTATGAGAAGTACGGTTTCGAAGATACCCATTCCGAAGTATCCTTTTCAGAAGGGACAGCCGACTCGAAGGATGAAATGCTTAAAAGTGTAAGGGAAAAAGTAAAGGCATGCCGCCTCTGCGGTTTATCCGGATTAAGGACAAATTCTGTACCCGGAGAAGGGGCTGTAAATCCTCTTGTTATGGTTATCGGTGAAGGTCCGGGCGCGGAAGAAGACAAAACCGGCCGGCCGTTTGTAGGCAGAGCAGGCAGATATCTGGATAAATGGCTTGATGCAGTAGGCTTATCGCGTGAAAAGAACTGTTTTATCGGAAATATCGTAAAATGCCGTCCGCCTAATAACAGGGACCCGAAACCGGAAGAATCTTTTACCTGCTTCCCCTATCTGGAAAAACAGATAGAGATTCTGAAGCCTGAGGTTATTCTGACTGTCGGGCGTATAGCTTCGCAGATTATGACAGGCAGATCGATCGGAATCGGAGCTTTAAGGGGGAAACTGTACCATTATAAGGATATTCCTCTTGTTACTACCTATCATCCGAGCGGTGTATTAAGAAATCCTTCTCTGCGTCCCCGTGTGTGGGATGATCTTAAGCTTCTAAAGACTGTGATTAATAATGGATAAGTATCCCGAAGTAGTTTTTAATCTGCCTGTTGACAAAGCTTTTTTTTACCGGATAGATAAAAAGCTTAAACTAGAAACAGGCATGCGTGTAATGGTGCCCTTCGGGAGCAGGAGGATGACAGGCTATGTACTGGCGGTACATGATGAACCGCCGGTATCTGTCCCTTATCTTAAAGAGGTGCAGAGGGTTGTAGATTCGGAGCCGTTGTTTAATAAGATCACTCTTGAGCTTGCACAATGGGTTTCCGGTATGTATCTCTGCAGCCTGGGGGAAGCTCTCTCCACGATGCTGCCCGGAGGCAGAAGAGAGGCTGATGCCGATTATTATTCTTCTGAAAAAATAGAAATAAAGAGTTTTTCTCTGGACTCTCAACAGAAGAATGCAATAGAAAAGATTCTAAAAAAGGACAGCAGATTTTATTACCTGCACGGAGTCACGGGCTCGGGGAAGACCGAAGTCTTCTTAAGGGTAACCGAAAAAATGGTCGAAAACGGGAGAGGAGTTATATACCTTGTTCCCGAAATTTCGCTTACGCATCAGGTCATAGAGTTGTTTTCTCAAGAATTCAGCGGAAATATTTCTGTGCTTCATTCGGGATTATCTCCTTCTCAGCGGCTGAAAGAATGGATGAAACTGATTAGGGGAGAAACGATTATTGCAATTGGAGCCAGAAGTGCTGTTTTCGCGCCTGTTAAAAACCTCGGAGCCGTCATTATCGATGAGGAACATGAAGGTACGTATAAATCCAATTCTACACCCCGGTATCATGCACGGCAGATTGCCATGCACAGAAGCAGGGAGGAAAATGCCGTTCTGCTTATGGGCAGCGCCACTCCTTCAGTGGAAGCTTATCATTATATGAAGAACGGAATTATTACAGAGCTAAGCCTGCCGAGGAGGCTGAGCGGAGGCAGAATGCCCGGCATCGAAATTGTTGACATGCGGAAGGAGCAGTCTCTGCTGTCCGGCCGCCTTGTCGAAGCTGTCCGTAATACGGTAAACAAAGGGAAACAGGTAATCCTCTTTTTAAACAGGAGGGGGTTTGCATACTACTTTCATTGCAGGTCATGCGGTTATGAGATGAAATGCAGAAACTGTTCCGTGCCCATGACATACCATAAATCGAAAAATCTTATGGTCTGCCACTATTGCGGGTATAAGACAAAACCCATTATGCAATGTCCGGCGTGTCGTTCCCTCGATGTGGGATATTCCGGTTTCGGTACGGAAAGGGTCGAGGAGGAGATAAGTTCCATCTTTCCGGAATACAGAATGGAAAGAGTCGATACGGATTCGGTAAGAAAGAAAAAAAGGTTAAAGGAAATATTATCAAATTTCAGAAAAGGAGAAACGGATATCCTGTTAGGGACTCAGATGGTAGCGAAGGGATTAAATTTTCCGGGAGTTAAACTTGTCGGAATAGTTCTCGCCGATACAGATTTGCAGTTGCCGGATTTTCGTTCGCAGGAGAAAACTTTCCAGTTGATTACGCAGGTTGCAGGCAGAGCAGGAAGAATTGTTCCCGACGGTCATGTGATAATTCAGACGTATAAACCGGATAACGATGTAATAAGGCTGGCGGCGGCAGGTGAACAGGATAATTTTTATGGTTTCGAGATAAAGCAGAGGGCAGAGCTTAAATTTCCTCCCTTTTACAGATTGATACGGCTTGTGTTCCGGGGAAAAAAGAAAGATTCCGCCGAATCGGCTGCGGAGAGTTTCCGGCATAAGGCAGAGGATTATTTATCGGAGGGCATGGAAGTTCTCGGTCCTGTGGAATGTCCTCTGGCTGTGATTGCCCACAATCACAGGTATCAGCTGCTTTTCCGGTCTGCGGATTTCTCGTTACTGCACGGTGTTATACGGGAATCACTAAATGATTTTTCCATTACTTCCGGTATTTATGTGGAGATCGATGTGGATCCTGTGTCATTGCTTTAATCTGTATTATTGACAATCCTTCCGCTATTTCTTATTTTAACGTAGGGAAATTACTATGTATAAGATTGTTACTTTAGGCGAACCGGTTCTTAATAAAAATTCTATCATGATCCCCGAAATAGATGATGAAATAAAGCATTTTATAGAGGGGATGTTCGAGACTATGTACGAAAGAAAGGGGATAGGTCTTGCGGCTGTACAGATCGGCAGACCCATACGGGTTTTTATTTCCCATTCTCCTAAAGATATGCCGCGGGTATTTATTAACCCGGAGATTATAGAGACTGCAGTAGAAGAAGATATCTACGAGGAGGGCTGTTTGAGTATACCCGGAATTAATGCTGATATCACACGCCCTTACGCCGTTAAAATACAGGCATGGAATGAAAGCGGCAGACCCTTTACCCTGGATGCCGACGGGCTTCTGGCAAGGGTTATCCAGCACGAATATGACCATTTAAACGGAATTCTTTTTATAGACAGGTTAAAAGGAAAAAAGAAAGAAAGACTTTTAAAAAACTATACAAGGAAAGCCGGGGCTTAATGAGAATTCTCTTTGCAGGTACACCTTCTTTCGCTGTAACCCCTCTGGAAAGAATAAACGGGAAACACAGGATATGCGGAGTTCTGACAGCCCCTGATATGCCTGTCGGCAGAAAGCATCGTCTTAAGCCTACGCCCGTTAAAGTAAAAGCGGAAGAGTTAAAATTGAATGTTCTGCAGCCTGACAGACTCGATAAAAATGCGGAACTGATGATTGCAGATTTAAAACCTGAAATCCTTGTCGTTGCGGCATACGGGAAGATTTTTAAGGAATCCTTTCTGCAGATTTTTCCGAAAGGAGGCATCAATCTCCATCCTTCCCTTCTTCCGAAGTACAGGGGGCCATCCCCGATTCCCGCTGCAATACTCGGCGGTGACTCCGAGACAGGCGTAACAGTACAGAAACTGAGTTTAAAAGTTGACAGCGGAGAGATTCTCGGGCAGACTGTATATAAGCTTAACGGAAGGGAAACTACTTTTTTACTTACATCCGTGCTGTCCGGTCTGGGAAGCGGTCTGCTCATAGACGTTCTTGATAGTATGGAGAGGGGTACTATACGGCCGGAAGCTCAGGATGAAAGTAAAGCAACTTACTGTAAAAAGATCAGAAAACAGGATGGTTTTATACATTGGGAAAAGAGTGCGGTTGATATAGACAGAATGGTACGTGCGTATAATCCGTGGCCCGGAGGGAACACCTCTATGGAACGAAAAGGACTTACAATAAAAAGCGGATGTATTCATCCGTCGGAAGTAGAAAGAATCGATGAACTTCCCGGAAAAGTACTGGCAGCCGATAAAAAATATGGTTTTCTTGTCAATACCGGCAGGGGAGTTTATTGTATACAGGAAGTGCAGCCGGAGTATCGGAAGGCAATGCTCTGGAAAGAATTTTTAAACGGACACCCTGAGATAATAGGTGCTGTGCTTGGAGGATAGAAATGAAGCAGTTTGTTAATCGTGTAAAAAGAATATTGCCTAACGAGTCGGATTCGCGTGAAACAAAAAATCTGAAAATAACGATTTTTCTCTTTGTGAGCATCTTTACGTTAATGGTAGTTGCGGGTGTAGTAGCATTTTCTCTTTCGGTAAAAGGTACGGAAGAAACACTGGTTCCGAATGTTGTCGGAAAAGATATTGTTACCGCTTTAGTTGACCTCCAGGATAAGGAATTGTACTCCAAAGTACAGGTGCGTTATTCTTCGGACTATGGCAAAGGAATTATTATGCAGCAGGTTCCGAATCCCGGATCCGCTGTAAAGGCGGGCAGAAAGGTGACCCTTATCGTCAGTAAAGGTCCTATAGTTGACAGGGTCGAGAATTTTATCGGTCAGAATGTCAATGATGTGCGGATTCATCTCCAGACCCTTTTTGCCTCTCACAAAGCAATGCTTAAAATTAAAGAAGATGCCGTTATGTATAAATTCGATGATAAGAGCCCGGCAGGTACAATACTGGAACAGAAACCGGAACCCGGCACGCCGATAAGCGATGTTACTTATCTTGAATTTGTTGTAAGCAAGGGTCCTAAGGGCGAGCTTATAGAGATCCCCGATTATAAGGACATGCCCTTTCAGCAGGTAGTGGAGGATCTGGCTAAAAAGAATATGCCTTTTGTTTTTACTGTAAGGGATGCGGAAAAAAATGAAGGAAGAGGTATAGTGGTTTCTCAGAATCCGAAAGCAAAAAGCGAGGTTCCGTACGGAACGGTTGTTCAGCTGGAAATGACAAAACCGACAGTACTGGGAAAGAATAATGTATTCGGTGTTTTTAAATATATACTGCCCGATTATCCTATTCTTGTGGATATAAGGCTCGATGCGGTTTCACCGGAGGGTACGACAACGCTGCTCAAAATGAAACATCCCGGCGGACCTATCTCCGTACCGTATATTGTTTCTAATGATACCGAACTTATACTGTATATTTTTAACAGGGAAGAAATACGCCAGCAGGCTATATCGGGAAGTTAGGCATTTCATGATCAGGTACAATTGACAATGCCGGGAGGCTTTGCTATATTCAAAATAGATAAGCGAGCGTCGTATAATGGTAATACCCGAGCTTCCCAAGCTCGTGCCGGGGGTTCAATTCCCCTCGCTCGCTGTAAATAATGATGGCTGAGAAAGAAGTAAAATATATATTCCATATAACACGCAAGGACGGGAGTTTTATGATTCTGCATCCCTTTGCCGTTCCTGAAAAATTCCTCTATGCACTGGAACATTGTAAGATAAAAGGCCGGTACGGGGGGGAACCAAGGGTAGAAACACTTACAATGTTCAGGAATAAACTTTACAGACTTGTGGAAGCAGCGGTAAAGAATTGGATTTTTGATAAACGTTTTATTTCCAAGTTCCTTATTTCGACAGGTGTTTTCCTTGTAACATACTTCTTTTTCTCCTATGTAGTAAGGGATCCGATACCAATGATCGATGAGACGGTTTTAGGCCTTGGGGCGGGTATATTCTCGTATATTATGTTGGGCAGAAAAGATATGAATTCCGATGGTGCAATGAAAAAGAGAGTCGAGCTTCGGTCGAAAGTGGACAGGATAGAATTTACAGAGAGTGATTTTTTAAAAAAGGTGGAAACGATTCTTTATGAAAATGAATCGGGAAAGTTGGACGATGTGATAAAGCAGATAATTGCTCCCGAATATAAATACAAATTCTCAGGGTTAGAGGACAGGGAAGAGGTAGTACAATTTTTGCGTCTTCTGGAAAACAGATTTAATTTCAGGCGCCTTAAACGGGAGGAAAAACACTTTAAGAGGTTCGTAGACGGCAGGACCGGGAAGGGATTTATAGAATCTAAAAATCTTGATTATCCTCTTTATGCAGTTTACAAATTATTCAAAAAGAATATTTCGAGTTTTAAGTAACTTAAAACCTTTCAGGCAGAAGTTTTATCAGCGACAGCGGAACTCCCCTTTTTTAACAGATCACCTATTATTTTGCTGACCTGACCTACATGAATTTTCTTGTAGATTGTGTCATTTATGGTTACAACAGGACTTTCCGAACAGATTCCCGGGCACGGTACTGCCTCTAATGAGAACAAACCTGATTTTGTTGATTCTCCCGCTCCGATATTGAGTTGTTTTGAAACTGATTCCAGAATTTCTATTGCTTCCTTTCTCTGGCATGTATCCCCTATGCATATCTTAATCTGATACTTTGCCGGGGGAATAAGTTTAAAATTACTGTAAAATCTTATGGTCTGGATAAGACTGCTGATAGGAATATTTAAGAAATCAGCAATAAATTCTAAAATATCCTCCGGAAGATAGCTGTATATCTTCTGTGCTTCTTCCAGGATAGGAATAAGATATTCCCGTTTCGGCTGATATTTGTTAAAAATCTCTATCACTTTTTTCGGCGGCACTTTATTCTTCTCACGTTCTTTCCGGCTTCTATGTGTCCTCTTGTGTGTTTTTAAATAGTGCGAAAGAAGTGCAATCCCTGTTGCTATATTTTCATTACGAACAGTAACATTCTCAGGGACGGACAGCTGTGTGGGTGCAAAATTCCAGATAGCCTTAATTCCAAGCGATACGATACGGTTGCAGACAGATTGAGCCGCTTCTTTGGGGACCGTAATAATAGCTATCCCGATATCGTAACTTCTCACTACCCGCTGAAGTGCTTCCAGTGGGAGAATGGTAAAAGAACCGAGTACATTACCGGCTTTGGATGGGTCATTATCAAAAACGGCTATCAGTTTTAACCCGTACTCACCCATACCCGGGTACTGAGCCAGTGCGGAACCAAGATGCCCTGCACCGACCAGGATCGCAGTATTCTGGTAATTGATTCCCAGAAATTCTTCTATCGCATTTTTTAAGCCTTTGACCGAATAACCGGATTTGGGTTTTCCCTTATAGCCGATAATGGCAACATCTTTCCGCACCTGTGTATCGTCCACCTGGAAAAATTGTGCAAGATGTTTGGAAGAAACATGCTCGTCACCCTGTCTTTCCATTTCCGCGAGTATTTGATGATACAGAGGTATCCTCCGCAATGTCTGCTCGGGAATGGATTTTTCCGGTTGTTTATTACTATTATTACCTTCCACGTTAATTAAGGATAAGTTTTCGTGAAAGAAATGTCAATATTTATTCTCCGACCCGCTGTTTTTCTTCCATCTGTTTCTGAAGTTCAAGAGCTTTCTTCGCTGTCTCGATATTTTCCCGTGCCGGGAGATATTTCGGGTCAATTTCGAGAACCTGTTCCCAGTATTTTATCGCCTCGGCATTATTGCCGTGTGCATAGGCTTCTATTCCGTTAAGATACAATTTGTCCGTTTTATCCTGCCTTGCAGCTCTTCCCCTGTCCCCTAAGTTAAGCCTGGCTTCCACACTGAATTTGTCAAGCGGATTAAGTCTTCCGCTTAAATCGATATTATAATTGGTAACAAAACTAACGGAATCTAAATTTAACATGCTTCCGATACTGATACTCGGATTGTCCCCTTTAAAATGGAAGCCTCCCTGGACGGATAAAAAATCGGTAATATTTACATTTATTCCGCCTGCTACGTTCCATTTTTCAGCGGGATAATCTGCAGGATCGAAACTTATGGGGTAGTTTAAATCAAAAGACATGATCAGAGGACGTATGGGAGAGTATGCTATTCCTGCTGTCGCTATGGTAGGAAGAGGTTCCGTCAGGACAAAGGGCCCCAGATTTTTAATTACAAGGCCTATAGAGAAGTTCTTTGATCTTGCGAAGAAGAATTTGAGAAAATTTAAACGGGTAAGCAGACCTAAATCAGCCATAATACTGAATGCTGATTGTCCTGGATATATTGCAGCAGGGATGTTTCTATAGGCTATTTTCAGGTTGGCACCGGCGGACAGGCCGTAGAAGTAATAGTTCGAAAAGAAATTATACGATACATTTAATGTTCCGACTGTTTCGGATATAGTGCCTTTGCCGGATCTTTCCGCCCAGTCATTGTATTCGGTAAAGGGCAGATAGAGAAATTTGCCTCCGAAACCAATCCCCAGATCGTTAATACGAACACTGTACAGTACACCTTCCAGGTTCGAATCTGCAATCCAGCTGTGGTGAAGAAAGGCAAGTTCTGTATATTTGAGTGTAGAGCTGCCGGAAGGGTTGGATTCCAGGAATCCTAAATCATCTGCAACAGCGGCAAAGGCGGTACCCATTCCTTCATATTTCCCGCCAAGTGGTATTTCCAGAGTCGGAAAAACCGTAAGGCCTGTATTGGAGTCGGCATTATTACTGAATAGATCTTGTAATTTATAGTATAAACTACTATCCTCTCCCATAAGGGGTGGTATTGCTGTTAAGAGAAAAATTATGAATAGATAAATATTTTTCATTACCTGCTTTAAATATACTACTAATGCATCTGCTTTTCTATGTTTCTCCCCAATTATTTTATCGGTTTTAATGATAGGATTTATCATACTAAATAGTGTAACCTCTGTTTTTTGTCGATAATAGTATAAAATAGTAGTCAGATGCAGTTGTGATAGGGATTATAAGGAGATTAAAAACTGCTTAGAATAAACAGGATAACGATACTATTAATTATCCTTTCTGCTTCAGTGCTTTATCATGTTTCCGCAGGCGGTCAGAGAGAAAAACCCTTTGATGCCGTGGATAAACTGATGGCTGAGAAACAGTACAATGATGCCCTCTCGAAGTTAACCGAGATAGCCAGGCTGCATCCCGAGATGATGGATGAAGTGGAAAAGAGAATCGGAGAGGTAAGAAGTATTTTAGATAACTATAACAGCAGATACGCTGAACTTATCAAGGTTCTGTTCGAACAGCACAATGTCGGAAAGGCTTTAAAAATAATTAAAGAACTGGAGGATCTTAATCCTCATCCTAATATATCAACATTGGGGTCCCTGGTTAAAGCTAAAAGGGGAGCTGAAGTTGTATATAATCTTAACCGCTTTGAAGAAATTATGAATAAAGGTCTTAAAGAACTTAAGGACGGGCTATACTTCGATGCTATGAAAACGTATATCCAGGGGTTTGCCCTTCACAGGGAAGAATTCCAGAAGGCATCTTACGGGAACATCGTAAAAAACTCCGTAGAAAAGGCTTTATCCGGACTTCGGAAAGCTGTTGATGATTTCATGAAATCAGGTCCCGAAATCGACAGGCAGTATACTTCTGCTGCACTGCTGGTTTCCGGCCGGGAACCTGATAAATTTTCCATGGAAGCCGGCAGACTTATTGCAGAATTAAGAAAAGTTGCCGTATTGAGAAACATAATATATAACTCCGCCCTGGTTTTTGATAATGAGAATAAATATATCAAAGAACATTCGGGTAAGAATCAGGATGATTACTTCCTCTACTATGCATATTCGGTTACAACAGGTAGAAAAACCCGGACGGAAAGGGAAGGCATCCTTGCAGCTATAGAGATATACTGGGAAGAAATGCTTGGAACTCTTACAGAAAAGGTTAAAGAAAGCGCCGCTCTGTTTTTGGCCAGAGGAAAGGATTCTTTTGACACAGCCGGATATACAGCCGCCGATACCCAGTTTAAAAATGCGTATATATTTTATTATATTTATTCGGAACTTACAGCACTATGGGAAGCAAGAATATCAACAGGAAAGGACCTTTCCGTTGACCGGGGGAGCCTGAAAATCATCGAAGAAAAGCTGCCGGTCTATCTTTTTGCACAGGAAAAAATAAGAGAAACGGAAACGTACAGAAAGTTAGGTAAACTGCTGCTCTCCCTGCCTACAACAGGAAGAGTCGATACGGCATCCAAAGATATCATTCTCGCATCGAGAGAGAAATTATCGGAAATAAAGGGTGAACTTGCAAAGGATAAGGAGCTCTGGAAAAGCTATGAGGGGTATTATAAAAACGTGGATAATCTTAAGTTCGATATGAATATTCACATCAGTGATGCATCTTCGATGATACACCGTCTTGATACCATTCTATCCGAAGTAAAACAGGAGGATGTCCGGTTTGTAAATGCATACAATTTTATTCAATACAATGAACTTAAAGAGAAAGTTAAAAATTACAGCTCGCAGTATAAAGACGCGAAGAAACTCAGCGATGGTTACGATATTATTGTGGAAACAATCAAGGATGAAAAGGGAAAAGAGGTTAACATAACACGTCATGTTCAATTTCCTTCATTGGCTTTGCAGCATTTTAATACTCTCGGCAGGAGTATAAATGAACTCCGGGGAGAAGGAGATAAATTCCTTAATTCGATCATAGAGAATGAGGAGCTTAGGGTTAACGAAACCGAATATAAAAAATGGGTGGGGAATGGAACGGAAATAATGGATAATGTTGATTCTCTGCTGAAAGAACTTAACGGAGCTGTTTCGAAAGCAAAAGAACTTATTCTGCAGGCGGAGAGATATAAGAATGAAGGCATGCTTCGTCTTACACAGGCCCGCTCGGAACTTAAGGCCGAAAAATTCAGTAATGCCAAAGAGCATATCAAACTTTCCGGACGTGCATTCGAAACGTCTCTTACCTACGAAGAGAACGGTAAAATCAGGGATATACTGGATAAAACTCTGCCCGAACTCTCACGGGAAATCGTAAAGCAGGAGAATCTGTTTGTGGTCCGCGAAGTCCGGCGGTTTATTAATAAAGGGCGGAGATTTTACGGATTGGGAGACTTTGTTAATGCGGAGGCATCTTTTCTAAAGGCAAAGGCGAGATGGGCGGATACGAATCCGACAGAAAATAAAGAGATAACGAACTGGCTTACCATTGTCAGGTCTGCTCTTTCTATTAAATCCGGGCGTGAAATATCGGACAATAATCCGCTCTATACGGAAATGACACAGCTTATAAACCTGGCGACAGAAGATTTTTTAAGAGGAAAAGAACTTCTGTCAAAGGGCAGGAAGGTGGAAGCTTTAAAAAAACTGAAAAGCGCAACGGATAAACTCGAACGTGTACGGCTTTCATTTCCATACAACCGTGAAGCAAGAGTATTGACATTAAAAATACAGGAATTGAGTGATCCTGAAAATTTTTCTACTTCACTGACCAAATTTTATAATGATGCTGTTAAGAACTTCCGCACTAAACCACAGGAGGCGTATGCTGATCTTAAGGATATCGAAGAGATAAAGCCGGACTATCCGGGTTTAAAAAGATCTATATATAATCTCGAAATTACCCTTAAAATAAGAATACCTCCTCCGGATCCGAAAAAGATTGCAGAATCAAACAGGCTCTATGCGGCGGCATATCGGATAGTTATTAAAAACCAGGTGGATCTCTTCCCTTCGGCTCTTGCCCAGCTGAATAAGGCAATAGAATTGAATCCTGATAACCGCAAGGCAGCCGGCTTAAAGGATAGAATTCAGATTGCAGCAGGGGGCACGGTACAGGCGGTCCTTTCGAGTATTGCACAGGAACAGTATAAAATTGCAGAGGATAAGTATCTGGCCGGGAAATACTTCGAAGCGCTTGTTATCGTGGAAAGACTGCTCAAAAACAAGAGGAATCAGGGTTATCCTCCTCTTCTCGAATTAAAAAGGAGAATAAAAGCGAAGATCTGATGCGAAATATAAAAATATTATCTACCGTATCTGTTTTCCTCTTTTTATTAACAGCATTAAATGCACAGGATATCTACTGGGAATTGCCGAAAGCATTTGTTCCCTCCGAAGCAAGATTTCCGATTTCCGCATCAGGCGGAAAAACCGCCGCTGTTCTCTGGCATGAATTTATACCTTCTAAAAAAGGCGGAGGTAAAGTTTATCTGTCTATCAGTACCAGAACGGAGAAAAGATCATGGAAAAATCATCTGCGTTTTGCCGGACCTTTTGTTTATGAGAGGAACCAGGCGCCTATCAGTTCCCTGGCTGTAAACAGCAGGGGGGAGATTTATATTGCAGTTGCTGTTAATGAGAATATAACAAGAATATTTTATTCCGCAGACGGCGGTGAACATTTTAAAATTCTTGCCGATATACAGGCTGTCTCTGTTACGGTAGCTCCGAGATTATTTGTAAAGCGGGACGGCGGGCTTATCCTGTTTGTAACACATGAAACCGCCGATTCTCTATCGATCTACTATTCGGTTTCTGCAAACGGCAGAAGCTGGACGAATTTCCAACCCTTTGTAAGAGAAGAAAAACTGTTTATAAACTTTTTGCCCTATCATGTATCCTTTAAGAACAATGAATATGTCGTGTTTCAATCCGTTACAACGCAAACAATTCGAAATTACCGGTACCAGCTTTACCTTAAAATCAGCAGGGACGGCGGGAAAACATGGAGCGGTGCGAAACTTCTCGAATTCAAAGAGCATAAGGACGGTAAATTACAGAAACAGGATCAATTCTCCAATCAGAGGCCGAATCTAAAGGTTTTCGGAAACAGAATTCTTATGACATGGGAGCGCCAGTACAGGAACCAGCCTCCTCAGATTTATTTTGCAAAGCTGGATGAACAGGGAAATCTGGCAGGAGAACCGGAAAAGGTTACAGAGGGTTTAAATTCCTGCCATTTCCCGCAGATTATTATCTATAAAAACGAACCTTTTATTCTATGGTTCGATAACAGGCGGGGTGAAGATCATATTATAATTGCAGGCAAACGGGGATTTAGATGGGAGGATCGTGATATAAGCAGAATTCCCGGAGAATCGTCGTTCGGAAGGCCTGTGCTGTTAAATAATACCTTATATATATTCTGGGAGAATAAAAGAGGAAAACAGTACAGGGTTTTTTTCCTGGAACCGGACAAAACGGTTCTCCCGCCTAAAATTATTGCCGAGAATTTTAAACCGGGAAGTATCAGCAACAGAAGTGATTTACGCATAAGATGGATTCTGCCTAAGGATTCTTCCGGAATTGCCGGTATCGATTATTCATGGAATCCGGGAGCAGAACATCTGATTAAAGATGTATTAAAAATAACCTCCAATAAGAAACAGTCGATTACTCTTTATGCGGATAAAGACGGACTGTGGACCTTTAGTATTTCCGCCATGGATTATGCGGGCAATTGGTCGAAGCCCGTATCTGTTTCCTTCATCAGAGATACTGTTCCGCCGTCTCCGGTAACCTTTGACAGCCTTAAGGTTGATGAAAATGGATTTTTAACGGCCAATACATTTAAAATCGGATGGAAGCCTCCGAAAAAAGATACTATCAAAGGTTATACATATGTGCTGCAGTACATTGGTTTAAAAGATGAAAATGTCAATCAGGCAAAAATAAAATTTTTATCTCCGCCTTCCCGCCTCATTACAAGGGAAACCGGTATTTCGTATCGTAATATCGATAATGGTGTATATGCTCTAATGGTATCGGCAATAGATTCCGCAGGAAATATAGGCAGACCGAATAAACTGATATTTAAACTGAATAAATATATTCCTGTTACATACATAACATATGTAAAAGCGAAAAAAGACGAATTCGATAATGTAAATATATCGATAACAGGCAGAGGATTTGCAGAGGGAGGCCTTGTCAGCGAAGTTATACTGGACCGCGATGGGAAAAAACCATACGACTACACCTTTTTAAGATCCTCCGGGGCATTTAAGGTCGAGAATGACAGGCTTATCGATAAGCTGACTCTGTCTGATATAGAAGAAGGCCTGTACCGTATAGGAGTTATTCATCCCGAACGCGGACTCTATTTTACGGGCCGTGAATTAAAACTCGAGCCGCAGGGAACGGTTAAATTCGGTTATTTTAATTATAAATATAAATCTCCATGGACCGGGATAACACGTATATTATATTTCATCACTTTAAACGAGGTTATTGTCTGGATAATAGTGTTCTTCCTCGCCGCATTAATTATAATTGCGTTTAGAAAATTAATCCTGATCTTTAATGAAGGGAAACTTCTCAAAAGAGAAATCGGTTTTATTCTATATGAACAGGCTATGCCTGGGAGAAAGGAAAAGAAGATGGCAGAACTCAAACGAAAAGGGATGGGGTTACGGTTTAAATTCGTATCTTTGATTATGATTCTGGTTTTTCTCATAGTCCTCATAGTTGCGGTACCCCTCGGATATTATATGATAGAAACTCAACGGAAGGATTTAACAACAGGGCTGACTCAGCGTGTCGAGGTTCTCTTAAACAGTCTGGATTCCGGAAGCGCTCCGTATCTGGTTCTAAAGGATAAGCTGGAACTTGCGAATCTGCCTGATCTTATAAAAGGAATGCCCGAGGCAAAATATGCAACGATAACGGATATGGATGATAAGGTCTGGGCGACTAACGATCCGGATATTTCTTCCAGGGTAGAGGGCGGCGAGTACAGACAGTCGGAATCGGTCATTAAAGATGATATATCTCCTTTAGTGCCTGAGTTAGCTAAGAAAATTAACCGTGAAGCAAGGGATAAAATAACGGCTATTGTAACTGAGATCGACAAATTATCAACGGAAGCGAGGATTTATGCATTAAAGAATGATACGGCTTCCAGGCAGAAACTGCTGCAGCTTCAGGATGCAATCGGAATACTCTCTGCAAAAGTTAACAGGGAGCTTCGAACAATAGGAGCAAGGATCAGCAGTACCCCGAAATTTAATCCGCAGCATTTAAAATCTTTTTATATCTTTTATAAACCGATTGTACTTCGTCAGCCCAGAGAGGATTTTTACTACCACGGTCTTGTAAGGCTGGCTATTTCCACGGAGAAGATAACCAATGAAATAATCAGTTCCAGAAATACCCTTGTTATTCAGACAGGAATAATTGCATTGATTGCCACTCTTTTAGGTATAATCGGAGCCATAATCCTTTCAAGTATTATAATCATGCCGATTAAGAAACTGGCACTGGGTGTGGCTGAAATAAGAGACACAGAGGATAAGGAGAAGCTTAAAACACACCATATAGACATAAAATCAGGTGATGAAATCGGTACATTAGCCGATACCGTTAATCAAATGACCCAGGCTCTTGTAAAGGCTGCAATAGCAAATAAGGATCTTATTATCGGCAAGGAAATCCAGAAAATGTTTATCCCCCTGGATAAGGATGAATCCGGCAGAAAAACCAGTACCGGAGGAGTAATAAGTGATACGGTAGAGATATTCGGTTATTATGAGGGGGCGAAAGGGGTATCCGGCGATTATTTCGATTTTACAAAGGTAGATGATAATCAATACGCAATCATAAAGTGTGATGTGGCGGGGAAGGGAGTTTCCGCTTCTCTCATAATGGTAGAGGTAGCAACTATCTTTTCCACATTCTTTAAGAGCTGGGATGGTAAAAACCCGGGCCAGAGTACCGTGGATCTGGTATATCTTATTAATGATATGCTGGAAGAACGCGGATTTAAAGGCAGGTTTGCAGCACTTACCGTTTGCATTCTGAACAGTAAAACGGGAAACAGTTACTTCTGTAATGCAGGAGATAATATACTCCATATCTACGACGGTACGGAACGAAAGATGAAACAGCTTTTACTGCCGGAGGCTCCGGCAGCCGGTGTTTTCCCGTCCATGCTGGTAGAAGCACAGTCCAGTTTTAAGAAGATTATGAACCGGTTAAACAGCGGCGATATACTGTTTCTCTTTACAGACGGACTTGAAGAAGCAAAGAGGCATTTCAGAAATCAGCAGTTCTCTGTTTCCGTGTGTGATGAGCCGGGGCTTAAAGAAGGAGAACTGCACGGCGGGACACATACAGCAGGAAGCGATAATGAAGAGTTCGGAATACCAAGAATACACGATATTATCAACTCGATGCTTAACCGCGGAAAATACAGGCTCTATAAATATCACAACCCGATAGCGGATGAAGAGCTGAGTTTTGATTTTACCGGATGTGAGGGTAATATAAGAGAAGCCGTATCGGCGCTTATTGCAATAGAGAGAATATTCAGGATCTATCCTGATCCCGGTGCAGGAACAGGCGATAGAATTTCCATAGACAGGGGAATTAATGATTTTCTTATGGAGCATTTTGATCAATACTCCTTATATTTTACTCACAGGGTAGAGGGAGACGAAAGGGATCAATACGTAACATTTTCGCACTTAAAGGAAGAAGAACAGTACGATGACCTGACGCTCCTTGCCGTTAAAAAAAAGTAGACCGATGTTAAAAAATGTAAACCGGGATGGATCTTCAGGGAGTGATTAAATATGAAGAACGGTTATGACTGCATTATATTGGCTGCCGGAGTGTCTGCAAGAATGGGTGCATGGAAACTGACAATGCCGTTTATGGACTCAACTATTGTTGAGCGTTCCGTAGGTAATGCGCTTAAAGCGTGCAGGCGGGTGATACTTGTCGGCGGCTACAGATTCGGCGAACTTAAAGATTTGTTTTCCGGATACAAAGATGTAGTGGTAGTGGAGAACAAACTGTACAGAAGAGGGATGTTCTCATCCGTAAAGGCGGGCGTTCCTTTTGTGGAAACGGAACGGTTCTTTATTTCTCTCGGAGATATGCCGATGATAGCCCCTGAAGTCTACAGTTATCTTAATAATTTTACCGAAATCGATGTAGTGATACCCCAGTACAGGGGGAAAAAAGGGCACCCCGTATTCCTCTCTTTAAAAGTGATGAAGAGAATATTACAGTTTTCCGATGAAAGTACTATGCGGGATGTTCTTCAGGAATATTGCAATCTTCTTATACCTGTCGGGAATGAAAATATTTTACACGATATCGATACTGCGGAAGAATATAAAACTTTTTTAGAAAAAATAGAGCATTCTACCGATATTGAATAGGGGTTTAAAGCAAGGTGAAAAAATATATAACGATTATTTTTATTTTTTTAAGTCTTTTTCCTTTATCTGCTGAAAACAAAAGTATAACTATTACTAATTCAGAACTCAGTCCGTTTTATTTTGTAGTTGATCCGGAAGAATTGGCGGATATAAATCCGGCAGGTCCGGTACCGATATACGGATTGATTTCGAAATTTTTCGGCAGCACGGACAGAAGTATTGTATTCAGCAGGATCGATCCTGGAGAAACACAAACTATCAGGAACCTGTATCCCGGCGACCATTTAATAGTGGGCTTTTTTAAAAAGGAGAATGCATTAAGATATCCCGCAGGTGTATTCGGGATTACCGTCAGGTACGGAACATCCGGAGTAAATTACATTCTGCATGAAAAACCGGTACTGTTAACCGTGAGCAGTAACAGAGGAATCCTTAAGAATTATTTTATAAGCAGAGAGAATGAGTTTCCGGTTGCAGCCTCTGCTGAAGCTATGGCTGCCGCTTCTTTTACCGCAGGTTCTAAACCGTCATATTTTACATTAAATTACAGAGGCACAGATAGAGTCCATGCTATTTCGGATTCCGGATTCTGGGGAAAAGGAGGCACTAATTTACATTTTTTCAGGATACTGGCTGTTAAGAGAGGCATTATTCCTCTTCGTCTCGAGTCCTATACGGGTTTTCTGGATAATGTATCCTATTTTTTATACTTCTATACTGTTCGGAATACTAAAGAAACGAACAGATATACCATCGAGATTAAACCATTATTCAAGGGTTCTCCGAAGGGATTTATCGTACTATGGAGAAAGGGGATTAAGAATCCCGATATAATCGGGTTTACCAGAACAAACGGTTTAAATATGTACGGCGAAATCGATATTAAAAAGATTCCTGCAGGGTTATTTGATTTCCCTTCGAAAACCCTGTCCTTCGACCTGACATCCTGTTACTTCGATGAAGAAGAAGGGACTTACGAGGAGTTTTTTTTAGCTTCCATCCGGCTTACGAATTAGAAAGATATTATCCGGAGCCGGTGATGTCTCCTTTTATACATTGAACCTGATTACGACAACATCTCCGTCCTGCACTGTGTATGTTTTGCCTTCGAGCCGTATGGCGCCTTCTTTTTTTGCCTGCGAAAAACCGCCTGCTTTTAAGAGCTCTTCCCATTGAATTACCTCTGCGCGGATAAAACCCTTTTCCATATCGGAATGAATTTTCCCTGCCGCTTTCCGAATACTGCTTCCCCTGCTTACACTCCATGCTCTTACCTCGTCCTCGCCTGCTGTAAAAAAGCTTATAAGGTTAAGGGTTTTGTAGAGGTGGCGGATAAAGCGGTTTACTGCGGGTTCGGACAATCCGAGATCTGTTAAAAATTCCTGCTGATCCCCGGAAGCGAGCTGAGCAATATCCATCTCCAATTGTCCGCTGATAGTAAACAGAGACAGGCCTATGGATTCCGCTTTTGTTTTTAATCCGCTTATATCAGCTTTATTTTCTCCTGTATTTGCAATAATAATAACGGGCTTAACGGTTAAAAAACGGAAGCCCGATAGAACATTAAGCTCGTCGGGCGTAAGAAAGTCAGTCCCTAAAAACTCACCTTCGCTCAGTCTGTCATATATCTTTTTTAAGATAAGATACTCTCTGTCTGCCTTTTTACCTTCACGTGCTATTCTATCCATTCTTTTCTCTACGATTTCATAGTCGCTGAAGATTAAAGAATCGAGGATTTTCTGCAGGTCCCGTGGCGGATCGACTGTATCCAGCGGATGAGGAACCGCCCTGTCTTCGAAGGCACGAATGACAATTGTAACTGCATCGGCATTTCGAATTTCGCCCAGAGATTCAGGAAGAATGCCTTTTTGAGTATCAAACTGTACAGGGATATCCTTGACAAGTACCGATGCATGAACCTTCTTTTTCGGATGAAATAAATCGGTAAGTTTTTCTATCCTTTCGTCCGGTACTGCAACCTCCGACAGATTAACCTGTTTTTTACCCCCGGAGTATGAGGTTGTGGCGGCGGCAAGCCCTGTTAATGAATTAAATATTGTTGTTTTGCCCGATAAAGGCAGGCCGATTATTCCTGTTTCCATGCTCCCCATTTTAACTTTTATTATTTAGACTTACAATCCCGTATGGAATATAAGATGCGGGGAAAGAAAAAAAATAGTTTTACACGATAAAAAAATTAAGTGTATAATACGGCGGATAACTATCGCCTGGAGGTACTATGTTAAAGGGAATAAATTACTGGGCTTTCCCTCCGGATAACCGGGGGAAGCCGATAGATCCTCTGGAAGCCTTAAAAAAGGCAAAGGATCTGGAGTATGATTGTTTTGAATTTACTGTAGAGGAGAAGGGTGCTGTTTCCCTCGATATGTCGGAAGGTGATGCCGAAAAAATAAGAGGCGCGGCAGAGGCAGCCGGAATAAGGTTGCTTACAGTAGCCTCGGGACTTTCCTGGATTTTTTCACCGACCGATCCGGAACAAGCGGTCCGCGAACAAGCGGTAAAAAACAGTAAAAGGATACTTGAAATAGCGTCGTGGCTTGGTGCGGAATCGATTCTGTATGTGCCCGGTATGGTTTCTGCGGTTTTTATTCCGGATTTCGAACCTCAGCTGTACGATAATGTCGATAAGAGGGCCAAAGAATCCTTAAAACAGATTATTCCTCTTGCAGAGAAGTTACAGGTAAAAATAGGGATAGAAAATGTATGGAACAGGTTTCTTTTAAGTCCCGCGGAAATGAGGGGCTTTATAGATTATTTTGATTCTGAGTATTTAGGGTCATATTTCGATGTCGGCAATGTCCTGTTGTACGGACATCCTGAGCATTGGATTGAGATGCTGGGGAAGAGGATTTTTGCGGTTCATCTTAAGGATTTTCGTGTAAATACCGGAAACCTGGATGGTTTTGTGGATCTCCTCGACGGAGATGTGAACTACCGGTCGGTTATGGCTGAGTTTGTAAAACTCGGATATAATGGTCCCTTTACTGCCGAAATAGTTCCCGGCAGAGAGGGTGCGGCGGAAAAAGCTATCGTTTCGATGAAGATAATAGAGAAGATGAGGGGGGAGGGAAAACGTAATGGTTAAAGTTGCACTTGCCGGTCTCGGATTTATGGGGAAAATGCATCTTGGTATTTACCTGAACAAATTGGAGGGTGTGGAAGTTGCCGCCCTGTGTGATGTAAATAACGGGGCGCTTAATATAAAAAGCCTCGATGCCGGGGGAAATATAGAAACGGATGGTGCGGAAATAGACCTTTCCGGCATAAGGAAGTACCCGGATTATAAGGAGATGCTTAAGGACGGCGGATTCGATTTTGTCGATATCTGTCTTCCAACGTATTTGCACGCGGATGCGGCTGTAGATGCCATGGATGCGGGTTTTCATGTTTTCTGTGAAAAACCTATGGCAATTTCTGTTAAGGAAGCGGAGAGGATTGTTGATAAGGTTCATGAAACCGGAAAACTTTTCAGCGTGGGGCAATGCTTAAGATACTGGCCTGCCTATACCGAGATAAAACGGCTCATCGACAGCGGGAAATACGGTAAGGTAAGGTATGCGGAGTTTGCACGCTTTTCCATGACCCCCACGTGGACACGGGATAACTGGATATTAGACGGCAGACTTTCCGGGAATGCCGCACTGGATCTGCATATACACGATGTGGATATGATCCTGTTTCTCTTCGGAAAACCTGAAGGATTAAAGTCGAACGGGATAGCGGAAAAAGACGGAAGCATTTCTCATATTACAACACTCTATCAGTACCGGGACAAAGTGGTAACTTCTTCCGGCGGCTGGATATGTTCCGGCAGTTTCGGATTTAATATGCGTGCCATGTATATACTGGAAAAGGCAACTGTAGAGCTGGATTTTTCCAGAAATCCGGTTGTAATGGTATATCCCGGCGAGGGAGAAAAATATCCTCTGCCGCTTGCAGAAGGCGACGGCTATTACTATGAACTGCGTAATTTCGCGGAGAATGTGGCAGCAGGCAGTTTTTCGGGCACTGTAACGCCGGAATCCGCGCTGGAATCCGTTCGTGTCTGTTTTGCAGAGATCGATTCTGCAAAGAGGAATAAAGAAACCAGGATTTAAAGAAACAAGGAGAATTCCATGAGAATAATGGCAGTCGGGGCGCATCCGGATGACCTGGAGATCCTCTGCAGCGGAACGCTGGCGAGGTTTGTGCGGGAAGGGCATGAGCTTGTTATGTGCCATGCATTAAACGGGAATTTAGGTCATACGGAAATACCAAGAGATGAACTAAGAGATATAAGAAGGGAGGAAGCTGAGAATGCAGCTTCTGTTATAGGGGCGGAATCGATAACGCTGGATATAGATGATCTGGATATATATCCTGTTAAGGATGCCAGATATAAAATGATAGAGGCCGTCAGAAAAGCAAAGCCGGATATTATTATCCTTCCCGATCCGGCCGACTACATGCCCGATCATACGATTACTTCCGCTGTCGGATTTGATGCAAGTTTTATGGCGACATTACCGCAGCTTATTACCAGGTCGCCTGCGCACCGGAAACTGACGCCTATATACTATATGGATACTCTTGCGGGATTTAATTTTAATCCTGAAGAGTTTGTAGATATTTCGGAGACGGAAGGAATTAAAAGAGAAATGATTGCATGTCATAAGAGCCAGGCGCAATGGCTCAAAGAACATGATAATATCGATTACGTCGAGTTTGCCATGGTGCAGTCCGCATTCAGGGGTATGCAGTGCGGTGTAAAATATGCGGAGGCTTTTAGACAGATGAGGGTATGGGGCAGGGTTACAACCAGGCGTTATCTGCCCTGACTGGTGCGGAGAATAAAAATTGTAAGGGGAGTTAAAAAAAATGGAATATAATCTGCTTAATACTATAAACGGTTCATTACTGGAAAATTTCTTTCCCGGGGGATGGGATTTAAAAAAAATAGATCGCTGTATATCGGATAAACCCGGTGACATCTTTGCGCCTCAGAATTGGTGGAACAGGGATTTTGCACCTGTAAGCTGTAATACGCTTGCGGATTTTAATACGTTTATGGGGCATGAAATTGCGATGAATATTCGACGTTCCAAAGAAGCCGGACGGCAGCTTGTAATGATTCTGCCTGTAGGGCCGATGGGTATGTACCGCTGGGCTATATTTTTCCTGAAGGAATGGGGTATATCCGCTGAACATGTTTTCGGTTTTAATATGGACGAATGGTCAGATGCGGAGGGTAATACGCTGCCTCCGTCCAATCCGGCTTCGTTCAAGTATGCCATGGAAAATGCATTTTACGGACCTCTGGGTCAGTACACGATCCCGGAAGCCCATAGAAATTTCGCTACAAGAGATAATCTTCCCCGATATCCGGAAAAAATTCAAAATCTACTCGATAAAGGAGCGGAACTTACCGTTGTTTTCGGTGTCGGAAGAGTTTTTCATATTGCTTTCTGGGAGCCGCACTTTGCCGCCCTGTTTTCTTCGGAAGAAGAATGGAAAAAACAGACTCACAGGCTCGGAGCAAAGCTGCATCCGCTGACAATCGAGCAGAATGCATTTACAAGTTTTAAGAGCAGAACGACATTGGTTCCGGCCTATGCAAATACGATAGGCCCCGGGATTTTTCTAAAGGCCGGCTGGATAATCGGGGGATGTGATGGCGCTTTCGGCCGGGGAATGCAGTGGCAGGGTTTAAGTTTATGGGTAACACTCCGTTACGGGCCTGATATGTGGGTGCCTTCGAGTTTTATGCCCACTCTTCCCGGCAAGCTCTTTTTCTTAAAGGAACTGGCAGGTCCGCTAGAGGCTGAGTGTAATTAGAAGAGGTTTTGAAAACACGTTTTTACTGTGAAAATTGCGGCGGAGAGGTGCCCTTTAATGCTGAAGTCTGCCCTTACTGCGGCAGGCTGTTCAGCGGTGTTAAATGTCCTATCTGCGGATTCGAAGAGAAACCCGCACTCTTTACCGAAGGGTGTCCCCAATGCGGTTATATGAGTGTTAATCTTAAAGACCTGGAACAGGGTAAGGGTGTAAAGGAAAAACTTTCCGGAAAACATTCCGGAAAAAACGGAAAGCCTGCGTCGAAATTTAATAAAAAGCACCCGTTTATTTCTCCGGTTCTTTTTAAGGCAGCTCTGTTGATTCTGGGCTTTCTCCTGATTTTTTTTATTTTTTTGCTCTTTAAGGTTTGAAAGAGGTACATAAAATCTGTTATAGTCAGGGTAAGGAAAGGAGGCGCTATGACCGAAAAAGAAAGAATTATACCCG
The DNA here is from genome assembly GCA_013151965.1 of Spirochaetota bacterium. Classification (GTDB taxonomy): domain Bacteria; phylum Spirochaetota; class Spirochaetia; order SZUA-6; family SZUA-6; genus SZUA-6. Next base: position 62,464 of record JAADHF010000131.1, read on the forward strand.
GTCTTGATGGAGTACCTATTGCGAAGTCGACAATATCTTTTATTGACGGAGAGAAGGGAATCCTGGAGTATCGGGGGTTCCCGATTCAGGAGCTTGTGGAAAAAAGTTCTTTTGAGGAGAATTCATTCCTGCTTCTGAAGGGGAGACTTCCTACAAAATCGGAACTGAAAGAATTTGATGAACAGCTCAAGGAGAACAGGGAGCTTAAGTTCCGCTTTATCGATATCTTAAAAGCTTTTCCCGAGGCCGGCCATCCTATGAATGTTCTGCAGGCAAGCGTTGCAATCCTGGGTATGTATTATCCCATTAACGATGTGGAAGATGAAAAAGAGGTAGAACGGGCAATTATCATACTGCTTGCAAAAATACCGACAATTATTGCAGCATGGAACAGGATACGTCATGGTTTTGAGCCATTGGCTCCGAGAAATGATCTGTCTCATTCCGCCAATTTCCTCTATATGATTCTTGGCAAAGAGCCTGATGTTAAAATGACAAATGTTATGGATGCTTCGCTTATATGCCATGCAGATCATACAATGAATGCCTCCACCTTTACGGCACGGGTTGTTACCTCGACACAGGCAAAGCCGCATGCTGTTATATCTTCTGCAATCGGTGCTCTATCCGGCCCGCTGCACGGCGGTGCAAATGAACATGTGGTAAAAATGCTGCGGTCCATAGGTTCGGTGGAAAATGTACGTCCCTATATTCAAAATATGATACGTTCGGGAAGCAAGATAATGGGGCTGGGGCACAGGGTTTACAAGGTAAAGGACCCGAGGGCCAAAATTCTGCAGAAACTTGCCGAACTGTACTTTGCCACACACAACTCCACGCCTCTCTTTGATGTTGCGAAGGAGGTGGAAAAATATGCGGTAAGTATTCTTAAAGATAAAAAGATATACCCTAATGTGGATTTTTACTCCGGAATAGTCTATGAAAGAATGGGAATACCTACGGACTTCTATACACCCATCTTTGTCATGGCCCGAACCGTCGGCTGGCTTGCTCACTGGAGAGAACAGCTTGCAGGCAACAGGATATTCAGACCGACGCAAATTTATATAGGCGAGCACGGGAAAAAGTACATTCCTGTGGATCAGCGATAATTCTAATAAGAGAGCAGAGTTCCACGGGCTTGCCCGTGGGGTATCCGGATCTTAATAGACAAAAGAAATACCGCCTCCGGAGAAGAGGTAGAAATTCTGTATCGATTCGAATTCCCCTGCAGCAATAAACGAAAGGAAGAGCCGTGTGCCGGGAAGCATCCAGTTTATCTCTGCTCCTGCCTGGAGGGGCAAGTCTGCAAATTTAAATGCAGTAAACGGAGCCGACCGCAGAGAAGCTGATATTCCGGCTGTCAGTGAGCCGAAGTCGAGCAGGATGCCTGCCTGTTGATAGAGCCATGAGAATAGCCCTGCAGTACCTGTGATATTTTTATCATCGGGATAAATAACAGGAAAAGGGGCAAGTATTATTCCGGGGGAATAGACCAGGTTAAAAAATCCTGCGGATAACTGAAGCGGTATTCCTGCTGAAATACCTGTACTGTTGGCAAATCTGTCCGTTGTAGTGCCCTCTTGATAGGAAGCCTTTATAAATAAGCCGGCATTAAAACTTAACGGTGACCGCAGACGGACTATCCGCCTTTTTAAAGATATACTTGCACCCATAGGTATATTATCCGTATTTCCCAGGATAAGGCTGCCCAGAATATTCAGTTCATATTCTCTTCCGATTCCAAAGCGCATCGAAAGATCTGCGGGAGCTGTAAAAACCGGTACTTCATCGACAGGTTCCAGGTGGCCGGTTAATATGAAGGATATCTGTAAATCACCGAAGGGAAGAATCGCCGCAGTTGGAGAATAGAGAAGCCCGGAAGTACCGTTCCACAAAGTACGGTATCCTATCATAACTGAACTGTCGATAGTTATACTGATTGTTTCGGTTTCGGTAACGGATGAATCCTTCGATTTGCCTGTAAGCACGACCCTGTATGTGCCGTCGGGCAGCGGTTTGCCCTTTATGTCTCTCCCTTTCCACATTAGATGCTGGTTCCATGAGGAGAAAGATTTGAATTCTTTGTTAAATACAACAGTATCACTGCTATTGTAAATTTTAATATTCCCTGTTCCCCATGATGTAACCTTAAATGACAGTTTTACATTCCCCGTTAGCCCCGGGTTTGCGGGGTTAAAAACATCACGGGATGATGCAAGGCCCGATATGTGGAATTTTGCTTTTTCCAGGGCAGCATTAATATTAAATACTTCATTTTCATTAACCTGAAGTTCCTTTGTATAATCGTTGTAGCCGAAGAGACGAATATCCAATGAGTACCTGCCTACCGGAAGTTCGTGCATTCCTTCGGACAGAAGCTGACCGTCCAGCTCTATCGATGCTTCGGAGGGTGTCACTTTTATAAAAAGGTAACCGGTTATCCGCTTTAAATCGGTAGTATAGATTAGAAGACCGCCTTTGTAGTCTATGCTTACAGCCTTACTGTAGTATCCCTCCTTACGGATGATCAGCCTGTAATTTCCCGTTTCCATATCTTCTATTAAAATGGGTGTTGTTCCCATGTACTTGTTATCGATAAACAGTTCGGCGTTATCCGGATTGGTAACTATTTTTAATCCCCTTTTCCCGGATTTTTCTGCTTCGGAACTGCTGTTTTCCTTGCCCTTCGTTTCCTTGGTACCGGACTGGCCTTTAGCGGATTTTTCCTGTTTTACTATGTCTGTATATAGAGATCCTCTGGAAGTAGTGCAGGAAAAAAGAAATAAAAGTAAAATAATGTATATGATATACATAATGTATTTTTTCATGACACTACCGATTATAATCCGAAGGCACGGGAGTAATCAATTAAAAATGATAATTAATTTACTATTGCATAATAATGTTTTTAACCGATACAATAAGTGATAAGCAAGTTATAAGGGCCGGTATGCAGTCGAAAAGAAAAATAAAAAAAGAAAGACGAATCAATTTCTTTTACAAGGTTAAAGAATTATATCTCGATCTTAAAAAGGAAAAACTTCCGAATCTTCTGATTGTTGTATTTATTATGGTACTGATAGGAGGTGCGCTGGTTTTTCTTGCCGAGGTCAAAAAAAATCATTCGATGTTTTCTGATTTTTTTGATGCCTTCTGGTGGGCAGTTGTAACGATTACAACGGTGGGATATGGTGATAAATATCCAATAACAGCAACCGGCAGAATACTGGCTCTTTTTCTTATGCTTATGGGTGTTGTAACTACTTCGATACTTTCAGGAACAATAGCGAGTATTTTCGTGGACAGAAAAATCAGGGAGGGTAAAGGTTTGCAAGATGTATCCATGCGAAATCATCTGGTATTATGCGGCTGGAATAAGAATGCGGAGCAGATACTCGATGGAATCGGAAAAATATCCGGCAGAAGCAAGCAGGAAATTGTACTGATAAATGAAATGGATCCTGAAGAATTTCAGTCTCTGACTTCGAAATTTCAGGATATCGATTTAAGGTTTGTTCGCGGTGATTATACACACGAAGTTATTCTGAAAAAGAGTTCGATTGTAAATGCAAAAGCTGCTATTCTCCTCTCCGATGAATCCGGCGAAAACAGCCTGGATAATGCAGACGAAAGGACGATTCTGGCATCGCTTGCCATCAAGTCTATGAATCCCGATATTATTTTAAGTGCGGAAATAGTAAATCCGGAAAATGAACAGCACCTTAAAAGGGCAAATGTCGATGACATTATTATCTACGGTGAATTTAACGGTTTTCTTCTTGCAAGTTCGACAATGTCGAATGGTATTCCTCTGCTTGTAAAAGAACTCCTCTCCTTTGAAAGCAGGAATGTACTTAAGAATATTCCGATCCCCGCTCAGTTTATCGGCAGAAGTTTTATCGAGCTTGCGGACCATTTCCTGAAAAACGGCGAGGGTATTCTGATCGGTGTATTGTCGGAGGAAAAGAAGATGACTCTGGATGATATCCTGTCCGATGATTCTTCCGCCATAGATGCTTTTATTAAACGAAAGTTTGCCGAAGCGGAAATAGATCTGTATGAAAGTGCAGAAAAGGAAGAACTGCAGATAAAACTGAATCCGGGTAAGGATTATACTATCAGAGACAACGACTCGGCTTTTATATTGGGTTGATCAGGAGCAGATTATGGGAAAGAAGAAGCAAAGCGATCTGTTAAAAAAGGTTGGTATTCTCTCCGATTTAACAGAAGCGGAAAGAAATCTTATTTTCAAAATCGCAAGAAAGGTCGAGGTATCATCCGGTGATATAATAATGAGAGAAGGAGAGATAGGAGATTCCATGTTTCTGTTTCTCGAGGGAGAGGTCGAAGTAAGCAAGAATTTAACATTAAAGGTAGGTAAAAGAGGTTTCAGTAAAGCTGAAAAATCTATGGTTAAACTTAACGCTGATTACGTATCATTTTTCGGGGATATGGCAATGTTCGAAAACGATACGAGAAGTGCCACGATAACGGCATCCGCAGACTGTCTTCTCTACGAGATAAAGAGGGATGATTTCGAAAAATTATGCAGTGAACATCCGGAAATAGGGTATAAGGTAATTCGGAAGATTGCCACCGTACTATGCAAGAGGGTACGTAAAGGCAATCAGGATGTCCTTAAATTAACAACGGCATTAAGTATTGCTCTGTCGAAATAACCGTATTATGAAACGAAGTATCATTAAAATCCTTTTATTTATATCACTTCTGGTTTCTCTGGATGCACAATCGGCATTAGCGGATGCTAAGAAACTGCCCATGGGTTTCCGGTCGATACTTCTCGGCATGACGGTTAATGAGGTTAAGGAAAAGCTTTCCGCTGATCTGTACTTTAACTACAGGGGTGATCCGGATGTAAGCCTTTTACCTGAACCGGAACAGATACTTATTAACAGTACAGGAAATTCATATATAAACATGGGATATTTTCAGTTTTACAGGGGAAAACTGTTCAGTATTATTCTGGAAATAAACAGGGATAAAATGGATTATTATTCCATCTATACCACACTTACCGGAAAATACGGAGAACCCGGTTCTCTCTCTCCCGGTGAGGCTGTCTGGCAGTCCTTAAGTGTTCGTTTATCTCTGGAAAAACCTTTGACTGTTAAATACATGGATGAAAAGGTTTTTAAAAAATTAAAGGAAAGGGGAAGAACGCGGGAAAATCTGAATAATATCTCACGCAAAGATTTTCTCGATCAGTTCTGATTTATTATGATTATTTTAAGAAAAGAGAAAATACGTTCGGTAATGCAGTATAAACATCCCTGGATTTTTAAAAACACTATTAAAAGAATTACAGGCGGACATGCAAACGGAGATCTCGTAGAAATCAGATCGGAAGACAATATTGAAATAGGATATGGTTTCTATTCTCCGAACAGTCTTATAGCGGTAAGAATGGTGTGTTTCGGCAGCTGCAGACCGGAAGGCATGTGGGTGGATGAAAAAATAAAGTCTGCAGTTAAGCTGCGGCGGCAGATGCATATAAACTCCAATGCATTCCGCCTTATTAATTCCGAAGGTGATTTTTTCCCCGGCCTTATAGTCGATGTCTATAACAGTACGGCTGTTATAAAGATACAGATAAGGGGAATCGAGAAAATTATCGGGAACATTGTGTCGGCGGTTAAAGAGTATCTTCCTGTAAAGTGCATATATCTGAAAAGGGATGAAAAGGCTGCAAGAGTGGAAAAACTGGAATTGGAAGGGGGGTATCTCTCCGGAACCGGAGACGGGAGAGAGATTATAGAAGAAAACGGCTTAAGTTTTATCGTCGATATTTCCCGGGGACAGAAAACAGGTTTTTATCTCGATCAGCGGGAGAACAGAGTTATAGCCGAGGCTATCTCAGAAGAAAAGAATGTTCTTAACCTTTTTTCTTACACAGGCGGATTTGCACTTTTCGCTTCGAAAGGAGGTGCATCCGGAGTCTGTTCGGTGGAAAATTCCTCTTATGCAGTTGAACTCTCCGAAGAAAATGAAAAATTGAACAAAGGAAAGCTAAAGGGAACTCTCGAATGGAAACGCGGTGATGTTTTTGAATTTCTTAAAAGCTGCGGAACCTTTGATGTTATTGTTCTGGACCCTCCTCCGTTTGCCAGGAAAAAACAGGAAGTTCCCGGTGCATTACGGGGCTACGGCACACTTCATGAGCTGGCATTTACCGGATTAAAAAAAGAGGGTTTTCTTTTAACATTCTCCTGTTCGGGAAGTATTACCGGGAAGATGTTTAAAGATATGCTTTTAAGGTCTGCCCTTGTGTCGGGGAGGGATGTCCGGCTTGTATCGGAGCTCCATGCGGCAAAGGATCATCCGGTTTCTCTCTTTCATCCGGAGGGCGAATATCTTAAGGGATGGCTTGTCTATGTTAAGTAGATATTTTCTGCCTGCTGCACTCGTATATTTTATTTTAATGGCTTCATGCGGCAGCGGTCTTAAAAAGGTTATAGTAAAAATAAAGGGGACGCCCTTGACAGTGGAGATAGCCGGAACCGATTCGGAGCGTGAACACGGTTTGATGGACAGAAAAAAGTTAGGGAAATATACCGGAATGCTCTTTGTCTTTAAAGAGGATCAGCATCTTTCTTTCTGGATGAAAGATACGTTTATTCCCCTGTCGATTGCCTTTCTCTCCAGGGAAGGAAAAATTCTGGAGATAGAAGACATGAAGCCGATGTCGGAAAGGATAATACGTTCGAAATATTCCAGCCGTTTTGCCCTTGAGGTTAATAAAGGGCTCTTTAATGAAATCGGTGCCTCTGTTGGTGATTATGTGGAATTCCCTGCGGATTTTAAAAAAGCTTACTGATCACGTTCGTTATCCAATTCCGGGAAAAGTTCGAGTCTGGGTTCCTCCCCGGTTTTTTCCGGTTCATTGGTAAGAATTTGTATTTTTCTTTCTACCTTCGCGAGCTCTTTTTCCAGTTGTCCGGCTATTTTTGTTCCCTCTTCGAAGAGCGCAATTGCCTGTTCCAGGGGTAACTGACCGTCTCTTAATTTATCCGCAAGCTCTTCCAGCCTTGCTAATTTTTCTTCAAAAGTTTTCATTTTCAGAAATCTCCTTCACTGTTGCACCGAGATATCCTTTGTAAAGTCTTACGCCGATTTCATCATTAACCGACACCTCGTCTGTATCTCTTATAATTTTTCCTGTTTTTTTCAAGGTAACTGCCGCATAGCCTTTTTTAAGAATTTCCAGGGGAGAATAAGAGGTGATTTTACTCACAACCAGTTCTATTCGATGCCGGATAGCGGAAGTCAGATCGGTAATCGATCTGTCCAGCCGGTCCTTTGCGTCATCCAGCCGTAAAATATAATTTTTTAATATAAGTTCAAAATTTCTTTTTATATTCTCCCTGCTGACACGCTCTAAGAGCATGGTTATGTGTTTTAAACGCTGATTAACGGAATCTGTTATTCGTTTTTTAGATTGAGTTATCCGCCGCATAATCTCCTCTCTGGATGCCGATACCATTTCTGCAGCGGCGGACGGAGTGGGAGCGCGCAGATCGGCTGCGAGGTCTGTTAATGTGAGATCGATTTCATGGCCTACTGCTGATATGACAGGTATATTCGATTCCGCAATTGCCGTAACAACTTCCTCGCTGTAAAATGGCAGAAGGTCTTCTAAAGAACCGCCGCCTCTTGTAACAATTATCACATCACCGAGATTATACCTGTTGGTTGTGCGTATCTGCCTGCTGATAATTTCGGCAGCTCCGTCGCCCTGTACCGGCGCAGGCAGGATTATAAGGTTAAGCGAAGTATTCCGTCTTTTAAGAACTCTTAGTATATCCTTAATAGCAGCTCCGGTAGGTGATGTAACTACAGCCACTTTCGACGGCATAAGCGGTATCTTTTTTTTCTTTTCCGCATCGAAAAATCCTTCTGCAGCGAGTTTTCTCTTTCGCTGCTCTATGAGTGCAAGTAATGCACCTTCCCCGGATTTTGTTAATGATTCGCATATAAGCTGGTAACTGCCTCTCTTCGGATAGACGGAAATACTCCCCCTTGCAAGCGCGAGCATACCGTCTTCAGGTTTAAATTTAAGGGAAGAGAGTCTGTTTTTAAACATAACTACGGATATAAGTGCATCTTTATCTTTTAACGTAAAGTAGTAGTGGCCGGTGCTCGAAGGACGGAAGTTGGAAATTTCACCTTCTATACTTACATTCGGAAAATTATCTTCCAGCATATTGCGGATAAGGAATGTGATTTCCGAAACAGAATAATGTTTTTCCGTATTAAGCATAATGTGAAGTTACAGTTTTTAATGAACCTTTGCAAGAATAATCGGGAATAATCGTACCGCCGTAAAGAGCTATTTGTCAAATATTTCGAGCGGCGGAGGCGGAGCACCGCCTTCCCATACATTATCGTATTCCGACATAAATGGTTTTCCGTAGAGAAATTCGAATATGAATCTGAAATCTTCCGGAGTTACCCTTAAAAATTGGACTCCGAAGAAGTATATATCATTGTCTTTGAATTTTCTCATAATCCTGGACCCTATGAGGAGTTTTCTGTTGTTGATTATTACTGAAAGTTCTAAATCCGTATGGAGAAGCAGGTCTTTGGCAAGTTCCGGTGAGCTGTGAGAAAAGAGGATACCGGAAGCACTCATATCGATAACCGGAGCTTCGAATCTCTTTTCTCCCATAGTTTCCGCTTTAAAATAACCGTTTATTTTTAAAGAATAGGCGAGCACTTTGGCGAATTGATAAACATAATCGACCAGGTTTTCGGTGATTCGTTTCTTGTTTTCCCTTGAATTGTAAAGATGAATATAACCGACAATGTATTCATTATAGATGATCGGGACAAAGAGTTCGGAGAATATATCTCTTTTCGTTTTTTCGTAGAGAATGTTTCCGAGTTTGCTTGTTATGATATAGGGCGGTGTGCCTCTGTTTTCCTCATATTTTATTAAATCCCTCTTTGTAACAATACGCTCGTCGGGAAAGGGATCGGTTATCGGAAATTCATCCTCCGTGGAAGGGATCCAAAGAATTTTACCGGTTTCGGTTATTACCTTTTCATCAAAATTTTTCGGCAGTTTATCCCTGAACATCATAATTTTATTTTCCGAAACTATCACGGCCATTTTTTTTCTGAATGACATAATAAGGGTGCTGATTTTAGAAGTGTCGAAGTGTTCGGAAACCTCAGGTCTTTCCGCATTCTGAAAAACCGGTGTTTTCGGAAAGTTAAGTTCTATTTTCTTGCCCTTTAATGTGAAATAAACTTCTATCCCCTCCGGCATTTTAATGCGTTCATATTTTCTCTGCAGGTTTTTATATACACCCTCCGGATGTTTCAGGATGAGAGTATTGCTCTCTGCTTTTATAACGGCGGAATTAAATGTGTGATAGTTGTTTTTAAAGTAAAAGAATACCCGGACCTGTTCTTTTTCTCTTAAGATGTCCATGGATTCGGATTCACCCTGGATGGTTATTTTCTCGTCGTCGGCTTCGACTATGGTGCCCTTAAACTCTTTCTGGTGGCCATGAAGCTCCAGAGGTATCCTGTTGTCGATCAGGGATTTAAAAACAAATTCTTTTTCTATTCTTCCGACCTGTGTTCCCATTATTTACTCGCCGTTTATAGAGAGATAGCTGCCGGCTGCGGAACTGCTCATTATTCTTACAAGGTAATCGCCGGAAGAAAGATTGTAAATTACCTGCAGCGGCTTTTCTTTTTTACGTATACCCTCCTGTAATAAAAGCTGAGGAAGGGCGAATATCTCGAGGTGTAAACCCGCGTTCCTGTAGTTAATCCGGTAGGTGCCGGTATTGATAATTCTTAAGAGAAAGAAAGCCGGTGCATTCCCGCTGTCTGCATGATAAGTTTTACCGTCCGGATAGATTCTATCGACCTTAAGTCTGTTAAGAGTGACGGAATACTCTGCCGGCTGAATACCGGAATTGAGCATTTCCACTTTTATCTTAACCGGCATAATGCCTAAAAAAAGACCCGCTGTAACAGGTACCCCGGGCTTACTGCCTGTTTCTTTAAAGAGATATTTATTTCCCGCATCATTATAAACGGACAATGAAAGAACGGCTTCGGCACTGCGCAGAACAATAGAGTAAAAACCCGGTTTTGCCGGGGCAATTAGAATCCAGTCCGTATCATCAGGTGCGATTGTATGTTTTTGAGTTTCGCCTGACTTTAATGCTTCTGCCTGTTTTTCTTTATTGCCGGATTTCGACCCGTCATTACTGTTATGTGTAAAATCTACTATGAGTTTATACGGTCCTGTCGTATAGGGAGTAAGGCCTGTTATTTCGATAATGTAGATTCCCTTATCCGGATTGACTGTGAGTTTTGATGAACTCTCCGGGGAAGAATTGTCATTGGATGCATAAGGAAATTCTTCTCCTTCTCTAAAGAGCAGTATCCGTATGTCGATGTCCGCTATTGCCGAGATTGTTACCGATTCTTTTTGCTTCAGTTGAAATATAAACCGGTCCGTATCATTGTCTGTAAGGCTTCTATCAAAAGTACTGATGCCTTCCGGTCTTATCTCCACTTCGAATCCCGGGTTATCGTCGGGTTCAAAAGGGTCGATGGGGGGAGGCTGTTCTTCGGCATCCTGATTGGAAGAGGAATGTATAAGTGCATTTATGCCGGGACTTCTATCAAGATCAACGTTCATCCCCCCGATTAACGATCCGTCTGCCTTTATGATTCTCACAACTATCCTTACTTTCTCCCGGTATATCTGAATTTCTCCCGATATGGTAAACATTACCCCGGCATCTGGAACGTGAGTTATGGTAACATTTCTGTAGAGCTCTGCAAGGCGAATTTCGAGCAGACCGGATATTCTCCGGCCGAGCAGGTCCGATTCTCCGTCTTCAGGATTATCCGGCAGAAAGGTTTCTACGGAAATGCTGTAACTCTGCCTGTCCATTATATTCGTAGTGATATAAGCACTGATCCTGTCGACAACCTGATCTATTCCTTCTAACGTATCAGGTACCGCCTGGATGAGAGGAAACGAAAGTATAATAAAAAGGAATACACCTTTTTTCATTCTTGCAATCAGCTGATTAAAGACCTAACCGATCCGCGACTTCTCTCATGGAAATAACCGCTATGTTAGAGAATTCATCGACATCAAGACCTATCTTTTCGCACAGCATTATGTTATCACGAGAGACTTTCCTCGCGAAATCCTTTTTTTTCATTCGTTTAACTACAGATGATGGTTTTACCGAGCTTAACTTTTTATCGGGCATTACAAGTGCCGTTGCCACTATCAACCCGGTAATTGTTTCCCCGCATGTTAAAGCATAGTCCAAAACGGTTTTTCGTTCAACCCCCAGCCCTTCCGCATTATGAGCCTTGATTGCATTTAAATGTTCCTCCGGAACATTAAGGGGTTTTAGAATTTCAACGGTTTTTAATCCGTGGATTTCGGGGTCCTGTGTAAGGTCGAAATCAAGATCATGGACCATTCCGATGGCCGCCCATTCTCCCTCATCCTGTCCGAGCCGTCTGGCGAGCCCCCGCATAACGGCACCTGCGGCAATACTGTGTTTTTTAAGCCAATCCGAAATTACATACCGGGAAAGAAGTTCCTCTGCTTTCGCCTCTGTCAGAATGGTCTGCTTCATTTTTTATTCCTCCATAATCCAGCTGTATGAATTGGGAACAAATTTTTCCTTTTTCTGCTTTACAGACAGCTGGTTAAGATTTAACTGTACATCCGTAATAAGCCATTTGCCGTCTTTTCTTTTAAGATACAGCTGACCCTCTGTCGAACCTTTTAAACCGAAGAGTCTGCTGTTTACGGTAGCGGTTTGTTTATCCGGCCTGTTGATAGATCCGATTCTGTAACTTTTAACCTGACCGGATTCTTTAAGGTAATATGAATACAGTTTTTTTATACTCTGATAATCATCCGGATTTACAGCCTCTTTATTAATGATCCTATCGCGAAAATCATCCAGGAATTCCTTTACCGGGGTCAATATATCCCTGTCTTCCTTTGAAATATCTATTTCCGGCTGTAATCCGCCGATTTTAAAATCCTTGGGAAAAACAGAGGGGCCGTTATTCAGAGGAAGGAGGATGTCCGTGATATTGCCTTTAGCCTCCTTTGCCCCGGGTTTGGAACCGGTAGTTCTCTTTAGTACAACCTTGTTGGGGTTGGTTTTATTAGTTTTAGGCTGTACCGCCGAGGTGCTGTTCCTGCCCGGTAAATTTTTCTGTGTCTGCACCGTCCTTTTCCCCTTGCTGCAGGAAAGTAAAACTGCAAGACAGGCAATTATAAAAAAAGCTCTACGCATATCTAATTCTTATCAGATGAAATGATATTCGTCAAATACTGGAATATCATCCGGTATTGCTGTATATTATTGAGATTGATTTTAGATGCATTTCGGAGGAATACATGGGGTTAACCTTAACGGAAAAGATAATAAAAGAACATCTTGTAAGCGGAATTTTAAAAGCCGGTGAGGAAATCGGAATCGGAATCGACCAGACTCTTACCCAGGACGCTACCGGGACAATGGCCTGTCTTCAACTGGAAGCCATAGGTGTCGACAGAGTAAAAACGGAGATTTCCGTTTCGTATGTGGATCACAATATGCTCCAGACGGATTTTAAAAACATGGATGATCACAGATATCTTCAGAGTGTGGCTGCGCGTTTCGGAATATATTTTTCCAGACCCGGCAATGGAATATGTCACCAGGTTCATCTGGAACGTTTCGGCATTCCCGGAAAAACACTGATAGGCTCGGATTCTCATACTCCGACTAACGGCGGGATGGGTATGCTCGCAATCGGTTCGGGAGGTGTGGATGTGGCTGTAGCGATGGCAGGCGGACCCTTTTATCTTAAAATGCCGGAGGTGGTCGGAGTGGAGCTTTCCGGGAAACTTAATGATTTCTGTTCCGCCAAGGATGTAATACTGACATTATTAAAGACGGAAACCGTTAAAGGCGGAATAGGGAAGGTGTATGAATATTTCGGCAGCGGAGTTATGACCTTAACCGTACCTGAAAGGGCGACGATAACCAATATGGGCGCGGAACTGGGAGCTACTACCTCCATATTCCCCTCCGATGAAGCTACCAGGGAATTCTTAAGGGTACAGAATAGGGAAAAAAGCTGGAAGCCTGTTTCCGCGGACAGCGGTGCAGTGTATTCACGGGTAATAAAAATCAATCTAAACGATATTGTGCCTATGGCTGCCAGGCCCCATATGCCGGATAATGTTGTTCCTGTTCATGAGATCGAGGGGATAAAGGCGGATCAGATTGCCATAGGATCATGCACCAATTCCTCGATTAACGATCTTGCTGTAGCGGCTGATATTCTGGAAGGTAATATAATCGCGCCCGGTGTTTCCCTGGGAGTTTCTCCCGGTTCCAGGCAGGCTCTGATGACGGCTACGGATCTCGGAATAACATCCGTATTGATAGCCTCCGGAGCAAGAATTCTGGAGAGCGCATGCGGTCCGTGCATAGGCATGGGTTTTGCACCTTCATCCGGCGCTGTAAGTGTCAGGACGTTTAACCGCAATTTTACGGGCAGAAGCGGAACAAAGGATGCGGGGATATATCTTGTATCCCCGGAAACGGCTGCGGCCACTGCCTTAAAAGGCGTTCTTACGGACCCCAGAAGCTTAGGGTCTTTTCCGCGGAGGGATTTGAGTTCGAAGATCATAGTGAACGATGCAATGATTATTAAGCCGCCGGAGGATGGAAGCGGCACGGAGATTGTCCGCGGACCCAATATTAAGCCTGTTCCGGAGGGAAAGATACTTGAGAATCACTTTAAGGCGCAGATTATCCTGAAAGCCGGCGATAATATTACAACCGACGATATCATGCCTGCAGGTGCAGAGATACTGCCCTTCCGATCCAATATTCCCGAAATTTCAAAGTATGTTTTTTCTGCGATCGATCCTGAGTTTTATAAAAAGGCCATTGCCTTAAGAAAAAGTGTTATTATAGGCGGAGAAAATTACGGGCAGGGTTCTTCACGGGAACATGCAGCTCTTGCTCCCATGTATCTTGGAGTGCGGGCGGTAATCGCTAAAAGCTTTGCAAGAATACACAGGGCTAATCTTGTGAACTTCGGAATACTGCCTCTGACCTTCAGGGACAGGGATGACTATAATGATATTAAGCCGGGTGATGTGATTGAATTCGGTACGCTTAAGGAGAGTTTAAAGGCCGGAAAGCCGGTCTCCGTTTCTATTGCCGGCGGAAGCGGAGAAAAGAAAAAAATTATTGTACTGGAATGCAATGTTGCTGACCGTTTTATCGATATCCTTCTTTCCGGCGGATTACTTAATTATACAAGGAAGCATTCGATAAAATGAAGCAGACAATCTTAAACCACCTGCATAACGATTACACGGAACCGATAAGAGACCCTGTATGGAAAAATATCTACCTTTCCGGGAGCTTGCTTGAGGTTACAAAGGACAGGTGTTTTCAGAAATTAAACCGGATAAAGCAGTTGGGACCGGCATACCTCGTATATCCCGGAGCTACCCACACAAGGCTGAATCACAGCTTAGGTGTATTTGCCCTGGCTCACAGGCTTATTAAACACCTGGTCGCTTTTGAAGAGGTAAGAGAGCTTTCTGTCGAGGGTGTAAAATCTTTTCTCTGTGCGGCTTTACTGCACGATCTCGGACACTATCCCTTTGCGCATTCTCTTAAGGATATTAATATTAAAAGCCACGAGGAGCTTACTTCGGAGCTGATAATGGGAAGCGGTATTACGGGTATATTAAAAAAAACCGTCGGGGTGGATCCCCTGGCTGTGGCGGCAATTATCGATGAGAAAACGGCATACAGCGGCGGCGTCAGGGTGGAGTTTTACAGGCGTCTTCTTTCCGGGGTTCTGGATCCGGATAAACTGGACTATCTTAACAGGGATGCTTATTTCTGCGGTGTTCCCTATGGAATTCAGGATGTTGATTTTATTCTCGGAGAAGTACAGCCGGTAGAATGCAGGGGTATCGGTATATCGGAAAAAGGCCTGTCGGCTGTCGAGGGTATTCTCTTTGCAAAATATCTCATGTATAAATCCGTTTACTGGCATAAGACCGTACGCATTGCAACTGCTATGATAAAGAAGGCGGTTATTATGGGGTTAAAAGAGGGAATAATTAAAAGGGAAGAGCTCTACGGTCCGGATGATAATGAATTTTTTTCTATTGTCTTAAAGTACGGCTACCCTCCTTTTGAGCTGTTAAAAAAGGTAGTGGAACGTAATCTTTACAAATTGATATATAGAACTCCCTTCGATGACAACAACCCCATACATAGAGATTTAACGGATGTTAAAATAAAGGATGAGTATGAAAGAAAAATTACCGGTGAGCTGGGAAAGACAGCCGGCAGAAAGATCCTCGAGCAGGAAGTTATTATCGATGTTCCGGAACCGATATCCTTCGAAATCGATCTTTCCGTTTATCCCGAAAAGGGTGCACCGTATGGTTTTGCCGAATCCTCATCAATTTTCAGGGGTGATACGGTTAAAGACTTTACCGGATCTTTAAGGAGTATTTCTCTTCTTATAAGCAGAGAGCATTCTCTTCCTGATTCATTAAGAAAAGCAGATATGGATAAATGGTTTGGCGCCTAATATTTACCATCGATACTTGAAGGGGCGGATAAATTGGAATAGATTATAGTATAGATGAAGTATGCTGTTTTAAGTGATATTCACAGTAACTGGGAAGCCTTGAGTTCCGCGGAAAAAGAGATAGAGAAGTATGATGTCGATTATATAGTCTGTCTTGGCGATGCAGTGGGCTACAATGCGGATCCGAACCGGTGTCTTAAGGAAATTGCAGGTATTTCGGATTTTATGGTACGTGGTAATCACGATAAAGCTGTTGCCGGATTAATGAGTATTGATTACTTTAACAGCATGGCCAGGGAAGCCGTACAATGGACCCGGACACATATCAGTCTAATAAACCTGGCCGTATTAAAAAGATTACCGGCAGGGCCCTTAATGGTTAATGGCAGATATCTTATATGTCACGGTTCACCTATGGATGAGGATAGGTACATCGTAACATACAGGGATATTAATGAAAATATTTTTTATATAAACCGGTATTTCAAGGATACGGGAATATGTTTCTTCGGCCATACGCATGTGCCCATGGTTTTTGAGGAAAACAGCGGTCTCTTAGATCTGAAACCGGAAATACAGCTTGATCCTTCGAAACGTTACCTTATAAATCCGGGGTCGGTAGGGCAGCCGAGAGACGGCAGTTCAAAAGCAGCTTTAGGTGTTTTTGATGATGAAAAATATGTTTACAGATATGTAAGATTCGATTATCCTGTGGACATTACACAGAGGAAAATAATCGAAGCAGGGCTTCCGGAAGCACTAGCCCTTCGTTTGTATTCCGGAAATTAAAGAAACCGGTAATACGGAACAGAAAATATACATAGCAATAAATGGAGAGGGGAATGATGAAACATTCGAAATTAATGGAAGAAAGAATACGGCGGACAAGGGTTCTCTTTAAGGAGCTCGGATATAAAATATTCAATGCAGAAGCAGGTGAAGATGTATATACGGCGGGTTTCGAAAAGGAAGACGGACTGCAGGGCGGATTCTTTATAGACAGAGAGAGTAAATTCCTTGAAGTGACATATACATTTTCATTTCCGCCGTCGCTGTCCGATTTTTTAAAGGAAAGACTGGAGGATATGCTTAAGGTATGTTATGAATTCGGCTGTTATACGAATATTCAGAAGGGGGAAAAAGAGTTTAATTTCTCCGTATTTTCGAAGATATATTTTGCAGGTCTTAACTATTACTCATTACGGGATTCACTGCGTGATTTCAGCGAGTGTATTGCAATGCTGACCGATCTTCTTGCAATCAGCAAGAATGATGATAAAGAGGAGGGATAGATTATGAACATACATAATCAATTGGAAGACGAAGTCCTTCGGAAGGTTAACGAAATATTCGACGATGAGGAAGCAAAGCAGAGTATGCAGTTCTGCACCTGCCATCAATGCAGGCTCGATGTGGCATGTTATGTGTTAAATAGAATATCTCCCATATATACCGTTTCCGGACGCGGCCTTGCCCACCTTGAGTCCGATTACCAGGACAAGCTGCAGCGTGAGGCTGACATAGTATCGCTGATCAAAGATGGAATAGAACACGTATCGGGAGCCAAGCGGCCGCACTTTCCCCATAATGACGAAGGGGAGAAAGAGCTGCCGGAGGGGCCTTTCTTTAACTTTCCGCAGATTGTGGGAAGGATCTTTAACAGCATCAACTTTGAGCCTGTTTTCGGTATTTCCGTATCGTTGTTTTTAAATGGAAACATAGTAAAAATGGTTAACCCGAACTGGCAGAATCCGTATCAGATAGTGGCAAATGCAACCGGTGTCTATTCGTTCTGGCCATACCCCGAACCCGCCGATGCAAAGGGATTGGAGAAAGAGTTCGAATTGGAACTTGCCGTGGATGACCCGGCTTATACACCTTTAAGGCATTATATTAAGGTAACCGCCGAGTCCGCCGGGGGATTTTTACAGTACAGCAAGGGCACGAGAATATATAACGTAGAAGATCTATACCTTATTCACGAAAAATAACCGGTTTTTCCGGTTCTCCGCACTATTGAAATTATTATTTATTTAAGTTTAATAAAATTCCGAAAATATTTTTGTCCTGTATAAATAACCGGGAAAGGAATCTTCTACAAGATTCAGAGCTTTGTGAAGTACCGATTCTCCGTGCTGTTTGGAGTTAGAGACCAATGCCCCGGCCAGTACTGCGGTTCGTATGGAGTCCTGTTTGTCCACTTCGGCAACGGAAAGTTTAAATTTCCGGATAAGGCGGTCCTTTATTGATTTTATTACTTTGCGTTTGTCTTTCAGTGAGCGGGCTTCCGGAATGTCGATGATAAGCTCAATAATGGAAACAACCATAATAAGAAATAACTTAACCGGGCATGATGTTTTCTATGTCCTGCATATCAATATTTAAAACACTATCCTCTTCCTGCACGGCTGTTCTGTCCTTTAAGGGGAGGAAATGTTCATTGTACTGTTTTGCAACTCTGAAAACATCGTCCTGAGCGTATTTTTCGGGTATCTTAACTTCAAGGTTATAGTTCCTGTCTCTGAAACCATGCTCCATCACGTGAAGCGGGTCTGTTACCGTGATTGCAAAATGGGGGCTGTAGAATACAAGGAATGCAGTTACCGTTAAAAGAACTATAAGGAAGAATATAAGGTTCTGAATGGAATTCTGAATGGAAATTACCCTTGTATCAAAGAACAGCTCCAGATTTTTTTCTTTAAAGTAGCTGTAATCGCCGGGGCCGAAATGTTCCCCGTAGTATCCGTTCTTATACCTGCTGTAAAGCGCTTTTCCGCCTTTTTTTACAATAAGAAGATTGTTGTCCAGCTTATCGAGGTACCGGATGGTACTGTTAAACTTGCTGCTGTTTGTTTCCGTCCCCGCAAGTGTTTCCGCTATGGCAAGCTGCTGCCTGTAAACAGAGGTATCGAGCCCGGGCAGGTCGGTACTTCCCGTGACAAATGACACACCGAATAGAGAAAAAACTATAACTGTAATACTGATCGTCGTTATGGTAGCAATATGGCGCTGTGCCATAATGGATTCCACGTACCGTATTTTCCCGAATATTTTTATTATTCTTAAGAACCTTAAAACCCTTGCTATGCGGATTGCTTTGATAACCTTTAATACATTAAAAATACCGCCTATGCCCATAACTGTCGAACCGGTAAGGAAGAGTGTCAGCATCATGGGGCCGGAGTTAAATATTAAAAGCGGTACGGATGCGAAAAAATCTATCCAGCCTCTGCCTCTGGTAAGGTAATAATATGTTTTTTTATTGGCAATGGCATAGAAGAGTCTTGTAAGAAACTCGATTGTAAAAAACAGGTCGAAACAGAAACTGGAAATTGCAAGCTTTTTCCTGATATCCATAGTCCAGCCGGCAACTACGGCAAAGTCTTCCAGGAACATCTGCACAAGTACAAGCAGGATAGCCGCGATAACCAGTGACTCGAAAAAAACAGTTATTTTTCTGCTCATAATACCCCCTACCAGCTGTTTTCTGCCGCAATCTTATAGAATTCATCGAGCATATTAATATCGAACCCGTAGAATTTGTAATTCCTCCGGGCAATATTAAACCAGCTCTTATCAGGCGAGTCGGCACCTCTGTCCACTTTTGTTAAACGCCTGTAATTTATGCCTCTTGCCGCAAAGATAGATGTAATCCTGGACGTTGCCGCTACCTGCTTATTTTCGGGAAATGAAAGGCTGCTGTCAAGTGCAGTCCTTATTAATCGCCCCGGTATTGTCTTTAGCTGATTGGTCAGTATGGTAAAGGCTTTATCGGCAAACTGCCGGTTAACAACACCCGATTGAAGGGTGGATTCTTCTTCGGATAAGACTGCTGTAAGCAGATGTATCGAGGGCTTTAAGAGGAGCAGTGCAAGGATAAAATTCTTTACTTCCTCTCTTCCCATCTTTAATTTCTGCACTTTGGTAAGTTCAAAATGTATATATTTCTTTCTTTCAAAGGATTCATCCAGATATGGGTCCGGTAGATTCTTAAGTATCGCTGTATAGGGTCCTATAAAACTCTGTCTTGTCTGAGGTTTTAATAAAATTCTCTTTAAAAATTCCAGTATGGTTTTTTTAAGAATGGTAATGTCCTGTTTTTTTTCTTCAAGAAAATGGATGAATGCAAAATCTATTTTACCGTCGATTACGTTTTCAAGTTCGGGAAATAATACAAGATTGCTCTCTGAGATAAGGGCCTGATGCAGCATATGGTAGATGGAATTCCAGTTCTCTCCGGGAAAGAAGTTAGCGGAGGTCAATGTCGGGTACAGCTGTTTTGCATTAACCTTTAAAAAATGAATTATCTGTTCTTCCTTTTGGAGTACCGGATAATTCTCTAATGCAGGGTTGGACATTAACCTTTTAATAAACAACTGCGCTTTACTGTTTTCCATTGTCATTAATTTATTCTCGGTTTACTTAAGCATTTAATTGATGATTTAACATTAATGGCATATGTTTTTTTATGTTCTCATTTTATCTTAATTGTATTACATTGAGGCAGCCTTTGTGCGGATATAGAGAAAGAATTTGAAAAAGATTATTTTAATTCTGATCGTATTATTTACTCCGAACCTCCCTGTTTTTACGGATGCTGTTGTCCAGCCGGAGAAGGAAGCTCCTAAAGTACTTTTTAAAACCGATATAACCGGAGCCGATGTTGATTTTTACATGAGTGGTTCATGGACCTCCAGCCTTTTTATGGGTTCGGGCGTTCTGTTTCAATCCGGTTATCTTCCCAGAATGCTTGATTATTTTCCGGGAAGCGATACCGGTTTTATATTCGAAAATATACCCGATTTAACTTTTTCCGTATATCTGATGAAAAAGTATTTTCTCGAACTCAGTGTTTTAAGTGATTTTGAAAAAAACTCTTTTCTTATGGGGTATAAAGACGAAGATAATAACTTTTTAAATTATCTCTATATCGGAAACAGGGATATACGGAGCGACCCGTATCCTTTTATAGAAATACCGGATGCCGGTAATTCTTCACTGGGAATAGAGGCCGGACTGCATTCCGGTAATACTGCAGAACATCATCTTATGCTGAGATACGATTCCAATGGAACGGGGATAAAGTATTTTTTAGGGATGAACGAAGTGCAGGAGGAAACTATCGATGTAAAGGATTATATCCGCGGTAAATATTTTTTTATACCCGATACCGATGTCGAGGATTTTACATTGTACCTATCCGATCCCGGAGGCTCATATACCGGTTCGGACGGTTTCCGTTATCGTAAAGCCGGGCCCGATGATTATATTTTAAATAATCATGCAGGAACATTATCTTTAAAAAAGGATTTTAAAGGAAAGGCTGCAGTGTACTATACTAAGAACGGATATCCGGTGGGGGACGCCGCTATCGGCAGGGGCGGACTTCCCGGAGTAAACGGAAATGAACCGGATGCCGGTTATCCGCCTGTCGATTTTAACTGGAACCTTTCCGGTTACCCTGGCGGGAATATGGCATCCCGTAAAGTAACCATAAACTCTGAAAATAGTCTTTTGCTCTGGGATAACGGGAATTTTACACCATTTCTGGACTGCAGTAACTATAAAGTGACAGAGGGACTGCCGGAAAATTCGGAAAATGCAAGGGTGCGGCTTGTTAAGAGGGACAACAGGTATGAGAAGGCGGAGGTCTCCGCATCGATCAGGTTCAGCCTCAATGCGCCGGATAGTACGATTACAGCACACAGAACGGATAAAAATACTGCTGCAGGCAGGGATTTTTACGCCTTCTTCCCTTTCCCTGATCCCGGTTATAATATTTATACCCCGAAATCGATTCCTGACTCGGATAAACCCGAGTATCAAATTCTTGTTATGGTTCTGCAGCCTGTTACTGAGTATATACTCGAGGATAACATTATTCCGGGTTCAGTGCATGTCCTTAAAAACGGTATGGAGGAAACACGGTTTAAGGTCGATTATGACAGCGGAAAGATAAATTTTACAACAGAGATATTCCCGGACGATTTTATGGAGATCAGGTACAGTAAGGCGGGTATTTCCGAGAAGGGAGGCGACCTGATATTTGACTGGGGGAATACCATTAAACTCTCAGAAAGTATATTGCTCCGGTTCGCTACGGGGTTCCGCTGGAATATTTTGTCCGGCACATACACAGAAAGTGAGTTCGCAAAAACCGGCAGCATGCTTGTATCGGCGGGGCTTTCGGAAAAGAAAAAAAATTATGATTTTAATCTGTCTTTGGGAGCAGGGTATTCTGTTCCCGATACTACCGGGATATTTCGCATAGAGGGGATGGAGGGTACCGGCACGGATGTGGAAATCGACGAAAATAATATATACCCTTCTTCCGTTCCTTCGGATATTTCCGGTTTAAGCCGGACAAACCGGGGCAAAATTCTATATAAAGATTACAGGAGTTACGGTTCCTTCGGTTCCGTAACTCTGCATTACTATGAAGATCCCATCCCGGCTGATCAGGAATATGCATATACGTCCGGTTCCAAACCGGGGCCGTATATCGTGGGAGGAAGTTCTGCGGGCAAAAGCGGGAAAAGTATGGCCATCGATTTTGATATGGATACTTTAAAGGAGTGGGTCGGTGCGCAAATACCCATGGGAGGAGGTAATCCGCCGGACCTCTCTTCCGCCCGGTCGGTATCTCTCTCCTTCAAGGTGTTTAAGTTAAGCGGGAATGTCCGAATGTACCTCGAAATAGGGGAGACCGGTGAAGACCTGGACGGCGACGGAATTCTCGACCGTGAACAGATGGAAAGCTCAAAGGGTTTTGAGTTTAACGATATCAGTAATAACGCTGTTCTCTATGTAGGCGGAGGGCCCAGGATGGAGGGTAACGGGAAGATTGATTCGGAAGATTTAAACAACAATGGTTTTCTCGATCCGGATAATCCCGCCCATATCGTGTCCGTTACATCCGGCGGATCCGCGGATATTCTTCTGCTCGATTCTCCTGCGGATCAGTGGATAAAATTCACCCACAATTTTTCGGAAGCGGAAAGGGAAAAGCTGAAGAACGCAGGATCGGTACGTATTGTTGTCGTAAAACAGTCGGGAGATACGGCGGATGGTGTTATTCTGATAGATAAAATAACATTTAACGGCTCTCCCTTCTGGCAGAAGGCAGACAGCCCGGGAGAAGTAACCGCCCAGGAGATAGATGAGAATTATTCGGCATACCTTCCTTCGGCTGATCTGGAAGATTCTTTTACCGAAGTTAAGAGTATCTTTCATCCTCATGGCGAACGGCAGAAGATTCTGCAGATTACATGGAACTCCGTACCTGCCGGCGGAAGCTGGACTGTGGGAAAATATTTAAACAACGTTATTAATAAAGTTATGTACAGCAGGCTGGTCTTTTATCTAAGGGCTGCTTCCATGGATAATTCTCAGGATGCTGTTTTAAGCATCGGGGTTGTCGATACGGGGGGAAGGGGCATAACCATAGGTTTTAAAGGGAATATTCTGGCTCCGGGAATAGATTCTCCATGGAAAAAAGTGGAAGTCGATCTCGGGGATGGTACCGTACTTATAAACGGACAAAAGACGGAATCGACTGTAACGGTAGATCGGACTTACAATTCTCTGACGGAGCTTAAGATAAGCTGCACAAATTCTTCTTCCGGAGCCCTGTACCTGGATGAATTTTCATTCAGGGAATCAAAAGGATCATTCGGGGCTGCCTTGAAAGCAGACATGAATTATAGAATTCCCGGAAAAATATTATCCGCAGGCGGTGTGGATATTCTGTCGAATATAATCTTAAAGGAGCGTCTGTACTCGGCAACTCCGGGATTTTCGCCTGTTTACGGCATTCCGGAAGATGCTTTTAAGTTATATTCATTTTCGGAAGTTTCTTTTTCCGTTAACGCCCTTTCGGTTTATTTTAGTATTCTTTTCGATGGAAGCGGCAGTTCCGACTGGCGTGAGCTGAGCTATTCCATTGCCGGAAGTCACAAATTAACACTTCCGGTACAATTTCTATATACAACGGTAACGGACAGTTTTTCTAAGAAAACGGGAGAGCAGGGAATATCGATCTACAAGGAAGACTCTGTTATAACCTCTCTGCCCGGATTGGCAGCTTTAAAAGCGGGAATCAACGATAATGTTTATGCAGGTCTGCTCGATCAGAAATGGTACGGCGGCATGAATTTTAATCTTCTAAATCCATTTACACTGTCCGCAGATATTGAAATAGAAAAATCCTTTGCCGGCTATTCGGCTGAGGATAATGACTATTTCTCCGCATGGACAAAGAGTTTTACCTATATTGTCCCGTATATTTCAGATCAGGAAACGAACAGAAATGTTTCTCTGAATAATCGAATGGGTCTTGCAACCGAACCTGCCGGAATAAACATAACGGCGGACATAAGCTCAGAATGCAGCAACCTGCTGACAATGGACCGGACTCAGGAGAATACGGTACATTTGATGCTGGAAATTCCGCTTAAGATATTCCCGGACAGCAGTACACCCGTATCGATTATTCCGGGGTACAGCCGTGAACTTAAGCTTACAAGCGGTAAACAGGCGGCAGGTAATTTAAGCGCTGATCTGGAAAAAATAAAGAGTGATATTATGTTAAACAGTTATGTCATAACGGGAATACCGTTTTTAGAGATTACAGGCCCGGATCTTAAGAATCTGTTTTCTTCGTTAACCGCTTCCTATGAAAAGGCAAGTTATATGCCCGGTTTTTCAGTAAATTTTTCACGTAATTACAGTTCAAGGATTATCGATCTGATTCTGCCTTCCATGCTGAATGTCTATGGGGGAAGAAAGCTTGTAAGGAACTTCGACACCATGCAGGATATGTACCTGTTAAGCTTAAATCTTAAGTCCACAGCTATTAATCTTTTCGGGAAATTAGGTGCATATCCCTTTTTTAGCTTTTACAATTCGGACGAATTCGGCAGTTCGCTTTTCCTGGACATGGATTTAAATGATAATTATAGTATAAAAACCTACAGCTTAGCGATCGGGCATTACATGAGTCTCTATGGAAAGGATAAGAATCTTCTGACACTCAAAAACAGGTTTAAAGTAGAAGATCAGGCGGAAAAACGTTATGCGGATTCCGCTGATATTTCATTTACCTGGAACGTAAAACCGGAAGAAGGAATAGAGCTGCCCTATGTGCCGAATAAATTCTTAAAGGAGAGTTTTATCAGAAACATCGAGGAACTGACATTCAATACGGATGGATCCCACCCGGTTACCCTCATAGCCTCGCATGAATCTTCATTTGTTATGCCGGATTACGGTCATGTCAAATTTAATACGGGAATAGGATTCGATTATGAGTATTCGGATAGTAGTGCTATTGCACGCAGGGCTTTCAGGATTTTTATAAAGGGAGGAATAGAAGTAAAGATAAGCTTTTAAGGAATTTGCAGGGATTTTCGATTATACTGATGCCGGCAGGACTAATTTATTCTAAAAATATTGGAAGATTAGCGGGAAAGGTGTTATAATATACTTAAAGATTTACAAGGAGGTTCTTATGACAGGCAAAGTAAAGTTATGGAGCTTATTTGCACTTTTAGCGATTGTTCTGATTTCTCCGGTCTTTTCTGTGGAAACTGAAAAACCTTTTAATATGGGTATGTCTATGGTTATCGGTACCCAGTCCTTTGTGGAAAACGGGAATACCGTTACATATCAGAAGTTAAGCTTTAATCCCGATATTTCATTCGGTAAAATCGGAATAGGCCTGGATGTGACACTGCACTACAATTTTACAGGCGGAGCAGGTAATGAATTCTCCGTTAGAAAGGCGGACTGGGTTCCCGAGCCTTTAACCTTTTCCAATCTTCTGGGACTATACCTGCCGCTTATACGTTATGTGCGGTACGGAGTAAAGGGAGATCCTCTTTATGCTAAGTTCGGGTCCATTAACGATGCAACTCTCGGCAATGGATTTATTATGGGAAATTATTCCAACACACTGCTGCTTCCGGAAAAGAGAATATTCGGGCTTACTTTTGACTTAGACGGATCATTGTTTAATTTTCCGCTTATAGGATTCGAGAGTGTAATCGGCAATCTTGCCGTACTCGATGTTGTCGGTGCAAGGCTCTTTGTAAGACCCTTTGTTTATACGGAGATACCGATTGCAAAGAATCTGCAGATCGGTGTGACCTTTGCCGCGGATACGAATGTATATGCGCAGTCTCCCGGCCTGGATACCGATACGGGTATTCAGGAAGGTATTGCCGCATTCGGAACTGATTTCAGGCTGCCCCTGCTGTCCAATCCTGCTGTTTCGCTTGCCACTTACGGCGATCTTGCCTCTATAGCAGGGAAATCAGTGGGAGGAATGCTCGGCTTCGGCGGTAAACTGATAAGTTTTTTGACCTACGGGGCACAGCTCCGCATACTCGGAGCTGATTTTATTCCGGATTACTTTGATTCTTCGTATGATCTGTTCCGGACTGTTAAATACCAGTTAATTACAGAGAACGGCGGAATACCCGCATTTGTCGGGTGGTTTGCAAGCATCGGAACATCCTTTCTCAAGGATAGTATTGTTTTTAATATAGGTGTGGAAGGTCCCTTCGGTGAAGCTGCCGGAAATGATCCGGACAATATCATGAATTATCCGCATCTAAGTGGTATATTCGAAATTAAGAACAATATTTTGCCCGGTTTTTCCTTTGATGCGAGTTACGACAAGAAGTTGATAAAAACATGGAGTGATCTTGTGAGTCCTGAAGATGCAGTGATAAAGGCACAGCTCAACTATCAGACAGGGCCTGCAATGATTTCTTTTGTGTACAGGATAAAGTATATTCCGGATGCTGCACCAGGTGAAAATCAATGGGCAATCACCTCGGGACTGGAAAGTTCGATCCAGTTATTCTAACGATTTGGAGGTTTCTATGAAGAAGATAGTTACAGGTATTGTTTTTATTTTACTTTTAATGCCGGCGGTCCTGATTTTCGCTCAGGAGAAAAAGACTCAGAGTACACAGGCTTCGGCTGTTCTGGAATACTTCGAGGATTCGAGCGGAGCACTTCGTCTTGTGGAACCGGACGGAACGGAACTTTACTCGTCGGATCTTTACTTCGGGTTCGAGATCCCGGTAGGTTCTACCGTTGTCACGGAGGCTGCGGATTATGCCGAACTCCAGCTCGATCCAAATGGTTCCATTATTAAGATTTCCGAAAATACTAACTTTAAGTTAGAGGGTCTTCAGGCAATGGACGGCTCGGGAGAAAATGTTTTTGCCATAGCCGTCGGCAAATTCCGGGCTGTTGCGGCGAGGGCTACCGGCAGCGAGAAGTACACCTTTAAGGGGCCCTCTACGGTTGCAGGTGTACGCGGAACCGACCTCGGCATGGAAGTACTTCCCGGTTCAGAGGAGATTGCATTTGTAACACAGGGGTTAATAGACTTTACCGATAAAGCGGGAAAAACCATCGCAATCGGTGCGGGCCAGATGGCCAATGCCCTTGCTCCGACCTTCGAACCTGTTAAGATACCGGCTGATATGCTTGCAAAGCTTATGAAAGGGCTCGATTTTAAGAAGCTTAATCCTAAGAAGGTACCGGGACACCAGGGTGCAGCAACTCCGCCTAAGGAAGAGGCTAAAAACGCAGAAACGCCTCCTCCCGCACCTCCTGCGGAAAAGAAAGCGGAGGAGAAGAAAGCTCCTAAAGCGCCTGCAAAAAATGCTTTTATGCAGGGTTTGTTCGATAAACTAAAAGATATGCTCGGCATGGAGATAGGCTCTGTTACTATCGGTGATACGACCTACGCAAAAGCCGTTATTCAGCCGCAGTTTACTATCGGCAAATTAAAGATGGCTCTGTACCTGCCTATTATTTACGAATCTAATATGCTGGATCCGAATGACTGGTATCACCCGGAAGGAAACGATGAGTGGTCTTTCGGAACGGATCAGAACGGATTTAAGGCTGTGGCGGGAGATTTCATAAATGACCTGTTTTTAAAGATCAAGTATGTGGAATGGGGTAAACAGAGGGATAAATTCTTTTTTAAGATAGGAAACTTAAACGATATCACCATCGGACACGGTCTTATAATGAAGGATTATGCAAATGATTCGGACTTCCCGGTGATACGCAGAGTAGGTTTAAACCTGGGCATGGATTTTGAGAAAATCGGTTTCGAAGCCATGGTAAACGATATCGGCGATCCTCATATATTCGGCTCCAGGCTGTACTTCCGGCCCATAGCACCGGCTTTTCCCATGGCGGTCGGGATGACTGTCGTAACGGATATAAGTCCTGCTTCCGATCTTCCGGATCCGTCTACTGTGGGTAATCCTATTATTTTAAACGGAGGTCTGGATCTGGACTTTCCTGTTATCGAAACGGACCCCTTCAGCATAATTTCCTATGCCGATGTCGCGGGAATGATGCCTGTGTTCAGGAACGCAGTTCCCGGTACTTCCATCACTTCAGGTCCCGCCCGGGACGCAATGTTTGCGGAAGATATAAACGGAAACTTCGCATTAAAGAACTGGGGTTTTGCAGCCGGATTGTTCGGAAGAGCCTTTATTCTCGACTGGAGGCTGGAATACAGGAACTTTAACGGTGCATTTAAACCTGCATTCTACAACCAGCTCTACGACAGAACGCGCGGTCAGTATGTAAATGATATTATTACGTACCTGGAGAACCAGAACGATCCTGCATATGATGTACAGACTATGGGGATATACGGAGAAGCCGGTTTTACAATAAAGAAGGTATTCAGCTTCGACGGCAGCTACTTCTGGCCCTGGTACACAGACGAAAACGGGGACATAAAGATGGGCGAGGATGATTTTCTTCACCTCAAGGCTACACTGGAAGCGGGTGTAATACCTGTTGTAAATGTTTCGGGATCGGTATCCTATGACAGGACGAAATTTATGCCGACCCTTTTGGGCAGCGGCAATCCTGCGGAAAACTTAAGCCTCTTCGATGCAAATACGGTTGTAACAGCAGAGATCGTTTATCCGGTAGCACCAACACTCGATGTTGCCCTGCTCTATACGACTGCTCTTGCCCGTGATGCGGACGGTAATGTACTGTATAATGAGATAACCAATAATCCCGAAATTGCAACTACCGTGAGCATAGAGACCAGGATTCACTTTTAAAACCTGTGTTCGGAATATAGATGAGCGATAGGAAGGATTCTTCCCGGAGAATAATTGTTCTCCGGGAAGATGTTTCACGAAAAATTGCGGCCGGCGAGGTAATCGACCGGCCGTTTTCTGTTGTCAGGGAGCTTCTGGATAATTCTCTGGATGCCGGGAGTAAGACCATAGATCTGTATCTGTACGGCGGGGGAATCAGGGAAATACGTATCGTAGATGACGGTTCGGGGATGAATAATGAAGATCTTAAAATCTGCTGCCGCCGCCATACCACGTCGAAGATTGTCGAAGAGGATGATCTTTATAAAACTGATACGCTCGGATTCAGGGGAGAGGCGCTTGCAAGCATTGCCACATGTTCCAGGCTGGAGATTATCAGTTTTGCAGAAGATTCAAACCATGCAAACCGCCTTGTTGTACATGGCGGAAAGCTGGTTTCCCTGGAAGAACATGCGGGGAAAAGAGGGACTTCGGTACTGGTCTCCGACCTCTTTTTTAATATGCCTGCGCGGAGGCGGTTTTTAAAGAGCACATCGTCGGAAACCTATATGTGCAGGTCGATTTTTGCGGACAGGGCTCTTCCCTTTACCGGTGTTGCCTTCCGTATGTTCATAGAAGATAAAATGAGGTACTTTTTTCCTGTGCAGGAATTAAAAGAGAGGGTATGTGCCGCGTATAAGGATGCCGTTAAACCCTCACTTCTTGCCCTGTTAGATACGGAGACGGAAGATTTTAAATTAAAGATTGTAATGGGGGACCCTGCACTTGCAAGGAAAGACAGGAAGTTTATTCAGATCTTTGTAAACGGCAGAAGAGTAAGCGATTATTCGCTTATGCAGGCTGTCGAATATGCTTATACGGGCTTTGTGCCCGGAGGCTATCATCCTGTATGTTTTGTTTTTTTAAATGTAAATCCGGAACTCGTAGATTTTAACATTCATCCGGCAAAAAAAGAAGTAAAACTGAAAAATATTTCTTCTTTAAGGCAGGGTATTATCGGGCTTATAACAAAACATCTAAATATTCCGCTTTATCAAGGTGTCAGCCCTGCACCCGGTCGTATAACGGATCAGGATAATCTGTTTAAGGTGTTTAAGAAAAGCAGCGGAACATGGGAAAGGACAGGTTCGGACAGTCTTTTTACCGGCAGAATGCAGCCGGAGGAATATCCGCCCCCCTCTGTTGATGAAGATATTAAATACTTCGGGCAGGTATTCGGCCTTTTCTTAATCGTCCGGAAGGGAAATACCGTACTGTTGATAGATCAGCATGCAGCACATGAACGTATTATTTTTGATGAATTAATGGAAAAGCAGTACAGCTCCCAGAAGCTTCTGATACCCATCGATTTTTCCGCTGACAGGGTAGAAGCGGCTGTTATAGAACGGAACCTTCCGGTTTTAATAGAGCTGGGGGTAGAACTGAAGAGAAAAGAAAATGGGAGATATATAATAGAATCGATGCCGGAGGATTTTCTTATTCTGGAAGCGGAAGAGGTGGTGCGGTTTATAAAGGAGGATCAGGGCGATCAAAACAGGGTAAAACGTGAAATAATGGATGCCCTGGCCTGCAGGCTTGCTGTTAAAGACGGAGACCGCCTCGACGATATAACGGCAGTCGAATTACTGCGGAAGGCTCTGCAGCTTAAAGACCCGAAATGCCCGCACGGAAGGCCCATATGGTTTTCCGTAAGTAAAGATGACCTGCTTAAGTTTGTTAAGAGAAAATGAGTTTAACTATAATCCCTGAAGCAGCTTGTTGACATCGTCCTTTTTGGCGTATCCGGGATTCTTTTTTAGAAGGGTTGTCAGAAGAGATTTTGCAGTTTTTTTATCACCCTTCTTAATAAGCAGGAGTGCAAGCTGATAGTATGCATCCCAGTAAGCGGAGTCTATCTTTATGAGTTCGGAGAAAACCTGCAGAGCCTGGTCTGTCCGGTTTAATTCCAGATAGGATAATCCTAAATTGTATCTCGGCAGTGTGGCATCGGGTTTTAATGCTATTGCACCGGACAGATGTTTTATGCTCTGCTGATACAGACCTTTATGGAGATAGACATTGCCGAGGTTGTTGTTTACTTCGTAGGAACCCGGGGCTATTGCATATGCCTTTGTCAGGAGCGGCAGGGCTTTATCGTATAATCCGTTATCATCGTATATCCTTGCCAGATTGATTCTCGGTTTAATATAGGTGTCATCCATCCGGATAGCATCGGTATAGTACTTGATTGCCTGGTTCTGCTTCTTAAGTTTTTCATACACAAGGCCGAGGGTATAGTTGAATTGAGCCGAATTCGGGTTATTCTGTACGGCTTTTTCAGCGTACTGCAATGCTGCCTGCGGTTTATCGACTTCAAGTTCTACATTGGCCAGATTATAGTTTGTAACGGCGTTGTCCGGATCGATGCTGAGAGCTTTTTTAAAGTACCGTTCCGATTCTTTAAAATCCTTCCTGTTAAAGAGAGCGGTTGCATAGCTCCTTAAAAAAAACGGATTCTGCGGTGCATAGGCAACGGCTCCGGCAAAACTTTTAGCTGCAGCGTTTATATCACCCTTAGAGGAATAGATAACTCCGCGTTCGTAGTAAGCCTCGGAGAAATCCTTCTTATAGCGCAGGGCAAGATCAAAGGCTTTCAGGGCCTTATCCTTATCGCCCAGTTTTACTAGTGTCTTCCCGATTCTGAAATGAGCCTGGGGATAATCCGGTTTTAAATGGATACAGCTCTTAAAGGACTGCAGAGCATCGGAGTACTGCCCTGCATAGTACTGCATTTTACCGAGTGAGTAGAGAATGGAATAATCTTCCGGATTTAACCTCGATGCCTCTTTATACTCCTGAATTGCATTATCATAATTCTTGGTCTGCTCATATATCTTTCCCAGGGTTTGATGAGGCAGCCACAGCGAGGGATCTTTCCGTATTGCCTTTGAGGAAGCTTCTATCGCTTTCTGAATATTGGCAGGATCTCCGGATCTGTCTTTAAGGTATGATACTCCGAGATATGCATAGGCTTTCCCCGACTCCGGATCAAGTTCCAGCACGGAATTAAAAGTATTACGTGCATCGGAATATTTTTTGCTGTTGACTTCCTTGATTCCCCTGGACATCAGCTGATTTATGCGGTTTATTTTCTCTTTTTCACGTTTGGAAGCGTTTTCGGGTACTTCGCGTGGTTTTTCCTTTATTGCGGTTTTTACGGGAGTTTTCTCCTGGATGGATTCGCTAAGCCGGGAAAGACTCTCCTTCAGCTGTTTCTGCTGCTGCGTCAGAGCTTTTTCCTGCTGTTTCAGGGCTTCTTTCCCGGCCGCTTTCTTTTTATCTATGATCTGATCCAGTAGAGTTTTTGCTCCGGGGTTATCCGGGTTTTTAATTAAAAGACCGTCCAGGAGCTGCATGGCTCTGTCGAATTCTCCCTTATTCATATATTCCTGCGCCAGTTTCAGCGTATTAAGCTCTGCGGTTATCCCGGCCTGTTTTACCTGTTTGTTATGCAGAAAGAAAAAAAACACTGTCAGTGCCAGTATAATAATAACTGCCGCTATAGTAATTATAATTTTTTTACCCAAAACGGTACTCCTTAATCCTGAATATCGATGTCTTCATAATTTTCCTTTATCGACTCGGAACCTGCAGAGAGATTCTTGGTATCTTCCGATGCATTTTTTAAAGAGCTTAGTACATCGTTCATAAGAGCTTTCTGTTTTGCAAGTTCCTCTTTCTGTTTTTTTTCTGCCGCTGCAATTGTGCCGCTAAGGAGCTGTATTATTTTTTCTATCTGTTCTCTCTGTTTATTGGCCGGTTTTAATTGAATATACAAGGTATAGTCCGCCAGAGCTTCCCTGTACTTTTTAAGCTGAAGCCGTGTATTTGCTCTGTTTAAGTATGCTGCGGGCATATTATCCTTTGTTTCTATAGCCTGAGTGTACATATCTTCGGCCAAAGCGTATTGGTTCTGTTTAAAAAGGTTGTTTCCAATGTTAAAGTAAAGAATATTCTTTATACTTTTTGCGACATTCAAACCCCGCCTTAGGATTTTACTGGATTTATCAAGATTATTAAGCTGTTCGTAAATTATACCAAGGTAGAGGTATATTTTTTCATTATTCGGTTCTTCATTAAGTGCAGCCTCCATAAGGGGAAGTGCTTCCTCAGGTTTATTGTCCAGAAAAAGCTTTTCGCCCTGAGTAAGGTAGGATGAGGCGAAAAGAGGGGCAGCAAAAAGGATACCAAAAAAAACAGTTAATAAAAAGACAGCTCTGCTTTTAAACATTATCATACCTATAAAAATAACATCTAAATTGACACTTTACAAAATAATTAATAGTCTAACAACATAAATATTCAAATGGTAGGAAAATGTCAAGTTTTGTTATTCTGATTATTATACTCGGCACGGTTTTCGGCATCTTAACCTTTTTTATAGTGAAGAGTTTTATCTCACCGAGGCGCATAGAAACGCTTAATGAACTTTTAAAGAAAAAGAGATATACTCAGGTTGTAAGAACGGCCAAACGTCTTCTCGTAAATGATCCGCACAGTATCGATCTGCACTATCTATTAGGTATGGCTTATCTCGGCGACGGAAAGGCGGAGCTGGCTTTGATGGAATTAAAAAAAATTAATCAGATAGGCCAGTTTACAAATTTCTGCAGAGAGATACCTTTCAGAAAGCAGATAGCAGAGCTGTATACCAGATTTAATCAGATAGATGAAGCATTAAAAGAATATTTACTTCTGATAAAAGCCCAGCCGGATGAGGCTGTGTACTATTACACAGCCGGAGAACTTTTAGAGGCACGGGGAAGCGGAACAAAGGCTGTTTCCTTTTTTATGAAAACAGTGGAACTGGATAAAAATTTTGCAGATGCCCATTATAAGCTGGGTCTGTTGTTATACCTGAATAAGAAGCCTATGGAGGCGAGAAATGAGCTGGAAAAGGCTGTAAAGCTTAAACCGGATAATTATCCGGCTTACTTTTACTTAGGGAAACTGCTTAAAGAAAGCCATGATTACGCAGGCGCTCTTAAAGCGCTGGAGAAAGCTCAGAGAAGTCCGGAATTCAAAGGCAGGGCCCTTATAGAAAGAGGGATCTGTTATATGAGTATGAACAATTACGATAGAGCTATCCCTGAGTTGGAGAGGGCTTTAAAAAATGTGGCGGATAAAACAGGGAATGAGTACATGTACGGAGGTTATTTTCTTGCATACTGCTATGAGAAGCTCCGGAAGCTGGACAGGGCTATTGAAATCTGGGAAAGAATATATGCGAAGAAACCCGGATTTAAAGATGTTGCGGAGAAACTGTCGCAGTATCAGGAGTTAAGTTCCG
Organism: Spirochaetota bacterium; assembly: GCA_013151965.1. Taxonomy (GTDB): domain Bacteria; phylum Spirochaetota; class Spirochaetia; order SZUA-6; family SZUA-6; genus SZUA-6. The sequence continues at coordinate 96,562 of JAADHF010000131.1, forward strand.
ACGACAGAATGAAGGATTACCTGACAGCGAAGAAGGAAGATTTTATAGATATCTGCCGGGCGGCTGTAAAGGTTATGAATTTAACCGTGCAGGATCTATGTGAGATACCAAATGGTTGTGAACTGACGGCTATGGAGATAAATACGAAATGGAGAAATGCCAGAAAAATGCCGAAGCTCATTCAATTTTTAAGAGTTTCCGATGTAATCGATCAAAGTACCGTGCGGAATTTGCACGAAAAAATGAAAAAGAAAAATCTTACACGCGGAATCATTGTAACAAGTTCAACTTTTTCACGAACCGCTTATGCATATGCAGATATACGGCCCATAGATCTTCTCGACAAAAACAGGCTTACCGAACTGCTTAAAAAAGCCGACCTGTAGAAATCGGGCTGTCCTGTATTACTTTAACAAAAAGCTTCTCCTGCATGAAACACGAGAAGCTTTCCCCCGGATATTTCTGCAGTTATTAGTTTTCCTGAGATGCCATGCCCTCCTGGCCTGCAGACTGGAGCTGGTCATAAATAAAATCTACCGTATCCGAGATCTTCTGTATCTTCTCTGCGGATTCATCGGAGATCGATATACCGAATTCTTCTTCGATTTCATATACCATTTCCGCCACATCCAGTGAATCGAGCCCCAGATCATACTTTAAATGCTGATCGGGGTTTACATTTGCCGTGTCTATCTGAGTATGTCTGCCGAGAATGTCGACCAGTTTATCCTGAATTTCCTTTTTATCCATAAATATAACCTCCAAAAAAAAAATAGTTTGACGTAATATACAGAAATTAAGTAATATTGTCAAAGGGGTAAAATGAAGGTTCTATGTGTTTCCGATCATATTGATCCGGTTGTGTACAGTAATAATATCAAAACACGATTTAGAGACGTGGATATTATAATAAGTGCAGGTGATCTGCCGCTTAATTACTATGATTTCATAGTGAGTAATCTGAATAAACCGCTGTTCTTCGTTTTCGGCAATCATAACCTTAAACATCTTAAGTACTATAAGCCGCAATACCAGAGGGCTTACTACGATATGCTCGACCTGGAAAAGCACAGATCCTTTGGTGCCACATTTATAAGCGGCAAGGTAAGGAGGGTAAAGAAGGGTACTCTTATTCTTGCAGGCTTAGGCGGCAGTATGCTTTACAATGGAGGCGCAAACCAGTATTCCGAATTCGGAATGGCTCTTTATGCCATGAGGCTTATCCCCAGGCTGATATTTAACAGAATCTTTTACGGAAGATATCTGGATATACTGGTAACACATGCTCCTCCTGCGGGTATACACGATCTGCCGGACAGATGTCATAGGGGTTTTAAGGTATTCCTGTGGCTTATTAAATATTTTAAACCCAGGTATCTTATACATGGTCATGTTCATTTATACGACCGTAATGCGAATAAAATTACAAAATATCTTGACACTTATGTTGTAAATGCATATAACCATTGCCTGATTGATTCGGAGGGCGGTATTGAGTAATATGCAGTTTTTTTCCCAGGCAAGGGAAGATTTTAACAAAGCAAGAACACGCGAAATGTTATCCGGTGTTCTTAGGCGTCTTGTAAACAGGAAAAGTGATATGCTGTCATTGCAGGATGCCAGAAATATTTTAAAACCAAAATCAGAAAATTATAAAGGTATGATGACAGTTCCGATTTCTCTTATAGTCGGGAGTGAAGGCCGTTATAAGGATTTTAATAAGGAATTTCTGCCCAAACACCAGCATTTACGGTCCCGCTGGGAGAGAGTAGATATGGCATACTATAAACAGGTAAACCTGCCCCCGATAAAACTGTACAAATTGGGAGGGGTTTACTTTGTAAGAGACGGGAATCACAGGGTATCGGTCGGGAAATTGCAGGGTGTCGAGTTCGTGGATGCCGAAGTTGTGGGACTTACCGCGGAAGTGGAGATTAAACCATGGATGAACAAGGATGATCTTAAGCGGGAGGTTATAAAATTTGAAAAGAAGAAGTTTTTTAATGCGACCAAACTGGATCAGCTGCGGGAGGATTGTATTCTGGATTTCACGGCTCCCGGACGTTATGATGATATTATCGAACACATAAAAGGACACAGGTATTTTCTTCAGGAAAGGCAGGAGAATGAGGTGTCTTTCGAAGAGGCGATGCTGTCATGGTATGATACTGTTTTTCAGCCGATTATCAGGATTATCAGGGATGAGAAGATCCTTAACCGGTTTCCGGGCAGAACGGAAGCAGACCTTTATGTGTGGATTGTCCGTCACTGGGATGAGCTTAAAAAGAAATGGGGCAATGATTATCCTCTTGATAAGGCTGCAAAGGACTACACCAGAAAATACGGCAGAAGTTTTTCTGCGCGGGTCAAGGACTTTCTGCAGGCCTTATTCAGGCTGTTTACCGGGAAGTAGTTTTCTGTTCGGGTTCCAGTATATCCACAGGGAAAGTGCAGAGTTTTTTAAAAGTTTCAGCGTCTTCCGTTCCCCCGATGATTTTACCGTAGTGCATCGGTATTGCTTTGCCGGGCAGAACCGCATCCGCTGCCATAGCAGCTTCTCTGGGATTCATCGTGTATGTTCCTCCGACAGGCACTAAAAATATATCCGGTTTTAAACCCTTCATTTCGGGAATAAAATCCGTATCTCCCGTATGATAAATACTTTCTTTAAGGTAGATGATATATCCGACCCAGCCGCTGGACTTCGGATGAAACGGCTTTGATATATTGTAAGCGGGAATTGTTTTAAATTTAATCCCCGTATCATAGGTCCCGGACGGTTCCACGATAATAATCTTTTTTGCAATACCCTTCAGTTTGTCCCTGCAGTCTTTCGTGCAGATGATCGTTGTCTTTTCATAATCCGAAAGTAAGGCGATGTCCCCGGGAGAACAATGATCATAGTGAGAATGTGTTATAAACAGGTAATCGACCTTCTCCTCTGCCGGGACATCGAAGGGATCTATTGCCACGGTAACTCCGCTCTCCAATATAAAAGATGCATGGCCTAAAAAACGTATCTTCGAATCATTCACGGATTTCTACCCCTGATCCTCTTCTTTTGGTAATGAAAATGCTTTAAGCACAAGTTTTCTGTTGGCCCTCACCTCATCCGGCCTTGAAACCGGTGTTGTAAACGGAGCATCGTGGAGTCCGGAAGGTTCTTCCTCCGCTTCCGATACAATCGTTTCAAGGACATCCGCGAAATAATCGAGGTTTTCTTTTGTTTCCGTTTCTGTCGGTTCGATCATTAATGCTTCCTTTACAACAAGAGGAAAATATATTGTAGGAGCGTGTATTCCGAAGTCAAGGATCCGTTTGGATATATCGAGTGTGTTTACTCCGAATTCCTTTTTTATATTCTGTGCGGAGAGAACAAATTCATGGAGAGTATCGCTTTTGTAGGGTGTGATGAAATTATGTGAAATTTTTTTCTTAAGATAATTTGCATTAAGAACTGCAAGTTCGCTTACTTTTTTTAAACCTGCAAATCCGTTTGCCCTGATAAACAGATAGGCCTTAAGCAGCACAAGGAAATTTCCGTAAAAAGCACGCATCTTACCTATAGAAGTCTCTTTGCCGGAGTAATCGAAAAAATATCTGTTGTTTTCTAAGCCGATTACAGGGTAGGGGAGAAACGGTACGATGTCTCTTTTAACGGCAACCGGTCCGGCACCGGGTCCGCCCGTTCCGTGGGGGGTGGAAAAAGTTTTATGGAGGTTAAAATGAACCATGTCGAATCCCATGTCGCCGGGCCGTGCGTACCCCATTACTGCATTCATATTGGCACCGTCGTAGTATAGAAGACCTCCGCTTCCATGTACTATCTCTGCGATTTCTTCCATTTTATCCTCGAATATACCAAGTGTATTTGGATTGGTTATCATTAAAGCGGCCACATTATCGTCCATGTTCTTTTTAAGGATATCCGGATCGATTCTGCCCTCGCTGTTCGAGTGCAGTGTCACAACTTTATATCCGCACATGGCTGCAGTTGCAGGATTTGTGCCGTGAGAAGAATCAGGAACAAGGATCTTCTGTCTCGGATTACCTTTGTTCGTATGATATGCCCTGCACATAAGGAGCCCGGTAAGTTCTCCGTGCGCCCCTGCAGCGGGCTGCAGCGTTATTCCGTCCATTCCGCTTAAGCTTTTTAAATCTTCACCGAGTTCATGGAGTATCCTGAGTGCGCCCTGAATTGTCGTTTCATCCTGGTATGGATGGATGTTTAGAAACTTATCGATCCCGGCTATTTTTTCGTTGACCTTGGGATTAAATTTCATCGTACATGAGCCGAGCGGATACATGCCATTGTCCAGTCCATGGTTAAGTGATGACAGGCGTACATAGTGGCGTACAACTTCGTTTTCAGGAACCGAGGGCAGCCGTGGAGGAATTTTCCTTGAATAGTCTTCCGGAATATACGGCGAACCGGTACATTCGGGTACAAAGGAACCGGAACGTCCCGCTTTGCTGATCTCAAAAATCAGTTTTTCACTCATTCTGCCGCCTCCTTTACGGCATCTATGAGTAGTTCGATGCCGTGATCACTGTTCATTTCCGTTGCTGCGAAGAGATAATGTCCGGAGATATCGAGCGGGCCGAGGATATTCCGCTTTAAAAGTGAACCGGCAAAGGCTTTTTTATCGACTTTAAGTTTTGCGGGAAACTCGTTAAAAAAAGCCGCACCGGTATGTAATATTTCCACGTTTTTTAACGGCAGCAGTGCATCGTACAGTTTATGTGCATTTTTTACGGACAGATATGCGGCACTCTGCAGTCCTTTGGTGCCCATTAAACTTAAATATACAGCGGCTCTTACCGCACAGAGGGCATGATTGGAGCATATATTGGATGTAGCTCTTTCCCTGCGGATATGCTGCTCCCTGGCTGCCAGTGTCATTACAAAGGCCTGTCTCCCCTGCCTGTCGACAGTTGCCCCTATTATTCTCCCGGGCAGAAGATGGAGGAATTCTTTACTGCATGTGATAAATCCAAGGTACGGCCCTCCGAGGGCGAGCGGCTGGCCGAAGGCCTGTGCATCTCCGCAGCATATTGCAGCTCCGTAATCCGCCGGAGTCTTAAGAACAGCAAGCGAGAGTGCCTCGTTTGTCACATAAATAAGAGCTGCATCTTTAGTCCGCTCTTTGATAGCTGAAATGTCCTCTATAAATCCTGAGAAGTTCGGATTCTGTATAATAACGGAAGATACGCCGGAAACATCTACTCCGGCAAGGGCATCGATGTCTGTTATGCCGTTTTTCAGAGGAATAGTCTGCACCGTTATTCCGGTATTCTTAAGGTATGTATTTATGGTTATTAAATAATCGGGATGAATTCCCCCGGAAACGAGAACCCTATTCCTTTTGTTGTATCTGAAGGCCATAAGTGCCGCTTCCGCTGCTGCCGATGCTCCGTCGTACATGGATGCATTTGAGACAGGCAGGCCTGTAAGTTCCGCCATCATCGTCTGGTATTCGAACATTGTCTGCAGGCTTCCCTGGCTTACCTCCGGCTGATACGGTGTATATGCGGTATAATATTCCTGACGGGAAGTAATCTCGTCCACCGAAGCCGGAATAAAGTGGTTGTAAGCACCGGCGCCGCAAAAGATTTCTTTAAAAGTTATGATGCCGGAAGCGATATCCTCTACTGCGGATATAAGTTCTTTTTCGGAAAAGGGACCCCGGATTGCGAGTTTTTTTTTCAGTTTCAATTTATCGGGGATCGATGAAAACAGATCTTTAATCTCAGACTTGCCTAAATAGGATAACATCTCTTTTACATCATCACCGGAATGATTGGTATAGGGCATTACTCTTCCTCTGTCATTTTTTTATATTCCTTCTCATTCATAAGACTTTCGAGTTCGGAAGGGTCTTCCATTTCGATAATAAATATCCATCCTTCCCCGAGAGGGTCCTTATTGATTATTTCACAGTTTTCCTCATTTTTTAATTTTTCATTTGTTTCCGCGATAGTACCTGATACGGGAGCAAAAATCTCACTCGATGATTTTAAAGAATCTATGGAACAGACAGCATCGTTCTGTTTTACCTTTGTCCCGGTTTCCGGCAGTTCCACATACGCTATATCACCCAGTTCGCTCTGTGCAAAATCGGAAATTCCTACCCGTACTCTGTTTCCTTCCTGTAAAACCCATTCATGGTCTTTTGTGTAAAGATATTCCGCCATTTTTAAAATCTCCTTCTGATATTTAATGATTCATCATCTTTTATAAAAAGGGAGTCTTACAACTTCCGCTCTTATTTTCCTGCTGTTATTGTTAATAATAAAACTGCTGCCCGGCTCTGACAAATCCGGAATAACATACCCCATGCCGATGGTTTTCTTAATATACGGCCCGTATGTTGCACTTGTTACTTTTCCGGCCTCTTTGCCGTCTTCGGAAACAATGGTGTTGCCGTGTCTTGGAATTCCGGGTTTAAGTGTTTTAAATCCCACAAGCTTTCTCTTTACACCATTATTTTTCTGCTCTGAAAGTATTTTTTTTCCTAAATAACCGGTATCGCCTTTTTTTTTTACCGCCCATCCTATGCCGGCTTCTACCGGTGTATGGTCTTCATCGATATCATTTCCATAGAGCATGTATGACGCCTCTATTCTTAAAGTGTCACGCGCCCCTAACCCGCAGGGCATTACATTGCTTTTTGCTGTTTCCAGTACGGCTTTCCATATCTCTACGGTTCTGTCCGCCGATGCAATGATCTCGAAACCATCCTCCCCTGTGTATCCTGTTCCGGAAACAATTACGGGTTCACTGCAGAAATCGATTTCGGAAAAATAAAAATGCGAGGGCAATGTTTTTCCTCCGCCCAATGTTTCGTTTAGAATCTCATAAGCCAATGGCCCCTGTAATGCAAGCATTCCAAGGCTGTCGGAGAGATTTTTTACTTTTACAGAAGAAAATTTTTCAGCATGTTTCTTTATCCACGAATAATCTTTCTCTATATTGGATGCATTGACGACAAGAAAATATTTATCATCGTTATACTTCAGTATAATAAGATCGTCTATAATGCCGCCGTTTTCTTTGCAGAGCAGGGTATAGAAGGCCTGGCCGTTTTTAAAATGCGATGCATCGTTTGTACTTAAAAATTGAATAAAATCAAATGCATCTCTGCCTTCTATCAGTATCTGTCCCATATGTGATATATCAAAAATACCTGATTTCGTGCGGACATGGTTATGCTCCTCCTTTATCGATCCGTATAGAACGGGGAGGACAAAGCCGTGAAAATCCACCATTTTTGCCTTTAAGCTTACATGTTCGTCATAAAGCGGTGTTTTAGTGCTCATATTTTTTTATCCCCCTGTAATTACCGGTTAATCGAGTAACGGATTGCCCGTTCTGCTGTTTTTGTCCGTTGTTCCTGTAGTATCCGATTTGAGATTGCCAAGACCTTCAATTGAGCCGGGAAGATTAAAAGTGTTGTTTCCGAGGTCTTCCGGTAAAATTGAGCTCCTGATATTTTCTTTAACTGTTCGTTTTCTCTTAGCTTCATATTCACAGAGTGTGTCGAATTTTTTCGGTTCCGTTCCGGCAAGAAAGATATGTTTCTCTGTTTTCTTGCAGTATTCAGTCGGCAGAAGTCCGGATTTGCTGCATACCGTTACCTCACGCAGGCCGGTGTCCGGTTTTATAAAATCTTCTATCGGCAGATTCTTATGAACTTCCTGCATAAATTTAACCCATACAGGGCCTGCGAATGTCGAGCCTGTCGTATATACACCGAGTGAGTGGCCTTTTTCATCAAAACCGAACCACAGGGCTGTTGTAATCTGGGGTGTAAATCCTGCCGTCCATACATCGGACCAGTTCTGTGTCGTTCCGGTTTTGCCTGCGATCGGCCTGTCGAATTTGCCGATTGTTGTAAGTGTAGGCCAGTGAAGTGTTCCGCTCTTTACAGTATTTTCCAGCATATCAACCATTATGTATGCTGTCTGCGGGCTCATGATCTGCATGGAATCGCCTTTTCGCTTTTGTTTAAGCCTGAGTTCCTTTTCCGGCTCCAGTATTATTTTACCGCTTCTGTCTTCGATATACCGTATGGCAATCGGATCTACCTCCCGCCCCTGATTGGGAAAGGTGGCATATGCACGTGCCATACGAAGCGGCGAGACTGTTATAACACCTAGACCGAGCGGATATTTTCTGGGGAAGACTCTTTCGATCACAGCGGGGTCCGTAAAACCCAGCATTCGGCTTGCCCTTGAAATAGCCGCGCTGAACCCAATTCCGTCGAGTACCTTTAAGGAAGGTACGTTCATGGAATGGGCAAGAGCGTACCATAGAAGTACCCGTCCCTTCCATTCGCCCTTGTAATTGAGCGGAACATACGGAGTGCCGTCATCATTCCAGAACACTACCGGAGCATCTACTATCATGGTGGATTCCGTGAATTTTCTTGATGAAATCGCTGCGGAATAGTAGAGAGGTTTAAAAGCCGAACCGGGCTGGACTTTGGATTGGGTTGCCCTGTTAAATTGATCCGTTCTCTCGAATTTCTTGCCGCCCACCATCGCATAGATGTAGCCCTTTGTCGAATCCATCGCAATAAGAGCACCCTGAACTTCGGTCTTCTGTTCTTTCTTTGCTTCCACTTTGTAGCCGATTTTTGATGCGTATCTTATATCGGAGAGATTAAACATGCCGGAAAAGATATCCATTACCGGATTCAAATCATTTAAAAAATAATTTCTGGCCTGAATTTTCTGTCTCCGGCCCGCTACACGCAGATCATCTATGTTAAATGTAAGAGAAAGCAGATCTATAACATTTAAGAAATTCTCATCGGCATACTTTAACCGTCTGTTTCTCTGAGCCTGATAGGTGGCATTAATTTTTCTTATTCCTTCCCGCATAACCTTATCTGCAATTTTCTGATAATCGAGGTTCAGTGTTGTGTGGACAACAAGGCCCGCCTTGTACATATCGATCGAGCCGTAGAGCATATCTTCAAGTTTCTGGCGCACATATTCGCTGAAATAAGGTGCCTTATCTTCTCTTTCGAACCAGGCGGATGTGATATTTGTCCGTGTATAATCATAGTTATCCCAGTAATCCTGGAATGACAGGCTTGCTTTCTCTTTTGTCAGGTATCCCAGATTTACCATCTGGCTTAATATTTCTTTTTGTCTCTGCTTCGCTCTGTTGGGATGGTTAATAGGTGAGTAGTATCCCGGTGCAGCTAACTGAATTACAAGCATCGCAGCTTCCGCAGGTGTTATATCACGAACAGAGTGTTTAAAGTAGAACTGAGAGGCGGTTTCCACTCCGTAGGTATTATGGCCGAAGTACATTTCATTTAAATACATCTCTAGAATCTCGTTTTTTGTATAGCGCCTTTCCAACTGTATCGCCCACCATAATTCGATGAGTTTTCTTTTTAATGAAATGTCGGATCTGTCTGTATAAAGGGTTCCTGCAAGCTGTTGCGTTATTGTACTTCCGCCCTGAAAGAATTGACCTGTAATTATATGCCAGCCCGCTTTTATGATATCCTGAATTCTATAACCGTGATGCTCATAAAAATGCCTGTCTTCCCGGGTCAGTAATGCTTCTATAAGAATCTTCGGCATCTCATCTATGGAAACGATTTCCCTTTTTTCGCTGGAAAAAAATTCGGTGATAAGCCTTCCCTTTATATCGAGTATCTGAGTCGGAAGTGCAGGCTTGTGCTCGCCGAAAGCCTCGCTTAAGTCTATGTTTCTGGTAGCGGCCAGGACAACCCCTATGGAAGCACCTATAATAACAGCCGTAATAATTAATAACCCGAGCAGAATTTCAGTGAGGAATTTCCTATTTTTTCTAGATTTCATTAGGACAAATTAAGAGACTTTTGTGTAAAATTGTCAAGATCAATGTTGGCTAAAAAAAAGAGGCCAGTCCTTTTAAGAGACTGGCCTACCCGTTAGGGTGCCGGTTAATATAGTAAACTGGGAGGGGAACTATATTAGGATACCGACACTTTTATTATCGACAACACTTTAAAAATACTTAATATTCTTTAATAAGCATATCAAAAACCAGAGAAACTTTGTACGTTTTATTCTTCTTTACCGTTACCTTTCTTGTAAGACTGTAATCATCTATTTTTATTCTTATCAAATGTTCACCTCCCTTTATTCTTATCCTCTTAAGCTGATAAGGGGCGAGTTTTGTTCCGTCCAGATAGACAACAGCATTTTCCGGCGCTTCGAAAGAAATGGTCGATATGTTTTGTTTAAGAATTATATTCATACTGTTTGTCTTTCCCGCTTCTATGGTAAATGCCGAGGTGACCTTCTCGAAGGACGCCGATTGTATAAGCAATTCATGAATACCTGCATCCAGTTCGACAGGTTTGTTTTTATTGTTAACCTCTTTTCCGTCGATAAAAACGGAATACTGCTCGTTTTTAAAATCTTCAGGTTTTTTTATCGAAAGCTCGAGGAAGCCTCTGTTTATAACCTCCGGGGCAGCTGAAATATAGAATTCCTTTGTAAATGCCTTGTCGGGAATGCCTTTCATAACGGGCTGTATGGTTATTAAAAGAGGAAAATCGGATATGGAAACAGGTTTTTTAACAGAAAAGATATTTTCCCGGCTGCCCCTGCCGGCTTTTTTGTCCGTCTGTACGGGTATTCTTACGTAGATTCTGTTCTGATAAGGGATAATATGTGAAAATATCCGTATTCCCTTAAAATTTTTTAATCCCTTTGCAGGCAGAGGCTTTAATCTTTTAAAGAGAATTATCTCGAAACTATCTGCATATCTCTTTAATGTATTTGATTGATGCATCTCTAACGTTAAAGACTTAAGAAATTCTTTATTTCCCTGTATATCGAGTACTACGGATTCTTCCAGTTTAAGTTTAGTATTCTTTTCGCTTCCCGACTCTACCGGAAGTGAAATAACGGCGGCAACAGGTGATACAATGGTTTCTGCGTACAGATAAACCGAAGATGAAAGCAGTATAAGGAAAATGAATCTTTTCATTTCTTTAATCCGTTAATAAGGGGAACAGGGTTCGTCGGAGCCCCCTTGCGTCTTATCTCGAAGTGAAGATGCGGACCTGTGGACATTCCTGTACTCCCCACTGCACCGATAATCATACCCGAAGTAACATGTTGATGCAACTCCGCTTTAATTTCTTTTAAGTGGCCGTACACTGTTTCGTAACCGCCTTTATGCCGGAGTATAATATAATTTCCATACACCTTATTATAGCCCCTTTCTATTACAATTCCGTCACGCGCCGCAAAAACATCCGTGCCTGAAGGTGCCGCGATATCTATGCCTGTGTGAAATTCAGGGTGGCCTGTAAAAGGGCTGGTTCTTTCTCCGTACCCCGAGGAAAGAACGCCTTTGCTTAAGGGAAAGCGGAATAAGAGTTTCAGGAAATAAGCCCGTTCTATCGGATGAAATCTATCGCTTAAATAAAAGTTGTAGTATGTTTTTACCCCGGCTTCCGTTATGATAAGTTTAATTACAGGTTCGGATTGTCTTACCCTCCATGAAAACATAATATCTTCGAGAGTGGATTCCGGTTTAAGCGGGACAAAGATGCCGGGCAAATTTGGTATGAGAATTCTTTTTCTTTTTTTAAGCTCTTCGGGATTACTGATGCGGTTTAGAGTTGATATCGTATCATAAGGCAGATTCAATTGAGCAGCCAGGGCAAACAGGTCGTCACTTTTATGAAGTGTATAGCTGAAAATTATAACCGGAGGAAACTTATTATCCTTCTTGTTCTTATTTCTGCTTTTCCAGCGGTAGTATGTTTTTATGTCATCCTGCAGCTGTACAAATAGAGGATCATTCCGGTTAAGATAATGTATCTCCGGATAATCTGCAAATGTTTTAAAACTGAATATAAACAGTAACAGGAATATACTGAATTTATTTATACTAATAATCTTTTAATTCCTCTATGCCGGAGAGATATCTTAGGCCTGCTTCCGCCAGTGCGGACATTTCATTTTCTCCCGGATAAACTTTAACCGGTGCAATCCATTTTGTCGCCTCCTCTATCCATTCGGTTAACGGCGGGTGGGCCATGCCTCCTGTAAGAATAATCATGTCCGCTTTTCCTTTAAGTACAGCCGCCATCGCCCCGATTTCTTTCGATATCTGGTATGCCATAGCCTCGAATACTTCTAAGGTACGGGCATCGCCCTTCTTAATTCTTTCGGTTATTTCTATGCCGTCATCGGTCCCGATATAACCCAGCAAACCGGATTTTTTGGTAAGAATATGGTTAAGTTCCTCTGCACTTCCGTATTTGCCTGAAAAACATAAATTTACAAGTTGTGTTGTGGGCAGAGAACCTGTCCTCTGCGGAGAAAAAGGTCCGCCGTCATTGGCATTGTTTACATCCACAATTCTGCCCTTTTTAAGCGGTGCCACGGAAATACCGCCTCCCAGATGAACGACTATAAGATTTAAATCGAACATAGTTGTTCTTAGACTGTCAGCCGCTCTGCGTGCCGCTGCTCTTATATTAAGAGCATGTGACTGGCACTTTCGTTCCATGCCCGGAAAACCCGAATAACGTGCCAGGGGTTCGAATTCATCGACACCTACCGGGTCTGTTATAAAAGCGGGGCAGTTAAAGCGCCTGCCTAATAAATCTGCAATCAGTGCGCCGAGATTGGAGGCATGGCTGCCGTATTTCGACTCTTTCAGATCTCTGATCATCGATTCCGTGATTTTGTAACTTCCTGCGGGGACCGGTTTTACAAGTCCTCCCCGTCCCACTACGGCATCGAGAGTTTCGATTTTCTGCTCTTCTAGAAAGTCCTCTACGGCTTTAATCCTGAAGTTGAGCTGATCTATGGGATTTTTCCGCTTTTCAAGTATATCAGGGTCATGTTTTATATTTCGTGCGGATCCTTCTGCGGGTTTGCTGTTTTCTGCTCCATAATAAACTGCAACCTTTGTAGATGTAGATCCGGGGTTGATTATACAGATGGAAAACATCGGGAACCTCCTTAAATAAGACCCGGGTAATTTTTACCTGTAGTATCTGTTTTTTAAGTATTTACCGATGAAACACCTAAAAGGATAGAATTGAGTTTTTCCGACTTCGTATCCGAACGGGACAGAAGAATCACGGGTGCTTTTGCTCCTGCAATAATACCGCCGGAGGGAAACCCGGCCTGGTGAATTAAAGATTTACCGAGAATGTTCCCGCTTGCAATATCGGGAACCACAAGTATATCGGCGTCGCCTTTGATTTTAGAGTTAACACCTTTTAATTCGCATGCTTCCCTGCTCACTGCAAGATCGAGTGCAAGGGGTCCTTCGATAACGGCATCTTTTATCTGCCCCCGCATACCCATCATATCAAGTGCGGCAGCTTCCACGGTGGATTGTATCGCCGGATTAACAACCTCCACAGCGGAGAGCAGAGCAACCTTTGGTATTTTTACACCGAGAGAACGGAAAAGGCTTACGGCATTTTTTATTATATCAATTTTTTCCGTAATGCCGGGTGCTATATTAAGACCGCCGTCCGTAACTCCCAGGAAGGAACCGTCTTCCTTTTCAAATACAGCGATGTGTGATAAAAGCCCGCCCCGGCGAAGCCCGTAACCGGCATTAAGTACCTCTTTCATCAGCAGGGCTGTCGGAACATGCCCCTTCATCAGGCACTGTGCCCTGCCGCTGCTGACCTCCTGAACGGCTTTTCTCGAAGCCTCCGGTTCATTATGCGCATCGATACTGCTGTACTTCCGCAGGCCCGCTTTTTTGGCATTCTTCGTAATTATATCCGCGCTGCCTATAAGCAGGGGAGAACAAATCCCAAGATCGGATGCCTCTTTTAATGCATGGAATATCCCGTCTTTAACAGGATATGCGACGGCAATAACAACAGGCTTTTTTTTCTTCATATTCCGGGCTAATTCTTTAAAGCCCATCAGCTAAACCTCCCTACTTGTTTTTTTTAAGTCTGCCGAATCCGAAATACCCGATAATAAAGAGATAAAAAATCAGCAGGACTACTCCGGCAGCGATAAGATGCATGGAAAATACCCAGATTATACCGTACAGGATAAGAATAAAAAACAGCACTGCAGTTATCTTTTTTAACCTGGCCAGCCATATAAGTACTATATTGATGCCTGATGTGCGGAAACCGGAGATAAGGTATATTATAAATATCAATCCCAGAAAAGCGGAAAACAGTATGTTGTAGAGTGATCTGGATTTCCCGGCTATAAACCAGAGAGGAAAAACAATGATAGCACTTAAAAAAGCAATAAAGATTAATAGTGCAAGTGTTAACGCTGCTTTTTTTAGAAGCATAACGTAGCCGCCAAGAATTCTGTGCATTAATAAATTGTACCGTTTCATTGGTGATGATTTTAAACTATAGAAATATCGGTTGTCAATCGACGATCGGAAACAGCGGCTTTTTAAAAAAACACTTTATTAAACCGCTCCCTTTATTACGGAAAAAGATTTTTCATCTTCATTTGACAAAAATCTCATTTTAAGCATAAGCTTTTAGTATGAATATTGGTTTTAATGCGGAAAAAGGACTCGGAGGAGTGCTGATTCCTCCCCCTGATAAATCACTTACACACAGAGCGCTGATGCTGTCCTCTATCTCCTCCGGTATTTCAACTGTGATCGATCCTTTAAGAACAGGAGACTGCCTGTCTACTATCGGGTGTCTTAAGTCACTGGGAGTCGAGTTTTCTGTCAGGAATTCCGGAGAGGATAACCGGGGTGGTGCTTCTGAAAAAAAACATGAAGAAATTACCGTACACGGAAGGGGCCTTCATGGATTCCGGGAACCATGTAATGTCCTGGATGCGGGAAATTCAGGCACGACCATGAGGCTGCTGGCCGGGCTTTTAGCAGGACTTCCCCTGTATGCTGTAATGACCGGCGATAATTCCCTGCTTAAGAGGCCGATGAAGCGGGTAGTCGAGCCTTTACGGGCAATGGGCGGAAATATTACCGGAAGGGATAACGGCAGTTATGCTCCCCTGACTTTTCTGCCCGGTGACGGGCTTTTAATGCCGGTTGATTACGAACTTCCTGTTTCGAGCGCCCAGGTAAAGAGCTCCGTTCTTTTTGCAGGCTTAAGGAGCAAAGGCACTATCGTATTAACGGGAAAGATACATTCCCGGGATCATACGGAAAGAATGTTTAAAGCCATCGGCCTGCCCGTTACGGCGGACGGCGAAATGATCAAATTAGAACCGGTCGTAGAACTTCCGGCATTCGATTTTCGAATTCCCGGAGATATCTCATCGGCATCCTTTTTTATTGCGGGGGCGCTTCTGTCCGGGAAAGAGCTTAAGGTTATCGGCTGCGGAATAAATCCCACAAGAACCGGTTTCATAAGGGTGCTTAAAAGAATGGGCGCCGATATCGTAATAGAAGAAACGGAGGTCCGTATGGGCGAACCTGTAGGTGTAATTACCGTAAAACCTTCCTCCCTTACCGGTACTGCGGTAACAGAGGAAGAGATTCCCGATCTTATAGACGAAATACCCTTGATAGCGGCTCTGGCCGTATCCGCAGAGGGCAAAACCGTTGTATCCGGGGCGGAGGAATTAAAACATAAAGAAACCGATCGCCTGGCAACGACTGCAAATATGATAAAATCCCTTAAAGGAACGATTAATGTTTTCAGTGATGGTTTTATGATTAACGGGCCTCAAAAACTTAAGCCCGGTGTTGTAGAATCCGGAGGCGACCACAGGATTGCAATGGCAGGTGCCGTATTAAGTGCCTATACGGGAGGAACCGTAGATGTTAATGGTTTTGATGCGGCGGCTGTATCCTACCCGAATTTCATCGAACATTTTATTTTCTTAGGCGGCAAAGCCGATGAATAATAACAAGAGTTTAAACCTTGATTTCGGCTTTAAAAAATCGTGCGTTATTATTGAAAAGAGGCTAAAAACTCCGGAAGTTAATAAGGATAACAGCCTCTTCGTTTTTGATTCCAATACGGTTTCTCTTTTTAAGAATAAATTGTTCGGAGAAAAAACCAAAAAGTATGCAGTATTACAACCCGGTGAAATCTATAAAAACTGGGAGAGCGCGGCAATAATACTGGATCACGCTGTAGAGCACAGGCTGGGAAGAGATGCAGGGTTCATAGGAGTGGGAGGCGGTGTTGTCTGCGATCTTACAGCATTTGCAGCCTCGGTATATATGCGGGGATGTCCCTTGATACTTATACCGACTACCTTTCTGTCGATGGTGGATGCTGCCATTGGAGGGAAAACAGGTTTTAATTATAAGGATTTAAAGAATACGGTAGGCACCTTTTATCCGGCTGACAGCATATATATTTTTATAGATGTGCTTAAATCTCTTTCCGAAAGGGAGTACCGTTCAGGTCTTGCGGAGGTTATTAAAACCGCAATGTTAGGTGATGCCGGGCTCTTTTCGCTTCTGGAAAACAGGAAGGAGGATATCCTTATACGTGATGAAGATCTGATGGAGGATGTTATAAAACGGTGCGTATCCGTAAAGGGAAGAATAGTGGAAGAGGATTTAAGAGAACACGGCAAAAGGGCAACCTTGAATCTCGGGCATACATTCGGACATGCACTGGAATCCGTAACCGGCTTTAAAAGTATTACGCATGGGGAGGCTGTTGCATGGGGACTGGCTATGGCGGTTAAACTTGGTGTTTCGATAGGTGCGGCGGACAGGGAATATCAGGAGAAGGTGCTTCATCTGTTAAGCCTGTACGATTATAAACTTAAGTTTGATGCGATTAATGCTGATGCTATAGTAGATGCCATGTTGGGGGATAAAAAGAAGAGAAATGGTAAACTGCGGTTTGTCGTGCAGAAAAATCTTTGTGATACTTATATTGTTGAAATTACCGGGAAAGAGATTACAAGGTTTTTAGAATTAGTTTAAAGAGGCTGTCATATGAAAGTTAACAAAGAGATTTTTGCAAAACATGTAAGGTTGTTCAGTCCCGGAAAAACAATTTTCGAGGAAGGAGATCCCGGTAATGAGATGTACGTCATTATTCAGGGAGAGGTGGAAATCCGGAAAAACACATCCTCCAAAACTTCAAAAACGCTCATTGTACTTCATGCGGGTGATGTTTTCGGGGAAATGGCTCTTATAGAAAAGAAATCCCGTTCTGCATCCGCAGTAGCTACCAAACCGACAAGACTGCTTGTATTAAATGAGAATCTCTTCGATAATATGATCGAGCAGAATCCGGATTTTGCTAAAAAGATGATTAAAATACTGTCCGAGAGAATAAGAAAGGCAAACCTTATAATTCAAAATATTATGGTTACGAACAAGCACAATCAGCTTCTGGACGGTTTGTACCAATATGCGGAAGAACACGGAACTTCGACTTTTAAAGGATTCAGGGTTAATGCCGGAAGTTTCGCGGAATGGGCTTCCGTCCATCTGGGGATTTCTCAGAAAGATGTTCTTTCGACAATTGAAATTCTCTTAAAGAGAGGCATCGTTAAATATTCCGCAGTGGGGAAGGAAGAAATCCTTATCGAACCGCGGCGGTCATAGCCTATGTATCCAGGATTTCAGAGAGCATCCTGTAATATTTATTTATTTTATCTTTGTATCCGCTTTTTATTATTAAATTTTCATCCTCGTCGATCAACGACTCCAGCCCTGCTAATGAGCTGGATACTGCGGAGTAGTACTTCTGAATGCACCGAAACCAATAGACACTTCCTCCTTCCGTGACAAGTGTAAGGAAACCGAGTTTTTTAGACTTTTTTCTCGCCCTGCAGAGGCAGAGCAGAGAATTAAGATTTGTAAATATCCTATCCGCATCTTCAGGATACCTTAAATTTCTGCTGTCCCATTTCGGTATAATTCTTAATTTATTCCTGTCGAGCACGGGAATAATCTTTAAAATTGTGTTTAAACGCTGCCCGGAAAAGATTTCATACTCTTTAAAAACTACTTTACCTTTTAATTTTTTATAATCGGCAAGCATATCCGGATTTAATTTTGCCGCCAGAGGACTAATCCTGAACCAATCCAGTATAACTACTTTATTTCTGCCTTTTTCCATAGCTATGGGGAATACCTCGGGCCCGATTTTTATTTTGTTTGTAAAATCTTTTTTCTTTCGGGTTCCCGCGGAAACATACTTTCTGGCCTTTAGACTTTCGGGGAGAGAAGGGTATATCCGTTCGAGCCAGTTTTCCTTAAGCGGGGATACGGAACGGGCATACCTTCTCGATGTTCTGACTATTTCTCCTGCAACTATATAATCGGGAGTTTTTTTAAACATGACAGACCCGGGATGTATCTGTATTTTTTCCGCTGTTAAACTTCTGTAAAGATTCTTGCCGGTTCTGATGCATACCGATTGTATAAGACCGCGGGAAACGGCACACAGATAATCTGCAATACTTCCTCCGCGCAGTACCGGAATACCCATACCGGATACAATCTCTTCTAACTGATATTTTATATTCAGAATCTCTTTCATGGTTTTTGCTTCGAGGTAGTATTGAATGCAGAATTCATCACGGTCTCTGCTTTTAACGTAGCCTTTTAACAGTCTTATATAGGAATAAAAATCTCCGTAGGGGTCCCGAAAATTATGATGAGCTTTTCGGGCTTCTAACTCTTCACCCTGGGGAAGGAGAAACGGCGAACTGGATGTCAGGAAGGATACCGCAGTAATAACCTCTTCCATAACGGAAGGATACCGTTTAACGGCTTCTGCAATAATTCTTGAATGTTTGGGAAGAATCGGGAACTGAGTCATCATCCTGCCGATTTCGGTAAGTTCCCTGTTTTCATTAATTGCCTCGAGTAATTTTAAGGTATCCAGAGCACTTGAAATTTTCTGTTTGCCGGGAGGCGATATAAAGTCGAAATCTTCAAATTCGCTGATTCCGATTTCTGCCATTCTGAGTATTACCTCCGACAGGTCGGTTCTGTAGATTTCTTCCGTTGTAAATAAAGGCCGTGATGAATAATCTTTCTCCGAGTAGAGTCTGTAGCATATGCCGGGTCTTGTCCGCCCGGCTCTTCCCTTTCTCTGATTGCAGGATGCACGTGAAATAGGAATTTCCACAAGTGAAGAAGTATAACTGTCGGGATGAAAGTAATTCATCTTGGCATAGCCCGAATCTATAACAATTGTAATTCCGTCGATTGTAATACTTGTTTCGGCAATATTGGTGGCTACGATTATCTTCCGTTTTCCCCTGCAGCTTTTAAATACATTTTCCTGTTCCTCCGTAGAGAGTCTGGAGTAAAGCGGCAGTACTTTAAGTTTTCTACTGAAAGGTGTATGGCTTAAAACCGTAATACATTCTTTTATTGTACGTTCGCCGGAGAGAAAGATAAGAATGTCTCCCTTGATTCTTTTTTCCTCTGCATATTCGACTATCTCCAGTATTTTCTTAAACATGGCATCGGTGTCATTTTCGGGAACAGGGGGTGTAAATCTCGTTTCCACGGGGAAAGCTTCCGATTCGATTTTTACAATCGGACAGCCGTCAAAATATTCGGAAAAAACCTCCGCATTTATCGTTGCGGAAGAGATGATGACCTTAAACCGGGGGCGAATATTAAGGATATTCTTAAGAAGTCCTAAAATAAAATCGATGTTCAGACTTCTTTCGTGCGCTTCATCGACCATAATCACACTGTACCGGGAGAGACTGTAATCCGCTTTAAGCTCCTGCAGAAGTATCCCGTCCGTCATTATTTTTATTTTAGTGGATTGATCCGTCATATCTTCGAACCGCATCTTGTATCCCACGATACGCGGGATGCGTGTTTTTAGTTGTTCGGCAATAAAGCGGGATACCGAAACCGCAGCTATTCTGCGCGGCTGTGTAACCCCGATAATGCCGTGTTCGGCAAATCCTTCGTTGTATAAAATTTGAGGAATCTGTGTTGTTTTCCCTGAACCTGTAGGACTCTCTACAACGATAACCTGGCTCTTCTGTAATGCTTTGAGAATTTTTGTGCGGTGTCTGTATACCGGTAGTTTAAGTGGATTCATAACTTATAATAACATTTTTATTGTATCTTTTAAAGTATCAAGTGTAAGGCCGGAATAGCTTTTCCTTGTACGCAGATCCTTAAGAGTAATTAAGCCCTGCGACTTTTCATCTTCTCCGCATATCACGGCAAGGGGGATTCCCTTTTTCCCGGCAAAGTTAAACTGAACCGCCAGTTTTTTCTTATCAGGATATGTTTCCGTGGAAATTCCGTTATTCCTCAGTTCTAAAGCGATAAGCTGGTAGTATGTAAGAAGTGATTCGTCTAAATTAAGTATAATTACCTGAGGTACCGGAGAGATCTGTTTTCCCGTGGCAAGCAGTTCAACTGCAGCCATGAGCCTGTCCAGTCCGATAGATGAGCCGACGCCGGGTATCGCTTCCCTGGAATAAAGGGCGGTGAGGTTATTGTATCTTCCCCCTGAACAGACGGAACCTATTGCCGGCATCTCATTAAGGTATGTTTCGAAAACAATCCCCGTGTAGTAGTCTAAGCCCCTTGTTATGGAGGGATCAAATGTAAAGCTCTCTGTAAGGTTTAAATCCTCTATGAATTTCCAGATTTCTTCTATTCGTGTTGTCTCGCCGGCTTCCGCTCCGATACTGTTTCTGATCGCCTCTACGGTACCGGTAAAATCCGCACCTTTACTGATAAACCGTATTATGGCATCCGCCTTTGTTTTGCCGGTGATCTCCGAAAGGAGAGAATGTACTTTATCCGTTCCGATTTTTTTTACCTTATCTACGGTACGCAGGATTTCCGCGGATTTTTCTTTAATCTCCAGTTTTTCAAGAAGCCTGTTAAACAGATTTCTGTCGGAGACGTGAATCGTAAATTTCTTAATGCCGATACTGATCAGACTTGTATACATGAGAAAAAGAATCTCGAAATCGGCAGAAACGGAATCGCTTCCCACTATATCAAAATCGCACTGCGTAAATTCCCTGTATCTTCCCTTCTGTGTGTTTTCGCCGCGCCACACCTTCGCTATGTGGTATCTCCGAAAGGGGAGGTAAAGCTCGTTTCTGTGCTGGGACATAAATCGGGCAAAAGGAACGGTCAGATCATAACGCATGGCGATATCCCTGTTGCCGTTATCGAAGAATCTGTAAATCTGTTTATCCGTTTCTCCGCCGCCTTTGCCCAGAAGTATATCCGTATATTCCAGTACAGGAGTATCGATCGGTACAAATCCGAACAGCTTAAAGACCTTTTCGAGCTGTGCGATTAAATATCTCTTTCCTGTTTCCCTCTCGGGAAGAAAATCTCTGAATCCCTTCAGCACTCTGGGGGTTATACTGCCTGCCATTTTCCCTGCCGCCTCTTTTTAAAGTTCTTTTATATAAATTCTATAGGTTTTATAAATCTCAACGGGCAGATGTTTTAAGGAATTACGCATGGAGTCGTTGTTTTCTACAATCAGAGACATCTCGATTTCTGAAAATCCCAGTTTGTACGCCTGCTCCGCTATATTTACATAGAAGGCTATTTCTATTCCCCTGTACCTGTATTCCTCCAGAATACCCATAAGTATGTGCCTGAATCTATCCGTTTTTTTAAGGTTAAGCAGCAGTTTGATGAAACCAAAGGGGAAGAGCCTTCCGTTTATTTTTTTTACGGCCACATTGGCGTCGTAAATGGATAGTGCAAACCCGATTGCTCTGCCGTCGATCTCTGCAATAAAGGATAGATCCGGGACAACCAGCGTTGTTAATTCCTTTGCAATTCTGTTAAATTCGGAATCTGTAAGCGGAACGTGCCCCCAGTTTTTATCCCAGGCTTTGCCGAATATATGTTTTATTATAGCGGCGTCTCTATCGAAATTCTCCTTCGGATTAATCTTCCTTATGGTTAAACCGGGCTGTTTCATTACCCTGCCCTTTAACCGGTACATGCGGTCGTCCACTTTCTGATTTGTGGCCCCCCTGTATGCATACCAGTCCACAGATTTTCTGTATCCTGCATTTTCCACAAGTGTCCGGTAGTAGGCGGGATTATGCACGTTAAGGACATAGGGATCGGTATCGAAGCCGTCTATAAGCAGTCCGATTTCATCGTATATGCCGAAACTCATAGGGCCTTCTACGGATTTTCTTTTTTCTGCGGTTAAGTATTCTTCTGCTGATTTAAATAGAATGTCCGCTGTTTCCTGATCATTTTCGCATTCGAAAAAACCGAAAAAGCCTTTTCCGTCATTATAGATTTCATCGTGCATATGGTTTATATGGGCCGATATCCTTCCCACCGGTTTGCCGTCACGTAAAGCTAAAAAGAGCCGTGCACTGCCGTGTTCGAAAAAAACACCTTTTTTCGGGTTGATAAAACTTTTCTGATCGAAAATTATCGGAGGTACCCAGTGCGGGTCATTTTTATAGACAGCCCAGGGCATCTTGATAAACTGCATTCTGTCCCTGCCGGTTTTTACTGTTTTGATCTCCAAATTCGACATAATCATCTCCTGACCTTAAAAAGATATATTGTAATCGTTTCTCTTAAATTATAGAATATAAAGGCTTATTACCTTAAAAGTTCTATTCGTTTAAGCAAAGTGTCTACCTTTGCTCCGTATGTTTTTTTATCTGTTTCTTTAGCTTTTTTCAGATAAACCACAGCATCATCGAATTTATTTGCTGCGAAAGCATTAACACCAAGTGCATAATTTATTAAGCCCGATTCAGTGCCGAGTTTAAGTGCTTTTTTGTAAAATATTTCCGCGTCACCGTACTTTTTCCTGGCATAGGATATTAACCCCATGTAGTAATACGGTATATGGTTGTCGGGTTCGATTCGGACGGCATGTTTAAAGGACTCTTCCGCATGGTTAATATCACCCTTGCTGTAAAAATCGATCCCCTCTTTTATATAATCAGTGAAAGTTTTAAGTGATTTTATATAGCTGATAAAATCGTTGTGCAGAGTATTTTTATCCACCCAGGAAAATGCTTTTTTAAGGACATAATTAGAGTTTTCGTCGACTGTTGCTCCGGCATCGAGCGCGCTGATCGAATCCCAGAAAATACGGTTGTACTTCTTTTCACCGGTATTTGACAGGTATTGAACGATACCCCAGGCCTCCGGATAAAATAACGATATATTTTTAAGTGCTTCCTGTTTATTCATAATAAGTAATTTATCCAAGGGAATAAATTTGTCTTTCGTATTTATAATGGATTTCAGAGAATCCAGCCAGACCAGATTCGGTCTCCATACGAACGAGGATGTACTACTGTTATATTTTGAATTTTCGACATAAGCCGCAATTCCTTCTCTGAGCCAGATAGGAGAGTTTGGAATCATGGCCTTGATAAATTGAATAAAACCCTGGTGGAGCAGTGAAGAATCAAACTCGGCACTATTGGCCTTTTCGAATCCGACAAGTTCTGATTTTTCGAGGTCGGTATAATGTATATAAACGAAATCATCACGTGTCTGATTTATAAGTGAAACAAGATAGCTGTCGAAGGAGCTTTTTTCTTTGAATATTCGTACTTTAAGTTTTACTTTAAGGGAAGACAGATCAAGATGCAGGATTCCATTGTAAAGCCGCAGACATGCTTCCATTTTTTGAGATATCTCTCTTGCCGAGGATGAGCTGTCATCGGAATAAACCCTGTAGTGCGGGGACTCTTCCCTGAAAAAGGTACTGCTTTCGGAAAATAATGGGTAGCCGAGGACAAAGCTGATAATGACAAAAAGAGGGAATTTTCTCATGTTTCCTCCTGAGTCATATCTTATTCAGAGTTAATGGGGATGTCAAATACTTTATTTTATTCGTCGGTTGTGTTCTGCACTCTTTTTTTCAGTAAATTCTTTATGTATGATATTTTACTCACCGTTATATTTACCGCTTCTATGATAATACCGGTGAAGCGCTCGATATTGTTTAAAATGTAACGCTGTAAATCGTATACATCGCCCGAGATTTGAGTTCCATACGGCACATCTAAAAACAGATTAAAAATGTATTTGCCGCTTTCATTTTTTATCGAAATCTTTGCAACCTTTATTGTGGGATCGAATTCATTAACACAATGAAGCACCATTTGACTTAAGGCTTCTTCGGAAATCGTTACTTTCCCTTTTCTGCTGTAATCCGGGCGGACAACTGTTTTTTCAAATTCCTTATGTACCTTCGAAAAACTGAATTTCTTTTTTAAGAGCACCTTTATGGACTGGAAGAATATATGCGGATAGTTCTTTTTTATTTCAATAGCGGGAACGGGAATAATATGTTTGCCTTCTTCATCGCGCGACCTTCTTGCTTTTTCTATCTCATCCAGAGTTGCGATATCCTGAATCTTAATAATGCGGGTGGGCTGGGGAAGATTAAGTGTGGCAGCGATTTTTTTGACCATGGGCAGTGAGGTGCCGATTATAAGTACCCTTTTGAATTTCTCTTTTTCCAGGGTTTTCCGCACTTCATCGGCATGTTGTGAGTTCGCAAAGAGGGCTGTTTTAATAGCTGTCAGTACGCCTTTTTCTTTTTTTGCCGATGTTCCGGCTACGATTTTCTGGCCTCTGATAAGCAGGCCGTCATCGATAATAAAATCTATGCCGTATTTTTCCGCTAAAAGTTGAGCGCGAAAACTCTTGCCGCTGCCGCTCTTCCCGACAAGGGCAAAAACCTGAACTCCCTGAAAGACCCAGACAAAGTGATGATATATTTTCTTTATAGAAATCATTTTCTTAATACCCGGTGTATATAAAGATAACCATAATTACTAAAACTTGTTAAAAAAATTATCTTTTTTTAATGTATTTAACATTGTTATGCAGCGGCGGACAATGTGTTTCCCGAAAAAATCTCCTAACATTAGAGATGATGATTCGGCAAGCGGTGCATACAGTTCTTTTAAATTATTTTCGACCGGGCAATCCGGGAATCCGATATATGCAGCATGAAGCAGATAGCCCTTCCTGTTTTTTTTACCCCCGTATTTTGTATCACCGGGAAGGGGACAGTGATGAGCTTTTGCCTGCACTCTTATCTGATGAGTTCTCCCTGTTACGGGAAAGCAGAGCGCTAATGTGAGGTTGTTCCTGTTTGCAATAGGCATAACCTTTGTAACAGCTCTCTTGCCGCTGTCATCTCCTGCGATATATGATATGCGTTTCAGTTTGTTCCTTTTTACAGTGTCTTTCCAGATTACCGGCCCGGAAACGGTTCCGCTTAAAAGAGCTATATATATTTTTATTATCCTGCGCGAGTGCATACACAGTGAGAGTTCCTGTGCTGTTTTAAGTGTCAGAGGGTAAAGTACGATCCCGGTCGTGTTTCTGTCGAGCCTGTGTGACGGCCCGGGTTTAAATGACAGGGAGGAAATACTATCCAGTCCGGGGTTTCGTAAAAGGTACTGCTGTACCCGTTCATCGAGGGAGTCTCTGCCGTGTGTAAGTAATCCTGCCGGTTTGTTTAATGCGATAAGTTTTGTACTCCTGTAAATTATCCAGTCTTCAGGCAGCGGCGGAATATTTAAGCTTCCTGCCGGTTTCCGGACTTTCCCGCTGTTATAACCGGAAACATCCTTTTTTATTTCTTCGGGAATATCTATGGTCTGGCCTTTAATAACGCGGTACGAATGCGATTTTTTTGTTCCGTCAACCCTGATTATTCCAAGTCTTATCAGTTTGTAGATACCGGTTAACGGCTGTTCCGGAAGCATCCTGCGTACAATTCTATCAAGCCGTCTGCCTTCATCGTTATCGGTTACAGGGTATTTGTTAATATGGTTTGCTATATTCATTTGTTACTGCGTGTTAACGGATCCTAAGATATCGTTTAAGGTCTTCTGCAGGGAACCGGTAATATTAACAATATTTTCGGAAACCTGCTGCAGGTTATTCATGGTATCCTCGATCTGTTTGCTTAATTTCGGATTGCTGATTGTATCGATAAATGATGACCGGCGTGTAAGCGAATCAACGGTTTTTTTAACGCTCTTTGTGATGGCGTTAAGATTATCGAGGGTTTCTGAAAGATTTTTATTTTCACTTTCCACGGTATCCCCTATATTTTTCTGCAGAGAAGCGGTCAGGCTGTTAATTCGTGCCAGTGTAGTCTTGATGACCGATGTTATCTGCGGAATTGTATCCGTTAACTCACCGGACTGTTCCGTTATTTTGTTGAGGTTTTTACTTGTCTTTTCGATATTGATAATTGTATTCTCGATGGATGTCTTGTTGTCGGCAAGAATCCCGGCGACTATCTTGATACTTTTACCTATATCGTTCAGCATGCCGATGCCGGTTGTCAGAAGTGACGATGTGTCGAGCATGGGTTCGCCTTTAAAAATATAACCATCCGGAGCAGACGGCGAGTCTAACGGACCGGGGAAAATCTCTATATACTGGTCTCCCATGAGCCCGCGGACAACGATAGCAAACTGGTCTTTTTCTCTTACTATTTCTCCGGGCCTCATTGTAACGGTAACATACACGGACCGCTGGTCTGCTTTGTTTATTTCGATCTTTGTTACGGATCCTACTTTTACTCCGGATTTTCTTACCCATGTTCCTATGTTAAGAGCTCCGATGCGTTCGTATAATACCTTAACGGAGGTGCCTCTGCTGAACTGAAAGTTATTTATCATCAGATACAGGAATACCGATGTTCCGATTGCAATAATCGAAATTATAATTACCCTGATTATCCTGCTTGCTTTAGTAGCCATTTGCCTGTTGAATCCTTTCTCTCTTTTTAATGAAATGTTCGTATATAAGAGAATCTTCCCGAAAAGCATCCTTTCTGGAATCCAGAGAAACGATTATTCCCCTTTCCAGTAATGCTATTCTGTCCGCAATAAAATGTGTTAATTCTATATCATGGGTGACGATCAAAGAGGTTATATTTAATTCCTGCTGAAGCTTCTTAATCATTATTTCCACTATCGCCGAGCTGTAAGGGTCGAGTCCGTTTGTCGGTTCATCGTAGAGCAGGTATTTCGGCTCCATTATCATAGCCCTGGCGATCGCAACTTTACGTTTCATCCCGCCGGAAAGTTCGGAAGGCATGGCATCGAGGAATTCCTGCATTTCAACGAAATCAAGGTATGTCCGTACCTTTCTATCAATCTCTTCCCTGCTGAAGAGATGGTGATAGGTAAGAGGAAATGCAACGTTTTCATATACGGAAAGGGAATCAAAGAGTGCCCCTTCCTGAAAGAGCATTCCTATCTTGTTTCTTATCTTCAGAAGTTTTTTCCTGGAACACATTGTTATATCTTCGCCGTCTATAAGTATCGAACCCTGTTCGGGTTTAATAAGACCGCATAGTGATCTTAAAAGTACCGATTTGCCTATTCCGCTTCTTCCTATTACCACTGTGGCCATCTGCTCGTCTATCCGTATATCGAGCCCGCGGAGTACATGATTGTTGGAGAACGATACATGGAGATTTTTAACTTCTATCATACGGTTCCCCAGCCGGTTGTTTCCAGTACAACCTGGAAAATAAGATCTACCATTAACACATAGATGAAATTTATTACCGTTGACTTGGTTGTCGTTTTTCCCAATTCTACCGCACCGCCCTGAAAGTAATATCCGAGGCCGCAGGCATTAAGGCCGATAAAAAATCCGATGATTCCTGCCCGTACAAAGGACTGTGTAAGTATCGGCGGTTTTAAGAATTCAAAAGCATGTTCCAGAAAAATGGGGTATGCGATTCCGAACCAGTGTTTTAAAAAAAACATGGTGGAAACAATCGCGACTCCGTCCGACAACGCTTTAAGCAGGAGAAGTGAAATTATCGATGCGAGCACTCTCGGGATAACGATATGCTGGGTCGGTTCTACAGCCATTAATCTGAGTGCATCAAGCTGGCCGGACATCTGCATAGATCCGATTTCCACGGTAAATGCCGTACCTACCCGTGAAGCAAAGAGGGTGCCTGCCATAAGAACGGATGTTTCTCTGAAAATAGCGAATGTAGTTGCGGTTCCTGCCCAGATGTATGCCCCGAACCGCCCGCCGTAATGGCCTCCCAGCCAGGCGAGAAACAGTCCCTGTACTACGGCACCTATCATTAGCGTGCCGAAACCTTCGAGCATTGTCCTTATAAATTGTTCACCTGTCTGTCTGTAGGGGAAAGGTTCTTTAAACAGCCAGTAAAAAAAATTACCGTAAACAAAGAGTATCGATTTCCCTGCATATAGCCATTCTCTGGCTGATTCATTCTTAGTCATATATTAAAAAGTATTCTATTGTTTATATAATGGAGATGTCAAGAAAAAAATATTTTGCTATAATGTACAGGCTGTGAAGAAAAAAGCCCTGCTTATCACAATGTTCGTCTCTCTTCTTCTCGTTCTTATTATCGGCCTTTTTGCCGGTATTTTAAGAAATCCGTTATTTTACGGGGACAGTCAGATTTTTAAAGGCTATTATACTGTATTGATTAAATTAAAAAGTTCGGATCGGACAGGGATTAAAGAAATACTCAAGAATAACCTCTTTAAAAAAGCAATTTCCGGGTACAGTGCGATTGTCTCGTTTAATGATTACACGGGCAGGGAAAAAATAACTCTGAATAAGATTAAAAAGAGACTCGATCCATTGGATCCCAGGTATGATTCGTATTTGAAAAGGTTAAACTCCTACTTTTACACGCAGTCGGGAGGCATTCATTGGCAGATAGTATATGTTCCTTCTGCAAAGAATCCGGTCTCTATGTACATGGCGCTTAATACTTTTTTTAAGCAGATTCACGTAAAATGGAGGCTGGCGGGGTTTCACCTTTCTTCCGGAATTATAAATCTGGTTTTATTAACACTTTTCATGTATCTGATTTTTATGTATGTTGATTTTAAAAATAAAATAGTTAAGATATTCTTAGCTGCAGGTCTTATCCCCTGGATTCTGAATGTCCTTTTAGGGGGGCTTGGGGATATTATACTGTTTTTTCCGGTATTTTATTCCTGGTCGATTATTCTGAAACATATAGAAAGTTTAATGCTGAATTCATTACGGTTTAACTGGAACAATAAAGATAAGAACGGTTTACTATCGGATGTCATACGCCTTCTTGCTGCAGGTATTGTTCCCCCTTTATTTCTTCTGATTGCCGGCAGTGATTCTGAGCTTATGATTCGTTCATTAACAGCTGTTGTTTATGAAATGGTACTTACCGCGGTATTAATCTGGGCGCTTTTTCTGCGGATTAAGCATGTGGAATATAATATTTTTGAACCCGTTCCTATTTTAAAATCTTTTCACAGGTGGAGAGATTTATGGAATTTGCATCTGTCGGCAAGAAAAATTAAAATAATTTTACTTGCCGCACTTGTAATATTTACACCAATAGTATTCACTGTAGTCAATTCCATAAACAGTACAGCTTTGCCGCAGCCGGTAAAAGCTAAAAACATAGGAAAGAAATTTAGCTGGCAGAATCTGGAAATGTTGTCCCGGAATACCTCCGGCGGCGGGTTCCCGAATATTTCAGGATATATAGCCCACCGGGCTTTCCAGGATGGGTTCCCTTTCGGCATGAATTACAGGTTTCCCGGGGAAAACGAGAATCTTTATGTAAAAGAGTATACCTATAATAAAGTCACGGGAAGAGTTATGGAGTCTTTAAGAAGAGTAAAGAGATACGATTCGACATGGCTTAAAAGTGTATTTTTGTCGATACCGGAAATCAGTATTGCCGGAATGCTGCTCCGTCAGAAAGAACCTGTCGGGATAGAGGATATTACTACTGTACAGAGGGTATTTATATTAACTCCATTGTGGGGAATTTTCTTAGTTGTTTTTATATTTTTCTTTTTTCTGCGGCCATGGAAATTTAACTTTACGGGTGAATCAGTATATGATTTCAGGAGGCTGTATGAAGAAACTTAAGACATTTCCTAAAGGAGGTGTCTATCCTAACGATAATAAAGAGCTTGCAAATAGTGCTGCGATCAGGAATGCCCCGATTCCCCCGGTATGTACAATACCCATGCAGCAGCACCTCGGTGCTCCTGCAAAGGTTCTTGTAAGTCCCGGTGATGCCGTACAGGAGGGGATGCTGTTAGGCGAGGCTTCCGGTTTTATATCCGCGCATGTCCACTCTCCGGTGCCGGGAACTGTTAAAGATATTACAAGTGTCGTTCTGACAGATGGCACGACCAGTGAAGCTGTTATTATAGAATTGGGAGGAGAGTTTAACCGCTCAGGTAAAAATATACAGCCTGTCGAATGGCGGAATTTATCAGCCTCCAGGCTTTTAGAAAAAATTAAGGAAATGGGAATTGTCGGAATGGGAGGTGCCACGTACCCGGCACATGTAAAGTATACAATCCGGAAAGGCAGTCATGTGGAGTTTTTCGTTGTTAACGGGGTCGAATGTGAGCCCTATCTAACTGCGGACCATAGATTGATGATAGAGAAGACGGAAGAAATTCTGGAGGGAACCGGGATAATAAGGAAAATCCTGAAGCCGGATACCGTTCTGATCGGTATAGAAGAGAATAAACCCGATGCTATCGCCGTAATGGAGGAGAGGATAGAACAGAAGGGTCTGGATTTCCATGTTGTTCCCCTGAAAATGAAGTATCCCCAGGGGGATGAAAAACAGCTTCTTAAGTCCTTAACCGGAAGGGAAGTGCCCTCCGGCAGGCTGCCGATAGAGATAGGTGCGGTTGTATCGAATGTCGCCACTGTTTTTTCTGTTTATGAAGCGGTTGTTTTTAACAAACCGCTTATAGAGAGGATTGTAACGGTAACCGGAAGCGCGGTGACAAATCCGTCCAATTTAAAGGTCCGCATCGGAACTAAAATAAGTGATCTGATAGAAGAATGCGGCGGTTTTAAGATCCGCCCGAAAAAAATCATAGCCGGCGGGCCTATGATGGGATTTGCACAGGCAAATGCGGATAGTCCGGTAACAAAGGGTGTTTCCGGCATAATTGCCATGCCTGCGGGGGAAGCCCGGATTTCGAGTGAGACTCCCTGCATCCGCTGCGGACGCTGTATCCGGGCGTGTCCCATGGGACTCAGTCCGGCACATCTGTATAAACGGATAGATAATCGGCATATCGACGCAGCTCTTAAGGAAGGGCTTATGGATTGTACAGAGTGCGGAAGCTGTGGTTTTGTCTGCCCCGCCGGTATTCCTCTTGTACAGGGGATGAAGCTTGGGAAACTGCTTTCAGGAAAAAAGAGAGCTTAATTTATGGAAAATAATGGTAAGCTGTTTGTAGCATCACCGCCGCATCTTCGTGAGGGATCCACTACTTTTAAGATTATGCGGACTGTTTCCCTCTGCCTTGTCCCCGCGGGAATATGGGGTGTTTATGTATTCGGATTATACTCTCTTGCGGTACTGCTGACATCGATAACTACATCGATGCTGACAGAGTTTATTGTTGTAAAACTATTAAAAAAAGAGATAACACTGTACGACGGCAGCGCATTCCTGACAGGGCTTTTAATCGGTTATAGTATGCCGCCTTCGATTCCGCTTTATGTTCCTGTCACCGGGGTGGTATTTGCAATTGCCGTTGTAAAGCATACCTTCGGTGGTCTTGGAAAAAACCGGATGAATCCCGCACTTGCAGGAAGAGTGTTTGTATTATTTTCGTGGACAGGCCCCATGACAACATGGCTTATTCCGAAAACCGGAGGTGCTGCGGATGCCGTGACAGGTGCCTCCCCCCTCGGCTTTATTAAAACGGGTCTCCTTGATTTTAAAGGGCATGTAAACGGTCCGATGGATTTTCTTGTCAGGAAAGGGTATCCTTTTACCCGAACGGACATAGATATAACTGCGTGGCTGAATCAGCACATCTTTTCTCTCTGGGGGGGATCGGTTAAAAACGGGTATATAGACCTCTTTCTGGGAAATATTCCCGGGAGCATCGGGGAAATATCCGCTTTCCTGCTGCTTCTCGGTGCGGTATATTTATTTGCAAAGAAGATCATCACCTGGGAAATTCCCGTTTTTTATCTCGGAACCGTTAGTGTACTGGTATGGCTGTTCGGGGGTTTAAGGTACGGAACAGGACTGTTCCATGGTGATGTGATATTTCATCTGTTATCCGGCGGTCTTATCCTCGGTGCATTTTACATGGCTACGGATATGGTTACATCTCCGTTAACGGGAAAAGGAATGTTCTTCTACGGAACCGGAATAGGACTTGTTACCTGTCTTATCAGATTTTTCGGTGGTTTTCCCGAAGGTGTTTCGCTGTCTATCATTCTGATGAATGTATTTGTGCCGTTAATAGACAGGCTGACAGTGCCGGTTAGATTCGGTTTTGTAAAAGGAAATTATCCTGCTGTGATCAATTATAAAATAGAAGGAGAAAGGGAACCGGATGCCGGTGTCTGTCCGGCAAATTGTATGAATAATAATAAACCGCGTCCCGAAATGAAATGAATAAGGTTTGTCTTGTTTTCGGTATTTATAATTTTCAGCCCCCTGGTCTTCCAGGCAGTAAGTACGAGGAGTATTACCAGCAGTACTATAAAAAAATGCTGGTACTCTTAAACGAGTACAGGGATGTACCGGCGGTACTGCATTTTTCCGGGACGATCCTTGAATGGATGGATACCAGTCATACGGAATATCTGGATCTTCTTTCAGAGATGGTCAGAAGAAAACAGGTAGAATTATTAAGCGGTGCTTTCTATGATCCGATTTTACCTCTTATCCCTAATTCGGATAAATTGGGGCAGATAGAAAAGCTTACAACATTTCTTCGAAAACATTTCGGGAAAAAGCCGCGGGGATGCTGGATAACGGAAATGGCCTGGGAGCCTTCTTTAGCGTATACCCTTAAGAACAGCGGAATGGATTATACAATTCTTAACGATAATCTGCTCAGCCGGGCGGATTGGGATCTTAAGGATTCTTATTACTCTTATATAACTGAAGATCAGGGGAAAACCGTAACCGTTTTTTTGAATTCCAGCGAATTAACGAAACTTTTTATTTCCGGGCAGCCGGAAGAACTTATTTCCAGAATAAGACTTATAGCTGAAAGCAGAAAAAATTCAGTTGTCGTTGTTTTTATTCCCGGAGAAAGTATCGGCGGAGAAAATTCAGAGCGGTTTGAGAGTTTTTTAAGATTGCTCCGGAAAAACAGGGATTGGCTTTTACTCCAGAATCCTTTGTTGTATTTAAAAAGCAGTATACCCAAGAAACGAATATATATACCGGCGGTAAACTGTGATAATTCTCCCCGGTTTTTTCGTTATTATTTAACACAGTACCCTGATATCAATCTGATCTATTCCAGGATGATACATACTAATATTCTGGTTAATCAGGTAAGAGGTGATAAATACAAAAAGAGGGCTGCACGCAACGAACTGTGGAAGGGACAGAGTAATTCCGTATACTGGAATGCGGATAACGGCGGTATTTTTTTTAATCGTCTCAGGAAGAATGCCTACAGATCGTTTTTGGAGGCGGAAAAAATAACCCGTACCGATTCCGGTTTTATACCTTCGATTATCACTCTCGATTTTGATATGGACGGCAGAAAGGAATTTCTCTATCAGGGAAAGGTACTTAACGCATATGTGCACCAGAAGAGCGGTGCGATTATTGAACTCGATTACCTGCCCTCTTCATGGAATTACCTTGATACGATAGATAAAAAGTATACGAATATGATTAAGGTGAATGATGCCGATCCAAGATATTCGGCAAAGGCTTTTATCGATCATTTCATGGTGCCCGGTGAAAACCTTGAAAAATTCAAGACCGGTGAGTACAGCGAGATTGGTGATTTTGCCGGCAGTACTTATAATGTAGTGGATATAAACAAGAACCGGCAGAGTATACAATTTGTCAGAACCGGAAAGGTTAAGTTCAATGAAGCGGAGTATTCCTTAAGATTGGAAAAAAAGTATACATTCAGACAGAACACTATTCATATCTACTATACGCTGACAAATCTTTCCGACAGCCTGCTCGATCTTAAATTCGGTGTTGAGATAAATCTTTCACTTTCTTTTGCGGAGAAACCGGATTATGATCTTTCCGTGGTTAGAGGTGGTGCTGCAGGAGAAGTAAATGTAGAAAGCGGGCAGGAAATAAAAGAAGTGGAATCGATAAATATTATTGATAATTTAAATACGACATTGATAACTCTGTTTTCTGCGGATAAATGTATATTATGGAGTTTCCCGGTAAGGTACAGGGGTATGTATCAGTATACCTGTTTTATGCCGGTCTGGGAAATATCATTAAAAGGCGGGGAAACGGTTAAAAGAGACTTATCAGTTAAACTTAAAAGGTTATAAACGGAGCCGCTGTTTACTGCTCATCAGCAGGAACCGTATTTATCAGAACATTAAATATCGCATTAAGCCAATTCTGGACATCCTGGTAGTATAAATCTTCTGCCATAAGGAACTCCAAAAAGGCATTCTTATATCTGGCCTGGAAATAGTAACTCTGCCCGAGGTAAAAATGAGCACGTGCTTCCACTTTTTCAGAATGATAAATACTTAAAAAATTGTTTAACAGATTTCCCGCTTCCGAAAAGTTGTGTTTGGTCAGATGCTTTGCTACAACTGTATATAATGTATACTCTTCTCCTCCGGCCGTAGGTTTTTTTTCGGGGCTTAAGACCTGCACCTGTATGGGGGGCGGAGATTTTAATTTTATGGTGTTTTCAAGAACCGTAACAGCCTTCCTTGTATCAGGTTTTAGAACCCGGAACTCCGGAAAAGAAAAGGGAGAGGACGGCGAAAGCTCCGAGCCGGTATCTATGCTGGATGAGATTAAAAGGTAGGGAAGCGGCAGCGGTCTTACCAGGGGCTGTTCAGGCAAACCGGCCCTGGTTACTCCTAAGGGAATCATTACAGGATCGACTGTGGTGTTTTTGCCTGTTTTTAAATCGATTTTGCCTATTTTAAACAGACCTGCATCGAGCAGTGCATAGTAATAATTTATTCCAGGTATCGGATAGTCCTTATAACTCTCCTTCTCACCTGTAATTGTCACGGGGGAGGTGGAACTTAAGAGGTCTTCCGGTGAGTTGAAGGGTGAGGTATTTCGAAAGAGAAGAAGATATCTCTTCGGATTGGAGGTTTTAAAGGTTACAAGTACCGAGTCTTTCTCTGTTTTTGCGCGGATATCTGTTATTTTTGCTGCTCTCTGCTCCTCCGTAGCAACCGTCTTTACGGATACTCCCCTTGTGGTTATGTTTCGAAACGGAATGAGCAGTTTATATAACTTGCCTTTTTTATCCTGTATTAAGACGGCATAATAGAACTTTTCCATCGAAACGGGATAATCGGTATATGTTTCGATTCCCTGTTTTACATGTGCAATTAATTTTGCTTTTGACAGTGTTAGGGTTGTGATTTGTTTATTAGCTCTGTATATAAGGTTTTCTCCTTCGATATCACTGGAATCCTTCCATGTCAATTCTATCCCGCTGTTTACCGCCCGTGCTTTTAACCTTGAAACAAAGGGTGCGAAAACCTCCTGTGACTTTTCCTGCCCGAACAGCATAACGGAAAATATTAAGAATGGTATAATTAAACTCTTTTTTTTCATACATTTATTTTATTCGGCTTTTATTGCAATAGTCCATAGAAAAAAGAATATTTGACATAAAATATACAAATAATTAAACTAAAGGCATGTTTGTTGCAATTGCCTGTGATTTTTCCAGCGGAGACCATAAAAAGGATGCCGAACTTGTTATTAAACAGTATGGATTCAGTAGAATTATGGAAAATCTATTTGAATCGACTACAATAGGTGAAGTATATTTAACAAGATTAAAACGTGACCTTGATCAGATTACCGATTCGTACGACAATCTACGATTCTATCAATATCCGGTGGAAAATACTATGGTCATAACCTCTCTGAAAGAGAAGAAATGGCGGCGTCTGGTTGTAAGGATATAAGGAGAATAATTTGCTCGAAGATTATCAGCAGCGGGTTGATGCGCTCAGCGTAAAGATATCGGAAACAAGGAGGTATCTTTGACGTAGAAAGCCTTAAGAAAAATATTAAGGGGCTCGAAGAAAAAACGCTCAATCCGGATTTATGGCAGAACAGGAAAGAGGCCGAAAGTGTGCTTTCCGAACTTAAACGTTTAAAAGACCGTTATGAGGCATGGAAAAATCTATACAGTGAATTTGAGGATTTTTATGAAATCTATAAGATATCACTTTCGGAATCCGACAGCTCGATGGAAGAGGATATACGTGAAAGCCTTAAAGCCCTGGAGACAAGATTTTCTCAGCTTGAAATTCTTGAGCTTCTCGGAGGCAGACAGGATCAGGCATCGTGTTTTTTAACTATTCACTCCGGTGCCGGAGGTACGGAAGCATGCGACTGGGTAAGCATGCTGTTCAGGATGTATGCAAGATGGGCGGAACGCCACCGGTTTAAGATGGAAATACTAAGTATGCTGGATGCCGAGGGAGGCATTAAATCCGTGACAGTCCAGATTACCGGTGAATATGCATACGGATATCTGAAAACAGAAAACGGTATACACAGACTTGTGAGGATTTCACCTTTCGATTCGAGCAGCAGGAGGCATACTTCATTTGCATCCGTTTTCTGTTCGCCGGTAATATCCGACGAAATAGAGGTGGAAATTAAACCGGATGAAATCCGTATAGATACATACCGGTCTACGGGTGCCGGAGGCCAGCATGTAAATAAAACGGATTCCGCTGTAAGAATTACACATTTCCCGACAGGTATTGTTGTGCAATGCCAGAATGAGAGGAGTCAGTATAAGAATAAGGCGATGGCTTTAAAGATACTGCGCTCGCGGCTCTATGATTTTTATGAAAAAGAGCAGGAGAAAAAGAGGGCTGAGGT
Organism: Spirochaetota bacterium; assembly: GCA_013151965.1. GTDB lineage: Bacteria > Spirochaetota > Spirochaetia > SZUA-6 > SZUA-6 > SZUA-6. The sequence continues at coordinate 133,356 of JAADHF010000131.1, forward strand.
CGAAAAAAAGAAAAAAGATATTTCCTGGGGAAACCAGATACGTTCCTATGTGTTTCATCCGTACAGCATGATAAAGGACCATAGAACAAACTATGAAACGGGTAATATCCAGGCGGTAATGGATGGCGCTATTGACGATTTTATTAAAGAGTATTTAAAATTAAAGCGGGCGGTCAGAACAAATGTCAATTAATATAGTGATTGTCGATGATCTTGCATTTATAAAAATGGTGTTAAGAGATATTGTGGAAAAAGGAGGTTTCCGTGTTATAGGCGAAGCCTCTAACGGAGAAGAGGCCGTACAGGTTTACCAGGATAAGAGACCCGATATAGTACTGATGGATATAACAATGCCGAAAATGGATGGTATTACTGCTTTAAAAAAAATACTGAAGATAGATCCGCATGCTAAGGTAATTATGTGCTCCGCACTCGGACAGCAGCGTCTTATTATTCAGGCAATACAGACAGGGGCAAAAGATTTTATAGTAAAACCCTTTAAGCCGGAAAGGGTCTTAAAATCAATAAAAAAGGTTCTGGATATTGCATGAAAAATTAGTATTACTTTCCTGTGCCTTATTAATCGGTATTGCATCCGGCATTTTTCCGGTTCAGCAGAATAAGGTGCCGGAAAAACTCCCTGTAGATACCGCTTCTGTCTGGAGGGTTGGTTTTTCCATGTTTATACCGGAGAGATTGAGTAATGAGAACCAATATCTTGCGTACAGTATCCCGCTGATTTTAAGAGAAAACCTTGTATCGATCGAAGAGCATGAATTCTCGGCTGATGAGAAGAAAGCATACAGGAAGAAAATCGTAGATAATGAACTTACCGTATTAAGCGGTAAATTAAAACAGTACATCGATGCAAGGGACAACCTTTTTTTTGCGGATATTGCAATGGGGCAGCGGTCTTCGCGTCTGCATGAGATAGAGAAAAGCATAAAGGATGCCAGGGAGCGGATGAATTATTTAAAAGGTCTGGATATTAAGGAAATAGAATTTCCGGATAAAAAGAAGATTGAATATATCAGCGGCAAGGTACCGGGCAGGCTCCTGGATACAGCTTCCTTTTCCGCCCTGCAGCTTGCAAAAAAATGGAATGTTGATCTTCTGATATGGGGTGTAGTGGAGCAGATCGATAATATCCTGTATGTAAGAATAGAGGCGTATGATTCCGCGCTTGAAAAATCCGTTTTTTCCTATGTTGATGCGGGTTCAAGGGAGAATATATATTCCTATATTAAAGATGCGGAAACCGGTTTGTCGGGAGTTCTCCTCGGCCGTTCCTGGGGAAACCTCATTGTTGAAACGGAACCCGAAAATTCTTCGGTATATGTAAATGATGTTTTTAAGGGACTCGGGAATGAAGAATTACGATATCTCGTTCCGGGCGAACTAACGATAAGAGTTCATTATAACGGGTATAAGGATTATATACATGAGGTTACCATAGAAGAATTTAAGACTTATCATCTGTCCGTAAAACTTGAAGAGATAAAGCTGGGTACTGTTACTATTAATACCGAGCCCGAAGGGGCAGACCTCTATCTTAATTCCGTATGGCAGGGGCTAAGCCCTCTTTCCCTGTCAAGACCGAATATTTTTAAGTATATTGTTATTAAAAAGGACGGTTTCGGAATATCCGATTTTACTCTTTCCGGAGATACACCCAACACTGTGACGGTAAAGCTGCAGAGAGAGCTGATCTCTCCCGAAAAAATAGAACGGCAGAAGCGCGATGAATTTTATTCATCACTTGGTTTGTGGCTGATTACTTTACCTGTTCCGATATTCGGATATGGTTTTGCAATAGACTATAAATTAGGGGAAATTACCGCACTTACGGATAACAATACAGGAGAAGCGGATAAAATGTCTCTCTACAGCGACATGATGTACTATTCGTATCTCGGAGGGATTTTTATCAGTGCATCTCTGTTTGTAAATGTTGCCGTACATCTTTTTAATTATATTAAATCGGTAAACAGGTAAACACAGAAAAGGAAAGATATGATAAAAAAAATTGCACAGAGTCTTAAAAAAATTATTACTTCAGGATATTCCGGGAGAGAGATCCTGGATAATCTGGAAGAACTTTTAATAGAGGGCGATTTCGGTGTTTCAGTTGCAGAAGAAGTGGTATCGGAATATTCCGGTACCGTAAAGAATATTAAAAAAATGAGCAGGGATGAACTGCTTAAACAGTTAAAAGAGATTCTCGAAAAGGATATACTGGTAACAGAGATAGTGCCTGAAAAGGGGAAAATAAATCTCTTCCTTGTCTTCGGAGTAAACGGGGTGGGAAAGACCACGACGATAGCCAAAATGGCGCATTATTACAGGGTTAATTACGGAATAAATAAGACAATACTCAGTGCTGCGGACACTTACAGGGCCGGAGCTATAGACCAGCTGATTCAGTGGGGTAAACTGCTGGAAATACCTGTTGTGCGTCAGTCACCCGGCGCCGATCCGGGAGCGGTGGTTTATGATTCCATTACAAGTGCGAAGGCGAAAGGAGTCGAGCTGGTAATTGCCGATACGGCGGGCAGAATGCATAACAGGTTAAATCTTATCAAGGAGCTTAAGAAGATCAGCAAGGTTGTCGTATCCAATCTTTCCGGGGGTGTTTACAGGAAGATTCTTGTGATCGATGCGACAACAGGACAGAATGCACTCCAGCAGGCAGAGATATTCAACGATGCAGTCGGAATCGATGCAATAATCCTCTCCAAGTATGACTCGACTGCAAAGGGGGGAATTGCCGTTGCTATTTCTAAAAAGCTGAATATTCCTTTTCTTTTTTTGGGCACCGGAGAAAAGCTCGGTAATCTTATCCCCTTTAACAGGGAGCATTATTTAAACAGTCTGCTTGGTATCGAATGAAGCGGATAATACTGATAACAGGTTTTTTTTTCTCTCTGATTTTTCTTTTCGCCGAGGTTTCTTTTTTTACCTCTAATGAAATAGGAATGGCTCTGAAAAAGATACCTTTCTACAGAACGGACGAGTATAAATATGTGCTTATGGTGGAAAGGAGTAAACTCACGGAAAACAGAGTTCTTCTCTTTAAGGGTGAGAAGATTAAGAGAAAGGAATTACATTATAATAAACAGGGCAGACTGGAAAAGGAAAAAAGTTATGAAAAAGAGAAGCTTGTATCGATACAATATTATGATTCTTACGGAAAAGTTATAAGACTGGAGTATTACAAAGACGGTGACATACTACGAAAAGAGGATTACCGGTATGTGCATAATAGAATCAGTGAAAAACAGGTCTATAATTCGGAGGGGGATCTTTTATATACCGATTTTTATACTTTAAACAGCATGGGGATGCTGATTAAACTGGTTCGAAAATGGTCCGCGGCAGAACCTTCGGAAACTGTCCTTATCGCAGGCAGAGAAGGGATAACCGCAGAATTGACAGGATATTCCGATACGGTAAAGATAGTGCGGTATAACCGTGCGGGAGGGGAAATCGAAACCGAACAATGGAAGGGGAACACTCTTATCAGCAGGAAGACGATCTATAGAAACAGTAAAACCGGAAAACGGGAATCTTCCGTAGAAGAAGATTATGTTAATAATACAGTCAGTTCGGAAGAGTACGACGATCAGGGGAATCCGGTCTCTAAAGAGGTTAAAAGCGGTGATAAGATTGTTTCGGAGGAGACATACAGTCTCGATAATAAGGGGCGGATAGTAAAAAAGATTAGAAAGAGTAAAGAACACGGAATGGAGGAGTGGGATTACCGGTATGATTCCGAAGGTAACGTTACAGAAGAAAAATACTTTGTGCGTGGTGTTATCGGGAAGATTACTGCATATCCCGATAAAGAGCATAAGGTTGAAAAGCTCTATAGAAACGGTGAAGAATTTATAAGACTTTATTATAAGGGAGGGAAAAAGTTTAAGGAAGAAATAATAAGCGGGGATAAGGTTATTAAGACAAGAAAACTGAAAATGAATAGATGAAAACTAAATTTTTATTTTTTGTTTCTCTCAGATATTTTAAGAACAAAAGGAGGAACAGACATTTTGCCTCCTCGATTCTATCGATACTCGGGGTAACTGCAGGAGTTATGACTCTGATTGTAGTGCTTGCCGTGATGAACGGTTTTCAGTCCGGTTTTATCTCGAGTATACTCAATATCAGTTCATACCATATCCAAATTTCAGGTGAAAATTCCGGTTATAAAGACCGGGATATTATTTCGAAAATAGAGCAGTTAAAATCGGTATCCGCTGTAGTGCCCTTTAATGAAAATCAGGCTATTGTCAAAGGGGTGTTTACCGAACCGGAGGGCTGTATTATACGCGGTGTTCCGGCTGATATTATGGACAGGGACGAATCATTTAAAAAAAGCCTGAAAATAGAAAGCGGAGTATTTTCCGTTATAATTCCCGATACGGCGGTAATCGGAGCGGAGCTTGCGCAGAGACTCGGTGTAAGTGTCGGAGATAAAATCGAGATACTGTCGATTTCGGGAAATGCCGCTGCAGGTTTAAAGCCCATAAAGAGGTATTTTATAATATCCGGTCTGTTTAAAAGCGGCTACTATGAGTTTGATTTAAGCTGGATCTTCGTTTCGCTATCTACGGCCGGTAATTTCTTCTGGGGCGGAAAGGATTATCCTGTAACCTACGGATTAAAATTGGTGAACCGGTTCAGGGATGAACAGATAATCAGCCGGATTAAAAAGCTTATTAAAGGAAGAGGTCTTTCTGTAGTATCGTGGAGGGAGTACAACAGGTCTTTTTTCGATGCCCTGCTCATGGAAAAAATAATGATGATGCTTCTTCTCGGTTTAATTTTTATAGTTGTCGGGTTTAATATATATCATTCACTGCGGAGAATGGTATATGAAAAGATCGAAGATATTGCAATAATAAAGGCTCTTGGGGCCTCTCCGTCTGCCCTGCGGTGTATTTTTATCGTAGAAGGATTTTTAATCGGGCTGTTCGGTGCCATTGCCGGGACATGTCTCGGTCTTCTTGTATCGATAAATATAAATGAGATTTTCTCCATAGCAGAGGCATTTATCAATGGAGTATCCGGTATAATACAGGCTGTCTCGCTTCCTTTTGCAAAGGGTTCCAGGTATTCGGATTTTACAGTATTTTCCCCGATGTACTTTTATTTAACGAAAGTACCTGTAACGGTCAGGCTTCCGGAGGTTATTGTTACGGTGTTTTCCGCTGTCTTTGCCTCTTCGGCTGCCGCATATTTTGCATCCCGGAGGATAAGCACTATTAAACCTGTTGAAGTTTTGAGGTATCAATGAAAGGATACAGAGTATGGCTGAGGTAGTGGTTATAAAAAATCTGAAAAAGACGTATAAGTCCGGAATCGAAAATCTCGAAGTTCTGCAGAATGTCTGTCTCGATGTTAACGGAGGGGAAACGGTTGTAATTACCGGTGAGAGCGGTTCCGGCAAGAGTACCCTCCTTAATCTCATAGGCGGACTGGACAATGCTACGGAGGGGGTCATTTTCGTGGACGGCAGGGATATATGCCGTTTAAATGAGCATGAATTGACGGATTACAGAAACAGATATATAGGATTTATATTTCAGTTCCACTATCTCCTGAATGATTTTAATGCTCTGGAAAATGTTCTTATTCCGGCATTAATAAGGGGCGACAGGTATAATTCCGCAGAATCCCGGGCTTTAACCCTTCTCTCCGATGTCGGGCTTAAAGAACACAGGCATCGTTACCCTGCAGAACTGTCAGGCGGTGAAAGACAGCGCATAGCAGTTGCACGTGCTCTTATGAATGAACCGCCTTTGATCCTTGCGGATGAGCCTTTAGGAAATCTCGATGAAAGAAATTCAAAAGTTGTGGAGGATATTCTTTTCACCCTTGTGGAAAAGTACAAAAAAACAATGGTACTTGTTACGCATGATCCTGAAGCTGCCGGCAGGTCGGGGAGGCATTATAAACTCGAGCACGGCTTGTTGGAGCGGGCGTGAAAATCAGTCTCCCTTTTTTCCTCGGCATGTCGAATTTCATAAAAAAGGGCGGTATTTCCAGGTATTTAAAAGGATCAATAATCGGCATTGGTCTAAGCCTTATACCGCTTGTAGTTGTTCTCGAGGTTACGGATGGTATGATACAGGGAATTACATCGAGATATCTTGAGATCGGAACGTATCATCTGGAAATATTCTTTAATAGGGATGAGGACCTGGAAAAATTAAAAGAGATTACCGGAAATATAAACAATATCAGGGGAATAAGAGAAACTATAATTGAAAGAAGGGGCATGGGGCTTATATTTGCAGGAGGAATCAGAACGGCAGTAACCTTAAGGGCAATACCGGAAAATCTGTTCGCAAGGGATGCAGGATATAGAAAGTATGTCAGAGTAACAGAGGGTAAATTAGGTTTTAGGACTAACTCGTCCGTTTTAATAAGTAAATCTATTGCCGATGAGTTAAAGTTAAAGGTCGGCAGCAGGGTAGCCATCGTAACCGTTTCGGGAGGTCTCTATGCAGAGGGCAGGCCCCGGTTCGGTTTTTTTACCGTTACGGGGATATTTACGACAGGCTATCAGGATCTCGATAAAATGCTGGTCTTTATTCCTCTGGAAAAAGGTATGAAATTCCTTAATTCTGCGAATTCCTACCAGATAATAGGAGTAAAGGTGGATAATCCCTTTGGAAATCTCACAGGGATTGCACGTGCTATGGAGCGGTATTTACCGGACGGAACTGCAATCTACAGCTGGTACGAATTGGAACTATCTCAATACAAGTCATTTCAGACTACAAAAGCATTACTTCTTCTTATTATGGCGCTTATTGTAATAGTGGCCAGTATAAACATATCTTCATCGATGATCATGATTGTAATAGAGAAAAGCAGGGAAATAGCAATACTTAAAGGGATCGGTGCGTATCCGTGGATGATTACCGGTGCATTTATGCTTACGGGTTTTGTAAGCGGAGTTGCCGGAACGGTATTGGGACTTACCTCGGGTATTCTTATTTCTGTTAATATAAATGAGCTGTTTGTTTTTGCCCAGAATCTTATTAATATCGTAATCGCTATCGTTAATTATACTATTCAGCCTCTTGCAGGCCACAAGGTATTAAGTTCTTTTCAGATTTTTAATTCCGCATATTATCTCGATCGTATACCGATAAAGCTTGATTTCTCTGAAATTTTTATTATAGCTCTCGGCACAATTATGTTAACCACCCTGGCATCCTATTTTCCTGCAAAAAAAGCCGGGTTTCTTAAGCCTCTTGAGCTTTTAAGAAGATATTAAGCTTGATTTCTCTGAGAAATTTCTTATTATTCTATAGTAGGTAGAAGTAAATGAAATGTGAAATATGTGGAACAAGAGAAGCTGTTATTCACATTCAGCAGATTATCGGAAATAAGAAAGTCGAGCTGTATATCTGTGAAGAATGTGCAAAGGAACGGGGAATAAAAACCGGAAATGATAAAATCGAGCTCTCGATATCCAGCCTGCTTACCGGCCTTGTCGATATACAGGATGTCCATAAAAAAAAGAATGTTCAGAAGGTGTGTCCTTCCTGCGGTCTTACACTAACGGAGTTTAAAGAGAAGGGAAGACTGGGATGTGCGGAATGCTACTCTGCATTCGGTAAAGAAATAAGATCACTGCTGCACAAGATGTATGGAAAAACCCAGCATTTCGGGAAATTTCCGCATCAGCTCCGTACGTATAAGACATTTTTAATCGATGTCGAGAAGCTCAAGGATGAATTAAAAAAGGCGGTAACGGAAGAAGATTACGAGGAGGCTGCCGTACTGCGTGACAGGATAGCGGAACTGCAGCGTGAAGCGGAGAAATTTCATGTTTAAAGCAAGAGATATAAGTGCTATAAGCGGGTGGTTTCAGGAAACAGGACCCCATGAAGATGTTATTCTTTCCAGCAGAATCCGGCTTGCACGGAATATGGCGGATTTTCCGTTTCCCCATATGATGTCGGCGGAGGAAGAAGAGGAAGTGGAGGGAAGGGTAATAACAGCATTTGCGGAGATAAACAATAATAATAAGGCTTTTAAAATAATCGAACTGGATGAACTTACTCCGATCGAGCGGAGAATGCTTCTGGAACGAAACTTTATTACACAGGATTACTCCCTTAAGAGGAATAAGGTTGTGGTTCTTAACCGGGATGAAACGGTATCCGTAATGGTTAATGAGGAGGAGCATTTACGGCTTGCTTCCATACATGCAGGTTTAACCCTGAACGAAGCTTATAAGGATGTGGATGCTCTGGACAGTAAGCTGGAGGATTACCTGCACTTCGCAGTTTCTCTGGAATGGGGCTATTTAAATACTTCATTAAACGACATAGGAACCGGTCTGCGGAGTTCCGTTATGATGCATGTGCCGGCTCTGGTAATGACATCACTGATAGACAGGGTTGTTAAGAATATTAATGAGGTGGGCCTGGCGGTAAAAGGTTTTTTCAGTGATAATGAAGGTTCTTTAGGAGATATGTACCAGATATCGAATCAGTTAACCCTCGGCCTTAATGAAAAAGAGATTATAGAAAAACTCGAAGGTATTGCCATGCAGCTTGTGAATTACGAGAAGAAGGCCAGAGAGGAGTTAATGGAACGGCGCCGGGTGGAAATAGAAGATAGAATACTGCGTGCATACGGTGTACTTAAGTTCTGCAGAAGTATTTCGATTAAAGAGGCAATAGAGCTGCTTTCGCTTATACGCCTTGGAGTAAGTATAGGTATTATCGGTGGTATCGATTTGCGGACAATCAATACCCTGCTCTTTGCAAGTCAGAAATCGCATATTCAAAAATTCATATCAGGCGATGAGGAAGATGCCGACAGTAATTATATCGATTTTATCAGGGCAAAAGTAATAAGAGAAGCCCTTGGAAGTTCCGAAAATATGGAGGGGAATGATGTTTAAGGGTTTAACTCAGAGAGCACAGAAAATATTAACGGTACTGGCACAGGAGGAGGCGAAGAAATATCATTCCGGTCAGCTTATGCCCGAACATATAATTCTTGCCCTTCTCAAGGACGGGGAAGGGGTGGCGATAAAGGCATTGCAGATGTTAAAGGTAAATATTGCAGAGATGCAGCTTGAAATAGAGAAAGAAATGCCCAGGGGAAAGGGCGGGCTTATCCTCGGAGATGTTCCTCCGTCGAAGCGCGGCCAGCATATCCTGGAAGATTCCGCTGAAGAGGCGAGAAATATGGGGCATGAATATATCGGTACCGAACATCTCCTGCTGGCGGCGGCACGGGAGACGGGAAGTGTTATCTCCCGGTATTTCGCACGCAATAATGTTTCACCGAATATGCTCAGGGAAGTAATAATTAAGATCAACGGACTTGGTGATATTTCCCGCCAGGGGCAGAAAAAACGTAAACCTCAGTCTATTGCAAGAAAAACGACTCCCACATTAGACGAATTCGGGCGTGATTTAACCGTTTATGCCCGTGAGAAAAAGCTCGATCCCGTAATAGGACGCAGCAAGGAAATACAGAGGGTTATTCAGATACTTGCAAGGAGAACAAAGAATAATCCTGTTCTGATAGGTGAGCCCGGTGTGGGGAAAACTGCCATCGTCGAGGGACTGGCCCAAAAAATCGTAGAAGGAAATGTACCTGAAATATTAATCGGAAAACGTGTTTTAATACTGGATCTTGCATCGCTGGTGGCCGGGACAAAATACCGCGGAGAATTCGAAGAACGCCTTAAGAGAGTTATGAAAGAAATCATAACGGTAAAGAATGTGATACTCTTTATCGATGAACTTCATACGATAATAGGGGCAGGAGGAGCAGAGGGAGCTATTGATGCATCCAATATGCTGAAACCTGCGCTGTCACGGGGGGAACTCCAGTGTATCGGCGCCACGACATTGAATGAGTATAAAAAGTATATAGAGAAAGACGCTGCACTGGAAAGAAGGTTCCAGTCGATTTTTGTGGAGGAGCCTTCCATAGAAGAAACTGTTGAAATACTAAAGGGGATTAAATCCAGATATGCAGAGCATCATCATGTTACCTATACCTACGAAGCATTGGAAACCGCTGCTGCCCTTTCCAGCCGGTATATTTCGGACAGGTATCTGCCGGACAAGGCGATCGATTTAATGGATGAAGCCGGTTCGAGAAAACGTATAGACAACAGTATAAGGCCCAAAGAAATCCAGGACCTGGAAAAAGAAATAGAGAAACTGACAATCGAAAAAACCAACCTTGTAAGTACTCAGAATTATGAAAAAGCGGCTGCTGTCAGGGATACGGTAAGGCAGTTAAGGCAGAGGGTTGAAGAAATAAAGAGGAATTGGGAAAGCAATATCCGTGTGGAAGAAAATATTGTCGATGTTAATGAAATACAGCTGGTTATTTCCGATATAACAGGGATACCCGTATCGAGGATCGCTCAGAGTGAATCGGATAAATTACTCCGCATAGAGAAGGAACTTCATAAAAAAGTAATCGGACAGGATGAAGCGATAGGGGTAATTGCTTCGGCAATCCGGCGGTCCAGAATAGGGTTAAGTTCACCCAGGAGACCGCTCGGATCTTTTGTATTCATAGGACCCACAGGAGTCGGCAAAACGCTTGTTGCAAAAACTCTGGCGGAATATCTTTTCGGTAATGAAGAGGCGCTTATCCGCATCGATATGTCGGATTTCATGGAAAAACATAATGTTTCCCGTCTGGTCGGAGCTCCTCCGGGTTATATCGGTTATGAAGAGGGCGGACTTCTCACGGAAAAGATAAGAAGACGGCCGTACAGTGTAATTCTTCTGGATGAGATCGAGAAGGCTCACCCTGATGTTTTTAATCTTCTGCTGCAGGTCCTGGAGGAGGGACAGCTGCAGGATAATTTAGGACATTCGGTATCATTCAGAAATGCCGTTCTTATTATGACCTCCAATGCCGGGGCACGGGAGATAAGCAGGGATTCGTATCTGGGTTTTCAGGCGGAACAGGGCGGTATGAAATTTTCCGAGATAAAGAGTTCAGCCATGGGAGAATTAAAGAAGTTGTTTAATCCTGAATTTTTAAACCGTGTGGATGAGATCGTGGTTTTCCATAGTCTTACAGTCGAACAGATCGGAAAAATATTTGAAATAATGCTTTCCGAAATCGGGGAGAGGCTTAAAGAGCAGAAAATAAATTTACGGATTACAAAACGTGCCAAAGACTATCTTATAGCAGAAGGATTCGATAAAAAATTCGGAGCACGCCCGCTGCGCCGTGTATTGCAGAAAAAGATCGAAGATTCTCTGTCGCTTGGAATACTAAAGGGCAAATTTAAAGCGGGGAATCTCGTTGTTGTAGATTTTAAAAAGGATAATCTCGTATTCAGAACAGGAAAGAAGAGGACAAAACCTAAAACCAAGCAGCTGGAGAAAGTACCTGGATGAGGCTGAACGGGAGAATTGCCTCCCTGTTGCTCTTTTTTTTCGTATCATTACACTTATACCCGGATAGTGCGGATAATCTTTATAAAACGGCCGTGGGGGCGGTTAAAGAGGGTTTTTATCTTACAGCGGCGAATAGCCTTAAAAAATTCATAGAAAACTATCCCGGAGACCCACGTGCAGGTAGTGCTTACTACCTTTTTGCTCTTTCCCATTACTATCTGCAGCACTATAGAATTGCTGCAGATAATTTTTCCGTGCTTGTTAAGAAATATCCGGGAACCAGATACAATAGTTCGGTTTATTACTGGATAGGTTTGTCATATTTCCATCTCGCAGATTACAGAAACTCAATCTTAAATTTTAACAGGCAGATTAAACAGTACGATGCGAATAAGAATTATTTTATACGCGCCCTGTACTATAAGGCCTCCTCCCTGGAAAGACTCGGCAAGAGCAGAGAAGCTCTGTCAACTTATAAGAGCGTCATAGGAAATGGCAGGGATCCGGCTATCCAGGCTGCTTCTATATTTGCAGCAGGATCTATTGAATTTAAAGAAGAAAATTATAGTGAAGCTTCCGATTATTTTAAAAAAATACTTATCGGCTATCCGGATTCGCCGTACGGAAAGGAATCACTGTTTTTTTCCGCCGAATGCAGTTTTTTTCTTAAAGACTATAATGAAGCGGGAAAAAGATACAAAAGGTTTTTACAGCTGTATTCTTCCGGCAGATATTCGGAAGCTGCATATTACAGGCTTGCCTATATATATGTGACCGTTAAAGATACGGAGAAGGGTCTTTACTATGTAAAGAAATACGAAACGAGTTATCCCGGAGGCAGCTACACCGCCGATATCCGGAAATTAAAGGCCCGGGCTTATTTCGATTCCGGAGATTTTAGACTCTCAAGAACCCTTTACCGGGAGATCCTGAAGATGGAACCGGATGCTCCCGAACGTCAGGAGATCGTGTATAATCTGGGTGTGTGTTCATTGAACATCGGGGATAATATAAGTGCTCTGAAATATTTCAGGGAATCTGCCACGGGCAGGAATAGTGATACGGCAAAAAAGGCATTATATAAAGAGGGACAGGTGCTGATAGCTTCGGGACGCCAGGAAGAAGCCGCCGAAGTGTTAAAAAGATTTATCCGGATGTATCCGGCAGACGGTTCCGTTTTTAAGGCGGAAAGGCAGTTAGGGGATATTTATGATAATAAGGGTAAGTATAAAGAGGCGCTTGCCGTCTGGAACAGTCTTATAAACAGTACGGAAGCCGGTGCGGCCGTGGACAGTCTGCTTTATAAAAGAGGCAGCGATTACATCAGGGTTGGTGATTATACTAAAGCAATAAGGGACTTCGGCCGGATTATAAATCATTACGGTACATCCGGCTTTAAAAATGAGACATTGTATCAATTAGGTTATATTTACTCTTTAAAAGGGGAATACAAGAGGTCTTTGGAGTATTTTAAACCGCTTCTTAATCTTAAGGAAGATTCGGATTTAAAGGAAAAAGCAGCCTTTGCCGCTGCAGCTGTATATTTTGATACCGGAGATTATGCAAGTGCGGAGAAATATTTTTTGTCATTAACGGATAACGCTTCCGAAGGCAGTCTTAAGGGTGAAGCGGCATTAAACCTCGGCAGGATAAAGTATAAACAGCAGAAATATCCGGATGCCTATCACTATTTTATTAAAGCCCGTACTCTTCTTGCCGGTTCCGGCGACAGGGCGGAGGCGGTTTACTGGGCCGGCTGGTCACGGTTCAGGACCGGTGACTTCGATTCTGCAAAAAAGTTATACCTCGAGGTTGTAAAGGATTATCCGGAAAGCGGTTATGCTGCAAGGGCATACTACAGGGCAGGTATCTGTGCTTTCCGGCTTAAGGAATACGGGACAAGTATAAAATATTATAACGCTTCCATCTCGACAGACAGGGGAAACAACACGGATAATCTTAAGGAAGTTGCACTTGCAGCAAGAGGGATAAGTGAATTTTACTCCGGAAAAAAAGACGATGCATTAAAGACCCTGGAACAATTAAGCAAAGAGTTTCCCGGAAGCAGCCTCGCTGCGGAAGGTTATTACAGAATAGCCGAGTATTTGTTTAATAAGGAGCTTTACAGTGATGCCTACCGGTATTTTTCCGATGTTGTGATAAAATTTCCGGATTCAAAGGATTCCGAACTGGCCCTGTACTGGCAGGGAAACTGTGCAATGAAACTTAAGGATTACAGAGAAGCCGTTAACATCCTGTTTAACTATCTGAGTAAATACCCTCGCGGGGTTTACAGTAATGAAGCGGGAGAATTAATTAAGGATGCAATAGTTAAACTGAATGATAATCGTTTTGCCGATTCACTCTATAAAAAAATACTGGGCAGTACTGGAATACCGGAATCCGTACGGTCTAAACTGCTGTTGGAATACGCTGTCTATAAATTCCCCTCGGACAGAAAGACCGCTTATACTATTTTTAAGAAACTGCGCGGAAAGAACCTCGATAACCGGGTAAAGGAAAAGCTCGATTACTGGATAGGACGATACTATAAAGCGGAGGGTAATTTTAATCGGGCTGCTGAGATCTTTAAAGGTATTGCAGACACGCACATCGACAGGCTTGGTGCGGAAGCACAGCTTGAACTTGCCGCAAGTCTGGAAGAGAATAACAAACCCGAAAGAGCTGCCGAAGAATACCTTGCACTGACCTATGTTTTTCCCGATTATAAAGATATTGTGGCGGAAGCTCTGTACAGGGCAGCGCGGATATACGAAACAGCCGGCAATAAAAAACAGGCGGACTATCTGTATAAAAAACTGCGGAACGATTATCCCGGCAGTGTCCGGATTAAAAAAATCATGAATTAGAGGCTGTAATTAACGGGTACGGTTCAGTGCTTCTGTCAGTCTTAAAAATCTCTTTTTAATTAAATCGTTTTCCGCCAGGCGTGTATTACTGCCGTGTATTACTACCGGATAAATATTAATATAGATAAGGTTGCCGTGATACAATCCCGCTTTTAAAATAATGCTTTCCTCTCCGTGGGCTGTCCCTTCCATGCCCGGAAAAATAAAATTGCCCAGTGAATACGCAATAAGCTTTTGCCTGTAAACTTCCAATCCCTGCAGGTAATGAGGATGCGAGCCGATTATGAGATCCGCTCCACTGTCTATCATGCTTCTGTAAAGTTTTTTCTGTTTTTCCGTAGGCACGGAAGTCCATTCCCTTCCGCCGTGTACCATTACGATATCAAAAGTTTTTTTGGAAAACGTCCTTTTTAGAAGATTTAAAAAGTACTTATTCGCCCATAATATGCCCGGGCTGTTTTCGGCAGCTGTAAATTTTCTGCCGTCGAACCCGCTCGATTCCACAGGATATGCCCCGGCAGAGTAAATTTGCAGCTTCTCACCGCCAACCTTAACTTCAAAGGGCATGGAAGCCTCTTTAAGGTTGCCGCCGGCTCCGGAAAAGCCGATTTTTTCATCTTTAAGGTTTTTAAGGGCATCGCGGAATCCCTCTATACCGTAATCGAGGGAGTGATTGTTGGCAAGGGAAACATAATTAAATCCGGCTTCACTGATTTTTTTAAGTGCAAGAGGATTAAAGTGAAAGTGATATCTCTTTTTTGCCTTTTTCCCTTTAAGGGATGCAACACATTCGAGGTTTCCCATAAGAAAATCGGTGTTTTTCAGTATGGGGAGGGTGCTGCCGAAAACATTTACCAGGCCCTGTGTGCCCCGGCTTCCCTGCCTTCCCCGCAGCAGAGTTTTATCAGTACCCCTTGCCAGCATCATATCGCCTACCGCTCCTATCCATACTATTCTTTTCCCGCTGTTATCTGTTTTTAAACTATTAAACCAGGCAGCTATTACGGGGACGGAGCTTCTTAGCAGCAGAAAATAATTATCTGCAAGCGGGTAGCCGGGCTGAAACGGATATCTGTGTCCAACGGAAACGGCTCTCCAGGGAAGTCTGATGTTTTTAAGGGGCAGTATCTTTAAATCTCCGGAAGAATCTTTTTGTGAAGCAATTTCGAACAAATATTTAAAAGAAATATTCTGTCTCGGATCCCACAACCTTACAGCCGGTGCAAAGAAAACCGTTTTTACTTTCTTTTTTATAAATCTCATTTTCGCGGTACTGCCGTCCGGTTTCATGGCAGCGCTCTTTTTCCGCCATGAATCTCTCCGGATATAGATGAGGTTTTTTGATTCGGAAGAGGTATCTCCGGAGTATGTGTATATTTTAACCTGAATACCGGGAGGGAGCGGGTTATTCGAAACCAGCTGCTTCCATATTGTTAAATAAGAGGGTTTTATATTAACGGACAACTGCTCTGAGTCTGCATTACAGCCTGAGAGCAGAAAAATTAACAGTACGATAAGCATTATCAGTAGTTTTTCTGTATGGATCTGCTTTCATCTTCGTTCTTCAGTTCAGCTATTGCCTTGTTAAGTCTCTGCTGCAGATCTTCCGAACCTTTCTTTAACAGCATTACAACATCTAAAGACCCGACGTTTTCGGATGCAGGAACTATATCTCCGTGAAAGAATTTCCCGGAAATATAGTTTCCGACACTTCTCTCCGTTGCAATACCGTCCGTTTCTTCCCATATATGCTGTACGATACCCTGTATATCGTTGTCGAATTCAACAATTCGGGAGCCGAATTGCTCCAGATAATCCTTGATATAAGATGCTTTTTGTATTGCTATTTTCATTGAAGATAAACGTTCGGGTGTCAATGTGCCGGTTTTCTCAAAATTCTTTCTGGTTGTAAATATAACAACCTCGAATTTGGAATACGGATCTGTCGAAATAACCGGTTTATCATTAAAAAATGCATTAGGCCATCCTGCATTAAGGATAATGTCTATTTTACCCTCCAGTAATGCAGGAAATATTTTTCCCCACTGATCACCGTAGAATTCGTACTCTATATCTGACTTCTCCGCTATTCTTTTAAAAATATCGATGCTTATTCCTTCGGATTTTCCTGCTGTTAAGGAAACCCACGGCGGATATGCAATATCGTGTCCGACAATAATGGTCGAAGGTTCTTTTATTTTCATTCCGCGTTTAAAGAGTTTATCCTTTTGCTCCTGAATATAGATTTCTGAAATTTCGACCAGTGATTCCACTTCGTTCATATTCTTTGTCTGGTATTCCATATTGGAAATAATATGGTTAGAACTTGAACTTATAAAATTTGCGGAATCATTGATAAATGAGATATGGTTGTATATTTCTTCCGTATTCTCCGACTGTTCATGAACAAGTTCGATAATATCCTTGATTTCCGAATCGACCAACTGCATAGACTGAGAAGATTCTTCTATGCCTTCCTCCGTTTTTTCGATTCTCTTCCGTACCATGTCCCTTACCTTTATATATTCTTCCATGAGCTGCATGGTATTTGAGATATCTTTTTTTAATGAGCCTATAAATGAAGATATTTCATTTGTAGTCATTTTGGTTTTATCGGCAAGTTTTCTCACTTCATGAGCAACAACATTGAACCCCCTGCCGTATTTTCCCGCACGGGCGGCTTCTATTGCTGCATTTAACGCAAGAAGATTTGTAAGGCTTGATATATCCTCTATAACTTCGGTACTGGAAAGTATCTTTCTGGTTGCCCCTTCCACCTCGATGAATAGCTTCTGTATTTTGCCGAACATGTTTTCAAGTTCCATAATAGAAGCTTTGGCATCTTTTATGGAATCAACGCTGTCCGAAAGCTGGGATCTGTTTTTTTCTATACGGTTATGGGAACTCTCGACATGTGTAACCATTTTTTCCGAGTGTTTGCTTATATTTTTAAGTTCGTCCCTTACATTGGAGATAAGATCCTTATTATAATCGGATGCCTTAAGCATTTCCAGAATGAATGCATTATTCAGACCGGAAATCTGTAATGTATCCCGTATAAAACTCGAAATGGTTTTTCTTGTTTCATGGAAAGATTCGAGAAGTTCCCATACCTCATCCTGCAGACCTGGATTTACATCTTTGTTATCAGAATAATTACTGTCTTCCAACTGAAACCTCTCCTTTGTCTGTTCTTTATAAAAGGGAACAGGAGTTTTTACTTTTTCTGTTCGACGGAATCTTCTATTATATTAAAAGGCACGACATGTGTTTTTTCATCTTCTTTTAGCTCTTCGATCAGAATTACCGCCTGAAACGGAATCATAAGATGTTTTGATTTCCGGAAAGTCTTCCTTATCTCATCATCGGACGGATTTATTATCAGTTTAGAGCCGTCGGGAAATATAAGATCTTTTATCGAAACAAAGTATGGATGAGTAAGATCGAGCTGTTTTGCGCTGAGTGATATTTCTTTTCCCTTCCATTTAAAGTAGACACGATATACGGACACTGCCGGATCCCCTTGTTGTTTTTATAGAGTAAGGTAATGCTAATGAAAAGAGATGTCAATTGGTATTTTCGGGACGTACTACTAAACATAATTTAATATGAATTTTAAAATTATTCATTTTTTTCAGAAATATATAAAGAATATTCGTTGACATTCTGTCCAGATGGGATAGTATGGTATGTGATTGGTGGGAAATTGTGGGAAAAAATAGAATAAAGTGGAATAAATTAGCATGATAACCGGTGAATATCGTTACTCATTGGATGAAAAGGGAAGATTAATGATCCCGTCTAAGATGAGAGCGGAAATAGCCGGTAATGTAATGATCCTTACCCGCGGAGTCGATAGGTGTCTATGGATATTTCCCACCGATGAGTGGAAGGGTATTTCCGCCAACATCTTGGAATCGACATCGCTTTTTCAGGAGAAAGCAAGGCTGATTCAGCGCCGTATAATTGCTCCGGCCCAGGAAGCTGAGATTGATAAGTCCGGCAGGATGAGCATTCCCCAGACTTTAAGAGAGTATGCTCATTTAAAAAAGGAATGTATTGTGCTGGGCATGCTCCGTTACGTCGAAATATGGGATGAAGAGACATACATGAGATACCTCGAAAGTACAGAGGATAGTTTCAAGGAAGCCGCAGAGGAGCTCGGCGGAAAAATTAACTGGTGGCACTCTTAAGGACAGACTTTATAGGAACTCTCTATTTGAGAGTTGTTTCCTGACAATAGCGCTTTATTAAAAGAAAGGTGGGATTTAATTAAAAAAATGGTGAGCACGGTTGTTCATGTACCTGTATTGCTGGATGAAGCAGTCTCTTTGTTAAGTCCGGACAACGAAACTTCGACCATGATAGATGGTACAATCGGAGAAGGCGGGCATGCCGGGTATTTTTTAAGTAAATTTCCCGGGCTTTT
This sequence comes from Spirochaetota bacterium, assembly GCA_013151965.1. Classification (GTDB taxonomy): domain Bacteria; phylum Spirochaetota; class Spirochaetia; order SZUA-6; family SZUA-6; genus SZUA-6. The sequence goes on from JAADHF010000131.1 coordinate 152,063, forward strand.
TTTAATCGGCATCGACCAGGACCTTAAAATACTAGAAAAGGCCCGTGAAAGGCTTAAACCTTACAAAAGACGCATACAATTGATAAACGGACGATTTTCTCACGTCTTTTCAAATTATAATTCTTATGCGGATAGAAAACCGGATATAATTTTCCTCGATCTGGGGATATCAAGGTATCACTTTGAGGAGAGCGGGCTTGGCTTTTCCTTTCTTCGGGATGAGCCCCTCGATATGCGGCTCGACAGAAACTTAAAATTAAACGCATCATATATTGTAAATAACTTCAACGAGAAAGAACTTGTTAAGATCTTTTTCGATTACGGCGAGGAACGTTTTGCACGGAGGATTGCCGGGAGGATTACTGCTGCAAGAAGGGATAAGAAGATAACCACTTCCGGAGAATTAGCGGAGATTGTACGGCGTTCGGTTCCCCCGGCTTACAGGCATAGAAGAATTCATCCTGCCACAAAAATATTTCAGGCACTTCGTATTGCCGTAAACGGAGAACTGGAAGAACTTAAAGAGGGTCTTCTTCCTGCATGCAGTATATTGCAGCCGGGCGGCAGAATAGGGATTATATCGTTTCATTCTCTGGAAGACAGAATTGTAAAACATTTTTATAAAGAAATGGCGGGAAACTCTTTAAACAGTCCGGAAATGCCGAATTCTCAAAGTAGAGGAGAGTTTAAAATAATTACAAAAAAACCGGTACGTCCGGGAGAAGCGGAGGTACAGCGGAACCCTGCATCGAGAAGTGCACTATTCCGTGTAATGAGGAAGATAAAATGAAAAAGATGACTGTTCTTCTATTGATCGTATCGATTCCTGTTTTACTGTTTCTTGTAACGTGGCAGAATATAAGGTTCACCGAATTATCTTCCAGTATAGGGATTATAAAGAAACAGCAGGAGGAAACTCTGGAAAAGAACAAAAGCATAATCGTGGGATTGGCCATTCTGCGGTCACCGAAGAGAATAGAGAACATAGGTTTAAAAGACTTAAGGCTTCATGAAGCTAAACCTTCGGAAGTGATAATAATTACAGGAAAGGGAGTAAAATAGCAGGTTATGGGAGGGGTTGCTGTTAACAGAAGATTATTTTCTCTTGATTGTGTAAAAGAATCCGTAAAGGGTGTATTTGCCGTGGAAGAGAATTCCCGCTGTAATATAGAGGCAGTTACTATCGATTCGAGGGAAGCCGCTGAAAACTCGCTGTTTATACCGCTGCCGGGTTTAAAAACAGACGGGCATAATTTCGTTAAAAGTGCACTCTTAAACGGTGTTTCTGCCGCACTTATAGAAAAAAAGTGGTTTAGCAAATTAGAAGCTGATATAGTTCCGCTCGCTGAAAAAAAGAAAGCGTCGTTAATCCTGGTGGATAATGCGTTAACGGCACTGCAGAATCTGGGGAAGAATTATCTTGAGCGTTTTAATACTTTAGTAAAAATAGGCATAACCGGCAGCAGCGGAAAGACTACCACAAAGGAAATGCTTGCTTCGATTCTATCCGTCCGCCACAATACCGCTGCCAATGTTAAGAATCTGAATTCCGAGATCGGAGTGCCTTTAACGGCATTCAGGGTGCATGGAGACCATGAATATGCTGTATTCGAAATGGGCACAAATCATCCGGGCGAAATGGCTGTACTTGCCGGTATTGTTCGCCCGCATTACGGGATTGTCACGAATATAGGAAAAACGCACCTGGAATTTTTCGGTTCGGAGGAGGCGGTTGCCAGGGAAAAGGCGGATATTTTTAAATATTTTACAGGTTCGGAAACTGCTTTCCTTAATGAAGAGGAACCCTTGCTGCACCTTCTTAAGGAAAATATCAGGGGACAGGTGATTCTGTACGGAACAAAAGCTACTGCGGGTTTTGAGGGATATGAAAATCATGGGCTGGATGGATTAATCATTCACTGGGAGGGGCTCCGGATTTCTTTATCCCTCTGCGGGCAGTACAATATATTAAATGCCCTCGCTGCAATCAGCACCGCCGTTCATCTGGGGATATCCGGAGAGGACATAAAAGACGGACTGGAAAGGGTCGGCCCGCTCTTCGGAAGGTCGCAGGTTCTTCACGGAGGAATTACCATCCTGCTGGATTGTTACAATTCGAACCCCGGTTCCGCCCGGAGTGCAGTTGAGTTTCTGGAAAAAGTCGAATGGAAAGGACGTAAAATAGCTGTGCTGGGCCCAATGTTCGAACTCGGGAAGCTTTCCGAATCCGAACATTCAGAACTTATTAATTTTACTCTTGGCAAAAGGCTCGATGCGGTTATTTTTTTCGGAGAAGAGTTTCGGCATGGTTTTAGACCGGCAAAGACAGAAGCAGCGGATAAAAATAATATTTTTATAAAGGCTGAAGATTTCGATGAGCTTAAGAACGCGGTAAAAAAATATTTAAAAAAAGGTGATCTTGTGCTTTTAAAGGCTTCGAGGGGGGCAGAGCTCGAGAGGCTCGTGCCTGTTATAAAAGAAATATGAAACAGGAAAAATTATGGTTTTAAAATTATTATATCCCTTTGTAAAGTATTTCACTTTCTTTAACATTTTCCAGTATATAACATTCCGTGCCGCATATGCAGCTATAACTGCGCTTTTAATCTCTTTTCTCTTAGGCCCCTGGCTTATCTCCAAACTTCGCCGGATTAAATTCGGCCAGTCCATCAGAACAGACGGACCGAGTACGCATCTTGCAAAATCCGGCACACCCACTATGGGCGGTTTGCTCATTATCTTTTCGATTGTCGTGTCGGTTCTGTTTTGGCAGGACCTCGATAATCCTTTTACATGGATTTTGCTCTTAACCACCGTAGGTTACGGGTTTATCGGATTTCTGGATGATATGATTAAAATACGGAAAAAGAATTCAAGCGGCTTAAGTGCAGGCATAAAATTCTCCGGGCAGATTATTCTATCCCTTGTAATAGTGATGATCCTGTTTATAAACAGAACCCCGGCTACTACTATGCTCTATATTCCGTTTATAAAACATCCGGTTGCAGACCTTTCGTATTTCTACATACCCTTTGCCGTTACACTTCTGGTTGGTACTTCGAATGCAGTAAACCTTACCGACGGATTGGACGGCCTTGCTATCGGGCTTGTTATTATGGTAGGTATAACATTTGCTATTATTGCATATCTGACAGGACATAGTGTGGTGTCTAAGTATCTGCAGATTCCCTTTGTAAAGCACAGCTGGGAACTGACCGTCTTCTGTCTTGCGCTGGTGGGCGCATCCGTAGGTTTTCTCTGGTTTAATGCTCATCCTGCGGAAATCATGATGGGGGATACGGGCAGTTTAGCGTTAGGCGGAGCGATAGGAGTGACATCCCTTATTATAAAGAAAGAAATTCTCCTTATAATCGTCGGGGGGGTTTTTGTGCTGGAAGCTCTGTCCGTGATTATTCAGGTTGTATATTATAAATTTACAAAAAAGCGGGTGTTTAAAATGGCGCCGATACATCATCACTTCGAACTGCTCGGATGGGCGGAGAGCAAGGTTGTAATACGGTTCTGGATTTTAGGCGGACTTTTTGCCATTTTAAGCCTTTCCACACTGAAGATTCAGTAGAAACAGAGGGGAGAAATTGGAAAAAATAGAAAGGAAATCAGCCGATTTTGTACTGCTGCTCGATTTGTTTCTTTTAGTCGGGCTCGGTATTATTACGCTTTTTTCCGCTTCCTCCTACTATTCCGAAAAAATATTTAACGATCCCTTTTACTATCTGAAAAAACAGAGTCTATGGATTATCATAGGAGGTTTTCTGATACTCATAAGTTCCATTACACCGATCGACATTCTTAAAAAAATGGCTCCTGCTGTACTGTTTGTCTCTTTTGTACTTGTTATGATGACGTTCATTCCGGGTCTGGGAAAGTCGGTGCTTGGTGCAAAGAGGTGGATATTTCTCTTCGGAATGTCTTTCGAACCCTCCGAACTTGTTAAATTTGCAGTAGTGCTCTATCTGTCTGTAATCTTAAGTAAGAAATACGACAGGATAAACGATCCGGTTAATTCGATTCTCCCGCCTTTGATTGTCGTTTCGGTATTTGTTGCGCTCATCTATCTGCAGAATGATTTTTCGACTGCTTTTTTTATTCTTTTTATAGCACTTTCCATGTTTTTTATCGCAAGAGTAAAAATGATTTATTTTATTCTATTGGGTACCGTTATCGTACCTTTAAGCTTTTTACTGCTCTTTACCAAAGAACACAGGGTAAAACGTATTATTGCCTTTTTAAATCCTTTAAGTGATCCTTCGGGAAGCGGTTTTCAGGTTATTGCAGCTAAATCCGCACTTATAAACGGAGGCTTCTGGGGCAGCGGGCTCGGTCTGGGTGTTAAGAAACTCGGAGGACTTCCGGAGGCCCATTCCGATTTTATTTTTGCGGTTATCGGCGAAGAAATGGGTTTTTTAGGTGCGATTATTGTCATAACACTCTTTGTAATATTCGCCTGGCGGGGATACACGCTTGCTTTTAAGTCGGAAGATGAATTCGGGTATTATCTTGCATTCGGGGTCAGCACCGTTATAGTTTTTCAGGCTCTGCTTAATATGGCCGTCGTTGCGGGCATCGTGCCTGCAACCGGAATCCCGCTGCCGTTTTTCTCGGCAGGCGGTTCTTCTCTGCTCATGACCATGCTTATGTCCGGTTTGCTCTTAAATGTATCGAGGAAGGTGTATGGCTGAAGCGGTTATTATAAATAACAGAAAGATAAAATCCAGAGAGGCATTTCTTAATAGTATGATGTGGGTACTTATCGGCATACTCTTTCTTTTCCTTGCCGGTGAAATTATCGCACAATTTTTTATTATTCCGAATTTACTTATTAAGCATATAACTATAGAATCGGATTTTTCCGTTTCAAAAGAGGCCGTACTGAAACTGGCAGGGATTTCCGGCAGATCGTACTATTTTAAACTGAATCCGGAGCTGCTCGCTAAAAGAATCGGTGAATATCCGCTGGTCAAAACTGCGGTTGTAAAAAAGATATTTCCTGATACACTGAAAATAATACTTACGGGAAGAAAACCCCTTGCGGTTGCACTTGTCGAGGTAAACAACAGGAGTATTCCCGTTGCAATGGATGAGGATGGTGTTATTTTTCTTATGGGAAAGTCGGTAAATGATGTAAATATGCCTGTAATATCGGGTCTTGAGTTTAAAGAGGTTCGTGTAGGCACCGTCCTTCCGGAAATGATTAAGCCTCTCCTTAAAGATCTGTACAGGCTTAAGGAAGATCACCCGAATCTTTTTAAAATAATTTCGGAAATCAGAATTATCCCGAAGGGTGCATCCGGATATGAACTTGTATTTTGCCCTGTTTCGTATAATGTAAAAGTAAGGCTCGGTAAAAGACTCGAGGCAAAATCCCTGCAGTATGCGATGATGGTTCTCGACCTTTTAAAAGATGAGATCAGAGCAAAGAAAGTGGAGGAACTTGATTTTCGGGAAGGTAATATCGTTTATAAAGTGAGGGAGGAATAATCTCTTGAACCAGGAAACAATGGTAGTAGGTTTGGATATAGGGACTACGAAAGTCTGTGCGATCATCGGCCAGTACAATGAAAACGGTATGATGGAAATAACGGGTGTAGGTACAACGCCGTCCAGAGGTTTGCGCAGGGGAGTCGTTATAAACATAGAGTTAACGGTAAAATCCGTTCTTAATGCAATAGAAGCTGCGGAAATGATGTCTGGCAGGGAGGTTCATGATGTGTATACAGGGATTGCCGGAGGTCATATAGAGGGAATTAACAGCCGCGGAGTGGTTGCAGTAACGGGAAGAAACAGGGAGATTACCAAAGAGGATGTGGACCGTGTTATCGATGCTGCCCGGGCTATCGTTATACCGATGGACCGTGAAGTTCTTCATGTTATACCCCAGGAATTTATAGTGGACGAACAGGGCGGGATAAAGAACCCGCTCGGCATGATCGGCGTCAGGCTGGAATCCGAAGTACATATCATAACAGGTGCTGTGACCTCTGCTCAGAATATTGTAAGATGTGTAAACCGTGCGGGTTTTAAGGTTAATGATATAGTACTCGAGCCTCTTGCCTCATCCAAAGCTGTCCTTTCCGATGATGAAAGAGAGCTCGGAGTGCTGCTTATAGATCTAGGCGGAGGAACCACGGACATACTTGTGTACCTTGAAGGTGCGCCGTATCACACCGGAGTGCTCTCCCTCGGAGGCGATCAGGTTACAAACGATCTTTCGATTATACTGAAAACTCCCATGGAATCCGCGGAACAGATAAAGCGGGAATCGGGAGGCTGCAGGATGAGCCTTGTGGAAGAGGAAGAGGATGTTGTTATTCCGGGTGTGGGAGGAAGGCCTCCGCGGAGAATATCCAGGAAACAGATAGTGGAAATTATTCAGCCGAGAATGGCGGAAATATTCGGCATGGTAAAAGAACAGATTGATAAAAAGGGATATCTGAAACTATTAGGCGGGGGAGTCGTGATAACAGGAGGAGGATCTCTGCTGCCCGGAACAGCCGAGCTGGCATCGGAAATATTCGGCCTTCCCTCGAGAATAGGATATCCTGTTAAACTCGGCGGACTGGTGGAAGAGTACTATAATCCCATGTTTGCCACGGGGGTAGGGCTTGTATTGTACGGAGCTTCCAGAAGCAGTACGGAATACTTTGATACGACATCGAGCGAAGGTACGTTTTCGAGTGTATGGGAAAGAATGAGAAAATGGTTTAAGGAGTTCTTTTGAAAAAATGAGCTTCTGATTTCATATATAAAACTGGAGGGGGACATGAATATCGAATTTCTTGAGGAGAAAAATTCCAATCCGACTACTATTAAAGTAATAGGAGTGGGCGGCGGCGGCAGTAATGCTGTAAACCGCATGATTACAAGCGGTTTAAAGAATGTGGAGTTTATTGCCGTAAATACCGACCTGCAGGCACTGGAAATGTCCAAAGCGGAGATGAAACTTCCGATCGGCACAAAATTAACAGGCGGCCTCGGTGCAGGCGGGGTGCCGGAAATCGGAGAAAAAGCCGCACTTGAAGATCAGGATGAAATAGAAACTTTTCTCCGCGGATCTGATATGGTTTTTATTACCGCAGGCATGGGGGGAGGAACAGGTACCGGGGCGGCACCCATAATTGCTCATATTGCCCGTGAATGTAATTCTCTGACTGTTGCCGTTGTGACAAAGCCTTTCGATTTTGAGGGAAAACGCAAAATGATGATTGCAAACGAAGGAATCGAAAAGCTCAGGGCGGAAGTGGATACACTTATAGTTATTCCCAATCAATACCTCCTTAAGGTTGTGGAGCGAAGGACTCCCATTAAAGAGGCATTTTTTCTTGCGGATGATGTCTTAAGGCAGGGAGTGCAGGGAATTTCCGATCTTATAACCGAACCGGGCGAAATAAACATAGATTTTGCAGATGTAAGAACCATTATGAAAGGCAAGGGTGATGCTCTTATGGGCATAGGCGTCGGCAAGGGAGATAACAGGGCTGTAGATGCCGCTACGAATGCAATTAACAATCCTCTGCTGGAAGATGCACAAATCGAAGGTGCAAAGGGAATCCTTGTGAGTGTTACAGGCGGAAACGATCTCTGCCTTTCCGAATACGAAGAGGTCTTAAAAATAATTACGGCAAATGCGGATGACGATGCGCTTATTATTGCCGGAAACAGCATAAGCAGTGCCCTGACCGATCAGATAAAGGTAACTGTCATTGCTACCGGTTTTAAGAGCGAAAAGAGGGATACAGGGGAAACGGCCAGGCAGAATACCAATAAAGAAATAATTTCGTACGAGGAATGGATTAATATGAGCAAAGGCATAGGAAAAACAGGCAGCGGCGGATTTTTAATGGGGCGTAACTCCGGCGAAAATGATTTAAATGTACCGACTGTCTTACGGGAGAAAAATATTATTGGAAAAAAAGATTAGAAATAACGATAAAGATTATCTGTCTCTCTTCGAAGAGTATTTAAGAGCGGAAATAAGGCTTTCTGCGAATAGTGTGGAGACTTATCTCTCCGAATGCCGTCTGTTTGCCGATTACCTGGAATTACTCGGCCATAGTTTCCTGACAGTCGATTCGCGTGATGTTATCGAATATTTTGTTCACAGACAATTAACAGGTGCATCCCAGAGGACAATAGCCAAATCGATTTCCAGTCTGCGCTCTTTATTTAAATTTCTGACAGTGGAAAAACACAGAAATGATAATCCGATGGAATGGATCGAAAGCCCAAGGGTGGGCCGGTCCATACCGAGGGTTTTTTCTCTCGAGGAAATCGATTTATTCTTAAATACGATCGATACGGAATCATCCCTCGGGGTAAGAGACAGGGCAATGTTCGAGCTTATATACTCGTGCGGTTTAAGAGTTTCCGAAGTCGTCGAATTAACTCTGGATCGTGTTTATTTAAAGGAAAGCCTGGTTCGGATAGTGGGGAAGGGTAACAGAGAACGTCTTGTGCCCATGGGTGAAGAGGTAAAATATTGGCTTAAACTCTATTTAAAGGAAGCAAGGCTTAAGCTGCTTAAACATAAAAAACTGCAGTCATTATTTCTTAACCACCTGGGAAATAAATTAACAAGGAAGGGTATCTGGCTGCGCTTTAAGGAAACCGCCAGAACTGCGGGAATCGATGGGAAGGTGCATACCTTGAGGCATTCTTTTGCAACCCACCTGCTGCAGGGCGGTGCAAATCTGCGGTCTGTTCAGGAGCTTCTGGGACATTCGAATATCAGTACAACACAGATATACACGCATATAGGAAAGAAGGAACTGCATAGGTATCATGAGACGTATCACCCGAGAGGATGAAAATGATAAGAAGTACCGGTAAAAAAAAGGCCTTTATACTTAATATGGGAATTGTTCTTTCGGTTCTGGTACTGAGCCTTATTGTTTTTTCGTGCGACAGAAAAGAATCATACTATTTCGATAATCTTTTAAAAATGGAAAAGAAAGGTTATAAGGGGCAGAAATCATCAAAAAGATCTATAGAAAAGCTTAAAAAGGGGATAGAAAAGTACCGGAAAGAGGTGGAAAGGACAGTACGCGCATCGGAACAGTTGGGAATTTATTATAAAATGCTGGCTGTGAAATATATGTATGAGAAAATGTACGGTGAAGCCGCTGCAAGTCTTAAAAAAGCTCTGGCAATATATCCGGAAAATCCGATTTTATTTTATCTTACAGGGGTGTGTTACGGATATCTATCAAGAGCTCAAGTAGAAGAAAGTGAAAGAGACAGTTATATTTTAAAGGCGGAAAAGTACTACAAACATGCACTGAACATCGACCCTGCATATTCGGATGCTTTATACGGTCTTTCCATACTGTATACATTCGAGGTGAATAAGCCTGAAAAAGCCCTGCCTCTTCTTAAAAGGCTGTTAAAAAAGGAAAAGGAAAATACGGATGCCATGTTTGTGCTGGCACGGGTTTATTATGACTTATCTCAGTATGAGAGAGCGGTGGAGATTTACAATAGAATTATTAAAAGTTCGACTTCCAAAATCAGGAAGAACAAGGCCTTAGTGGATAAAGAAAAAGTAGAGGCGGAAATTTATGGAAAAAAATAATGATCTTTTCATGCTGGCTGTTAACCGGATAGGATTCCTTCGTCCGTATGAAAAGATAAGCCTTGCGGAATCCGTAAAGGATCCCGGTGATATTTTTGCCTTAAAAAAGAAATGCGTAGAATATCTCATGGGAAGAAGATTTCGTGCAGCCTGGATTCCTGAGGAATATCTTAAGTCTGCGGAAAATGATATAAAAAACTTGACCGGAGGAAAAATTAGCTACACTTTTTATTGGGATACGGATTATCCTCCGCAGCTGCGGGAAATATATGATCCTCCCTTTGTTCTTTTTTATCGCGGAAGAATGCCGGTATTCGACAGGCCTTTCTTTGCTGTTGTCGGAACACGAAGACCAACCGGAAGGGCTAGAAGAGCGGCAAATACGCTTGCATACGAGCTTGCCGGCTGCGGAACGGCAGTCGTCTCCGGGCTTGCAAGGGGCATAGATGCCGAGGTTCATCTGGGAGTTCTGGAAAGGGGCGGTTGTACACTGGCAGTTCTTGGTAATGGTATCGATTTTGTTTACCCTTCTTCCAACAGACGGATCGGAATAAAAATACTTTTAAGCAGCGGAGCTTTAATAAGTGAATACCCTCCCGGAGAGCCGCCTTTAAAGTACCATTTTCCTGAAAGGAATAGAATTATAAGCGGCCTTTCGAAAGCCGTGATTATTGTACAGGCTCCTGAAAAATCCGGTGCTCTGATTACAGCTGACTTTGCACTTGAACAGGGGAGGGACCTTTACGTCCATTCAGCCGGACTTTACGGACAGCAGGGCAGGGGGACAAGACTGTTATATGAGGAAGGTGCACCTGTGATAGAATCGGCGGAACAAATTCCGGGACTGGCCGATTGTAAGATGCAGGTGAGCCGTGAAATTTCTGCAAAGACAGGTACGGCAAAATCCGCTGCCGCTGAACTTGCGGAATCTATGAGAAGAGAGCTTTACGGTGTGCGGGAAACAATGATAAATAATATCTCTTGAAGGATTTGGAATGGCTAAAAATAGTACGGAAACATTGATAATTGTCGAATCACCTGCAAAGGCTAAAACGATAGAGAGGTATCTCGGCAGAGGCTATAAGGTGGAAGCTTCCATGGGACACCTTATCGATCTGCCCAAGTCGAGAATGGCAATAGATATCGATCACGATTTTGAACCCGAATACATAACGGTGAGAGGAAAAGCAAAGATATTAAAGAACCTCGTTCAGAAGGCAAAAAAATCTTCCAGGGTACTTCTCGCATCGGATAATGACAGAGAAGGTGAAGCAATTGCATACCATATCAGAAATGCAATCGAAAAGAAAAACGGGAATATCGATATACGTAGAATAGTTTTTAATGAAATAACCCCGGGAGCAATAAAAAATGCCGTAAAAAATCCCGACAGTATCAATCTGACAAAAGTAAATGCACAAAAGGCAAGAAGAATACTGGACAGACTCGTTGGGTATAATTTATCACCGGTACTATGGGAAAAGGTTAAAAACGGTCTTTCGGCAGGCAGAGTCCAGTCTGTTGCTTTAAGACTTATCTGTGAACGTGAAGCCGAAGTTGAAAAATTTATTCCGGAAGAATACTGGACAGTGGAAGGAGAATTTAAAAAGGGAAAATCTCTTTTCCTTGCAAAACTGGTAAAGTGGCAGGGTAAAAAACCGGAGATAAAGAGTAACGAAGATGTTGCAGAGATTGTTAACGAACTTAAAGCTGTAAAAGATTTTATAGTTTCGGATATTAAAATTTCAGATAAAACAATAAGGCCGAGAGCGCCTTTTACCACATCGACATTGCAGCAGGCTGCTGCAAACAGACTCGGCTTTACTTCGAGGAGGACGATGAGGATTGCTCAGCAGCTCTACGAAGGCATTAATATTGCTTCGCAGAGAATCGGCCTTATTACCTATATGCGTACGGATTCCACAAGATTGTCATCAGCGGCGGTCCAGGATGTGAGAAAATTTATTGCAGAGACATTTCCCGGCGAACTGCCCGATAAACCTGTTGTTTATGCAGCGAAGAAGGGTGCTCAGGATGCTCATGAGGCTATACGCCCTACATATACAGCTAAAAATCCGGCTAAGATTAAAAAGTACTTAACATCCGAGCAGTTTAAACTCTATTCGCTCATATGGGAACGGTTTGTTGCTTCGCAGATGAAAAATGCCCGGAGTTTAACGACAGCAGTTGAATTGAGTGCGGGAGGTGCTGTTTTCAGGGTATCTGCAACGGTTATTGTCGAAAAAGGTTTTCAGAAGGCTTTAAAACTGCTGGCGGTTAAGGAGAAGAATAAAAAACTCCCTGTTCTTAAAACAGGGGAAACGGTTCAATGTGAAAAATATCATCCGGAACAGCATTTTACTTCGGGTCCTTCACGTTATACGGATGCTTCCATAGTGAAAACAATGGAAGAGCTTGGAATCGGGAGACCCTCCACATATGCGCCGATTATTTCTGTCCTCCTTGACAGGTACTATGTCAGGCGCATAAATAAACAGCTTGTTCCGACTCAGTTAGGTAAAATAATCAACGGGCTCCTGGTAAAATCTTTTACAGGCGTTATTAATGCGGATTTTACCGCTACCATGGAAAAACAGCTCGACCTTGTGGAGGAGGGCAAAACAGACTGGCATTTAATGATCAGAGATTTTTATTTCCCCTTTAAGAAGCAGGTCGATTATGCATTGGAAACCTTAGAGTCGTTTAAGGGTGTTCTGGATGAGAAAACAGAACACACCTGCGAACTCTGCGGAAAGCCCATGGTAAAAAAACTGGGAAGGTATGGTTTTTTTCTTGCATGTTCGGGTTTTCCCGAATGTAAAAACACCAAGCCTCTGTCGCTTGCAGACTGTCCCATTCCCGGCTGCACCGGAAAAATTGTCGAGAGAAGGAGCAGGAAGGGAAAAGGAAGAGGCAAGCTCTTTTACGGCTGCACGAATTATCCCCAATGTGATTTTGTTACATATTATAAGCCCACGAATCAGGAATGTCCGAAATGCGGGCGGTTTTTAGTGGAAAAATATGATAAACAGCGGGGAACGTATAAATCCTGCATAAACCCGGATTGTGATTATCTTCATACATTGGAAGTAGAGGATCAGAATGCTTAAACAGTATATCGAGTACCTGCATAGTGTTAAGAATCTGTCGTCTCATTCGATTCGGGCATACGGGAGGGATATTGAAGAATTCATAGTATTCTTAAAAACGAGGGATAAAGAGATAAAGGACATCGAGCTGGATGATTTAAGGGGTTATATATCCCGGCTTTCCAGAAAAAAGCTGTCTGCAGGAACAATCAACCGAAATATGTCCGCTTTAAGAGGATTTATTGGTTTCCTGCGGAAACAGAAGATTCTGGATGTTAATCCCGCTAACGGAGTTCGCAGTTTAAAGACAGGCAGGCAATTGCCTTCGTTCCTCTTCGAGGAGGAGATGGATAAAATACTGTCTCATGATTTTAAAGATTTCTGGGGTTTAAGGGATAAGACCATATTTGAATTTTTATACTCTACCGGATGCAGAATATCAGAGGCAACGGCACTTAATACAGGGGATGTGGATTTAAAGAACGGTATGGCCATAGTTCAGGGCAAAGGAAGGAAGGATAGAATCGTTTTTATCGGTAAAAATGCAAAATCTCTGCTTTCTGAGTACCTTTCCAGGAGAAAGCATTTCACCAGAGGCAGCGATCCCGAATCCCTGAAGGCTCTCTTTATTAACCATCACGGAAGAAGAATTACCGACAGGGGAGTCCGGTATATTCTTACACGTTTTATTGAACGCGACGAAATTATGAAAAAGGTTACTCCGCATACATTCAGGCATTCTTTTGCAACGCATATCTTAAACAGAGGTGCTGATATACGTGTAGTGCAGGAACTTTTGGGACATTCAAGCCTTTCGACAACACAAATATACACCCATATAGGGTTGGATAAATTAAAAAAGATCTATCAGGAAGCTCATCCGCATGCCCGGTATATTCCTGAAAATCATAGGCAGGTGAGGTAAGTATGAAGAAAATCAGAGGAACTACCATTATTGCTGTTCGAAGAAATAAAGAGCTGGCAATGGCGGGTGACGGGCAGGTCACCATGGGTAATACTATTATGAAGGGAAATGCAAAAAAGGTGCGGAAAATATTCGGCGGTAAAATTGTAGTCGGATTTGCCGGAGCCACTGCAGATGCATTTACACTGTTTGAAAAATTCGAGAATAAGGTAAAAGAGTATGGGGGAGATTTAACACGGGCGGCAGTTGAACTTGCAAAAGACTGGCGGACAGACAGAATATTAAGAAAATTGGAAGCGCTTCTCCTGGTTGCAAATAAAAAGAATATCCTTCTGATATCCGGTACCGGTGATGTAATAGAACCGGAAGAGGGCATTATAGCAATCGGTTCGGGCGGTAACTATGCATATGCCGCAGCAAGGGCATATATGGAAGCAACGGAATTATCCGCTAAAGAGATCGCCGAAAAATCGTTAAACATCGCTTCCGATATCTGTATCTATACCAATAAGGAGATTCTCGTGGAGGAAATAAAATGAAAGTGGATCTGGATAAACTTACTCCGGAAGAGATAGTCAGGGAACTTGACAGGTACATAATCGGACAGGATAAGGCAAAACGTTCGGTAGCCATTGCTTTAAGGAACAGAATGAGAAGGCAGAAACTGCCGGATGAATTAAGGGATGAGGTCGCCCCAAAAAATATTATAATGATAGGGCCCACAGGAGTCGGAAAAACCGAGATTGCACGAAGGCTTTCCAAACTAAGCGGAGCACCCTTTGTAAAGGTGGAGGCGACAAAATATACGGAAGTAGGTTATGTGGGGAGAGATGTGGAGTCGATGGTGAGGGATCTCGTTTCCGTTGCCGTATCGATGGTAAAATCCGAGATGCAGGAAGAGGTAAGAGAGGAGGCGGAAAAGAGAGCCGAAGAAGGCCTTATCGATCTTCTGCTCCCCGGTGTAAAAAAGGGAACACCGGAAGAAACCGTAACGATTACGGATAATTCTGATAAGAGCGATACACGCGAGAAGTTTAAGAAGATGCTCCGTGAGAAAAAACTGGATGATAAGCTTGTGGAGATTAATGTTACTCATTCGAGTTTTCCCTCCATAGAGATATTTTCAGGAACTTCTTTCGAAGAGATGGGGGTTAATTTCGGAAATCTCTCCAATATGTTCGGCGGAAAGAAGAAAAGAAAAAAGGTTACCGTAAAGCAGGCAAGGGAGATACTCTTAAACGAGGAGATGGATAAGTTAATAGATATGGATAGGGTATCCGAAACCGCCGTACAGAGAGCTCAGGATATGGGTATTATTTTTCTCGATGAACTGGATAAGATAGCTTCCAAGGACAGCAAAGTCGGAGTGGATGTTTCCAGAGAAGGTGTGCAGAGAGATATACTTCCTATTGTGGAGGGAAGCAAGGTAAATACACGGTACGGAATGATCGATACATCACATATTCTCTTTATTGCAGCCGGAGCTTTCCATATAAGCAAGCCTTCAGATTTAATACCGGAACTTCAGGGAAGGTTTCCCCTTCGTGTGGAACTGCAGGCCCTGACGAGTGAGGATTTTAAGAAGATACTTACACAGCCGAGAAATGCCCTTATTATACAGTACAGGGAACTTCTTAAAACAGAGGAAGTGGAACTGGAATTTACGGACGAAGCAATAGAAAAAATATCGGTTATAGCAATGGATGTAAATTCACGGACGGAAAACATCGGTGCGAGGAGGCTTCATACGATTCTGGAGCTCGTGCTCGAGGATGTCTCGTTTCGTGCACCGAATTTAAAGGGGCAGAAGATCGTTATTACGGATGACTATGTCGAGGATAAACTTCGGGATATCGTACAGGACAGGGATCTTGCCAGATTTATTCTGTAATATAGCAGTGCGGATCAGCCGAAAATATGAGTTGGAGGAAGTGATAAATGTTTTTCAGCGGAGCCTTTGGTAAGAACGTAGATATCATACAGCGCGAACTCGATGTATCTATTATGAGGAGAAACGTGATTGCAAATAATATAGCAAACTCGGACACTCCGAATTTTAAAAGAACCGTAGTAAATTTCGAATCACAGCTGAAACGAGCCCTGGATTCGGAAAAAGTAAAGCCTTTTCCTGAAGTGCTGACGGATAAACGGCATATCCCCTTTTATCAGTCTGTAGATTACAGAAAGGTAAAACCGAGGAGAGTACTGGATTATCTTACCACTTCAAAGAACAATGGGAATAATGTGGATATCGAAGTGGAAATGATGAATGCACTGGAGAACCAGATGCTCTACCAGACACTTGTGCAGTCCATTTCCAGTGAATTCGCAAGAGTTAATCTTGTACTGAGATAAAAATAGATGAGCAGGAGATAATAGAATGGGTATTTTTTCAAGCATAAATATTGCTGCAAGCGGTTTATCGGCACAGAGAACACGGCTCGATGTTATTGCAAATAATATCGCGAATGTTAACACGACAAGGACAACAGAAGGCGGACCTTTCAGAAGAAGCAGGGTAATATTCCGTCCGAGGGTTTCGCAGCCCTACTGGAGAAGTCCTTTTTTGCCGGGATATCTGGATAACGGAGTCGGCAAGGGTGTCCGGATTGTGAAGATAGAGAAGGACCGCGATTCGAAGCCGAGGCTGGTTTACGATCCGACACATCCCGATGCGATTAAGAGCGGTCCGAGAAAGGGTTATGTGGAGTATCCGAATGTAAATATTGTTAATGAAATGGTGGATATGATTTCCGCGTCGCGGTCATACGAGGCTAATGTTTCGGTTATCGACGGCACCAAAAGTATGTTTCTTAAAGCTTTAGAGATAGGGAGGTAGATAGATGAACTTTTTTACTCCTGGTCAGGTAAACGGACAGGTTGTTACGATGTTAAAGACAAATCCGCGGCATTTCGGTTCTGCTGCTGATACCGTAAAAGAGAAGGGAAATTCCGAAAAGAATTTCGGTAATCTGCTTCTTAATGCATTGAGCTCGGTTAATAACGATCAGCACAAAAGTATGGATTTAACGCAGAAGATGATTACCGATCCCGATTCCGTTAATATCCATGATGTAACAATTGCCCTTGCAAAGGCCAATCTGTCATTGGCCATGACAAAGGCAATTGCTGATAAAGCGATAAGTGCCTACAGACAAATTGTCAATATAAGGTAAAAATACTTGAAATACGACGGTCTGTAACGGCAGCTAAGAAATAGGGAGGGGAAATGAACGAATGGTTAAAAAAACTGGTTGAACAGATCACGGCACTCTGGGAGAAATGGACTGCAACCCAGAAGATTATACTGTTTTCTGTTATAGGTGTTTCGGTTGTAGCTATAATCTTAATTGTAACATTCAGTGCATCTCCGAGTATGGTGCCTCTGCTGCGTTCTCCTATTACGGATGAAAATTACATGTCCAGAATAGAAGGGCGATTGGATGTCGAAGGAGTCAGGTATCAGGTGCGTTCCGATAAGGTTATAATGGTTCCTGATGAGCAGACAGCGAGAAGAATGCGTGCAATTCTGGTACGGGAAGATCTTATCCCTCCCAAAACCAATCCGTGGGCTATCTTCGATTTGCAGCGGTGGACTATTACGGATTTCGAAAGGAATGTTAATCTGCAGAGGGCGATAACAAAGAGCCTGGAACAGCATATTCTTGCCCTCGATGATATAGATGCTGTGAGTGTAACACTCGTTGTGCCCAAGAAGGAACTGTTTTCCGAGGATCAGAATCCGGTTACCGCTTCCGTAATAATTACTCCCAAACCAGGTTCCGATTTTACACAGAACAGAAAAAAGATAGAAGGAGTTGTTAAACTCATTAAGTATGCCGTAGCCGGATTAAAGGATGATAATATCGTCATAACGGATGAGAATGGTATCCAGCTTAACGATTTTAAGGATTTAAGGGATGTCGATAGGATAGATATTGCAAAAAGAGAAATTAAAACGAAAACGGATCTGGAACGGCAGTACCAGAATGAAATTATGGGGTCATTACAAAACATTTTCGGAAAGGAGAGGGTGGAAATTGTAAAACTCGATATAAATCTCGATATGAGTCAGGAGACAATTAAAACAGAGGAACATTTTCCCATTACAATGAAAAAGGACAACCCCCTGACTCCTTACGATGAAACGGTAGTAACTCCATCCATCACTATTTCCAAGCAGACAACCGATGAAAAATTCCAGGGAACAGGTTTTAATCCGGAGGGACCTCCGGGACAGGAAGGACAGACGCCTCCCGCTTATAAAGACCTTTCCAATCTTGTAGGCAAATATTCTAAAAATTCAGTGACTCAGAATGAAGTTGTTAACACGAAGAATATTGTGGAGAAAAAAAGTCCCTGGGCGATCAAGAGACTAACGGTATCGGTGGCCCTGGATGGTATATGGAAAAAGAAGTATGATGATAAGGGACAGGTAATGGTAAATCCGGATGGAAGTATTAAAAGAGAATACGTACCGGTACCGGATGAAGATGTCAGGAAGGCAATTGCGCTTGTAAAAGACGCCATCGGCTATGATAAAAACAGGGGTGATTCGGTAACGGTAGAGGCACTTCAGTTCGACCGGACAAGCCAGTTCGAACAGGAAGATGCACAGTTCAGAAAGCAGATGCAGTTAAAGCGAACAATGGTTACTATAATTCTGGCCCTGGGTGTACTGTTTCTTGCCGCTATAATGTACAGGTTTATATCGAAGGAGATGGAAAGGCGGAGAAGGCTCAGGGAAGAAGAGCTGGCACGCCAGCACCAGGCTATGCGTGAAGCCGCTTTGAGAAGCGCCGAAGAACAGGGTGTGGAAGTGGAGCTCTCCATAGAGGAAAGGGCACGCCTGGAGATGCAGGAAAATGCCATAAATATGGCCAGGGAACATCCGGAAGATGTAGCTCAGTTAATCAGGACCTGGCTTATAGAGGAGTAAGAAATGGCCAAGAGAGGAAAAACCGCAACGGCCCCACCGGCAGCAGGGAAAAAGGGTGTTCAGGCGGGCGGTGCGCATAAAAGACAGCTTTCGGGGAGACAGAAGGCCGCTGTATTTCTTGTTACTCTCGGGTCTGAAATATCTGCGGAAATATTTAAAAACTTAAGAGAAGATGAAATCGAACAGCTTACATTCGAAATCGCGCGGTTAGAGAATATAGAGCCGGAAGAACGCGATCAGGTTCTTGTCGAATTCCAGGAACTCATGATGGCCCAGGATTTTATTTCTACCGGCGGAATCGATTATGCGCGTGAATTACTCGAGAAATCACTCGGCACCCAGAAAGCCGTTGATATAATAAACAGGTTAACAAGCTCTCTGCAGGTAAGACCCTTTGATTTTATAAGAAGAACCGACCCCGCGCATCTTTTAAACTTTATTCAGCAGGAACATCCTCAAACGATAGCACTTATTCTTGCATACCTGGAACCTCAGAAAGCCTCGATAATTCTATCAAGTCTTCCCCATGAGGTTCAGTCCGATGTGGCGAAACGAATTGCGACAATGGATAGAACATCGCCGGAAGTCCTGCGGGAAGTGGAACGGGTGCTGGAGAAAAAACTTTCCACACTTTCTTCCGAAGATTATACGGCAGCGGGCGGAGTGGAGAGTATCGTTGAAATTCTCAACCTGGTTGACAGGTCTACTGAAAAGACAATTATAGAATCACTCGAAGAGGATGATCCGGAACTTGCCGAGGAAATCAAGAAGAGAATGTTTGTATTCGAGGATATAGTACTTCTCGATGACAGGGCTATACAGAAGGTATTAAGAGAGGTGGATACAACGGAACTTGCAAAGGCGCTTAAGGCGGTCGATTCGGAGGTTCAGGATAAAATATTCAGGAATATGTCGAAACGGGCTGCAACATTGTTAAAGGAAGATATGGACTATATGGGCCCCATCCGTCTAAAGGATGTCGAGGAATCACAGCAGAAAATTGTATCCATTATCAGGAAGCTCGAAGAGCAGGGTGAAATCGTTGTTGCCCGTGCAGGTGAGGATGAGCTGGTTGTGTAAACAACGGCCGGAGGTAAGATAATTGGCAAAGAATGTCTTTAAACCCAAGGAAATAATGTACAGGACGAGGAAGGTCTTTATCGAGCCTCCTCAGATTAAACCGGAAGAACCGGCTGCAGTAGAGGTAATGGAGGAGTATACCGGTCCTTCCGCAGACGATTTAAGGCGCGAAGCCGAAGAATTCCGGAAAAACTGGGGCAAAGAAAAACAGCAGATGATAGATGCCGCAAAGGCAGAGGCTGATAAGATTATAAAAGATGCGGAAAGAGTTGCATTCGAAGAGGTCAAGAAAAAAAACAATCAGGCTCAAAAAATACGGCAGGAGGCGGAAGACGAAGCACAAAAGATAATAAGCGAAGCAGGAAAAAAGGCAGAAGAGATAGAAAATGAAATCCGCAGTAAAGTCGATCAGATAGAGAAAGAATCCTATGAGCGGGGTTATAAAGAGGGTCATGACAGGGGCTATCAGGAAGGCAGGGAAGAGGTTAAACGCCTTGTCGACAGGCTCCATGCTATTATCTCAAAAGCAATAGAGAAGCGCAATGAAATAATAGAAGAATCGGAAACACAGCTTATTAATCTGGTTCTGCTTATCGCAAAGAAGGTAATTAAGGTAATTTCCGAGAATCAGAAAAATGTTGTCATAAACAATGTTGTTCAGGCTCTCAGGAAGCTTAAGAGCAGGGGCGATGTCGTTATCAGGGTAAATATAGCTGATTTGGAACTTACTTCCGAACATATCAAGGATTTTATGGGCATGGTGGAGAATGTCAAATCGATTTCTGTGTTAGAGGATTCCTCAGTGGACAGGGGCGGATGTATCATAGAAACGGATTTCGGGCAGATCGATGCGAGAATCTCCTCGCAGCTTCATGAAATAGAAGAGAAAATACTGGAGCTTATGCCTATTAAGGCAAAAGGAGAAGGTTGATTTTTCCGCTTAAATGGGAGGGGAAAATGGGAATATTTGATAAATACTCATGTCAATTGGAAAGAGTCGATCCGATTAAATATACCGGTAGTGTTACCATGGTGCAGGGACTTCTTATAGAAAGCAGGGGACCTCATGCCGTGGTCGGAGAGCTTTGCCAGATTCTTGTGCCCAGGGGCAGAGGTATAGTATGGGCGGAGGTTGTCGGTCTTAAGGGCAAAACGGTACAGCTTATGACATACGATGAAATGGAAGGGATAGAAGTCGGATGTATTGTGATAGCCATGGGAGAACATCTCAGTGTACCGGTTTCGGAAAAACTCTTAGGCAGGGTTCTGGATGCAATGGGAAGACCGATAGACGGCAAAGGGGATATAGGTTCTCCCGGTCTGTACTCTATTTTCGGTACTCCTCCGGACGTTCTGCGGAGAAAGAGAATAACAGAGAAAATATCAACCGGCATAAGGGCGATAGATGCCCTTATAACAGTGGGGAAGGGACAGAGAATGGGTATTTTTTCAGGGAGCGGAGTGGGGAAATCCACACTTCTCGGTATGATAGCAAGGAATACCTCGGCAAGAGTTAATGTGATCGCACTGATCGGTGAAAGAGGAAGAGAGGTGAGGGAATTCATAGAAAACGATCTTGGCGAAGAAGGGCTTAAACGTTCCGTTATTATTGTGGCTTCCTCCAACAAGCCTCCTATTTCACGTATCAGAGGAGCTTATGTTGCTACTGCTGTAGCGGAATACTTCCGCGACAGAGGACTCGATGTGATGCTGCTCTTCGATTCCGTAACAAGATTTGCAAGAGCCCAGAGAGAAATAGGCCTTGCTGTCGGTGAGCCTCCTGCTACAAGGGGATTTACTCCCTCCGTTTTCGCTTTACTTCCGAAATTACTGGAGAGGAGCGGAGCTTCGGAAACCGGGACTGTTACCGGTTTTTATACGATACTGGTCGAAGGCGATGATATGGATGAGCCGATAGCGGATAATGTACGGGGGATTCTGGACGGCCATATCGTGCTGGAGAGAAAGCTTGCCGAAAAAAATCATTACCCTGCAATCGATGTATTAAAATCGATTTCCCGGCTGGCGGTGTCCGTGACGGGTGATGCAACAAAAAAAGCGGCAGGTTTTATAAAGAGAATGCTTGCCGTGTATTCGGAAGCGGAAGACCTGATAAATGTAGGAGCCTATGCAAGGGGAAGCAATGAGGAAATTGACCTGGCTATCGATAAATTACCGGAGATTAACGCATTTTTAGTTCAGGGGATAACTGAAAAATCTACAGTGCGGGATGCTATTGTCCGGGCCGGGGAAATAGCCGGAATCGGGATACCGGAAGAGGAGATTGGTGTTGAGGCGCTTCAGGTTCAGGCTTGAGAAACTTCTTATCTTAAGGAGACATGCCGAGAAAGAATGGGAGATTAAACTGGCGGAAATTACCGGAATATGTATAAAACTGGAAAAAGGGATGATAAAAGCGGAGTCCGAAAAGACAAGGGTCCTTATGGAACTTAAGGCAGGCAGAGGAATGGTTGATATGGAAATATTACGGTACAGGGAGCAATATACAGGGCGGCTGAATCATAGACTCCGGGAGTTGGAAGATGAACTTGTTAAAAAAAGAATCGAATTGGAAAAGATTCGAAAAAAATATATCGAGGTTTCAAGGGACAGAAAGGTTATTGGAAAGTTAAAAGACCGGCGTGAAGCCGAATACTATAAAAATTTAAAGTTGGAAGAAATAAAGATAATGGATGATATTAATGTCAAAAAAAAATATATTAATTAGGAGGGTCTTTTGGCTTACTACGGAGGTATAGGGGCCGTCGCAAGAGTTTTTATACTGTTTCTTCTGGTTATTGTTCTGGTATTGGGAGGGCTTATCTGGTTCGACTATCTTGGAATAATCGACGTTAAGGAGACTCTTTCTCCCGTTTTCGAAGCTGTCGGCCTGCACAAACGGACACCGGTAAAAGCAATAGATGATCCTCTTCTCCTGGAGAGGGTGAGGATTAAAAAGAAAGAAGAGGCTCTTATTATCACAGCGGAAAAACTTGATAAACGTGCTGAGGATTTAAAAAAACGTGAAGATGAGTTGAGCCAGAAGATGGAAAAAGTGGCGGAAGAAGAAAAAGCTATTGCAGAAAAGGAAAAATCGTTTAACGAAAGGGTAAAAGCATTCGAGAATAGAAGAGTGAACCTGGTGCAGAATTCAAAATACCTGGTTGGAATGCCTCCGGAAAAGGCAGTGGCAATACTTTTAAAGATGGATGATCAGGATATTATAGACACCTTCAGGATTACGGAAGAAGAGGCGGCAAAAGCCGGGGAGACCTCATTAGTCGCCTACTGGCTTTCTCTTATGCCTCCCGAACGTGCAGCTGAACTTGAACGGAAAATGGCCAGGATGCCGAAGAGTTAACGGAAGGCATAAAGGAGTAATATTTGGCTTTTTTACAGGCGGAGAATGTCAAAATAGGTAATAAAGTTGTAGAACCTGTTAAGACGGTACGGCTTTCAAAGAAAGAGCCGCCGGCAGGTAATTTTTCGAAAATACTTAAAGGAAAGGGGAATGCGGTTTTCCTGCTTAAAAAAAAGATTTCCGCTTTGATAGATAATATGCTTAAAGAACATACAGGGCGGGTTTCTGAAAATAATTCTAAAAATAAATCTGCAGATGGTTCCGCCGGTTCCATAGAACTTAAAGCGCTGTCAGCCGTAAAGCAGCTTCTTGAAATGCTTGGGAATAACGATAAAATCAAGGGCGAAGATAAAGAATCACTGTTAAAAAAACTTCTGGCTGAAATCAAGAAGGGCAACAGTAACTCTCTTCTCGTATTTACGGATGAACAGATAGAACTTATTAAAAGCATAATTACTGCAAAGAACGCCGGCAGCGGTATCAAGGCAGCAGGGAAAACGGGAGCTTTAAAAACTGCTTCTGATACTCCGGTAACGGATATGCGTAAGCATACAGTCGAGCCTCTTAAAAAACTGAAGATTACCGATTTAAGAAGCGGAAAAAAAACAGTTCTGTCTCATAAGGATAATAGGGAAACTGCTAAGAATTTAAACAGTACGAACATGAATAAAACAGGCACTTTTAAGAATGTATCCGCATTTCGTGTTTCGAATATAACTGCTTCGGAAGGCAATTCGAAAAATCATGATGCGGAAAACGGCCGTTTCGAGACTGTTCTGGATAAAATTCGTGATATATTAAAACCTTATTCTGTTAAGCGAAGCAGTATAATACTTAAGGATAACGGAAACGGAGAGATAAGATTAATCTTAAAGCCGGAATCCCTTGGAAATATAAAGATAAAATTGAATATTACAGAGAATCATATAGCCGGCAAAATAGTTGTCGAAAATAATAGTATGAGGCAGTTAATAGAAAATCATCTTACCGACTTAAAAACAGCTCTTAACAGTGACGGCTTCCAGAGTTCAAGTTTCGATGTTTCCGTGGGGAACGGACTGGCAGGCCGCAGGCAGTACGGAAATTCCGAAAGGTATGATGAATATAAAAATACTGCCGATGCCATAGAGGAATTTGATAACAGCATAGCTCTGCTGCCTCAGTTAGGCAGAGAGGATCTGGTAGTAAATCTTGTTGTTTAGAATGGAGGAACCATGGATATAGCAACGGTATTATCACCTGCCGAACTTGCAAGTCTAAAGCAGAAGGTGAACACACTTAATAAACGTGTAAACAAAGGAAAAAGTATTAAAACAGCATTGGATAAGAATGATTTTCTAAAGATGTTGATTACCCAGCTGACACATCAGGATCCCACAGAGCCTATGAAGGACCGGGATTTCATTGCACAGATGGCTCAGTTTTCTACGCTTGAGCAGATTACAAATATGAATGAGGGAATATCAAAAGTATTGAGTCTTGTTTCCACATCACAGGCTTTTTCGCTGCTCGGGAAAACCGTTACCGTAACTGACGGAAAGGGAGAAGTTACAGGATTGGTCGAAGAAATAACCGGAGGGGAGTTCCCGCAGGTGTATGTCGGTGGGAAATACTACAATATCACAGATATTAAGAGGGTAAAGAAATGATGCGTTCATTGTATGCGGGCGTTTCCGGCCTGCAAAACCATCAGATTAGGATGGATGTACTCGGAAACAATATCTCCAATGTAAATACTATCGGGTTTAAAAAGGGAAGGGTGACCTTCCATGACATGCTTTCCCAGACACTCTCCGGTGCTGCAAAACCTACCGATGAAGTCGGCGGCGTTAATCCCCAGCAGGTGGGGCTCGGTATGATGGTGGCTTCGATCGATACCATTCATACTCAAGGGTCTCTCCAGACTACGGGAGTTATGACGGATCTCGCCATAGAGGGAGACGGCTTTTTCATAGAAAAAGCCGGTGATAAAACCTTTTATACACGGGCAGGCAACTTCGGCCTCGATAGAGACGGGACGCTTGTAAATCCGGCGAACGGACTTAGAGTGCAGGGCTGGACGGCCAAAACCGTCGGAGGCATAACGAGGATAAATCGAGCCGGGGACACGGAAAATCTTGTTATACCTGTTGGAGATAAAGATCCTGCTTCGGCAACAACGGAAGTTTACTTTGCCTCCAATCTGGACAAGAGGACGCCTTTGATTCCCGCAGGGGCAGGTGCCGAGGATACGCAAAAAGGAACCTGGACAACGACTCACGATATATATGATTCCTTCGGAAAGGTTCACAAGCTGCAGGTGAATTTTACTAAAGTGGCCGGAATTGCAAACAGATGGCGGGCAGAGGTCATCGTGGATCCGAATGCGGCGAATCCGACCAATACAACGGTAGAGGTGGGTGCTGCAAATAATACAAATAATATTTTCTTTCTCGATTTTGATAATCTGGGAGCATTAAAGGCGGTATCCGATGCCCAGGGTGATACCCTTAATACCGGGGCACTTCAGGTTCCCGTTTCATTTGATGTACCTGATGCTACCATACCTGCAGGTGCTGCTGCCGTAAGGCAGACATTTAACCTTAATTTAGGTGGTGTAGGTTCTTACAGGAACAGTATAACACAATTTGCAGATAAAAGTTCCACGAAAATTACAAGGCAGAATGGTTATAATATGGGCTACCTGGAAAGCTTTAAGATCGATCAGTCCGGGATAATTACAGGGGTTTATACTAATGGTACAAAAAGAATGTTAGGGCAGGTCGCCCTTGCATCTTTTACAAATCCGGGAGGCCTGGAGAAAGAAGGGGAAAGTACCTATGTCGTATCGAATAACTCGGGTGATCCGAATGTAGGAGCCTCCGGTACTGCAGGCAAGGGTAAGATTATTGCCGGGGCTCTGGAAATGAGTAATGTAGATCTTGCCGAACAGTTTACCGATATGATCGTTACACAGAGAGGTTTTCAGGCAAATTCACGGACAATAACAACGTCGGATCAGATGCTTCAGGAACTGTTAACTTTAAAACGATAAGGTGGTATAATTAAATAAGCGATGATAGAATTAACGAAGTTAGGCGGAACGACATTTTATGTAAATCCGCATCAGATCGAATATATCGAGTGTAATCCCGATACTACGCTTGTAATGCTGTCCGGAAAGCGTTTAATCGTTCTTGAAGATTACGATACCGTATTTAATAGAATAGTCGATTACAGGAGATTAATCGGTGCATTTAAAAACGAGGAGTAAATAGATGGATCTGGGGACCATCGTTGGTGTAATTGCAGGTTTCGCTCTGCTTGTTATGGCTATTTTAACAAACGGCGGCCAGATGGGAGCATATTTGAATCTCCCTTCCTTTATTATGGTTCTGGGGGGGTCATTTGCAGCATTACTGGTTTCGAATCCAATGGCCCGTGTGCTCGGTATTATGAAATATATTAATATCGGGCTGCACGTTCCGAATTATGAAGAGGAGCGGATTATATCGCGTCTGGTTGCATTTTCCGAAAAGGCAAGGCGGGAGGGTCTCCTTGCACTGGAGGATGACCTGGAAGAGGTGGATGACGAATTCCTGCGCAAGGGAATTCAGCTTGTTGTTGACGGAACCGATCCTGATATCATTAAAAACATACTATACAATGAGCTTAACCAGATACAGGAACGGCATGTAAACGGGCAGAACATTTTTAATCAATGGGGTAAACTGGCGCCTGCATTCGGTATGATAGGTACGCTTGCCGGTCTTATTGCCATGCTTGCAAATATAGAAGACAAATCATCGATCGGCCGCGGCATGGCACTCGCGCTTATTACGACACTTTACGGTGCTGTTTTTGCGAATCTTGTTCTTATACCTTACCAGAGTAAACTTGAAGACAGGGACAGGGCAGAGACCCTGGTAAAGGAGATAATGATAGAGGGTATTCTTTCCATACAGTCCGGTGATAATCCGAGAATACTGGAGGAAAAGCTTATATCATTCCTGCCTCCTTCAAGAAGGGAAGCTGTAAAGCAGGAAGCAGCAACCGAATGAGGAATAGATAGAGTATGCCGAGAGCGAAAAAACGTAAGAAATGCCAAGAAGGTGCTCCTGACTGGCTCCTGACCTACGGAGATATGACAACCCTTCTTTTGACATTTTTTATAATGATGTTTACAACTGCAACAATAGACGGCAGCGAACTCAGGATGATACTTGCCGCTTTTCAGGGCCTGGGGTCTCTGATGGGAGGGAATACACTGGAAGTGGGAAAACTGGCGGAATTAGGCAATACCATAATGTCATTGCCTTCGAGACAGCGCGGAAGTGCTCTGGATAAGGCAAGAAGAATGGCAATTTCCCTGTTTCAGCCGGAATTACGAACAAAAAAAGTTCGTATCAAGGAGGACGAGAGAGGCCTTATAATATCGCTTGCAGCCGATTCGTTTTTTAAACCCGCCAGTGCGGAGGTCGACATCGAAAAAGCGAGAAGTGTACTTCAGAAGGTTTCCAATTTATTATCTTCTTCCGAGCTTAAAAGCTATATATTTCGTATAGAGGGGCATACCGATTCATTGCCGACTAACCCGAAGGGAAAATGGCCCACAAACTGGGAATTATCCACCGCACGTGCCACGAATGTACTGCACTATCTTGTCGATTTCGGTGTTAACGAGAATCAATTTCAGGTAGCGGGTTTTGCGGATACTGTTCCTCTTGCAAGTAACGATACTCCGGAGGGAAGGGCTTATAACAGGCGGGTAGATATTGTTGTTTTAACAAAGGGGCATTTATAATGCATAAGTGTTTGAATATTTATTTATATTTTGATAGATTTATCAATGTAAAAATAACGTAACCGGGAGATATAAGGATGTCCGACGAAGAGAGTTTGAATCTTGAAGACGTAGGAGCTGGTACCGAAGAAGCTGAAACCGGACAGAAAAAGGGAAGTTTCCTGTCCGGTGCCTTGATATCGATACTTAAATGGGCGGCAATCGGTATCGGTATAATTATACTGGTTGTAACAACTACCGTTGTAACCTTTAATATGATTAACAAGGGGAGACGGGCCGAGAATATTGCAACTATTTCACCGGAGTACAAGGCTAAAGCTCCGCCGCAGGAGTATTATGATAATATCGAGTCGATAAGAGGCGTTACATCCGATCAGGTTCCGTCTATTTTCTCACTGAAAGTGAGTATAGGATATGCAATGGGAAATAAGGATATTAACACGGAACTTATTGCACGTTCCAGGCAGATACAGAACATAATATTTCTGTATATAAGCCAGAAAAAGGCGGATGAGCTGACTCCTGTTCATTATGCACAACTGGAAGAAGATTTAAAACAGCGGTTAAACCTTATAATGCAGAGCGGAAAGATAGATTCGGTAGTTTTCCGTGAATTTGTCGTTACAAGATAGGGAGGAAATAGATGACAGAGGTTCTTTCGCAGGATGAGATAGATCAGCTTCTAACTGCTATTTCATCAGGCGAAGTAGATACAGAAGAAATACATCAGGCAACAGATCAGCGTAAAATAAAAATATACGACTTTAAACGTCCTGATAAATTCTCAAAAGACCAGATCAGAACTGTATCTATAATGCATGAAACGTTTGCGAGGCTTACAACCACTTCTCTTTCCGCCCAGTTAAGAAGCCTGGTTCATGTGCATGTTGCTTCCGTTGATCAGCTTACCTATGAAGAATTTATTCGTTCCATTCCCAATCCGACTACATTGGCTGTTATTAATATGGATCCTCTTAAAGGATCGGCGATATTGGAAATCGATCCTTCGGTAACCTTTTCCATAATAGACAGGTTGTTCGGAGGACAGGGGGAGGGAGCGAAATTTACAAGAGATTTGACCGATATAGAACAGTCGGTTATGGAAGGAATTATAGTCCGTGTACTTGGAAACTTAAGGGAGGCCTGGAGTACGGTAATAGATCTTCGGCCGAGACTCGGGCAGATAGAGACAAATCCTCAGTTTGCACAGATTGTGCCGCCTACGGAGATGGTCGTTCTTGTTACATTAGAGACAAAGGTCGGTGAAGTCGAGGGGATGATGAATTTCTGTATTCCTTATCTTACAATAGAACCTATAATTTCCAAGCTTTCCGCACAGTACTGGTATTCTTCTGTGCGGAGAGGTACAACAACTGAGAATTTAAACATACTTCGTGAACGTCTCTCTACGATAGAAGTAACTCTTATTGCAGAGATAGGAAAGATTAATCTGACTGTTCGTGATGTTTTATCTCTCAGACAGGGAGATATTATCAGATTGGATAGTGTCCGGGTAAATGATCCTCTGTCTTTGAGGATCGGCGACAGACAAAAATTTTTATGCAGACCGGGAGTCGTAGGAAATAAATTAGCCGTACAGGTAATCAAAAAAATGGAAGGTCTCGATGAAGAAGAATTTGAAGAACTTGCGGCGGAAGGGGAGGAAGAAGAATGAGTGACGGATCATTGTCACAGGATGAAATAGATGCTTTGTTACAGGGAACGGATAATATCGAGATGGAAACGGCGGAATCTGTTCCGTCGCCGTTAAGCGAGCAGGAAAAAAATGTATTTCAGAATTTACTGAAGGATATTATCGAATCACAGAGTTCGAATTTATCTATTTTAACAGGCAAAACAGTAACGATCGGTGCACCGGAAATAACCTTAAGCACAAGAGCGGAAATTATAGAGCAATTACCGGATGAGATCATCGATGTAAAGATCGATTTTACAGAGGGTGTGGTCGGGGAGCATTCATATTTTTTAACCGTTGAATCGGCAAATATTATTGCCGGACTTATGATGGGGCAGACCGGCAATGAATTGGACGAAGCTGCACTGTCCGCTGTTTCGGAAGCAATTTCTCAGGTCACGGGTTCTGCGACAACTGCCATAGGTAATCAGATCGGCAGGCTGCTTAAAACAAGTCCTCCTGATTTAAAGAAACAGGAGAAAGCAAATGTAAGACTGCCTCAGGGTGATAATGTGGTAAGTATTGTTTATCCTCTTTCCATAGAGGGTGAGGAACCATCTAAACTCTACGAGGTTTTCTCGCTTTCTGCAGTTAAGGAATTGGTCTCTTTAGCCGGCGGTGCTGTTCCTGAGGCACCTTCGGCAGGAGAAGCGGCTGCCGGGCCCGAAGCCGGGGCATCGCCTGCATTTCCGGGAAACATTTTCGGTGAGCAGGGAGGGGGAATGCAGCAGACATTCGGCCAATCCGTTGGGAGTCCCGGGCTAGGACCTGCCGCTAATCCTCCCAATGTACAGCCGGTTCAATTTGCAAATCTTCAGCAGACCATGAGCAGTGCGGAACAGGGGAATATCGGGCTTCTCATGGATGTATATATGGAAATGACCGTCGAACTGGGAAGAACAAAGAAGCTCATAAAGGATATTTTAGGGATAGGTGAAGGCACTATTATAGAGCTGGATAAACTTGCAGGAGAGCCGGTTGATATTCTTGTTAATCATAAATTAATAGCAAAAGGCGAGGTTGTCGTAATCGATGAAAATTTCGGTGTGCGGGTAACGGAAATCGTATCACCTATGGAGCGAATGAGTGATCTGTCATAATTATTGACAAATAAAATATATTTTAAACGGGAGGGGACATCTGAAATACTTATTTCGACTTATTCTATTTTTCTCAGCAGTATACTTTGCTTTTCCTACTCCGTTTCTATATGCTCAGAGTTCACAGGGTGCAGGAAAGGAAACAGGAAAGGTAAAAACTAAAGTTACTCAGAATCCGGAAACAAAGATCATAATTTCGGACACTAATAATACAGCGGCTGTGAATCAGCCAAAGAGAGTTCCCTTAGTATCTACATGGGATTTTATAAGAATGGTCCTTGTATTGGGCGGCGTTGTAGCGGTTATATATCTGCTTTTCTTTTTATTAAAAAAAAGTGCAAAGAAGAGGTTTTCGGATAATGAGTTCATAGAAATTATCGGCTCGAAAGACTTATCCGGCGGTAAAGCATTGCACCTTGTAAAGGTGGGTGAAAGTATATTCTTAATAGGATCGGCTGATAACAGTATAAATCTGGTATCGCAGATAACAGAAAAGGAAAGCCTCGATTCTTTAAAACTGGATATATCACAGAAAACTCAGGGAAACAGAAAGAGCTTTCAGAATGCGCTGTCTGACATTTTTCGAAAAAGAACGGATACAGATCCTCTGGTTAATTCCGCTCATTTTATTAAAAAACAGCGTGAAAGGTTGCATAAATTGAAATAATCTGTTGATTTTAAAAGCAAACTCGGGAGGGGACATGGTTTTTAAAAAAGCTCTTTTAGTTATATTACTCATATACTTTTTCTCTGCGCCGATGTTTCTGTATGCACAGGAAACGGTAAATACACCAAAAGTTAATAATACACAGCTGAATATTCCATATTTTAATTTTAATGTCCGGCCTGCGAAGAATAACGGGGAAGTCGTATTATCACTTCAACTGCTGCTGCTGCTCTCCGTATTAACGCTGGCCCCGTCACTCCTTATACTTATGACTTCTTTTATCAGGATAGCTCTTGTATTTGATTTTGTTAAACGGGCACTGTCTCTTCAACAGGTTCCGCCCAATCAGATACTTATGGGCATAGCGCTTTTCCTGACACTTTTTATCATGTGGCCGACTTTTGATAAAATATATACCGATTCGATAAAACCCTTTGCAGACGGCAAGATAGGCTTCCAGGAGATGTACCGTAAAGCGGAAGGCCCGATAAGGATTTTTATGTACAGGCAGATGAGTGATGATCCTGCAAATATAAGATTGTTCATGAAGATGAGAGATCTGCCCAAACCGAAAACTCTGGCCGATGTTCCGACCTATGTTTTAATACCGTCTTTTGTTCTTCATGAGATGACAGTTGCTTTTAAGATAGGAATACTTCTCTTTATTCCTTTTATTATCATAGATATGGTTGTTGCTTCGACTTTAATGTCCATGGGGATGATAATGCTGCCGCCTGTCATGATATCGATGCCGTTTAAATTGATTTTGTTTGTCCTTGTGAACGGATGGGGACTTATAACTCTGGAACTTGTTAAAAGTTTCCGATAATTATTTATAGAGGAGGGGATTATGAGTATTGGATTTGCCGTTAATATAATGCGCGGGGGTGTACTGCAGACTCTGATGATTTCATCGCCGATACTGCTTATAGGAATGCTTGTGGGTCTTATAATATCTATTCTGCAGGCTACAACTTCGATTCAGGAACAGACACTCACATTTGTCCCTAAAATAGTAGCGATTTTAGGAGCGATATTTCTATTCGGTCCATGGATTATTACTTCGATGGTTCAATTTACAAAAAGACTGTTTGAACAAATACCTAACATGACCGGTTAGCAGGAGGACTTTTCTTAAAAAATTACACATGGATAAAAATAGATGTTTGATTTAACAATTAAAAACTTTCAGCTGTTTCTGATTATTCTGTTTCGTATTCTTGCAATGGTCGAGGTCGCACCCCTTCTTTCGTCGTCGCTAATTCCTCAGCTTGCAAAGGTCGGGCTTTCATTTTTTACTGCAGTTGTAGTCTATCCGTGGGTTGTCCAGATGGGGTATCAGATTCCGGATAATGCCGTACAGTATTTTATGCTGGTTATAGGGGAAGTTTTAATCGGAATAATCATAGGATTCTTCCTGACTCTGATTTATGCCGCTTTTCTAGTGGCAGGTCAGTTTTTTTCGCTTCAGATGGGATTCGGTGCATCACAGGTATATGATCCTCTCGCGCAGATTCAAATTCCGCTTATGGGGCAGTTTCTTAATCTTATTGCGATGCTTGTATTTCTCTCGATTAACGGATTTCAAAAATTTATGCTTGTCGGCGTTATGCGTTCTTTCCAGACAATAAAGGCCATCGATCTTGTTACGGGCAGGGATTATCTTGTCCAATTGTTTATTCGAAGCCTGGGTAAACTATTTGCCAATGCACTTACAATAGCTTTCCCCGTTCTCGGCACTTTGCTTTTAATATCCATCTCCATGGGTCTGCTTGCGAAAGCGGCTCCGCAGATGAATCTGCTTATGATGGGTTTCCCGATAGCTATCGGGGTGGGTTTCTTAATTCTGTTTTTAACAATACCCTTTCTCGTTTCGGCGTTCGAAAGGATTATAGACATGAGTTTTAACAGCCTTGCACGATTATATCTGCATATAGGCGGAGGAAGCTGATGTTTTTTGATGATTTATACAGGCTGCCTGTTTCGACACCATTCGAAATAGACCTCCAGTGGTTTGCCGCGGAGGATGAGGGAAGGACAGAGCAACCCACAGAACAAAAGCTGCGTAAGGCGAGAGAAGAGGGAAAGGTTGTAAAATCCGTCGAATTTACATCCGCGCTGGTACTTCTGTTCAGTATCATTACGATAGCAATATTTTCATCAGGCATTTTAAGGACGACCATGGACATGTTAAGGTTCTTCCTGTCGAATTCCACACAGATAGATATTTCCACAAGCACCATAGTTCCTCAGGCCTTTATTTCGTTTTTTGTAAAGATTACCGCACCGGTATTTGTTGTTGCATTTATTGCCGCTCTTTTAGGAAATGTTTTTCAGGTCGGAATTATGTTTACTGCAAAAACGATAATCCCTGATTTTAAGAAAATTGTTCCCCGTTTTGGTAAATTCTTTAAGCGTGCCATGTTTTCCGGTGAGGCAGCCTTTAATCTTGGAAAATCTATTTTCAAGGTGATTTTTATAGGTTTAATCGCATATTTGAATATCAAAGGGGAAGTTCCGAGAATTACCAATCTTGTGGAGACGCCTTTTTTAATGTCTTTCAGTCTGATCGTACTTATTGCGTTTAAAATAATTGTAGAAGCTGCTGTTGCTTTATTGGTTCTTGCCATACCTGATTATATGTTTCAGAAAAGGCTGCATATCGAATCATTAAAGATGTCCAAACAGGAGATTAAGGAAGAGAGAAGAATGTACGAAGGAGATCCCCTTGTAAAGAGCAGGCTGCGCGAAAGAATGAGGGATCTGTTAACTCAGAATATGCTTAAGAATGTCCCGAAAGCGGATGTTGTCATAACGAACCCGACCCATTTTGCAATAGCACTTGAATGGGACAGGGTTACCATGGTTGCCCCGGTTGTTACGGCAAAGGGAGCGGATAATATGGCTAAAAAGATAAAGGAAGTTGCAAAGGAAAACGACGTACCCCTAATAGAAAATAAGCCATTGGCAAGGGCTCTTTACAAAGAGGTGGAGATAGGTGATTCGATTCCTGAAGAATTCTACGAAGCAATGGCAACGATACTGGCTCAGATTTACAGGTTAACCGGCAAAAAACAGGAAGCGGTTTAGGATTAAAGTGAGGATAAATTAATGGCAGATGCAAGAAAAATAAGCGGCCCGGTCTGGCAGCAGAAGAGCGATATACTTGTTGCTGTAGGTGTTATCATAATAATAATGATGATGCTTATACCTCTGCCCGCATTTATTCTCGATACACTCATGGCGACAAACCTTGTCTTAAGCCTGCTGATTATTCTTATTGTGCTCTACACAAGGCATGCACTTGAATTTACGGTTTTTCCGACATTGCTCCTTATTTCCACTGTTTTCGGGCTTGCACTTAATATTTCGTCCACACGGCTGATTCTTTCAAAGGGAAGCCATTTTAACGGGAAAATAGTAAGGGCCTTCGGTACCTTTGTGACGGGAACAAGCGGTCTGGAGGGCTATGTAATAGGATTTATTATTTTTGTAATTATCATAGCTGTTCAATTTATTGTTATTACAAAGGGTTCTACCCGTGTTGCAGAGGTAGCTGCCCGGTTTACCCTGGATGCACTGCCCGGTAAGCAGATGTCGATAGAGGCTGAGTATAATTCGGGACTGCTGACGGAAGAAGAAGCTACAACGAAGAAGGGCAATCTGCAGAAGGAAGCCGATTTCTACGGCGCAATGGATGGTGCTTCCAAGTTTGTTTCCGGTAATGTTAAGGTCGGTATCCTGATCACTGTTATAAACATGCTGGGCGGAATGATAGTCGGTATGAGCATCCACGGGGAACCATGGAAAGTGGCGATCGATACTTATATATCGCTTACAATAGGCGACGGATTGGTTACGCAGCTTCCCGCTCTGCTCATTTCGACAGCTACAGGCATAATTGTAACAAGAGCTATTTCCGATGCATCCTTCGGCAAGGATATAACAGAGCAGTTTTCTCATCAGACCAGGCCGTATTGGATCGCTGCGGGATTTTTGATCGTTTTAGGTATTTTGCCCGGGTTTCCGTGGTATGTGCTGTTTCCCATGGGAGGCCTTCTTGGAGCTTTAGGGTTTTCTCTGAGCAGAAAAGCATTGGCGGAGGAGGAGAAAGCAAAATTAGAAGCGGCTGTGGGGAGAGAAACTACTGCACCTATCGAAATATCGCCTGTTGTCCCCCTGGATCCGCTGTCGCTCGAATTGGGTTACGGTCTTATTCCGCTGGTAGATAAAGATCAGGGTGCGGAACTTCTGGATAGAATTACCAGAATCAGAAGGGAAGCGGCGCTGGATCTGGGACTTGTCGTTCCGAGGATCAGAATAATTGATAACATGAGGCTCGAACCCTCGGAATACTGTCTTAAAATTCGCGGAGTGGAGGTCGGAAGGGGAAAGATAAAAATGGGGCATTACCTCTCGATAAATCCGGGAGGAATAAAAGAAGAAATAGAGGGAGAACCTACAAAGGATCCTGCATTCGGGCTTTCTGCGGTATGGATTACCGAAGAGTCGAGGGAAAAAGCCGAGCAATTCGGCTATACGGTTGTAGATCCGCCGTCTATCATAGCCACGCATTTAACAGAGATTATAAAGAGAAATGCATCTGAGATTTTAGGAAGGCAGGAAGTACAGTCTATTCTCGATACTCTTAAGAATGATTATCCTGCTGTAATAGATGAGGTAGTAAAAACACTGTCCGTGGGAGAAATCCAGAAGGTACTGCAGGGGCTCTTAAGGGAACAGGTTTCCATACGTAATATGGTTATTATTCTGGAAACAGTTGCGGATTATGCAGGTGTTACAAAGGATATCGGATTCCTCATAGAAAAAGTCCGCCAGGCACTGGGCAGACAGCTGTGTATACAATATGCTGATGACTCAAAAACTTTAAAGGTTCTTACCCTCGATCCCGAACTGGAAAAGCAGATTATCGAATCACGGGTGGAAACAACATCCGGTGTTACTGCTGCTTTAGAACCTGAGATGCAGCGTAAATGGGTTAATGCGTTAATGAACAGTGTTAAAAATGTGCAGAGCAGCGGACAGCTTCCGATTATACTATGTTCCGAAGCGGCGAGGCCGCTTGTAAAGACCAGTACAATAAGGGAGATACCGCATCTTGTTGTTCTCTCCGTGCCGGAAATCGTTCCGGATATTACAGTAGAATCGATCGGAACAATAACAGTTTCAGAGGAGAGGGTATCATAAATGCAGTATTTTACAATTCAGGCAGCATCACATCGTGAAGCACTGGAAAAAATGAAACTACAGTACGGGGATAATGCAAGGATATTAACGCACAGAAACATCAGGCTGGGAGGATTTCTCGGCCTCTTTTCAAGGGAAGGTGTGGAAATAACCGGATATATTTCCAGGGAACCGTTAAGGAGAAAGAATCTGCAGATGGAAGAGGAGAAAAGCAAAATCCTGGAAAATGTAAAAAAGGATCAGACTCTGCAGAAACTTCTGGAAGAAATCCAATCTTTAAAAAAAGACCTTAATATAAAAAAGCATGCCGCTAATGAAGATCATCCTGCAATAAGAGAGATGGAATCTCTGCTTAAAATGAATGAATTTTCAGACGAATTCATAAAAGATGCGGTAACCTGGATGGAATCGAAATTTTCATTAGATGAACTTGGAAACAGGGATGATCTTCATAGTGCAATGCTTGAATGGATAGGAAACAAGATATTAATCGGCAGCCCGATAATGTTTAACGAGAATCAGGATGCAAAGGTTGTCACTATTATAGGTCCCACAGGAGTAGGAAAAACCACTACGATTGCAAAACTTGCAGCTATATACGGAATAGGCAACTCCGGAATAAATCCCCGGAGGGTACGCATAGTAACAATAGATTATTACAGGATAGGAGCGGAACAGCAGATAAAGAAGTACGGCGAGATTATGAAAATCCCTGTTTCTTCTGCGGAAACAAGAGAAGATTTAAAGAAAATTCTTGCATTGTACAGGGATACCGATCTTATTTTGATAGATACAATCGGCAAGAGTCCGAAGGATTATGAAAAATTGGGAGAGATGAAAAATCTGCTCGATGTCTGCAGCAGGAGGAGCGAAACTTTCCTTGCGTTAAGCGCTACAACCAAGGCGTCGGATGCAGAGGATATTATGAGACATTTTGAACCCTTCGACTATAAATCCGTTATTCTTACGAAACTCGATGAAACATCACGTATCGGAAATATTATCAGCGTACTTGCAAAGAAAAGAAGAAGCATAACATATATTTCCGACGGTCAGTCGGTGCCGCAGGACTTAGAGGATGCATCGGTTATTCGTTTTCTTATGAATCTTGATGGATTCCATGTAAATAGAGAATATCTGGAGACCAGATATGGTAAACGTGAATTAAGTTTAAAAGGTATTTGGAGTTAAAATGACTGATCAGGCAGAAAAACTGCGAGAAATAATGCAGAAAAAAGAACAGAGGGTTAAGGGTAATGCACGGGTTATTGCTGTTTCCAGCGGAAAGGGAGGAGTTGGCAAGACCAACTTTGCAATCAATTTAGCACTTGCCTATGCTCAACTCGGAAGAAAGGTGATAGTACTGGATGCAGATCTGGGACTGGCTAATGTTAATGTCATTTTAGGGGTTATACCCAAGTACAATCTCTACCATCTTATAAAAAAGCAGAAAAAGTTACGTGATATAATTATACAGACGGATTACGGAATACAGATTATTGCAGGTGCTTCCGGTTTTGCAAAGATTGCCAACCTGTCGGATGAAGAAAGACAGGACTTTATAAATGAGCTGGATGATCTATCCGGTGCGGATGTAATAATCATCGATACAAGCGCCGGTGTTTCCGATAACGTACTGGGATTTATTGCGGCTTCGGATGATGTTATTATTGTTACTACACCTGAACCAACGGCTATTACCGATGCATACGGTATAATCAAAATTATTGCAACGGAAATTGACTATGTCGATCTGGATCTTAAACTTGTTGTTAATCGTGTAAATTCGGTTGTAGAGGGCAAAAAAGTGGCCGAACGTGTTATAAACATCGCCGGACAATTTCTTAATTTAAAGGTGGATTACCTGGGGTTTATATATGATGATAATCTTGTGCATACGGCTGTGTTAAAGCAGAAACCTTTTTTTATATTGGATTCCAGAGGAAAGGCTTCCATATGTATCAAGCATATTGCCAGCAGGCTGGAAAACATCGACTATAAGGAGGGAAGCGGGCTGGGTAAATTTTTTAAGAAGCTCTTTAAAGGTTAATACGTTCATTATCTTGACCTGCTGTTTTATTTAACCTAATCTATAAGAGGGTTGTTATGTTTAACTGGAAGATAAATATCTATACGTTTACAGGCGGGTTTGCTCTTTCTTTTTTAATCGGTATTATCAGCAGGAACCCTTTCGGTGTGGTTATATTACGTTCTCTGCTCTCCGGTATTATTACCGGCGGGGTAGGTATGGGGATTATATTTGTTTTTAATAAATATTTTCCTGATATGATGAAAGAAGAAAAAAAGGAAGAAATTAAAAGCA
Source organism: Spirochaetota bacterium (assembly GCA_013151965.1). Classification (GTDB taxonomy): domain Bacteria; phylum Spirochaetota; class Spirochaetia; order SZUA-6; family SZUA-6; genus SZUA-6. The sequence continues at coordinate 190,823 of JAADHF010000131.1, forward strand.
AAGAAATGGGTGAAAGCATCGATATCGTTCTCCCCGAAGAAAATCCGCATATCGGGCAGGAAAACGATACAATCGAAGAAGTCGAAGAGGTAGTAGAGGAAATCGAAACCGGTCAGGATGAAGGCTCGGAAGAGAATGCGGCAGAAACCTTACAGGAAAATGCAGGGGAAACGGCTGAAAACTTAACACCGGAAGATGAAAGCGGTAAAAGCGGGACAACGCTTCCGGAGCTTGATTCTCTGGCCATGGATTCTTTTGATACTGGCAGCGCCTCCGCATCGTTTGCCGGCAGAAGCAATCGCAGTAATTCCGAAGCAGCGGGAATGGAATCCGATCCGGAAACCCTGGCAAAAGCTGTACGTTCGTTTATGAAGAAAGATGAGGAAGGATAGTAACGGTTATGGGGAGTAATATTTTTGATGGAAAGACGGAAGATGAACTGTGGAAACTATACAAGAAAAAGAAGAATCCGGGAATAAGAGATTATTTTGTTAAACAATATGCGCCTCTTGTGAAATACGTGGCTGGTAAAGTCGCGATTGGAATGCCTCATAACGTTGAGTTTGACGATCTCGTCGGATTCGGAATATTCGGATTATTTGATGCAATAGAAAAATTCGATCCCACCAAGCATGTTAAATTTAAAACTTATGCGGTAACAAGAATCAGGGGTGCGATTTTCGATGAACTGCGTTCGATAGACTGGGTTCCCCGTTCAGTGCGGCAGAAGACAAGGGAGCTGGAAGAAATAGTGCGTGTATTAGAATCCAATCTCGGACGTTCCGCCACTGATAAAGAAATTGCAGATGCCATGGGAATGACAATAGAGGATTTTCAGCAGCTTACCCTGAAAATCAGCGGGACTTCGATACTCTCTTTAAATGATGTATGGTATACAGGCGAAGACAATGATAAAATATCGATAGCGGAAAGTATCGAAGCTCCTTCGAATTTAAATCCTGATATAATCGTGGAGAAAGAAGAGATTAAACGTGTTATAGTGAATGCAATCAACGATCTGCCGGAAAAGGAGAAAAAGGTATTAATTCTCTACTACTATGAAGATCTTACATTAAAAGAAATAGGGCAGGTGCTTGAAGTAACAGAGTCGAGAATTTCACAGCTCCATACAAAAGCTATAATGCGGCTCAGGGCAAAGCTGACCTCTTTAAGGAAGGGAATCGTATGATTACTCTGACTGAGATTAGAGATTATATGAAAGAACAGCTGGAAAGGGATAAAAAAGTCAAGTCTGTGCAGATAGAAGGGGAATCGATTGCAAATGCACTGAAACAGGCATCAATAGAACTGGGACTTCCGGTTAAAAAACTTGAATATGAAGTCATCGAAAAAGGCACAAAAGGAATAATGGGCATAGGGAAAAAAAATTGGAAAATTGTTGCATACGAAACCAGAAAACCGGCTGCTGTTCAAAGAGAAACGGAAGTACTGTCTGAAAATCCGGAAATAGATCTTGAAAGTATAAAGGAAGAGAACAAACCGGGTGAAGTTTTTGTAAGATTGAATAATGACGGGGTTTTCTTAAAGGTAACAAAGCCGGTAGGAAAGGGCAGGAGTGTTACGGAGAGAATGGCTCTTTCCAGGCTCTCCGAACGCGGCGTGGGCGATTACGATGCTTCTTTAGTTGCAAAGGTTGTTAAACAGGCAGACGGTGAATATATCAAAATCGGTGATTATCAGTACAATCCGGCAAATGATTCGACGATTTCACTGGAAATTACCGACCAGGATATGAAGGCTTATATCGTTGTTAATCCTCCGGGGCCGGGAGGTGCGGATTTAACCTATGATGATATTATTTCATATCTCAATGCCAATGATGTAGTTCACGGGATAAAGGAAGATGTTATTAGAAATTTTATCGATTATCCCGTTTACAATGATACTGTACTGATCGCAGAAGGAACACGTCCAAAGAACGGACGCGATGCCAGAATTATTTATAATTTCAGAACGGATCATTCACAGATAAAATTAAAGGAGAAGGACGGGAAAGTAGATTTTAAGGAACTGGATCTTGTGGAAAATGTGGTTGCAGGACAGCTGCTTGCAAAAAAAATACCCCCCGAGGAAGGGCGGAACGGCAGAACGGTAACCGGCATGGTTATACCCGCAAAGGCGGGTAATGATGTTGAATTTCTCGTGGGCAAGAATGTTAAATTATCGGAGGACGGTTTAACTGCTGTTGCGGAAATAAACGGCCAGGTATTACTTCTTGCAGGTAAAATAAATGTGGAACCGGTTTATACCATACAGGGTGATGTTAACCTGCATACAGGGAATATACTATTTTTAGGAACAGTTGTGGTAAAGGGAAATGTGGAGGACGGCTTTTCTGTCAAAGCGGCAGGAAACATAGAGGTTTACGGCAGTGTCGGTAAATGTGTACTCGATGCGGAGGGTGATATTATTGTACATCAGGGTATTCTCGGGAAGATCGACGGCAAAGCGAGGAGCGGCATGAGCGTATTTGCCAAGTTTATCGAGCATGCACATGTGGAAGCAGGTGAATATGTTGTTGCAAGTGACGGTATTATCCATTCGCATGTCGATGCCAATAAAAAGATTATCTGTCAGGGAAAAAGAGCATCCATTGTAGGGGGAAGGCTCAGGGCAACGGAAGAGATAAATGCAAAAAATCTCGGTTCCGTTGCAGGCACGGAAACGAACCTGGAGGTTGGCTACGACCCGAAGAGTAAAGAGAAACTCGGCAGTCTGGATAATAGAAAAGCAGAACTTGAAAGTAAATTGGAAGAGTTGGAGAAGAATATCACCACGATTGAAAAGCTGCAGAGGATACAGAAAAGATTAACGGAAGAAAAAAAGCAGTATCTTACCCAGTTAAATGAAAAAAGATCCGAGGTTTTGTCCGAGCTCGAAGAAGTAAACAGAGAAACCGGCAGTCTTAATACATATCTGGAATCTCTGAAATTAATCGGCAAGGTATCCGCATCCGGCAGGGTGTATCCGGGTGTAAAGGTTTTTATCAAGAATGCATCCCTTGTTGTGCGCACCGAATTTAAATTTGTCACCTTTTATCTGCAGTCGAACGATGTAAAGGTTACAAAATATGAAGCTGTGGAAGAGGAAGATATTACGAGGAGGCTTTAATGTCTGTATTGCCTATTGATCTGCAGACTCTTTTTGCACAGATGAACCAGGTAGGTAAAGAGCAGGCTATCCAGAAAAATATATCCCCTCTTCATCAGTCCCTTCAGGGCACGGAAATCGCAAAGCAGACAGAAGAAAAGGATAAGTCCGTTAATGAAACGAAAGATGTCGGTGAAGGACTGGAAAAAATAAAAGATGAACAGAAAAAAGGAAAAAAGAAAGAAGCTCCGAAAAGAAAAGATGAAAATAGACAGGAAAAGAAAAAGGAAAACGGTATTTTTAAAGATCCTGATCTCGGACGGCATATCGATATTGTCGGTTGAGTATGGATTCGGGTAAATTATTACGGGAATGAGTAGCATATATGGTTTTTTTTTAATTATTTCGCTGAATCTGGTAATTGTTCTATCAATCTTTTTAGTCTTAAAAAAAAGGATAGACAGTATTTCGGATTCAAGGCTGGTGCTGAAAGATATAAGGGATGAAGTGGATAGGATGCTTGTGGAGTTAAATCAGACAACGGAACGAAATATTGCACTTCTGGAAGATAAACTGGTGGAAGTGCATAATACATTGGACCGTGTCGATAACAAACTTAAACTGCTGGACAGAGGAAGGGATAAGCAGGATTTAACTAAAAGGGTATATACCGATATAGAGAAGAGCAAGCCGGCTGTTACGCAGAAGAGAGACCTGCAGCAGGAAGTTCTTAACCTGTACCATTCCGGTTTAACAGAATCCATTATTGCAAAACGATTAAACCTCCCGATTGGTGAAGTTCAGCTTATTATTTCTCTAAGTGCCACAAGGGGATAAAGGAGGTGGTTTTCTAATGGAATATAGATATGTTCTGTTTCGTGTAGGTGAAGTACGCTATGCGATTAATCTGGAGTATGCGGTTCAAATATTCAGGAATCAAAATATTCTCGATGTACCGCGGGCTCCCCGTTATGTGGAGGGTGTCATTAATGTCCGCGGCGGGGTCGTCCCTGTAATTAATATGCGGGAACGTTTCGGATTGCCAAGAGAAGAAAATGAAAAAAAGAAAAGAATAGTTGTCATAAGAATCGATGACCATCTGTACGGATTACTTGTCGATGATGTCAGAGAGATTGTGGAAATAAAAGAAGAAACTGTGGACAGAAATGTAACTTCCGTATTCGGTTTAAGGAAAAATATGATTGATGGGATAGCTAAATTGAATAACAAACTGATCATAATTCTCTCCATCAAGGAGGTTGTGAATTCTAAAGGAGAGATTAAGATTGCAAAGTAGGAGGCTTTGCCGGCATTGATAGCAGGAATTGATGAAAAAAAATTAAAACGGGCTTTTCTTGATGAGGTAGAGGAAATTCTTGAACATCTCGACCAGGCTCTGCTGGAGCTGGAGAAGCAGCCCGATAATACGGAACTCCTCAATGAAGTTTTCAGATTTATTCATTCTTTAAAATCGGAAGCTGCCATGCTCGGATTTACCAGTTTAAGCGGGCTTGCCCATAAAATAGAAGATGTTTTTGATAAACTCAGAAATCGGGAGATGTCCATTACCCAGGTTTTAATGGACACGATTTTAAGTGCTACCGATCAGCTCCATGAGATTATTTCTGTAATAGAAAAAGGCGGAAGGGATGATGATTTTAATGTAGCTGAAATTGTTAATCTGTTAAAAAGTGCCTGCGGAGAAACGATAACCCTGGAGGTTAGTAAGGAAGATGTAGATGAACCTGTCAGGAAACGCATAGAGTTTGAAAAGCGGCATGAATTTAGCTGTTTCGAGAAAGAACAGCTGATCGAGGCGGGAGAAAGAAAAGAGGAATTTTATCGTTTAACATGCAGGATCGATGATGAATGTCCTATGAAGTATGCACGGGCGTATCTGCTCCATAACAACCTGGAAAAAATAGTTAATGTCGTTAAGGCAATTCCCTCCATGGACCTGGAACAGGAATCCGATGAAAACTATGCAACAATTGTATTCTATATTACCGCTTCCTGTGATGAAAAAGAAATATATAAAGCCGTAGAAATAGATCAGGTGCAGAAAGCCGAGCTTCTGAAACTGGATTTATCAGAATATATGTTGCCGGGCAGAAAGGATACTGAGCAGAACGGAAGGGCGGGCACAGCGGCACTAAGTCTTAAGAGGGTGGAAAGAAATTCAATAAGGGTGGGGACGAAAAAGCTGGATGAACTGTGGAGTCTTGTGGGTGAATTGATTATTAACAAATCCCAGCTTTCTAAAATAGCAAAGATTATAAATTCCTTAAACATTAATCCGGCGATGAGTGAAACGGTAGAAGCTGCAGTTGATAAGCTGGATAAAATAACCGACGGTATTCAGCAGGCTATGATGGAAACCCGGATGGTGCCGATTTCCGTTATATTTAATAAACTCCCGCGTCTTGTGCGGGATCTGTCAAAAAAACTCGGGAAAAATGTAAAACTCACGATTACCGGAGAGGAAACCGAGATCGACAGGAGTATAGTCGAACAGTTGTCCGAACCTATTACTCACATAATACGGAACTCTCTCGATCACGGGATAGAATTCTCCGATGTGCGGGTGGCAAAATCCAAACCTTCAGAAGGTACGATTACCGTATCTGCAAGCCAGGAAGGAGGAAATATCATCCTTCAAATATCCGATGACGGCAGCGGTTTCGATTTAAAAAAAATCGAGGAAAAAGCTTTAGAGAAAGGTCTTATTACAAACGGAGATACCGCATACGATAAAATAGTCAGATTTATCTTTTTGCCCGGATTCAGCACGAAGGATGAAGTGACGGACCTTTCCGGCCGCGGTGTGGGTATGGACGTTGTTGCCACGAAAATTAAGGACGAACTTCACGGTGATGTCTCTCTTAATACCGATCCGGATAAAGGAAGTACTGTAACCATAACATTACCGCTGACTTTGACAATATTAAATGCTGTAATAATTCGTTCCAGAGATCATCTTTATGCTATTCCTGTAAATAAAACAGAAGAGACTGTGGAAGTGCTTAATACCGAAATACGGTATGATAACGGCAGAGCCATGTACAATTACAGAGATGAGGAAGTCCCTGTTATTTATCTCGATTCCCTTTTGGGAAAGCGGGTAAGCAGGGGAGAAGAAAATTACGGTGTAATCATAAGGCACGGATCGATGAAAGGCTGTCTTTTTGTGGACATGCTTGTAGAGGAACTGGATATTGTTATTAAGCCGATAGATGATATACTTAATTCAAAGCATCTTTTTTCGGGTATTTCGGTCTTGGGAGACGGCAGTATAGTTTATATTCTCGATACTTCGTCAATTTTAGAGAGGTTGTGATCAGGAGGAAAAATGGCTGTTAGAATATTGCTTGCAGATGATCTGTCTTTTATGAGAATGGTTCAGAAAGAGATATTAAGCGGGAGAGGATACGACGTAGTGGGCGAAGCTTCCGATGGGCTGGAAGCCGTGGAGAAATACAGAATATTAAGCCCCGATGTTGTTATCCTGGATATTACAATGCCTAATATGAACGGCCTCGATGCCATGAAGAAGATATTACAGATAGATTCCGATGCAAAAATAATTATCTGTTCCGCTCTTGGTCAGCAGAGGTTAATTGTCGAAGCAATAAAATCGGGTGTTAAGGATTTTATTGTGAAGCCTTTTAAACCTGAAAGGATGTTTTCCGCCATAGAAAAAGCCGTAAAGGGCTGAATTCTTAAAGAATAAAGACTTTAACTTTACCTGTTTAAAAAAGTAAAAACGGTATGCCTGGACGTCTCTACAGCATACCGTTTTTCCAGAGGGGTGTGTTTTTAATACTATTTCCCTCAATTATAAGTTCGGATTATTTAAGAATAACTTTAGCATAAATTGGAATACCGCTATTTTGTGCCTATCCGTAATAGTTCTATATGGTAATGTACCGATTCTTTAAGTTCTCTGTATAGTTTAAGACTGTTATTTAAGATTTCAGTATTGTTTTCCGCATTAATATTACTGTTTATATCATGAATTGTCTTCTGCAGTAAAAATCCGGCAATATTTCTCGATTTCATGGAGAGAATGGTTTTATCTATTTTATCGAGTTCCTCTATGATTTTCGTGTAGTCCTCTCCGCTCCGCAAGAAGGATTGCAGTTTTTTTGTTTTTGTAATTCCAAGCTCGGCAAGATTTTCTATTTCTTTAAAATCGCCGATTAAATCGGCCATGGATTTGTATAGCTTCCCGTCAGCGTTTTTTTTCCGCTTTAAATCGAAATGATCTTTATCGATTTTAGACAGTAAGCTGTCGATATGCTTCCTTATACATGGTAATTCAAGAAGTTTACCCGGCTGCACCGCGGAAGTATTTTTAAGTTTTAACCCGGTTCCGGTAAGTATATACGTTTTGGTTTTATGGTGCTGTACAAATTGATTTTCGAACCATTTTTGGTATATCATCATTCTCTGGTCGGATATTATCCGCTTGTGATCAAAGGAGTAAGTGTAAAATGGTGCGGCGGAAAAAATGGCAAGGAAAGAATTCGTCTCCACAGGCAATGTTCTGCATGCAGTATGATACCACATATTTTCAAGGGAGGTTCCCCTGCAATGAGTTTTATTAAACGGGAATCCCAGATCCATTCCTGCGATATAAACCGGACTGCAGCCCAACAAACGGGCAAAATCCCAGGCGGTTGTTGTAACGGAGCCTCCGGCTCCGAGTGTACCCTTTTCTCCTAATATAGACTCGAAGTATCTGCCTAAAGGAAAGAGGGATCCTGCAAAAAAACCTTTGCCGGAAAGAAGTTCGAAGACACGCGGATGCGTGGCCGGTTCGGCTATAAAAAATGAATTGTCAGCGGTTATTCTCTCCAGATATTTTGTATTCCAATACTGCGGATCTACAATAATAATAAAGTCCGGCTTTATTCCTCTATTTAAAAGCGGCCCGACAGCGGTATCAACAGCGATAAGCAGCGTTCTTTTTGATATTTCGGGCAGCAGACCAATAAACGTATCAAGGCTTGGTCCTGCGGCAATAATAACGGCCGGTATATTGTTAAAGATCCGGGATAAGACCGAAACACCGGGGTGCTGTGGAAAAAGTCCGACATTCTTTACAAGGTTTTTTACCCATAGTCTGCCGAATCTCTGTAAAGTCTGATTATTTATTTCCTTTCGCCTTATAAAATCTTTTATAACTTTCTCGGTTTCTATATAGTATTTTTCATTTTTTAGAAAGACAGAGCGCAGTTTGTATATCTGTACTGCCGATACCGGGAAATTATCAGGTATAAAAGAACTGAATTCTTCCGGACTGCTCCCTAAAATAAAAACGACTGTACCGGAACTTAAGAAATGCGACATATCACGGGAAGACAGTGCTTTAAGAAAAAAAGAAATATCCGGTTCGACTACAAGAAGAGGCGTACGGGGATGCTGCTGTAAGAATGCCTCGGTCAGATATCCGAGTCCGAAGCCGAGAATTACGCCTGAGGATATTTTTAAGGGTGTATTTTTTTTTATTATTTTAACGGCTTCACTTTCCGGGTCGTATCTGCTGTGAATATAGAGCCCTTCAAATATTCCGGTGGGATTTCCGGAAGGGGTATCTATTATCCGTAAATTACTTAAGGGAGTAATGTTTTGTTTAAAAGCATACTTTAAAAGCGGGTTGTTTTTAAATATTATTCTCAAGTTATTGTCAAGAAAATTCATTTTAAAATAATTGTTATTTTCATGCCTTTTTTAAGTTTTGTGCCGGCGAACGGCTGCTGGCTTACAACGTATCCGGATCCGATAATATTTACTTTAAAGTCATCGAGTTTTAACAGTGGAAGCAGATACCGTTTCGATCTGCCGGTTAAATCAGGCATTACCGATCCGATCTTTATCCTGCCGGGAATATCAACTTTAATTTCTTTCGGTGCTTTATACACAGTATCGGTTTTTAAGGGAATGCCTCTGTAGGTAACGAGGAATTCGGTTATTTTTTTAAATACGGGAGCGGCGATACGTCCTCCGTATGTCTCGTATTTGGGATTGTCGATTACAACATATACAATTATATCGGGGTTATTCGTTGGGAATATTCCTAAAAATGAGGATATAAAATGGTTTTTCGAGTACCTTCCCGTTTCGGTGTCCAGAACCTGTGCGGTTCCTGTTTTTGCAGATATCCTTAAACCCTTTATTCGTGCCCGCCTTGCAGTTCCCTGATCTGCGGTAGCTGTCTCCATCATTGCTAAAGTTTCCTTTGCCACTTTAGGAGAAAGTACTTCTCTCACCGGTTCCCGCGGGTATTCTTTAATTATATCCCCCTGCGGCGAGACAATTTTCCTTACAATCCGCGGCTTTAAAAGGACACCGCTGTTTGCAAAAACTGTTGCTGCACTGACAAGCTGAACGGCAGAAACTGCGATCTCCTGTCCCATGGCAATTGTCGGCTTTGATCTTGCCGACCATGTCCGGGGCTTTCTTAGTATTCCGGCGGTTTCGCCGGGCATAGGGAGGCCTGTCGGTTTGCCGAAACCATACATGCGCAGCATCTTGTAGAATACATTTTTACCAATTTTATCGGATGCATATGCCGCACCAACATTACTGGAAACCTGGATAATACGCTGGGGAGTAACATCCCGGTGCAGTCCGATATCCTTTATCCTTATAATCCTTCCATTGCGTAATTTTTTTTCATAAACACCGTTACTGTAGAAATGCTCATTGTACTTTATCGCTCCTGTCTGAAGCATGGATGAAATCGAGAATACCTTGAATACGGAACCGGGTTCATATGTAAATGTAAGCGGTCTGTTTCTCAGTGCACTTCGGTTATAGTTTGTGTAATCATTCGGGTTAAAATTGGGTATGGACACGTAACCCAGTATTTCACCTGTTTTTGCTTCCATGGCCAGTATTATTACAGCATCAGCCTTATTTTTTTCAAAGGCCTCTTTTGCCGCCTTTTGAATAATATACTGAATATTTACATCTATTGTAAGAAATACCTGATTGCCGTAGATTTTCTTAATACCTCTGCCGATTGCCGGAGGAGATAATACCTGGTTAAAAGAGTATTCGATTCCTCCGAGTCCTATATTGTCCACACCTACATATCCCAGTACATGGGACGCAAGCTCCTGCTCGGGATAGCTTCTTCCGTATTCCGGAATAAGGTTAATGCCTTTAAGCATCTGTTTTTCTTTTAAGGCTCTGATCTTATCTGCTGTCGTGGGGCTTACAAGCCGTTTTAAAAAAACAAATCCGGAATGATTTTTAAATTTATTAAGTATCTGTTCTTTGCTCATGCCGAGAATTACGGAAAGTATCGATGCTGCTGCTGCAGGTTTTTCGATAGACGGCATCCATGCAGCAACCGAGTCCAGCCTGGTGGATACTGCCAATATCCTTCCGTTTCTATCCAGTATTGATCCTCTCTCTACAATAGGGAATTTTATAATATCCTGTTTCTCCTGTACCGGTAAAAAGACCATCAACTGTGTAAGCCTTCCGATAAGTACAATTACAATAGCACATAAAAACAGTATAAAGAAAGTGAGCCTTCTCTTATCTTTTTTAGTCCGCAAGTAGTTTCCTCTTAATTTGACCGTTTTCGGGTCCTGTGCATCCTTTTATTATAATCATATTCATATCAGAATTTTTTAAGTTTAATAATGTCATTTTTTTCGGGTTTATTCCAGACAATAAGGTACCGGTTAAGCAATACTGATTCTCCTTATAATTAATAGGGCTCCATGATTATTTATATTAATATGGACCTATTTTCTTGTCGATACGTTTTACATGGGGAATTAATGATAACCGTATTAAATAATCAAAACATCAAAAGAAGAAATTTACATAGAAATTTATCCGCAGCTATTCAGAAAAAACCTGCAGTTGTCAATAGCGGAAACAGAAAAGATGCGGATATTCCGGATCAGAAATCAATTGTACCGGGAAAGAAATTAAACTCTGCAGTTATACTTGTGCTTTCCGTAATAATTATACTGATGATCTACCTGGAACTTAACAGGCGTGAATCCGGCATAGCTCCCGTCTCTTTCCCCAGGGATAACAGTGCGGAGATGCTTCTCTTAAAGACGACCATACCGGAGCATAATACTGCCGGTACCTTGACTAAAAAGTTATCGCCGGCTGTAATAAAAAGCCTGAAAATCGTTAAATACAGGGTAAGGAAAAGGGATACCCTGTCTTCGATTGCTCAGAGGTACAGACTGAATCTCGGAACTTTAATCAGTTATAATAATATTCGTGACGCCAGGCGTCTTTCTGTGGGGACATTATTGGAAGTACCGAACAGAAACGGGCTTAAATACAGGGTAAGGCGTGGTGACTCTTTAAGCGGGATAGCGCAGGGATTTCATGTACCTCTTAAAGAAATACTGGATTGGAACAACCTCTCCACTTCGATAATTCAGCCGGGTCAGGAGCTTTTTATCGCCGGCGCAGTTATGAATACGAACGATCTGAACAGAGTACTCGGAAAATTATTTATATATCCCACCAGAGGAAGGCTTACATCGAGATTCGGAATGCGGCATGATCCTTTTACAGGGATCTGGCGCTTTCATAACGGTGTAGATCTTGCAAATAGAATTGGTACGCCTGTTGTCGCTGCAATGTCGGGAAGTGTTGCAATGGTCGGAATAAATCCGACCTACGGCCGCTACGTTATTCTTAGGCATCCGGACGGTTTTCAGACTCTATATGCGCATTTAAGCCGTATTCTCATATCGAAGGGCAGACGGGTTTCTCAAAATCAGGTAATAGGTAAAATGGGTACCACAGGCTACAGTACGGGAAGTCATCTGCATTTTTCGATCTTTAAAAACGGAGAACCGGTTGACCCGTTAAAGTACCTGCATTAATCTATATGCTTATATGATTCGTATTAATCTGAAAGGCATGATCACTGAAAAATCCGGAAAAAATAAAATCAGCGGGAATCATCTATATATCCTCCTTTTACTGGGAATAGTTGTTGTTTTTTTCACAGGAGCGGTTCTTCCTTTAAGAATAACAGGCGGGTATATTTTTTACCCGAAGCATTGGAAGAATACCCTTGCCTATACCTTTGAAAAGCCGGATAAAATGGACAAAAAATCTGCCGGCACAAGCCTGCCTGCGGGCGGAAGGCTGGAAAAAACCATGCCTCTTGAAATTTATCATTACAGAGCAAAACCGGGTGATACATTGTCAGGTATTTCGGAAAGATTTTCTCTGACCCTCGATACTATTGCTTCGTTGAACAGAAGAGGAGGGAAGGGAGTTCATATTCTCTCTGTCGGGGAGATAGTGAAGATACCTTCCATGAACGGTATTTATCTGAATGTAAACGGAAACCTGGATGCTCTGTGTAAAAGCAACGACCTTTCCCGTGAAGTCGTTCTAAAGGTAAACGGCCTTAAGGAAATCAAATCCTCCGGAAATGCAAGGCTGTTTTTCCCGGGTGTTCAGCATACGGGGATCGACAGGAGCATAGCTATCGGTGTGGCCTTCCTAAAACCTGTCCGTGGAGTTGTTTCATCGGGGTATGGTTTTCGGAAGGATCCTTTTAACGGGAAGATACGTTTTCACAGGGGAATCGATATAGCCGCGCCAATCGGAACATATGTTCATGCGGCTATGGACGGAAGAATAATTGCCGTGGGACACGATTCGATTTTAGGAAACTACATTCTTATTAAACATCCCGCCGGCTTTTCAACCCTCTATGGTCATTTAAGCCGGATACTTGCAGTACGGGGAAAAACAGTCAGAAAGGGAGAAATCATAGGAAGAGTGGGGCAGACCGGAAGAGCGACAGGTCCGCATCTCCATTTTGAAATAAGACGTCTCGGCAGAACAACGAATCCCGAAGGAATGATTCCAAAGATTTAAAATATCGATAGAGTTTTCTTAATTTGCCGATAAAAATAGTAAGTGCAGAGGAAAAAGATGAAGAAAATTGTTCTTTTTATTATCGGTCTGTTAGCCGTATTCTCAATTTTAAGGGTTAATTCCGAGGAAGTGCCCCGTTCGCAGTTTATTGTACATCCTGGTTATATGGAATTATCCGGCGGCGACAGCGATATAAAAGTTGCATTCGGTTTTTTGAATTCAAGAGGAAAAAAAGAGCAGAGGTGGAACCTGTTTCCGGTATATATCTCTCTTCAGTCAGGAAAAAGCAGTATTAAACTCAGTATGAGCGGTCTTTCTTTTCTTAAAAGAAATGGTGTCAGTATCGGTAAAATTGTCCGGATCAAGGGAGTTTACAGGAGTGATGTCATCAGCATAGGAGGAAATGTAATTGTATCGGGAAAAGTGGAAGGTGATGTCTGGACTTTAGGAGCTGATATAACGATAAAAAAGGGCGCAGTTGTTACGGGCAGTGCTGTTGCACTCGGGGGTAAAGTTAAAGCGGAAAAAGGCGCAAGGATCAGCGGAAATAAACAGTCGGTGCCGAATCTGAAAATCCCCTTTTTATATTTTCTGACGGGCAAAAAATCCGCGCGTAATTTCAGATTACTTATAGAGTTCTTTAGAATATTGTTATTTATACTTATTTTATTTCTTGCTTTGCTTTTAATGAGGGGCAGTATCACAGGAACCGTCGTTGTTCTTCAGGATAAGTGGAAAAATATTTTACTGTTTGTTCTTCTGTCTGTTTTTGCTCTTCCGGTGATTGTAATATTATTGTCACTCTCCATTGTCGGAATCTTCTTTATCCCTGTATTCTTTTTAGCCGCATCAATCGTAATGTTTTTCGGTTTTATTTCAGTTACAGTGAGATTGGGAATGTGGATACGCGGAACGGCTAAACAGGAATTAGGCTTTCTCTTCGCATCCGGTCTGATAGGTTATCTTTTTTTCGAAGTACCCTTTTTACTCGGCTTAATTTTAAGTTACTCGGAAAAATCTCCTTTTCTTGTGACTGCGGGAAGTGTATTAAAAATTGCTGCAGTTTGTCTGTCTGCAGCAGGATTCCTGTACGGCCTTGGGGGACAACTGGAACACCTTCGTACTAAAAACGGTTTATGACTTAGAAAATTATTTTCCATGACAGTACTTGTATTTTTTTCCGCTTCCGCAGGGGCATGGATCATTCCTTCCGACCTTGGGATATGACCGCTTCACCTGCACTTTGACAGGCTGTGCACTCGCGGCGATTTGACTTTCCGGCTGGTTGAACTGCCCCAATATCGTGTGAGATGCCTGGCCGAAATTGCTTCTCTCAATAAGCAGGTTGCTTCCCTCTACCGGTTTTATCTGAACTTTCAGTATCTTACGTGCAATTGCCGTTTTAATATCGTACAGCATTTCATCGAAAATCTGAAAACCTTCCAGTTTATATTCAAGAAGAGGATTCTTCTGGCCGTATGCCCTTAAGTAAACCGCTTCCCGAAGTGCCTCTAGGTTTTCAAGATGATCCTGCCATCGTGAGTCGATATTACGGAGGTATTCTATCTTTATAAAGAGATTTAAATTCTCTTTTCCTATTTCTTCGGACTTTTGTTCCAGATCCGCCTTTAAGTCCTCGATTATTAATTTCTGCAGGTCGGATGACGATTTCTCTACCAGAGCAACAGCATCCGCGGACGGGGTATAAAAAAACTCTTCTTTTAATCTCTGCAGAAGCAGCTGCAGAGCTATAAGAGTATTCGCTCCTTTTTTACGGTATTCGTCGATAAGTTCTTCTGTTATTTCCGCTGCAGTCGCTATAACTCTGTCAACTAAATTTTTATCCTGTAATATTTCATCACGTTTATCATAGATGTATTTTCTCTGCTCATTAAGCACATCATCATACTCCAGCAGATGTTTTCTTATTTCGAAGTTTCTGTCTTCGACCTTTCTCTGAGCACGCTCGATGGATTTATTTATCCACGGATGTTCAATGGGCTCTCCCTCATCCATTCCAAGCTTCGACATAATCGATTTAAGATTATCCCCGCCGAACAGCCTCATAAGATCATCGTCGAGAGAAATATAGAATCTGGATGATCCGGGGTCGCCCTGCCTGCCGGAACGCCCGCGAAGCTGATTGTCTATACGCCTTGCTTCGTGCCGCTCCGTGCCCAGTACATGAAGCCCCCCGGCTTCTTTAACCCGGGCGTAGTCTTCCTGCCATATCTGTATTTCCTTTGCAAGGGCTTCATTAAAAACTTCCAAAGGCGCATCAGTGCCGACTTTT
The DNA here is from genome assembly GCA_013151965.1 of Spirochaetota bacterium. GTDB lineage: Bacteria > Spirochaetota > Spirochaetia > SZUA-6 > SZUA-6 > SZUA-6. Next base: position 206,115 of record JAADHF010000131.1, read on the forward strand.
TTTCTGGCTCTGAATTCGGGACTGCCTCCGAGTTTAATATCCGTTCCTCTGCCTGCCATATTGGTAGCTATTGTTACCGCTCCCCTGGAACCTGCTTCCGAAATAATAAGTGCTTCACGGGCATGGTTTTTTGCATTGAGAACCTCATGCCTGATTCCGCGTGACTGCAGTAAATGCGCCAGCCTTTCAGATTTATCGATGGAAACCGTGCCCACCAGGACCGGCTGTCCCTTTTTATTCAGGATTGCAATTTCATCACAAATGGCGTTAAATTTATCTTCTTCGGTGAGGTAGATAATATCGTCCATATCATTTCTTATTACAGGACGGTTGGTCGGAATCACAACAACATCGAGGTCATATATTTTGGCAAATTCCGTTGCTTCGGTGTCCGCAGTACCAGTCATGCCTGATAGTTTTTTGTACATTCTGAAATAATTCTGGAATGTTATCGTTGCAAGAGTTCTGTTTCTCTGGGCAATTTTAATCCGTTCCTTTGCTTCTATTGCCTGGTGCAGCCCTTCCGAGTACCTTCTTCCGTAGAGTATACGGCCGGTAAATTCGTCTACTATCTGTACCTTGCCTTCCTGCACTACATAATCCACATCCTTTAAAAAGAGTTTGTGAGCTTTTAACGATTGGGTAAAGTAGTGTATATACTCGAAATTCTCATCCGTGAAAAGCGAACCCTTAATAAGGCCCCGTTTTAAGAGGAGTTTTTCGATGTTATTCATGCCTTCATCGGTAAAGGTGACCCGTTTTGCCTTTTCATCTATCTTATAGTCGCCTTTGGGGAATTCAGGGTAATCGCCTGTTGCAGGGTCTTTTTCGCATTCTATGAGATTATCGACAAGCTTGTTTACCTCGTAATACTTAAAGGTATCATCTTCTGCAGGCCCGGATATAATTAAGGGTGTACGTGCCTCATCTATCAGTATCGAATCGATTTCATCGACAATACAGAAATTATGTCTTCTTTGAACCTTTTCATTGCTGTCCCATCTCATATTATCGCGCAGGTAGTCGAATCCGAATTCGTTGTTTGTCCCGTATGTTATATCTTTATTGTATGCAAGTTTTCTTGCCTGATTGTCCATCTGAGAAAGAATGGCTCCGACTGAAATCCCTAAGTATTCATACACCGGGCCCATCCATTCCGAATCACGTTCGGCAAGATAGTCGTTAACCGTTACTATGTGAACTCCTCTTTCCGTGAGAGCATTAAGATAAGCGGCTGTAACGCTGGCAAGGGTCTTGCCTTCTCCTGTTTTCATTTCTATGATTTTACCCTGATGCAGAGCAATTCCGCCCATCAGCTGCACATCAAAAATACGCTCACCGAGAATTCTTCTGGCTGCTTCCCGCACCAGTGCATAAGCTTCGGGCAGAATGGAATCCAGACTTTCCCCGTTTTTATAACGTTCTTTAAACTCGTCTGTTTTAGATTTAAAGTCATCCTTGTCAAGATGCATTGTTTCGTATTCCAGAGAATTTATTTTCGTTACAACTGGTATTAATGTTTTTAAATCTCTGTCGTATTTGGATCCGACAAACAGTTTTATTGCTTTTTCTATCATAGTTGTAATGTAATGACTTTTATACCGGAAGGTCAAGATTGACAAGCAAGATAGAGGGATTATAGTATAAGCATATGATAAGAATAAACAAATTATACTATGGGCTTTTGGCGCTGGCTGTTTTGTATGTCTTTTCCGGCTGCACAAAAAGCGGATTATCCGAATTAAAAAAAAAGAATCTGTTCAGTCTGAATATCGGTAAAATAGATAATGCGATCGACCTTTTCCAAATCCCCGGAAAAGGATTTGCGGCAAAAAACAGAGTATATATGAGGAACGGGATATTCTATATTTCCAATGGAAATTCAAATAAGTTGATGGAATTTACATCCTACGGTGATCTTATCTTTATGCTCTACGATCCTCTGATGAATTCAAAACCTGTCCTTCTCGATTCCGGCCTTTCCGGTGGGGAAAAAACGACAAGACGTGCTGTAGCGTACAATTTCCATCAGATCGGCGAGGTGGTCGTGGACAGCAATAATAGTATTTGGGTGGAGGATGTTGTATCCCGGGATAAGTACGTAAAGGATAAGAAAAGAAATATTGTGCTTAAAAAGGTTGTGCGGCACTTTTCACGGGAAGGCGAATTAATCAACTATATCGGACAGGAAGGAATCGGAGGCACCCCTTTTCCGTATATAGAAAATCTGTATATAACTGTTCATGATGAGCCTGTGGTTGTAACACGTACTCCTCTTGAATGGGATATATTCTGGTTTTATTCTTCGGGAGAGTTAAAGTATCATATTAAAATCGATAACAGACATCTGCCCAATCCGTCGGGGGATAATGCCCGGAAAGGTGAAATAGGGAAAATTGTCGCTGATTATAATGATTCTATTCTCTATGTGGCTGTTTCTTACTTTAAAGATATAATAGATCCGTCGACACATACACGGTCCGGTGTTAAAAAGACAGGTTCGTATATATTTTCTTTAGACTTGAGAGATAAATTGTATAAAGAATTGATTAAAATACCAGGCACGGAACAGCTTAAAGAGGTTGTGGGAACAAAAGAACTGAAAATACCCGGTCCGTCGTACGAATTAATGGGAATAACGAAAAATAGATTTATATTTTTACTGCGGAATGAAGGTGTTAATAAGTACAGGCTGCTTATAAAGGATTTCTCAGGTAAAACCATAGGGATGAGAATTATGACCATAGAAGATACGGCGCTTTATTTTAAGTATATAACAGTCGATCCATCAGGTATTATATACGGTATACTTGCCGATGATAAAGAAGCGCATATTGTCTGGTGGAGAAGCGACAAACTATTAAAGAAAGATGAAGAGAACAAATGAACAGGAAATCAAAGGAAGGATCAAACGATTCCGGTCCGGATAAAAGTAAAAAACATGATTCTTTTACGGTAAAGAAAAGTGCGGAAGAAAAGATAGTTTTCCATTACAACAGAGACGAAAGGCTTTCCATGCCGACAGCCCCGGCTGAAGGAAAAAGGAGCAGGGGAATATTTAAAGGAAACAAAACTTTAATTATTTTGTTTATCAATGTTATCGTTATTTTCCTTGTGCTGTTTTTATTTTTTCGTTTCATTAACAAACCTTCATATAAAAATGTTAAGGCCGGTTATCGTCTGGAACTGGATGCATTCCCGTATGCCGATGCTATTCTTGTTTCTCTCTATATTAAGAGGGTAAAAGAGAATAAAACAAATGGTAAATACCGGATTTCCGCATTATTCTATACATCAGGGGAACCGGAAAAGAAAAAGATAATAAGTGAAGATGCACCTGCCGGGAAAGACCGGGAGATTATACTCAGGACCAAACTGCATTGGCTGGCAAGAGATGATTCGGTTAATGCGGAAGTGGATATAGGAGGTGTGATGGTAGTACTCAAAAGATCTGTTAAGAAAAAATAATATTGACGATGAACTTTTATTTGATTATCATTTGCACATGGTACAGTTTTATTTTCTTTCCATAGTGGCAAATTTTTTAGGTGGTGTTGCGCTGTCGGCCGATTACCTGGGAACTAAATTTCCCTTTTTTGAATCGATGAAAGGTACATTTCAGAAGCGCAGTATTAAGATCGGCCTGGGATTCACAGCCCTTATCGTGGGAATTTTTAAATTGATTGTAAAACCTGTCGGATGGGCTGTTCCTTTTGCGGGAGATCTTCTTCCTGCATTAACAGGTATAGGTATCGGTCTTGCTTTACTGTTTGATTTTTTCAAGCAGAAGACAAACCTGGAAAAGGAAAGCATGGAAAAAGTTGAAAATGCCGTTATGACATACAGAGTTCCTTTAGGGATACTCGGCATGGTTGTGGCCTTTCTTCACTTTCTGATTCCGGGTGCACTATTTCTGTAAAATAAAATCACTATGCAATAATATACGGATCAGCTGTGTTCTTTCTCCGTTTTAGCGGCTTTTATAACGTCCTCCGCCGCTTTTCCGGTAATGGGATTGTAATGACTGAATTCCATCTCGAATGCTGCTGTACCCGATGTTATCGAACGCAGATCGATCGAATATCTGAGCAGTTCGGACTGAGGCACCTGTGCCTTAATTTCCTGTATTCCGCCCCCAATGGGCTCCTGCCCTAATACGCGTCCTCTTCTGGAACTTAAATCGGATAAAACATCCCCGAGGTATTGATCATCGACAAACACGAATAAATTCATTACAGGTTCGAGTAGAACGGGTTTTGCCTTTGCAACGGCATCTTTAAGTGCCCCGCGGGAGGCCAGTTTAAAGGCAAGTTCGGACGAATCGACAGGGTGTTCCTTGCCATCCACTACTTTTGCTTCGATATCCACGATAGGATAACCTGCAAGGTAGCCGGCTTCCATTCCTTCGAGTATGCCTTTTTCCACGCCCGGTATGTAGCCTCTGGATATAGCTCCGCCGACAATGGCATTGACAAATTTAAACTTTTCACCCCTGGGCAGAGGTTTAATTTCCAGAACGACTTTTGCATACTGGCCGTGTCCGCCTGTCTGTTTTTTGTGAAGATGTTCGGCTCCGGCAGAAGCTGTTATTGTTTCCCTGTAGGCGACTTTCGGAACCCATGTTTCTATCTCTATTTTTTGTTTTTCTCTTATTTTATCAAGGATGATCGAAATATGCTGTTCGCCCATTCCTGAAATTACATTTTCCTTTGTTTCTTTGTTAAAATGAAGCTTAAATGTCAGGTCCTCTTCCGCCGCTCTTATCAGAAGCTGATTTAATTTATCCTCGTCTTTCTTAACCTTTGCGGAAACTGCCAGTGAATGTACAGGCTGGGGAATCTGGAGGGGAGGAAAAACAATAGGACTGTCTATAGCGCAGAGAGAATCATTCGTTTTTACCGATCCGAGCTTTGCAAAACAGCCTATATCTCCTGCAATGAGTTCTTCCGCTTCTTCCAGCTTTTTGCCCTGAATTGTATATATCTTGGAAAGTTTTTCTTTCTTATCAGCATTTACATTGAGTATATCCGAATCCGGGGTAATTTTCCCCGAAATTATTTTAACGAGCGAAAGTTTGCCCGTAAATTGATCAATAGTTGTCTTAAAGACAAATGCGGAGAAAGGTTCCGATTCGTCATACTTTCTTGTAATTTCTTTTCCGTCTGCAGTAGAAGCCTTTTCTTCGTTGAATGGAAACGGTGCAGTTTCGGAAAGAATATCGAGCATCACCTTAAGTCCGGAATTTAATTCCGCAGAACCTGCAAAAATCGGAACTATCTTATTCTCTGTTATTCCCTTCCTGAGGCCTTTGATTATTTCTTCCCTGGATAAAGTTCCCTCATCAAAATATTTCTCAATAAGTTTATCATCGCCTTCTGCCGCTGTCTCTATAAGCTGCTGCCGGTACTCTTCTGCCTGATCTTTGAATTCGGAAGGAATTTCCGTTTCCTCGATTTCTTTTCCTTCCTTGGAGTACATATATGCTTTTTTATCTACCAGATCGATAATTCCCTTAAATGAACTGCCGGAACCTATCGGCAGTGTAACCGCTATAACCGAAGATTTGAATTTATCCTTTATATCTGCGGCCGCTTTATCAAAATCGGCATGTTCCTTATCCATTTTGTTAACGAAAACGAATCTGGGCATATGCCTGGCGTCCAGTCTTCTCCAGATTTTAATGGTTTGTATCTGTACGCCGACATCGGCGCCAAGTAATACCAGGGCGGAATCCGCAACACGGAGGGCGGCAACGACTTCGCCCACAAAATCCGAAGATCCCGGGGTATCAAAAATATTAATCTTCGTATTATTCCAGTTAATATGTTCGATCGATGTATGTATGGATATTTTTTTTGCAATTTCTTCTTCTGTAAAATCACTTACAGTCTGCCCTTTGTCCACGGATTCTCTTTTCGGTATTATTCCCCCGCCAAAAAGAAGTCCTTCTGTTAATGTTGTTTTACCGGTTCCTCCATGACCGCAGACTGCAATATTTCTGATGCCGGAAGTAGTGATACTCATTAATACTCTCCTTAATTTATGGGCTTGGTTAAATATATCTTTAGAAATTTTCTTTGTCAAGAATAGGCCGTGTTCTTCAGGTCTCCGGATAAGATTTGCTTACAGGCTATGCAGCCGTGGATTTCACAGTAAGATAAGAATCTTAAGTTTTATGGTTTTATTGACCCCTGCATACTTTAGTCCTACAATATATATATGATGATTAGGATTTCGCCTTTTGATCGTCTTGTTTCCGGGCTTTCAAAAAAGGAAAGAGAAGAACTGCTTGCCAGAATAGAGTCCTCCGTCCGGATATCTAGCTCTCCTGTTATGGATATACGGAAAGATCCGGATGAACAGGTAGATATCGAGGAAGAGTACAGCAGGCTGCCTTTTTTCCCCAGATTTTTTATCTGGATAAAGTCCATACTAGGAGGGAACAGCAGGGAAGAGCTCATGGAAGCCGCCCTGTATCTTAAGCTTCGGAAAAGGATCGAAAAAGGTTATCCGGGCATTGTTGATTTTAAAAATAACCTTTTTTTATCCGGTATGTTCGATAAATTAAAAAATCTTCTCGATGCTGTGACTTTTTTCCGTTCCTCTGTTTTGCCTGCCCTGGGGAAACACAGAGGAATATTTTTTACTTTTCTGGCAAATGAGGAGTTAAATGATATAGACAGGAAAATCGAGGAAGCGATAGAACCTGAAGCTATTCAGTCGGAAATGCAGTATCTCGATGTCCAGAATATCAGGGCGGAGATGATGAATAAACTGGAAGAAGTAATTGACGGAATTGAAGAGGCTGACAGGATAAGAGTTTATAATGATGTCATAATTCTTCAGTCACTGTACAATCTGTGTCTGTTCAGAATAGAGGATATAGCCGGAAAGTTTAAACAGCCCTTTGGTGCTTCGGAATATACAGTTCCGTTTAATGATATCAGCAGACTTATAACCGAACTTACCTGCCGTCTTTATTCTTTTAAGATTCCGCCGAATGCAAAGCTCCTGCAGATTTTGTTTTTTTTCTCATACCAGGAAAAGAACAGCGGTGATTACGGTTTTGCGGATGACCTTACATCGGACCTTATGCATTCGGAGGAAAAACTGAATGCAATAAGAGATTTTAACCGGACCGTCCCGCTGCTTGATATTTCCCGATATCTCCTCAGGGATTTAAATTACAGGCCTGAAATTATGAGAGGCGGAGAAGATTGGTTTTTTTATTTTAAGAAATTCTGGGAAAAGAGGCTGGATTACAGATTCAGGGTGTTCAGGTTTAATAACCGGAGGCGGGAAATTATAAAAGAGATAGCTGAATTCTTTAGAATGGAGAAATTCGAATTTCCTTTAAACTATAGAGATAATATTTCGGGCTACAATATACATGCCGCTTTTCCCGTTTCCATTGGTTTCCTGCAGAATTTCTATGATCGGTTTTTTTCGGTAAAAATAAATACTCCCTTAAAAATACTTGTTTTAAACGGGGAATTCTACAAGGAAGAGAACAGGGTAGAGTTTACGGATTCCTTCAATGGTACGGTTAATATTAAAGAGGATTTAAAACGGCTTTATAAAGATTTCGGAAAAACCGGAAAATACGGGATTGAATTGTCAAAAATAAGAAATGAACTTATAAAAACAGGATTAAAAGAAAAACAGGTAAATATAATTGTCGAAAATGCTGACAAGGATGCGGAGAGTATTATTAATAATTCACTTGTAAATTTAGGAAACCTGGTAAAGATTTTAGATGGTGTTTTGTACGGAGAGGTAGGAGGAAAGTACGATACTATTTCCAATTACGGTGATATCAATGGAAGCAGAAATAAGAATTATATAGATTCCTTAAAATCAATAATTAAAATTCTGGATAAATCCGTTGTACTGTTGAACAAAGTCTATAAACTGGAAAAATCGAGGCCTGCTACGCTGATTGACTCTAATTAAAGACTCTGATTAAATGCTTGTTCGAAATGGTTAAACATATAACACTCTCTATCGCAGATGAAGATCTATATACGGAAATACCTTTCCCTTATATTCCGGATTGTAATATCAGGGGTTTTGTCTCTTTAAGGAATGCGGGGAATATGAGCATTTCCGGCAGTGATACTGTAAGAAGCAGAAACCGGATCTATTCCGCTTTAGGGATTAACGGAGACAGGGTTGCGTTTCTGCACCAGGTTCATTCAAAGAAAGTTCTGAATGCCGATACCGTAAAGGATAAACCGGCAGGCGGAATTACGGGAGACGGACTTATCTCCGGTGACAGAAGTATCATACTTTCGGTTACTGTAGCGGACTGTCTTCCCGTATTTCTTCTGGATAAAAGAAACTGTTTTTTCGGTTTGCTTCATTCCGGCCGGAGAGGAACGGGTATTGTACTGAATGCGGTAAAAATGATGGAGAAGATGCTTGGAAGCGTAAAAGAAGATATAGCTGTTCTGCTTGGCCCGGGAATCGGTGTGTGCTGTTATGAAGTTTCCGAAGATCTGTATCTCAGTTTTAAGAACAGCTATGGTGGAATATCGGCCGTTAAACGGAATAACAAATATTTTATAGATTTAAGGGAGGCAAATATCAATATTCTTAAAGATACCGGCATTAAAGATATAGGTGTAATAGATGACTGCACGTCATGCAATAAAGATTTGTATTCTTTCCGGCGTGACGGCAAAGAAAAATTCAGAACAATGACGGCTTTGATCGGGGAAATAAGCAGAGAGGATGTGGAAAAATGAGAGATTTAAAAGGGTATTGGCGGGGAGTAATCGGCAGAGTAATAGATTTAATTGCCGAAAATGAAAAAAAAGGGACCGGTATGGTCAGCCCTGATTCGATTATCACGGAAGTTCCTCCCGACCCCGAAATGGGCGACATTGCTTTTCCTATGTTTCAATTTTCTAAGATATTAAAAAAATCACCGAAAGAAATAGCGGAGCAGTGCAGAACACTCCTGGAATCGGAACATTTAACGGATAAAAAAGCAGGCACTCCTGAAGTTTCCGGGGCTTATCTGAATATCCGGTTAGACCGCATGCAGGTTACAGAGGAAGTGCTGGCAAGGATAGGAAAACAGGCTGATGATTACGGGAAAGGGGAAGCCTTAAATAAAAAAAGAATCACCATAGAATTCTCATGCCCGAATACAAACAAACCTCTGCATCTGGGGCATTTAAGAAACGACGCCATAGGGATGAGCCTGTCGCTTATACTTGAAGCATCGGGCGCTCTGGTGAGAAGAGTAAACCTTATTAACGACAGGGGAATTCATATATGTAAATCCATGCTGGCCTATAAAAAGTTCGGAGAGGGAAGTACTCCGGATACAGAGGGGGTTAAAGGAGATCATTTTGTAGGAAAATACTATGTTCTGTTTAACGAATGGGCAGAGAAGGACCCGGATGCGGAAAAAAAAGCGCGTAAAATGCTGAAAAAATGGGAACAGGGTGATCCGGAGATAATGGAGCTGTGGAAGAAGATGAATGGATGGACTATCGATGGGATACAAAAGACCTATACTGCCACAGGAGTGGAGTTCGATCAGGTATATTACGAAAGTGATACGTATAAATTGGGAAAAGAGGAAGTACTTAAAGGGCTAAGTAAGGGGGTTTTCTACAGGGATAAGGATGATTCGGTATGGGTGGACCTTACCGGGGAAGGCCTCGATAAAAAAGTTCTTCTAAGAAGTGACGGTACATCCCTGTACCTGACGCAGGATATCGGTACTGCAGTTATGAGATATAATGACTGGCCCTTCGATACCCTGATCTATGTAGTTGCTTCGGAGCAGAATTATCACTTTAAAGTTCTCTTTAAAGTTCTGAGTCTGCTCGGATACAAATGGGCTAAGAATCTGTATCATCTTGCCTATGGAATGGTTAATCTCCCGGAAGGGAAGATGAAATCGCGCGAGGGGAAAGTTGTAGATGCGGATGATCTTATAGAGGATCTATGTGAACTCGCTTTAAAGGAAATCGTTGCAAAGGGCAGGGATTCGGAAATATCAGACATAAAAACCACGGCAGGGATGATTGCAGCAGGTGCACTTAACTATTATCTGCTGCAGGTATCACCTTACAAGGACATGGTTTTCTATCCTGAAGAATCTATTTCGTTTACCGGAAATACCGGACCTTATCTTCAATACACGGGAGCAAGGATTTCCAGTGTTTTAAGAAAGTATTACGGGAATAAAGAAAAATACGCCGGAGGAGCACTAAAGCCCGGGCTGTTGACAGGGAAGGAAGAGTGGGAACTTGTAAAAATGTTAGCTAATTTCCCCGGGATTATCGAAAATGCCGCGGAACAGAAGAATCCGTCTGTTATTGCCGTTTTCCTTTTTGAATTAGGGAAGCATTTCAGCCGGTTTTATCACGATAACCCGATTCTGCATAATGAAAACCGCGACCTTATCGCAACAAGGATAGCACTCGCAGAATCTGTCGTGCAGGTTTTAAAGAACGGTCTTAAGCTCATCTGTGTTCCTTTTTTGGAAAAGATGTAACCTGAAAATCAGGATTTAATATATCGGAGAAAACCATCCTGTCATCTGCAGTTATATAACCCAGTCTGATGTACGGTGATAATTTCTTAACGTCTATGATAAATGTGAATTCACCCGAACCGGGGTTCCACCGGGACGGCTTAATACTGCTGAAGCCGGAAAAAAGCAGAGGATTTTTTATATTCTTTCTGAAACGGGATAAGAAAATACCTGATAATGCCAGATTAGTTCCGGAGTATTGTAATTTGAGATTTTTAGTATATATTCTTGTAAACATAACAACAACGATAAAAATGTTTCCCTGTACGGAAACTCCGATGCCGCAGTTTGTCCAGTACGGATCCAGAATCACTTCTCTGTGTGTACCGCTTTTAAGCCAGGCTTTTTCGATTCGTGCTATACTGTTTCCGGCTCCGATAATTTCTCCGACACGGAGAGAAGTGCCGCCGTTTTTTCTGTAACGGTCCAATCCGTTCCGTCCGTTTTTATCAATGTGGCTCAGTTCTGCATTTTTCAGTAGCTTTTGCGAATATTTTATAGCGGTGAAAGAGAGTCCGGAGTCCGGTTTTAATGCCGGCAGGCTGTAATTTTTCCTTGCACTGTTTAACCAGTTAATGACGGCAGTATCTCCGAAAGAGGTATACACGGGAATTAAAAAGAGGATAATTATTAAAGATCTTTTCATAGTAAATTATATTATATATAGTTTTTATACACTTGTTCTACGGAGTAGTTATGACGATAATCGAGAAAATCAGAAATATCGGAATTATGGCCCATATAGATGCCGGAAAAACCACGACAACAGAGCGGATACTGTACTACACGGGGAAAAGCCACAGAATGGGGGAGGTCGATGACGGCGAAGCTGCAATGGACTGGATGCCTCAGGAACAGGAACGCGGCATAACGATAACCTCTGCAGCTACCACATGTTTCTGGCTGGATCATCAGATAAATATTATCGATACTCCGGGGCATGTGGATTTTACCGCAGAGGTAGAGAGGGCTTTAAGGGTGTTGGACGGCGGTATAGTAGTATTTTCTGCTGTGGAAGGTGTGGAACCGCAGTCGGAAACCGTCTGGCATCAGGCAGACCGGTATGGAATACCAAGGCTCGCCTATATAAATAAAATGGACAGAGTCGGTGCTGATTATTTCCGTGTCATAGGTGAAATGGAAGACAAATTAGAAGCCGAGCCGCTTATTGTTCAGATACCTCTTGGGAGAGAGAGTGATTTCGAGGGTGTAATCGATCTGGTTAAACTCAAGGAGATAAGGTGGGATCAGAGCGATTTCGGTACAACATTGATGTATTCGGAAATAAGCGGCCCATACAGGGATAAAGCTTTAAAGATGTACGAAAAGATGATAGACCGGTTAACCGGCATATCCGAAACATTGACGGATCTTTACCTGGAAGGCAAGGAGATATCGGAAGAGCTGATTAAGGAGACGATTAAAAGAGGTACTTTAAACCGTGATTTTATCCCGGTATACTGCGGTGCATCGCTGCGTAATATCGGAATACAGCCTCTGCTTGACGGAATAATAGACTATTTGCCGTCACCTGCGGAAGTACCTCCCATGTCGGGACATCACAGCAAATCCGGAAAGGAAGTAGAGATACCCTGCAAACGGCAGGCTCCTCCTCTGGCTCTTGTCTTTAAGATACAGAATGACAGGGAAGCGGGAGCTTTAAGTTATATGAGAGTCTATTCGGGAAGTTTTAAAAACGGAGGCGTGGTTTATAACATAAGCAAGAAAAAGCGTGAAAGAATAACAAGATTGCTGAGAATGCATGCAAACCGGTATGCAAGGGAAGATCTGGTGGAAGCGGGAGATATTGCAGTTGCAATCGGTTTAAAACTTACACAGACAGGAGATACCATAGGAACGGATAAATTCCCCATTCTTCTGGAAAATATAAAATTCCCGGAACCGGTTATTTCCGTTGCAATAGAGCCTAAAACACTATCGGAAAGGAAGAAGTTAAACGATGTGCTCGATCTGCTTGCAAAGGAGGATCCGACTTTCTCCGTAAAAGAAAACGAAGAAACAGGACAGTTGATTGTCTCGGGAATGGGTGAACTGCATCTCGATGTTCTTATTACAAGAATGATGAAGGAATATAAGGTAGAGGCCAAAGTCGGAAAACCCCAGGTTTCCTACAGGGAATCAATTTCTAAAGAAGCGGTGCATAAGGAAAAATACCACAGGGTAATAGGCGGCAAAGAAAATACGGCGGTGATTACTCTGAAGGTAAAACCTCTTGCAAGGGGAAGCGGGAACAAGTTTGTAAATAATACGACAGAGGATATCCTGCCTGTAGAGTTGATGGAAAGTGTAAAAAGGGGAGTCGAAAATGCCTTTAGTTCGGGTATTGTTTACGGTTATCCGGCAATAGATGTAGAAGTGAGCCTTAAGGATGCCGAATATAATCAGTCCACCTCTACCGTATTTGCATTCGAAGCTGCCGGTTCTCTTGGCTTCGACGCGGCATGCAGAAAGGCCGGCCCCGTACTCCTGGAGCCTATAATGCTTGTGGATGTTATGTGTCCCAAAGAGTTTATAGGTGATGTAATCGGTAATCTGACATCGAGAAGCGGTGTAGTAATTAATATGGAGAGCAAACCCGGTGCGGATCATATACATGCAGAGGTGCCCCTTGCAAATATGTTCGGCTATTCCACGGCCTTAAGGTCTTCGACACAGGGAAGGGGAACGTATTCCATGGAATTTTCCCATTTCGCAGTAAAAGAAGGCGGATTCGGCTGATTAAGGAAATAGTACCGCCCCGCTTGACAGTGGAATTGTTTTGTTCCTAAAATACCAGAGTTTACAGGAGGACATATTGTATAAGCCGGTTGATTCGAAAGTGAATTTCCCTGAAATGGAAGAGAAAATATTAAAATTCTGGCAGGAAAATGACATTTTCAAAAAGACCATAAGACAGCGTGAAAATAACGATGAATACGTTTTCTATGACGGCCCTCCTTTTGCTACCGGACTGCCTCATTTCGGGCATTTTGTGCCGGGAACGATTAAGGATATCATCCCGAGATATCAGACAATGAAGGGTAAAAAGGTGGAGCGCCGGTTCGGCTGGGACTGCCATGGCCTTCCCGTGGAATATGAGATGGAAAAGGAACTCGGGATTTCCGGAAAACGCGAGATAGAGGAATTCGGTGTTGCTGAATTTAACGAATCATGCCGTTCCATCGTTTTGCGTTATACCCATGAATGGCGCTATATTATCACCAGGATGGGACGATGGGTGGATTTTGATAATGATTATAAGACAATGGACACGGATTATATGGAGTCCATATGGTGGGTTGTAAAAAAACTGTGGGACAGTGATTTACTCTATGAAGGATACTATATTCTTCCGTACTGCCCCAGATGTTCCACTGTACTTTCCAATTTCGAGCTGAACCTGGGCGATTATAAGGACGTACATGATCCCTCCGTTACAATCCGGTTTAAAGTAACAGGTGAAAAAAATACATACTTTTTGGCGTGGACAACAACTCCGTGGACGCTGCCTTCGAACCTTGCACTCGCACTCGGACCTGATATCGATTATGTAAAGATTAAGGACGGAGAGGATTATTATATTCTGGCGGAAGAAAGGCTTTCGGATTATTACAGATCGGAAGATGAATACGAAATTACAGCGCGGTATAAAGGTTCGGAGCTTGCAGGCAGAAGTTATGAACCCATTTTTCCGTACTTTAAACAGCTTTCGGAAAAAGGCGCATTCAGGACTTATCCTGCCGGTTACGTTTCCACGGAGGATGGTACGGGAATAGTACATACGGCTCCCGGTTTCGGGGAGGAAGATTACTCGCTTTTAAAGGGAACCGGTGTTCCTGTTGTCTGTCCGATAGACGAAGAAGGAAGATTTACTGCGGAAGTTTCCGATTATCAGGGTGTTTTTGTTAAAGATGCGGATAAAAGGATAATTAAAGATTTAAGAGAACGGGGGATACTCGTTAAATCGGGAACCCTGCTTCACAGCTACCCCCATTGCTGGAGATGTCATTCTCCTCTTATATACAGGGCCATATCCTCCTGGTTTGTTGATATTGGTAAAATAAAGGAAAAGATGCTTAAAACAAACCGAACGGTAAACTGGGTGCCCGCACATCTTCGTGACGGACGTTTCGGCAAATGGCTCGAAGGCGCAAGAGACTGGGCGATTTCCAGAAACAGGTTCTGGGGTAATCCTCTGCCGATATGGAAATGTGAAGAATGCGGCAAAATGGTATGTCTCGGCTCAAGAGGGGAACTTGAAGAACGTACGGGCCGGAATATTACCGACCTGCATAAGCACTACATAGATGATCTTACATTTAAATGTGATAAGTGCGGGGATACGATGAAGAGAATTCCGGAGGTTCTGGACTGCTGGTTCGAATCCGGAGCAATGCCGTATGCTCAGAATCACTACCCCTTCGAGAATAAAAAGCATTTCGAAGAACATTTTCCCGCCGATTTTATTTCGGAAGGACTGGATCAGACCCGGGGCTGGTTTTACACATTAACCGTACTTGCAGCTGCGTTGTTTAACAAACCGGCTTTTAAAAACGTTGTGGTAAACGGCCTTGTTCTTGCCGGGGACAGTAAGAAAATGTCAAAATCAGAGAGAAATTATACCAACCCCTCTGATGTTGTAAATACCTACGGTGCCGATGCGATGAGGCTTTTTCTTATGCATTCTGCAGTAGTTAAGGCGGAAGACTTAAAGTACTCTGATTCAGGTGTAAAAGAGGTGTTAAAAAATGTAATTATTCCGCTGTGGAATGCATATAGTTTTTTTGTTACCTATGCAAATATAGACGGCATAAAGCCGGTAAAGGCGCCCGATAATCCCGAGAACCCGCTGGACCGGTGGATACTTTCCGAAGCGGAGGGAATGGTGGGAGAAATAACCGGACAACTGGACAGCTACGATCTTCAGAAGGCAATCGATCCAATTGTGAATTTTATCGATCTTCTAAACAACTGGTATATCCGCAGGTCCAGAAGACGTTTCTGGAGATCGGAGAATGACCTGGATAAAGAACAGGCGTATCAGTCTTTGTACTCGGTACTTATGAAACTTGTAACGGCGGCAGCCCCTTTTATACCTTTTACAACGGAGGAACTCTATAAGAACCTTAAACCCGGTAATTTACCCGAATCGGTTCATCTCTGTGATTTCCCGGTGGAGAATTCCGAAATACGTGATTATAAACTGGAAAGTAAGATGAAAATAACACGTCAGGCTGTTTCCATGGGCAGAGCCATAAGAACAATGCATAATTTAAAGATAAGACAGCCTTTAAAAGCGATACATCTGGTAACCAGGGACGAAGAAGAACAGAAGGCCCTTATGGAGATGGAAGCTATAATACGGGATGAACTTAATGTGAAGGATGTTGTATTCAGAAAAAACGAAGAGGAGCTTGTGGAGTATAAAGCCAGGCCGAATTACCGCCTGCTTGGAAAACAGCTCGGCAGGGATATGAAATACGCTGCAGGAGAGATAGAAAAATTATCAATGTCGGATATACAATCGTTAATGGACGGAGCTGTTCTTTCGATTCAACTGGGAGAGAGAAGTTTTGACCTTACTATAGACGGAATACAGATCGTGCGGATCGAAAAGGAAAATCTAAAGGTTATTAATGAAGGCTCCCTGACCGTGGCGCTGGATTCCGAATTAACGGAAGAACTCGTTCAGGAGGGAATAATCAGGGATATGGTTCGAAGTATCCAGAATCTCCGAAAAGAAATGGGTTTTAAAGTGACGGACCGGATTTATCTGCGGGTTTACGGTCCCGATTCCATAAAAAGAGCAGTGGAAAATTTCTATGAGCATCTCACATGCGAAACTTTATCAACACAGTGGAGCTGGGAAAAGGTTGACAGCTCAAAGGAGATCGAATGCGGAGAGGAAAAATGTTTTATCTCCATCGAAAAAACAGCTTAATTTATTCAGCCCTTTCGCTGTTTATTATTCTTCTCTCCATTTCATCCTGTGCGACTGCTCCGCCTATGAGAGCTTCCGAGGATTGGTTTGCATTGCTCCCCTCGCATTCCGGCATATATATATATCTGGATAAGAACAGGACAGCAGCAATGGTTGAGAACGTTCTGAAATCCATGGATCTTTTTGATAATGATATTAAATTTATTCTATCTAAAACCACAAAAATTTACGGGGCTGTAGATTTTTCCGGTGATTCCGAACCTGTGTTGTCCATTCTTACACTCGGATCCTATCCGTCCTCTTTGATAGGCTTAAGGCTGTCCATGAACAGGGAATGGAAAAGAAGGAAAAGTATCAGGCCGTATTTCGTAAGCGGCAGTAACAAAATGGAAATCTCTCTGCCCGGCAATAATGTTATTCTTATTTCACAGGGTAAGATAGAAGAGATGCTTAAGAATTATCAATCACCTCCTGTTTTTAAGATGCCCATGGAGGTAAAAAATGATCTTCATTCATCGGATTTTCTCGTTTTTTTCCCGTTGTTTTCGGAGGGGACAGCATTGAATAATAACTTAAGCAGCATGAAAACTACGGTAAATGAGCTGTGGCTGACCGGAAGAAGAGACGGAGAGATGTTTAAACTGAACGGTGTTTTCGGTTTATCCTCGGAGAAACAGGCAAAGCTCTTTGCCGTAGTTTTTAAGTTTATCATAACTGCATGGCTGAGGCAGGAAAAGGTACAAAATATAGGTAAGTTGTTAAAATCTGTTGTTGTAAAAGCTGACGGGAATTTTGTGAGAATATCCGGTCTAAAATTACCGGAAAAAAAGATTACTTCACTGCTGACCGGGATGGTTAAAAAGGGAAAGAGTAAGTGAATAACGGAAGTACCGGAGTTGTCGATTATAAAGCGGGAAATCTAAAGAGCGTCGAAACGGCATTACGCCATCTGGGTGCCTCGTTTTATATTTCAGGGGATCCGGATAAAATATTTAAAGCGGACCGTTTAATAATCCCGGGTGTGGGAGAGGCACGTACTGCGATGGAAAATCTTAAGCAGGCAGGACTCGATACTGCAATAATCGATTTTTACAATACGGGAAAACCCGTTCTGGGTATATGTATCGGGATACAGCTCCTCTTCGAGAGTTCAACGGAGCGGAATACCAGGTGCCTCGGCCTGCTAAAAGGCACGGTAGTCCGGTTTCCGGAAACGATCGGCTTAAAAGTGCCCCATATGGGGTGGAATCAGGTTATGCCTGTAAAAAAGAATTATTTGTTTTCAGGGATACCGGCCGGTTCTTCTTTTTATTTTGTGCATTCCTACTATCCGAAACCGGCTGTATCTGATTATGTATTGGCGGAGACGGAATATGGCATTAAATTTGCCAGTGCCGTAGGCTGTAATAACATAACGGCTGTTCAGTTTCATCCTGAAAAATCCGGTAAAGCGGGACTTAAACTGATTTCCAATTTTCTGAATTTTTAAGACGGAGAGATCGTAAATAATGCTGGAAAAACGAATTATTGTATGCCTCGATGTAAAAGAAGGAAGAACTACAAAGGGTATTAAATTCAAAGAGAATAAAGATGTCGGTGATCCTGTTAAAATGGCGGAAACCTACTATAAAGACGGCGTGGATGAGCTTGTTTTTTATGATATAACGGCCTCTGCGGAAAAAAGAAAGATAATGATAGATGTCGTCAGGCGGGTGGCGGAAAGGATCTTTATTCCCTTTTCGGTCGGCGGGGGAATCGCAGATACGGATGATATGCGGGAGGTTTTACTGGCCGGTGCGGAGAAGGTCAGTGTAAATTCACAGGCGGTTAAAAATCCCTCCGTAATAGAGGAGGGGGCCTCTCTGTTCGGAAGACAGTGCATTGTACTGGGTCTGGATGCTGCACGTGATCCGGGAATGAAAAACGGATACAGGGTTTTTATTAACGGAGGACGTACAAAAACCGATCTGGATGCACTTGAGTGGGCTGAACGTGCAGAGGTGTTAGGTGCGGGGGAGATTGTCGTTAACTCCATGGATGCGGATGGTACTCAGGATGGATATGAGAATAATCTGACGCGGCTTATTTCGACTAATGTAGGAATACCGGTGGTGGCATCGGGAGGCGCCGGCAGGCCGGAGCATCTGTACGATGTGTTTACCAGGGGAAAAGCGGATGCCGCGTTAATTGCCTCGATGGTGCATTATAACAGATACCGGATTTCGGATATTAAAAAATACCTTAAGGACAGGGGTGTCTGCGTAAGAATTGTTTCATGAATATGTTATTGCCAATTTAAGACTATTTTAATATATTTATAACTATAATTCTTGAAATCCCTCTGTCAGGAGAACATGATGCCCACATACGATTATGAATGTACACATTGCGGTCATACTTTCGAAGCTTTTCAGAAGATTACGGATGGTCCGATTAAGGTCTGCCCTGAATGCGGCAAATCCCTTAAACGGCTTATCGGCGGCGGATTAGGCATAATATTTAAAGGCAGCGGGTTTTATACAACCGATTATAAACGCTCTTCGGCTAATTCCGGAAACGCCGCTTCGAAAGCGGATAAGCGAAAAAGCGAAACGGGGAGTAATGGTTCTGCGGATAAGACCGGCAGTGATAAGGATAAACATTCGGATTCTAAAAAGTGACAATTTTTATTTTATCTATTGCTTCTTCGATTAAGTCATCGAGATTAAGGGATTTGTAGATGGCTTCCATGTCCTTGAAAACCGGTTTTACGATAGGATGAACCGGAGCAAACAGGGTACAGCAGTCCTCATAGGGAAGAATCGATGTCCTGAATGTGCCTATGTTCCGGGCAATATTTATAATTTCTTCCTTGTCCATTCCGATCAGCGGCCTGAAAACCGGAAGGTCGCTTTTACTGCCGCTGAAACGTATACTCTCCGGGGTCTGGCTTGCAACCTGTCCAAGGCTCTCGCCTGTTACCAGGCAGAGGGCATATTTCTGTTTTGCAAGTTTACATGCAATAGCTACCATGGCCGCCCTCATCATAAGAGTAACAGCCCGGGACTGTGAATGTTCCTTGATTCTCTCCTGTATTGCCGTGAAGGGGAGAATATTTAATACGAATTTAGGGATGTAACCGGAAAGCAGCCGGGATAGTTTTACAACCTTATCAAGGGCTTTTACGGAAGTATAGGGAGGCGAATCGAAATAGATTGCCTCCTGGGTAAGACCTCTTTTCGCCATATAATAACCTGCAACAGGAGAATCGATTCCTCCGGAAAGTAAGAGAATTCCTCTTCCCGAAACTCCTACAGGAAGTCCGCCCGGGCCTTTTATCTGCCCTGCATACAGGTAGGCATATTCGCGTATTTCCACATTCACAGTCCAGTCCGGTTTGTGTACGTCAACTGTAAGTTCCTTATATTTTGAAAGCAGAAAATCACCGAGTTCACATGCAATTTTATACGAATTAAAGGGGAAGGACTTATCCGTCCGCCTGGCTTCGATTTTAAAGCGGAGAAGATCTTTTGATACGGAAGGTGCGGCAAGAAGACCGGCGGCTTTTTTTATCTCTTCCATTTCCTTATGCACCTTTAGAGCGGGTGCAAAGCCGATAATTCCGAATATTTCTTTTAAGCCCGATATTATCCTGTCATGCTGACCGGAAGGATATTCGATATAAAAACGGCCCTGATGCCGGATAATGTTTATCTTTATTGCGCTGAATTTAAGTTTTATATTGCTGACAAGCTTTTTCTCGAAATATTTTCTGTTTCCCTTTTTTAATGAGATCTCCCCGTATTTTATAAGAATGAGGTTTGTCATATTATTCATGCTCCGGCTATACCGGTTAACCGCGGTATTGTATCTCTGATTATGGAAATTGCCGTATTTATCTCTTCTTCCGTTGTAGTGTTTCCGAAGGAGAACCGTACCGCGGATGAATATAATTCAGGATTGTATCCCATATTTTTTAATACTCTTCCTCTTGATAGACTGCTGTGTGCACTGCATGCAGAACCAGCAGAAATCATAATGCCTTTCTCCGAGAGCGCACGTACGGTTACTTCCGAAGGAACCGGCGGGAATGCAGCACTGATTATATAGGGCGAGAATTGTGAGGATTCGAAATTAAGGCGCTCTTCCGGGATAATTACAGCATTCTTAATTTCTTTTATTTCCCTTATAAAATAACAGGATAGTGCATACATTTTACCAGGATTTTCATGCACGGCAGGAACGGCTTTCTCTGCCGAGCGAAAAAAGCCGTATATGCCTGGAAGATTTTCCGTTCCGGGTCTGATGTTCTTTTCCTGTCCGCCCCCGGAATATAGAGGGATTATTTTTTCGATATCCTTTAGATATAAAGCACCCACTCCCCTTGGTCCTCTGATTTTATGGGCACTGAACGAAGCCGAATCCACACCTGAGCCTGTCAGGGAAAACGGTATTTTCCCCAATGCCTGTACAGCATCGGTATGAATGTGTATATACCTGCCGGTATTTCCCGAGTATTTTCGTACGATTTCCGTTAAGCTCTCTACCGGCTGAACGGCACCTGTTTCATTGTTAACCAATATGACGGAAACTAAAACCGTATCCTTTTTAAGTTTCCCTTTAAGATCGTCAAGGTCAACTATGCCGTTTCTGCCGGTGCGGATAAAATCGAGGGTAAATCCGATATTACTTAAGGTTCTTGCCGGCTCATACATCGACGGATGTTCGATACCGCTTATGATAATTCCGGGATGGTGTTTAAGGATACTGTCTGTTTTTAGTTTTTTTAAAAGAGAAAAAAGAACGAGGTTGTTGGATTCCGAACCTCCCGATGTAAAGATAAGCTGGTCGTCCCGTATATCGAGTACTTTTGCCATATTATTTCTGCAGGTCATAAGGAAATCACCGGCCTTTAATCCCTGTTCATGTACGGATGAAGGATTGGCAAAATATGTAAGAGCGATCCGGTTAACGTCTGTTAGAATATCAATATCCGGGATTGCCGTTGCCGCCCAGTCAAGGTATATTTGTTTCATCACTGTTACACACTATAGAGAAGTAAAAATATTTCTTCAAGTTTAAAATAATGTTCTTGAAAAAATATTATACTCAAGATATGCTATATATAAATTATGGAAATAGATAAATCTTTAGTTGAAAAAATCGAACATCTGGCGCCTCTTTTAAAGGTCTGCGGACATCCTTTAAGGTTAAAGATTCTCTGTGCAATAGAGAAAAATGAATCGTGTGTAACGGAGCTGTGGACATGCCTTAATCAGACGCAGCCTGTTGTTTCGCAGCATCTGGCTGTACTTAAAAAAAGGGATATTGTCCGTTCTTCCGTAAGGGGAAATAAGAGGTATTACTCCATTATTAACCCTTTTATCAAGACTCTTGTTCGGGATATTATTCTGTCCTGAATTATCACGTATATAATATTTCTCATACGGTTCGATTGTTCCCGGAAAGGCCGTAAGCTGTTCCCTGTTTTTAAAAAAGCTTTTTATTGAAACTGTTTAACGAAATTCAGTATAAGGTTTGTAACTGTTATAAGCGCAGTTGTAAAGGTTGTAATTACAACTATGTTGTCGAATATTTTTTGAGTCTGTATCCAGCTGGTCTTATCGACATAGATTAAATCACCGGGATGCACCTCAGAGGTGAGCAGTGCATGTTTTCTGCTTCCTTTATTATCTACAAAGAAAATCTTATTCTTATCTCCCGTATCAGGGTTTATTCCTCCCGCTGCAAGCAGATAGTCGGAGACCGTATATCCGCTTGAATACGAAAAGGCACCGGGATTAAAAACCTGTCCGGATACGAAAACCTTAAGTTTCTTTATCGGGATCAGAACGTAATCATCCGCCTGCAGTTTTATGTCGTTATCGCGGTTTTGGTTTTCCCAGAGGGATTTAACATCTAAAGGTATTTTTTCCCCCGTTGCACCCCTTACTATGTAGCTTGCTGATGCGTCGGCAAAGGGAGTCGGCCCTCCGAGCTGGGTTAACACATCCAGAAGTGTTATTCCTGAAATATAAGGTATATTTACAGCAATGCTCCTTGTGGGAATAGTTACGGGTTTATCATGGGATATGGGTTTGCCGTACAGTGCACCTTCTATCATGATCATCCCCTGTTTTTCCGATTTTCCGCGTATTACTACTCTGTCTTCGTTTTTAATTTTCATGTGGCCCTGTTCAGAGAGATTCACTGTCATAAGAGAAACATTCTTCTGTAAGAACCTTGTTATTTCTATTTTGGAAACCTCTGCATCCAGTGTTGCTCCGCCTGCATAATAGATTAGGTTGTCGAGGTCTTCTCCGGGAAGGAGTTCATAAATTCCGGGATATCTTACTTTGCCGCTGATTTTAACGATAATCTGCGCCTGGGGGATGTATATTTTATCACCGGGTTGAAGGGTCGGATTCTGGGATATATCCGCATGCAGATTGAACTGTGAAAGATCGATGGTACGCTGAACACCGTTTCGAAAGAGTATTACATTCCTGTAACTCGCTCCGGCTTTTAATCCCTTTACTTCGGTTATTGCATCCCATACCCTGGTCAGAGGATTGGCGGTAATCATACCCGGCTGTTTAACTCCGCCGTAAACGAAAACATCAAATTGTGCAGGTGAACTAAGTATAAAACTTACGTAGTCGGTCGGAATCGATGATTTAATTTTTTTCTGAACTAAATTCCGAAGTTCCATGAAGGTCATTTTTTTTGCATTAACAGTACCGATATAAGGAACGTCCAGATCGTAATTCTGCTGAAGCACAAGTATATACGATGTTACCTTGTCAAGCTTTATAATGAGCTGATAAGAATCTCCCGGTGTAGGCCTGTATACAGTATTGCTCAGTATACGTTTTATTAAAACAGCATCATTCGGCGTCCTCTGGATACTCGGCACACCGAGCTGTCCGAAACTGGAAATTTGCAGATTATTATCCTGGGAAACCTCCGCGTTATTGTCGGCGGAAAGCATAAAAGCGGATAAAAGCAATATTATAATTACGGCATTTCTTTTCATGCTCTGCATACTAAATTTTTCAAAAAGTGTAGTCAAGCTCTCAGAGCTTAATGTTCCGGATTGTATATCCGCGGATTTTTTAAAAGCTTATACTTTAAAAAGAAGTAAAAATGGTTTATTATTACAGTTAAGATGAAAAAGTTGTTTTATGCTGTGTTTATGTTTTCCTTTATCTGTATATCAATCCAGGGAGAAGGAGGCGATAAAAAAATGAGTTTTACCTTAAGAAGTACCGCATTTGAACCCGGGGGTAAAATACCATCCGTATTTACATGCGAGGGTACAGATATTTCCCCTCCGCTTGTGTGGGACCATGCACCGGAAGGAACAAAGGTATTCGCCCTTATCTGCGATGATCCCGATGCCCCTGTAGGAACATGGGTGCACTGGGTGATCTACAATATTCCCGGAGAGGCAAAGGGCATTGGGGAAAAAGTAGACCTTTCGGAGAAGTTAAAAGACGGAACCCTCCAGGGAAAGAACGACTTCGGAAGAATCGGATACGGGGGTCCGTGTCCGCCCAGAGGAAAACCTCACAGATACTTTTTTAAACTATATGCTCTGGATAAATCTCTTCCCGTATCCGGGGGTTTAAGGAAGAAGGAACTGCTTGCCGCAATGGAAAAACATATTCTGGGCGAAGCGGAATTTTACGGCATCTACGAACGGTAGTATCTATCGTTTTATCAAAACTGTTCCATAAGTGCCAAAGACTCATATATGTTGAATATTGGCTTGACTTTGTCTTTGGTTTTTTGGAACTTTAAGCTGATGTCGAAAGGTCCGCTTCTAAGAATCCTAACATATATTTCCCATAACTGGTTTTTTGCTCTTGGGGCTTTTTTCGCACTTCTGATAAGCTCGGCCAGTAATCTTGTTGTGCCGCATCTGATACAGCGCATAATCGACAAAGGCATAGTGGCAGGCAGTATAAAGGTAATACTTTTCGGAGTACTTATTATAACCGCCGCCGCAGTTATAAGGGCGGTTTTTACATTTCTTCAAGGCTATTGGGCTGCAAAACTGTCTCAGGAAGTTGCATACAACCTGCGGAATGTCTTATACAGCCATATTCAAAATCTTTCCTTCAGTTATCATGACAGGGCACAGACAGGGCAGCTGTTAACAAGGGTCACCAATGATGTGGAACTTGTGAAAGGCTTTATACAGCGGGGATTTATTCAGTTATTAAGCGCCTTTGTCATGATGGGCGGAAGTCTCGCTTTCCTTATAAGAATCAATGCGCGTTTAACGCTTATAGTAATTCCGGTTATGTTTATTATTCTTGTGTTGTTTGCTGTTTTTGCGGGGATAGGAAGGCCTCTCTTTGTAAAGGCAGAGCAGAAACTCGGCGAGCTGAATTCGTTTATTCAGCAGAACATCCTTGGAATACGGGTTGTAAAAGCATTTTCCCGCTCTGAGTATGAGATAAAAAGATTTAAGAAACACAATAAGGGATTGTACGATATAAGTCTGTATACCGGGAAGATATTTGCCGGTGTTATTCCTGCAATATTCCTCTTGTCGAATATGAGCACTTTGATTGTTATCTGGTCCGGCGGTTTCCAGGTTCTTGCAGGGCATCTGACCATCGGGGAACTTGTTGCTTTCCAGAGTTATCTGATGATGACCTTTTTTCCCGTACTTATGCTTGGCATGGTAATTATGTCCGTATCCCAGGCCGGAGCGGGTGCAAAGAGGATTTTTGAGGTTCTTGATGTCGGCATCGAAGTAAAAAACGTGCCGGGAGCGAAAGAACTGTCTGCAGTAAAGGGAAATGTGACGTTCGAAAACGTATCGTTTCAATATTTTACAGAAGGTACCTATGTCTTAAAGGATGTAAGTTTTAATATAAAGGCCGGAACCCATGTTGCTGTTTTAGGAGCTACAGGTTCCGGCAAGAGCACTATAATCAATCTTATCCCGAGATTCTACGATGCTGTTTCGGGAAGAGTGATGATAGACGGGTTTAATGTCAGGGATGTGACTCTCGAATCGCTCAGAAAAAACATCGGTATCGTGCTTCAGGATACATACCTTTTTTCCGGGACGATACGGGAAAATATTGCATACGGAGATCCAGATGCCCCGTATGATGAGATAAAAAATGCAGCGGCCGAGGCGGATGCGGATGATTTTATAGAGTCGTTCCCTTACGGATATGATACTGTAATCGGTGAAAAAGGTGTTATGCTTTCGGGGGGGCAGAGACAGCGAATTGCAATAGCACGTGCGATTCTTATAAAACCGGGGATATTAATTCTGGATGACAGTACAAGTCATCTGGATGCCGTAACGGAAAAGAATATAGAAAAAGCTGTTGCCGGTTTAAGTTCCGGAGTAACAACATTTACAATTGCTCAGAAGATTAAAACTATTATCAAGGCCGACATTATCCTTCTCATGGATAAAGGGAGACTCGAGGATATGGGGACACACGAGGAACTGCTGGAGAGAAGTCCGTTATATGCAGATATAGTGGAATCCCAGTTAACAGGGTTTAAGGAAAAGGGAAAGTGAAGGATAACAGGTTTTGTTAGGCGGAGGCAGAGGGCACGCTCTAAAGAGAGAGGTGGAACATGCAAGAAATCCAGGTGAAACCTTAAAAAGGCTTGGTGCTTATCTTAAACCCTGCACAGTTTATTTCATTATAATATTCGCTTCCATCCTGCTTTCCACACTGCTTTCCGTTACCGCTCCGGCTATTATAGGAAGGGGCGTCGATGTTCTTTACAGTTTTATAAAGGGCACTTCGGCTGGAGCCGGAGTTAAGGAAAGCAGGGATTCACTTTCACGGCTTATGGTTATTCTGGGATCCGTGTATGCCGGAGTCTGGCTGCTAAATGTATTAACCTATTTCTTATTAAATATCGTCAGCCAGAGGGTTCTGTATGATATACGCAATGATATATTCTTAAAAATACAAACGCTTTCCATGGAATTCTTTGACAAAAATAAAACCGGCGATATAATGTCCAGGCTTTCAAATGATACTGCAACGATAAATCGTGTTTTAAACATGGGCTTAAACAGATTCTTAAGCAGCATCTTTACTTTAGCCGGTATTATGACTGCGATGTTTGTACTAAATGTACGGTTAGCACTGTCGGGTTTTGTTATAATTCCGGTAATGGTCATGACTACGATCTTTTTTTCCGGGAAAGCACGAAAAGCGTTTCAGAGAACAAGAAAAACAATAAGCGGTATCAATGTCGAACTCGAGGACAATATAACGGGAGTAAAAACCGCTCAGGCCTTTAACCGTACCGGCAGGAACAGGGAAGCCTTTAAAAAGGTTAATGCCAGAAACCGGGATGCCAATGTAAATGCGGAATCCGTTCTTGCAGCCTTTTCTCCGGCACTCGATGTATTGAGTACTCTGGGTCTTGCTGTAATTTTAGGCTACGGAGGATGGCTTGCTCTTAAAGGTTTTGTAACGATCGGATTAATCGTAGCTTTTCTTCAGTATATAAGACGTTTTTTTCAGCCTGTCCGTGCAATTTCTATCCTGTGGGGCAACCTTCAGTCAGCAGTAGCAGGTGCCGAAAGAATCTTTGAACTGATGGATGAAAAACCTGCGATAACCGAGAAGAAAAGTCCGATTATCCTTGTATCTGTTAAAGGTAATGTCTCGTTTCAGCATGTTTCTTTTTCATATTCGGATAGAGCGGAAGTGCTTAAAGATATAAACCTTTCAATTTCGGAAAATACTGTAGCTGCTATCGTAGGGCCTACAGGTGCAGGAAAGACTACGCTGGTTTCTCTGCTTGCCCGTTTTTACGATGTTACCGAAGGTAAAATATTAATTGACGGATTCGATATCAGGGATTTAAGCCTGCTTCACTATAGAACCAAATTGGGAATAGTACCACAGGAGCCCTTTCTTTTCCCCGGTACCATTAATGAGAATATACGTTACGGAAAATTGGATGCTTCACAGGAAGAGATTCTAAAAGCCTCCGAATCGGCTAATGCTCATGGTTTTATTACAGATCTCCCGGCAGGATATAATACCGAATTGTCCGAAGGAGCCCAGAACATAAGCAGGGGTCAGAGACAGCTCATAGCAATTGCCAGAACCATACTTTCGGATCCTGCGATTCTGATATTGGACGAAGCTACATCGAGTGTGGATACCCGCACGGAATCCCTTATACAGGATGCCCTTAAAAACCTGTTTAAAAACAGGACGAGCTTTATAATAGCGCACAGGTTAAGTACCGTGCAGAATGCTGATACTATTATTGTAATAAAGGACGGTGTCATAGCGGAACAGGGAAGCCATGCGGAATTGCTTAAATGCAGGGGGGTTTATTATAATTTACATATAGAACAGTCTCTGGTTTAAATAAAATAATACATTATATGTAATTATATACAAAGTAATTGAATGTTTTATTGTTTTTATGTACATTTTTATTTAAATGTGTTTTAAAATAATATTTGATAAAGGAGTTTCGAAATGAGTCAGGAAAATCTTAATCCCTTCGCAATTGCCCAGCAGCAGCTTGATGAGGCGGCAAGGATTCTTAAGCTGGATGAAGCAACACATCAGATGCTCAGATGGCCGGTTAGAGAGCTTCATGTAAGTCTGCCTGTACGGATGGATGACGGGAGTATACAGGTTTTTAAGGGTTTCAGGGTACAGTACAATGATTCACGGGGGCCTACAAAAGGAGGAATCCGTTTTCATCCGGCGGAGACGATAGATACGGTAAGGGCTCTTGCAGCCTGGATGACATGGAAAACAGCCGTTGTGGATATTCCACTCGGCGGAGGAAAGGGAGGGGTTATCTGCAATCCGAAGGAAATGAGCAAGTACGAACTGGAACGTCTTTCCAGGCAGTATATCAGGCAGGTCGGCAGGCTTATCGGACCCGCAAAGGATGTGCCGGCACCGGATGTTTATACAACTCCGCAGATTATGTCGTGGATGATGGATGAGTTCTACTGGCAGCAGGGTTACAATGCCTTTGGTGTAATTACAGGCAAACCCCTTGCCATAGGAGGTTCAAAGGGCAGGGGAGACGCCACTGCACGGGGAGGTGTTTTCTGTGTCAGAGAGGCCTGTAAAAAACTGGATATCGACCCGACTAAAGTAACGTATGCCGTACAGGGTTTCGGCAATGCAGGTCAATTTGCAGCAACATTGATGAAAGAACTTCTCGGTGCGGATAAACTTGTTGCTGTTTCCGATTCCCGCAGCGGTGTTTACAGTGCTGATGGTCTGGATCCTGAAAAACTTGTCGAGTATAAACTAAAGAACGGAAAAGTAAGCGGATTCCCCGGGGCAGAGTCGATCAGCAATGAGGAACTCCTTGAATTGGATGTGGATGTTCTTATTCCTGCTGCATTGGAAAATCAGATTACAGCGGATAATGCAGCCAGGATAAAAGCCCGGATCTCTGCGGAATTGGCAAACGGGCCCACTACCCCCGAAGCTGACAAAATTCTCTACGACAGAAATGTATTTGTAATTCCTGATTTTCTATGTAATGCAGGCGGGGTAACGGTAAGTTACTTTGAACAGGTTCAGAATGCTTACAACTACTACTGGACCATAGATGATGTGTATAAAAGGCTCGATCAGAAAATGACGGATGCATTCCGGAATGTGTACGAAAATTCTCTGGAGTATAGTGTAGATATGAGGAAAGCAGCATATATTGTGGCTGTGTCGCGTGTGGCGGAAGCGATGAAACTTCGAGGCTGGGTGTAGATTAGAGTCGGGCAGTACTGACAAAATTATACAATAGGCAGGCTGTCTTCCGGGTGAAATATTTTAAGTGCCGGATTAGATTAAACGGCCGGAAGACAGCTTTTTTCTGTGAATTAACATCTTGTTTTTATTGAACTATTGTTAAATAATCGTTACATTCATCAATATGGTAATCAGTAATCTTATTTAAGGGAGAAGTATGTGTTTTTTTTATTCCCCTTTGGGTTTTTCGGAACATTTATAATAATATTTTTGGCCCTCAGAATCGGCAAAAGACTTTTCAGAGACCTGTTCGAGGATGACCGGGAGATTTCTCCGGGATGGAAGCGAAGTTTCCGTAATTCGAGATTATTCGACAATCTGAACGCAAAGAGTTTTACAGTTAAAAAGCCCAGGGATGCCCAGCACCAGATATTTCGATTGGCCAATAAAATGCACGGCAGGCTGACTGTATCCGATATTGTTATCAATACAGGTATCAGTATCAAGGAAGCAGAGGAAACGATGAATAAAATGGTGGATGGTATGAGGGTGCGTATGGAAGTTGATGACAGGGGAATAGTCATATATGAATTTCCCGAAATAATTGCCGGATACGAGGATAAGAATACATATTGACGAAAGGGTACGTTCAGGTTTATACCGGCAACGGAAAAGGGAAGACGACTGCCGCTTTCGGTGTTGCCGTAAGAATGCTTGGAGCCGGGTACAGGGTTTTTATAGGCCAATTCCTTAAAAAGGGTTTATACTCCGAACTTAAAGGTTTTAAAAGGTGGGGCGGTTCTATTTCCATCGAACAATTCGGAAGCGGCCGGTTTGTCGGCAAAGATGCTACAGTTAAAGACAGAAAACTCGCAGAAGAAGGTCTCGAAAGATGCTGGAAGGCCATCCGGAGCGGCGAATACGATCTTGTAATTTTAGATGAGTTAAATGCAGCTCTTTCCCTGGGAATTATTAAATTCGATACTGTCAGGCGGTTGTTACACGAAAAACCGGATAATGTGGAGCTGATACTCACAGGCAGGGGGGCACCTCCAGAGCTGATTAACGAGGCTGATCTTGTCACGGAGATGGTGGAGATAAAACATTACTACGGCTCAAATGTTTCAGCCAGGACCGGTATCGAGAAGTGAATTCAGGAGATAGTAATGCATGAATGGGCGCTTGCAGATGCAGTTGTTTCCACGGTAGAGGAAAAAGTAGGGAAGCGGAATTTATCAATATTAAAAGAAGTGCATATCAGACTCGGTGAGCTTCAGAATATCGACCGGGAAATATTTGTTACAGGTCTTAAAATGATGCTTCGGGGTAAGCAGTGCGGCCTTGAAGTATTTAAAATCGATATGGAAGAAGCGGGGTTTAAGTGTAATTACTGCGAAACGGAGTGGAAACTAAACGGATATCCCGGGATCGGTGAAGATGAGCGCGAGGCAATACATTTTCTGCCGGAATCCGCCCATGCATATATGCAGTGTCCGAAATGCGGCAGTTCTGATTTTACAGTTGCAGCCGGCAGGGGTGTGTTAATTGAAAGTATCGAACTGAACGGTCAGGAGCCGACATACAATGATTGACCCCAGGACATCCGTTGTGGAAAAAAGGCTTAAGAATGTTAAACGAATAATTGTAGTATCCAGCGGCAAGGGCGGAGTAGGCAAGAGTGTCTTTTCTTCAGTTGCCGCCCTTCTGTCTGCAGAGAAGGGATTAAAAACCGGGCTTTTAGATCTTGATTTTCAGGGGTCTTCCGACCATATAATCCTCGGTGAAAAGGTTTCTCTTCCCGAGGAATCGGAAGGAATATGTCCTTTAAGACTATCGAGCGGAATAGATTTTGTAAGCTTTTCCCTGTTTACAGGCGAATCACCTCTGCCTCTGCGCGGCAAAGATACTACGAATGCAATTTTAGAACTGCTGGCAGTAACAATCTGGAAGGAACTTGACTTTTTGATTGTGGATTTACCGCCCGGAATAGGCGAGGAAATTCTGGATATTATAAGATTTATACAGAGGAAGGAGTTTATAATTGTATCTTCTTCGTCTTTAGTTTCCGTACAGGTTGTGGAGAGGCTGGTAAATCTTTTACAGAGTATGAATCTTCCTGTAACGGGAATTGTCGAGAATATGGCCATGGATTCGGTACATCATGTATCGGATATGTCGGAAAAATACGGATTGCCTCTTCTCGGCACCATTCCCTATTTCCCGGAGCTGGAAAGTGAGATTGGCGACTCAAAAAAACTTCTTAAAGGGAATTTTGCAAAATATCTTAATGCTGTTGTAAAAAATATGTTTAAAACTAAATAAGCTTGACAGCAATTTATCAAAAGCTTTAGAATTATTTTGTGCTTGAAGCACGAAAAACTAATAATCAAAAAAGGGGGAGTTTTATGAAAAAGCTCAACAAACTTATCCTCATCGCTTTGCTGTTGTCTTTTCTGCCGGGTTTTCTTTTCGCAAAAGGACAGCAGGAAAAACCAAAGGTGACCTTTTACTGGGCACTGTACGATGGATTAACGGAAGACTTCAGAGCAAGCCTCCAGGATGCTTTTATGAAGGCTAATCCGGATATAAAGCTGGATATAGTACCTGTTCCCTGGAAGAATATGCACGATAAAATTACAACTTCTCTCGCAGGCGGCAATCCTCCGGAAATTTCCGTAATAGGAACCAGATGGCTTCTTGAATTAATGGGTTTAAATGCAGTTGACGAAGTGACATCTTACGTGAGTAAGGCTACTCTGGATAACATAGCCCCGGGTGCAATGGAAGCTAAGATCAAGGGCAAGCTGATGGGTCTTCCCGTTGCTGCCGGTGCAAGAATAATGGCAGTTAATACCAGCATTACAACCAGAATACCGATGACTATGGGAGAACTCGAGAAAGATGCTATGGCCGTCAACAACCCTCCGAAAGTCTACGGTCTGATTATGCCGGGCAAAAAGCATACCGAGCTTACCGATTTTGCCTACTATCTGCTGGCTGCCGGCGGCTACTTCTTTGATATCAATTCCGACGGGAGCTATGGAAAATGTGCCGTAAATTCTCCTGCGGGAGTTAAAGCGCTTACTTTTATGAACAAGCTGGCTAATGTCGATAAGGTCGTGCAGAAAGGTTACCTCTCGATGGATAGGATGGGTTCTCATCCTGTCTTTTATGCTGGAAAAGCCGCGTATGTGTTTATAGGGGCATGGGTGGAATCGGCTATGAAACAGGCCAATGCAAATTTCAAAGTTAAATATGCACAGATTCCTCCTTTCGCGGGCAACAAGTCTACTCCTTTAATTATTACAGACTCGATTGCAATTTTCAAAGATGCCAAGTATAAAAAAGAAGCGGGAAAGTTCCTCGATTTCTTCTATCAGGATAAATGGAAAGCCAAATTTGATGAACTTGTCGGGTTTCCTCCTGTAACAATTTCTGCAAGCAAACTGCCGCAGTTCCAGACGCCGCTGTATAAAGCTTTAGGAGTTGCTGCACTCAACGCGAGGGGCTGGCCTTTAATGGAAGGCTGGGCCGAATACTCTGATATAATCTGGGATGCAAATCAGAAAGTATTCCTCGGACAGATGACTCCAAAGGCCGCTCTTGACGAAGCTGCTGCTAAAATCGATAAGGCGCGGGGAATGTAATTTTAGTAAAACACAAATAAGTTTTATTAATTAAAAACACAGAGGGTTTAACCCTCTGTGTTTTTCTAAAGGGGAAAGATAATGGCTGACCGGGTAATTATCGGAAAAAGATCAAAGTGGTGGAACGAGGAAACACGGCTCGCCTATCTTCTGCTTTTCCCTGCTGTTTTTGTTCTTGTCGCATTTATGTTTTATCCTATCGTTTATGTGTTTTTGATGTCCTTTTTTAATGCGGATAAGCTTGGGAGACTAAGGGCATTTTCCGGTTTAAAGAATTATAAAACGTTACTGGCTACGAAGGAATTCTGGAAGGTAACAGGACGCTCTATTATATGGACAGCCATTGGCGTATTTTCCAAAACAATTTTCGGACTTGTAATAGCGCTTCTTTTAAATGTAGAGTACCGCGGCAGAAAGTTTTCACGGATGCTCTTTATCGTTCCGTGGGCATCTGCGGTTCCTATCAGTGCAATGCTCTGGATGTGGGTTTACAACCCGGAATTCGGCTTACTTAACTATACTCTGGAGGTTACAGGGTTGTGGAAAAATCCGCCGGTATGGCTGGGGAAACCCATATCGGCTTTCGGTGCCTGTATGTGGGTGGATATATGGATAGGTATTCCCTTTATGGCACTGGTTTTTCTTGCAGGGATGCAGTCGATTCCTTCGGAACGGTATGAATCGGCTTATATAGACGGCGTTAATTCAATGCAGAAATTCTTTTACATTACTCTTCCCGGTATCGGGGAACTGCTTATGATTGCAACATTGCTTTCCAGTTTGTGGACCTTTAATGACTTTAATGTTATCTATATTCTTACAAGGGGCGGACCAGCCAATTCTACAAATATCCTTATCACTTCCATATATCAGTACGGTTTTGAATGGCTTAAATTTAATACGGCCTCTGTAATGGCGGTTGTTACGTTTCTGATTCTTTCTATAGTCAGTATTATATATGCAGGAATATACTTTAAAAGGGAGCGTGAATAATGAAGTGGAGAAACAGATCGAAGCCCTTTGTTATTATTATTACTATTCTACTCCTGCTGTTTATGCTTTTCCCTTTCTTTGTGATGATATCGACAATGCTTAAATCAGGGGAGGGTGTTTACACCTCTCCGCCCAATTGGATTCCAAAAAAGATTATGTTTTCCAACTTTATCACGGTATGGACCGAGTATGACCTTTTGGGTTATTTCGAGAGCAGTTTAATCATTGCAATCGGTGCGACTATTTTTAATACGCTTCTCAGTGTTCCTGCCGCTTATGCCGTGGCAAGACTGAAATTTCCGGGCAGGAAAACAATTCTTTATATGTTTCTTGTCATTCAGATGTTCTCGCCTGTAGTTGTTGTTATCTCGCTCTTTAAAATAATAGCAGGGATTCATCTTCTGGATACTTATATAAGTCTTATATTGACGGATACTGTTTTTACTCTTGCATTTACAACATGGATGCTGAATGGATATTTTAAGTCTATTCCGCTTGATATAGAGCAGGCGGCTTTGATCGACGGCTGTACGAGAGGTCAGACCATAACAAGAATCATGCTTCCTATTGCGGTTCCGGGACTTGTTACTACTATGATCTATACATTTATCTTTGCATGGAATGAATTTCTATTTGCACTTTCCTTTATAAAGTCGAGGCCCAAAATGCCGTTAACAATCGGCCTCTATAACTTTGTCGGCAGATGGTCCACACAATGGCAGTACCTGACAATGTCGGCATTTCTGGCTCTAATTCCGGTTCTTTTTCTCTTCTACGTAATTGAACGCCGGCTCGTTGCAGGTCTTGCGGGAGGGGCTGTCAAAGGGTAGTTAGAATCTACAGGAGATATAAAAGAATGAATAGTCTAAAAGAAATTGCCGGTTCTTCATGTCTGCCGCTGGAAGATATAGCTGTCATTGAAGAAGCTCTTCTAAAAACAGGGTATTTTACAACTGAAAGGGCAAGACTGGAACTAAAATGGTTTGCCGTTGATCTCGGAATAGATGAGTACTATTTTAAAACTTCAGGCACAAAAGAGATTGCCGAACATCTCATAGCATTAAGTGCTTCCAAACTGGTTTCGGAGCATGGAGGAGCCGGTTTCGGTGTACAGTTGATCAACGAAAGGGATAACAGGGCTACATATATTGTGGAAGAAGAATCTTCCAGAACAGAAGAAATAGAAAAGAGGATAGAACAGCGTTATCCTATGTTCAGAATAGAGAGTTATCAGGCAAAAGGGGGCAGCCGTCCTCCTGCTTTGCGGTTCTATATAGTAACAAAACCTGTTTTTAAAAAGTCTTCCGAAGATAATAAAAAGAATACCTTCGAAACTGCAGCCGGCCTGGCTTTTTTATCAAGATCCGCAGGTGAAACAATTGCGCGGTACAAGAAGGCCTGGGAGGCTATGAATAGAAGAGAATCTCCGTATATTTCGATTACCGGCAAACCCGATACAAACGAAACAAGAGTAATGGTCGGGATCCATGGTTCGGGGAAAAGGCAGTTTTTAACGAATTTTTCTCATCTTCTTTACAAATACGGTATTAATTCCAATAGAAAGTACAGGGAGATTTTTACCGACAATAAGCGGATATACTCGTATTACTTTGATAAAATGGAAGCGGATGTTATTGAGGAATTCTCACGCGACCTTAATGCTGTTGTAATGCTGCCGGAAAATCCGGTAACACAGCTTTTCCTCGATGAAAAATATTCTGCTCAGGAAACCATGTACGCGATTTCCGCTGCAATGTTTACCCATCAATTCATGTCCATACTTACGGAAGAATACATCGCCATGGAGAAAGCTGTAAAAGATCAGCCGGAAGTAAAAGGTATTCTTGATAATTTCAGGCTGCTCCTTATTAAAGATACCTTTTCTTCCTCGATGATCGCACAGACCGTGTTAAAACATTATAAAATAGTTTCCCTCCTGTACTCCAGTTTTCTTGAAAAATTCGAAAAGCGGAGCAGAGCGGAAAATCACAAAAAATTAAAAGAAAAAATAGTATCGGTAATCGAACGCGATGTTCCGTCGAACAGGGATAGAACCATACTTAAATATTTCTTAACCTTTAATGAATCGATTTTAAAAACAAATTTTACTATGAGAGATAAAACCTGTATGGCCTACAGGCTGGAACCTTCCTTTCTTAACAGAGTGGATTTCCCGGAGAAGGTGTTCGGACTCTTTTTCCTTGTGGGCAGAGAATTTATCGGGTTTCATATACGTTTTCGTGATATTGCGCGCGGAGGCATAAGAATCGTTAAATCACGGAATATCGATTCGTACTATCATAATGTAGATACCATATTTTTCGAAAACTACAACCTTGCATCAACACAGCAGAAAAAAAACAAGGATATACCGGAAGGCGGTTCTAAAGGGACTATTCTTCTTAATATTACAAATCAGAATGAAGAAGAGAGGGCATTTAAAAGTTATATCGATGGAATATTAGACATAGTAATGCCTTCTGATAATATTAAGGACTTCTACGGCAGAAAAGAGATCCTCTTTATGGGCCCGGATGAAAGGACAGCAGGTTTAATGGACTGGGCGGCTCTATATGCAAAGAGGAGGGGTTTTCCTTTCTGGAAAGCATTTACAACAGGCAAATCACCGGAAATCGGCGGTATTCCCCATGATATGTACGGAATGACGACAATAGGGATTCATGAGTATGTTTTAGGTGTACTCGGGAAATTGGGACTGGAGGAGAGCGGCATAACAAAGGTTCTGACCGGAGGCCCGGACGGCGATCTGGGAAGCAACGAAATAAGGATATCCCGTGATAAAACTCTTGTTATTATCGATGGCAGCGGCGTTTTGTACGACCCGGAAGGGTTAAACAGGGAAGAGCTTAATAAACTTGCAGTTAAACGGGTAACTGCGGAAGAGTACAACCGGAATCTTCTCTCCAAACAGGGGTTTTTTGTATCCGTTAATGATAAAGAGATAAAGCTGCCGGACGGTGCCTTTGTTTCTAACGGCGAAGATCTTAGAAACAAATTTCATCTTGACCCGAGGGCAAGTGCGGATATTCTGGTGCCCTGCGGCGGCAGGCCGGGAGCTGTTAATATATCTAACTGGAAGGGGCTGTTCAGGAAGGACGGCACTCCCAAATTCAGGGCAATTGTCGAAGGGGCAAATCTGTTTATAACGGAGGATGCGCGGCTCAGGCTGGAAGAGAACGGGATAATTCTTTTTAAAGATGCTTCCACGAACAAGGGGGGTGTAACATCATCCTCCCTGGAGGTCTTTGCATCGCTTGCACTCGGCGATGATGAGTTTAACGAACACATGAGGGTACACAACGGGAAATTATCTGATTTCAGGAAAGTATATATCGAAGAGATTATAGCAACGATAAAGAAAAATGCCAGGGCGGAGTTTAATCTTTTGTGGACTGAGCACGAACAAAGCGGAGTCCCTTTTACAATTCTTACAAATGAGATAAGTAAAAAAATAAACAGGATTACGGATTCTATCTATGCCTCGGAGCTGTCGGAACCATCGGAGCTGTCGGGCAGTCACAGGCTGAAAGAGATTGTAATAGAGAAATATTCTCCTGATGTGCTGATTAAACTTACCGGCCTGGATAACATTATAAAGAGGGTTCCTGATAATTATCTTAACGCTGTATTTGCAACAAAAATTGCGACCGATTTTGTTTACAATTTCGGTCTGCATTCAACTGAGATAGACTTTTACAGATTTTTAGAGAGCCTTAAAGGATAATAAAGACTATCCGTTTTCTAATTTTAAGACATCTGTTCTTCAGCAATTTACACTGAAAGAAAATAATTACACTATTACCTGTTTTTCCTGTTACAGGGTCTGCAATAGCCTGCAGATAGTTCATTGATTCAACTGCAAAGAAATTATTTAAGAAAATATACTCATTAATAGCTCTATTATTTGTAAAATTATATTTATTAACCTTGACAAAAGGATAATAATCATTAAAATTACGATTAATTATGTATGTATCCGGCTTAATAAAGTCAATATTAAATTATTAAAAGGATACTTTGTTGGATATAAGATGCAATTTTATATAACAACTTTTTAAAAGGAGGTATATATATGAAAAGAGTTGTGATTCTTGTAATCGTCATGGTTTTACTGTTAACCATGGCGGCTTTTACCGAGGGGAAACAGGAAAAAGGTCCGGTCACATTGACCTTCTGGTTTCCAGCCGGTGCAATTACTGCCACATCGATGCCATTCCGGGATGGTTCCCGTCCGTGGACTTCTTTCGAAGCAGAAAACAACGTCAGAATTAATGTGATTGCTGTAAATTATGAAACTATGAAGCAGAAGCTCCTGACCTCGCTTGCCGGCGGAAAAGCACCGGATATTGCAATGGTCGACAGCTCCTGGATGGGTGCATTTGTAAAGGACAAAGCACTGGTTCCGATTGCACCGGATGATGCAAAGAACTGGCTGGACGGGGTTTCCCCGGATACAAGAGAGCTTTCCGATTGGGGCGGCGGCAAGATGTACGGTTACCCCAACTGGGGAGAGGATGCCTATGCACTGACATGGAACGTGGATATGTTCAGGGAAGCAGGACTCGATCCGGACAAAGCCCCGGCGTACCTTGCTGAATTCAGAGAGTATTCCAAAAAGCTTACAGTCAGGGAGGGAGGTGAGTTAAAACGTGTCGGTTATGCAATACGGCATGTAGGAGAACCGAATGGCATAGTGGATAAGTGGGATTGGCTTCTGGTTTCTTCCGGAGTCAAATACGTGGATCCTCCTACAGTGCTGACAGGAGGCAGGAGTATTATAGATATTCCGCCTGTGAGAAAGGCACTTCAATCCGCTCATGATATGCTTTACGTGGATAAATCCACCTCACTGAAATTTCCGGACCCGAGAGAATGCCTGTTAAAGGGACTTGCCGCCATGCAGATAAGCGAACTGGTAAGCATACAGGTAAGGCAGCCCAGGGAGGCACCCAATCTGAAGTGGGCCTTCGCACCGCCGCCTGCTGCTGAGAAAGGCGGAAAGCCCGCTGTACATATCTCGGCATGGAACTTTTCTGTCTTATCACCATCGAGGAACAAAGAACTGGCACTTAAGGCAATAAAATGGTATACGAATAAGGAAAATGATTTTAATATGGCCAAAAAGTACAGATCAACGCCAAGATGGATGGAAAATTACAATAAAGAACCTTTTCTGTCCGATCCTTTCGTAAAGCAGTTTAAATCGCTCCTGCCGTACGGGCAGCCATATCCTAAAAACCTTGCACTTCCAGGTATAATGGAAGGCATCGGTGCTGCAATCCAGAAAATTATGCAGAATACGGTCAGCGTGGAGGATGCTCTTAAAGGAGCGCAGAAAAAGGCAGATGCAGCAATAGAAGCAACGAAGTAAAATCCAAAGTAATTAAAAATGTCCCCTGGTCCGTCAATAACGTCAATAACCGGGGGACAATACTGTAGAAAGGAGAGGGTATGCAAATGATCGACGGTTTTCTGTTTAAGGCAAAAAAGAACAGATGGCACTATGCGTATTTGTTTATTGCACCTGTGTTGATCTTCTTCGGATTATTCAGGGTATACCCGGCAGTGGAGACACTTATTTTTAGTTTTTTCAAGGTAGAAATAGTGGCGAGACGGTACCAGTGGGTCGGGCTGAAGAACTTCTCTCTCCTGCTTCGTGATGATTCTTTTATAAGGGCGATTTCGAATACTTTTGTCTATGCAATCTACATAGTGACAATATCGGCATTCCTTGGTCTTATTCTTGCCGCAATGTTTAATTCAAATATGAAATTAGGCTCTCTGTTCAAGGCTGTCTACTTTGTTCCGTTCATAACAAGCACTGTAGCAGCTGCTGTAGTCTGGGGCTACCTGTACGATCCTAAATTCGGTCTTTTTAATATGATTCT
This sequence comes from Spirochaetota bacterium, assembly GCA_013151965.1. Lineage (GTDB taxonomy): Bacteria > Spirochaetota > Spirochaetia > SZUA-6 > SZUA-6 > SZUA-6. Next base: position 245,876 of record JAADHF010000131.1, read on the forward strand.
GAAACTTCTGAATCTGCCGCAGCGCGGGTGGATTTCATCCTACAAGGATGCCCTGGGGAGCATAATCGTTTTCAGTATATGGAAAACTCTCGGTTACAATATGATTATCTTTATTACAGGATTACAGAATATTCCTGAAACCTATTACGAAGCCGCTGTTATCGACGGTGCCGGGCCCCTGACAAGATTTTTCAGGATAACGATTCCCCTGATATCTCCGACGATTTTTTTTGTCGTTATTTATAACACAATTCTTTCGCTGAAAGTTTTCGATCAGGTCTTCGTCCTTACAGCTGGGGGGCCTGCGGAAGCCAGCACTGTGGTTGTACTGCAAATTTACAACCAGGCATTTCTGAACTATCGTTTTGGTTATGCGTCGTCTATGGCATTTGTTTTGTTCTTTATGATTATGATAATTACAATTTTACAATACTCCCTGAGCAGGAAATGGGCGGTATAGGAATTATGAAATCAACACTGTTTCAACAGGGAATAAAAATAACCGGAAATACATTCGTATATTTCCTGCTGACGCTTTTTGGAATTCTGATGATTCTTCCCTTTTACTGGATGATAGTTACTTCCTTCCAGATACCGGAGAATCTTATAACTTTTCCGCCTAAATGGTGGCCGCAGCCTCCTACCGCAGAGCATTACAGGAATGCTATAAAGAAGGCTCCCTTTCTCCTCTACTACAGGAACAGCCTGTTTATTGCAGCAATATCGGTAAGCTCTTCAATATTTTTCGGATTGTTTGCAGGTTATGCTTTTGCAGTATATCATTTTCCGCTGCAGGGATTCTTCTTTATTCTCATCTTGAGTACTCTTATGGTTCCTATCCAGGTTACTTCGGTTTCTCTTTACATACTTATGGCTCGATTCGGATGGATCGACACATTTGCCGGGATACTTGCTCCGAATTTCGCCAGTGCTTTTGCCGTTTTTTTTATGCGTCAGACAATTATAAGCATGCCGGTTGACCTGATCGATGCAGCCAGAATAGACGGTGCCGGTGAAATTCGTATTGTAATCAATATTATATCTCCCCTTGTAAAAAGCGTAATTGCTACGATGGCCCTGATCCTGTTCATTGATTCATGGAACGATTTCTTATGGCCTGTGATTATCATAAACTCAAAATATTTAAGAACGATCCCGGTAGGCATTGCTTTTTTCAAAGACCCCTATCACATCAATTTCGGCCCGCTTATGGCGGCAACGTCGATTGCAACAATGCCCATGATCATTATCTACCTCTTTCTCCAGAGGTTTGTTATAAAAGGCATAGCGACTACAGGTCTGAAATTTTAAGGTTTTCGAAAGCTATGTGCCTGTATAAGGAAAACAAATCTGATATATATCAAATATTTTATCAAATAGTCTTGACAAAAACTTGTTTATATTTAAAATTAGATTTAATCGATCTAATATAGCTTTAATAACACAAATAATTTATTTTAAGAGTGAGGATTGCAATGGAAAAACTTGCTATTTTCGGCGGCAGAAAGACAAAGACAAAACCCTTCGGATCGGGTAAACGCATTGGTGAAGACGAAATAAAAGAGATACTGGAAGCACTTGACAGCGACATTCTTTTCTATGTTTTCGGAACAAAGGTAAAGCAGATGGAAAAGCTGATGATATCCTTATACGGGATAAAGTACTGCAGCGGATGTTCTTCGGGAACTGCAGCGGTACACATTGCTCTCGGTTCGCTGCAGCTGGCACCAGGTACGGAAGTGATAACGTCCTCTGTCACCGACATGGGGTCTTTAACAGGAATCCTGTACCAGCTCCTTATACCGCGTTTTGCGGATATCGACCCGGAAACTTACAACATGGATCCTGGAAGCGTGGAGAGCCTGATAAACGGGAAAACCGGGGCAATTCTCGTTGTCCACCACGCAGGATTACCGGCGGAACTTGACAGTCTGATGAAAATCGCAGCGAAACACAACCTTCCGTTGATAGAAGACTGTGCACAGGCTCACTATACAAAGTACAAAGGAAAACTATGCGGAACCTTCGGAGATGTTTCCGCATTCAGCCTGAATCATTTTAAGCTTATAACAACGGGATCAGGTGGAATAGTTATGACCGGCAGGAAAGATCTGGAAGAGAATATAAGACTGTTCATCGATAAATGTTACTTCAGGGACGGAAGAGAGAGAAATCCTTACTTTCTTGCGCCGAATTACCAGATGTCAGAACTTCAGGGTGCAGTTGCAATAGGGCAGCTGAAAAAAATCGAGAGTATTGTCGAAAGGAGAAACAAGCTGGGGATGCGTCTTGTAAAGGGACTTGCAGAAATCAAAGGTATTATTCCGCAGAAAATTCCTGAGTACAGCACACATTCTTTTTTTCTTCTGGTAGTAAGGATTGATCCGGATGTTATTCGCGTTCCCGTTAAAGAGTTCTGCAGGGCACTTGAAGCCGAAGGAATTCCTTCCAAGCCCAACATGATCACCGGAGGTATGCCGGTTTATCTTTATGATATCTTCCAAAATAGAAGTGCCTTTCCGAAAAGTATGATTCCTTTTGTTTCCGAAGATCTTGGATCTAACCTTGAATATCAAAGGGGCTTGTGCCCCAATGCAGAGAATGCCTTCGAACATACTTTTAATTTAAATATAACTGAATTCTACACAGAGGAAGATATCGATGATATGATAAGGGCAATAACAAAAGTATCCGGTTATTACGAAAGAGGAAAAAGATGAGTTATGGATTCGGCATTTCAGGAACAGGAATGATTGCAAATTTTCATGCAGAGGCAGTACAGTCAATGGCAGGCGGTAAACTTGCAGCTTGTTACTCCAGGAGCGAAGAAAGGGCAAAGAATTTCGCAGAGAAATACAGCTGCAGGGGGTATACGGATTTCAGGGCTTTCCTTGATGATACTGAAGTGGATATCGTTACTGTTTGTACACCTTCGGGCGCGCATCTCGATCAGGCTTTAAAGATTGCAGAAGCGGGGAAACATGCAGTCATCGAAAAACCACTCGAAATAACACTTAAAAGATGCTGCAGGATCATAGAGGCTTTCGAAAGTAATAATTTACAGCTTGGAGGGGTGTTCCAGTCACGTTTTTTCGATGCGGCACGTGTCCTGAAAAGTGCATTGGAAAAAGAAAAATTCGGCAGGCTGATTCTCGGAGATGCATATATAAAGTGGTTCAGAAGCCAGAAGTACTACGACGAGGGCGGGTGGAAGGGAACAAAAGCTCTGGATGGAGGAGGTGCTTTGATGAACCAGTCGATACATGCTGTTGATCTTCTCCAGTGGTACATGGGAGCGGTGGACTCCGTGCAGGCGTACAAGGGGATACTCGGACATAAAAGAATAGAGGTGGAGGATACTGCAGTAGCTGCAGTGCTTTTTAAGAATGGTGCTATGGGGGTAATCGAGGGCTCTACTGCTGTCTATCCGGGATTCTTAAAGCGTATAGAGATATCGGGAACCGAGGGCAGTGCTGTTCTCGAAGAGGACCATTTTAATACCTGGAGCTTTAAGAATCAGACAAAAGACGATAAGAGGATAATAACGGATTTCGGCATGCGGAGTAAGACGGGAGGAGGAGCGTCCGACCCTTCTGCCATAGATTTTGCCGGTCACAGGAGACAGTTCGAAAACTTTGTAAAAGCTTTAAATGGCGAAGAAAAACTTCTTATAGACGGGAAGGAAGCCATGAAATCGGTCGAAATCATCCTTGCAATATACAGAAGCGCAGAAGAAGGAAAACCGGTAAGAATATGAATTTAACGCGGAACGAGATTGAAACACTTAAGCTGCTATTGAGGAAAGAAAAGGCAACCAGGCGTGATATTGCCGATGAAACGCAGCTCAGTCCGTTCGTAGTCTCCTCGGTCATTGAGATGCTGGAGAAGAAAGGCCTCGTTGAGGTTCTCGAAGAAAGTCAGGCAAAACGCGGACGTCCCTCTAATTTCTACCATATAAATCCCGATTCCGGGTATTTTCTCGGTATATCCGCAGATTTGACAGTGATTAACATAATTCTGCTGAATTCCATAAACAGAACTGTAAGTGAAAGACAATTTCCGACCGGCAAAGGAGCAGGTGATTCCAGTGAGAACTTTAATCCCTTTCTATATGATATTCTTGACTCTCTCAAGAGGTTCCTGCAGGAGAACCAATCAAATAAGAAGAAAATACGGGCGATAGGAATAGGTGTGCCGGGAATTATCGATTCGGACAGGGGAATATGGCTTCGGGGTCTTCGTATTCCCGGAATAAAACATATCAATATAAGGGAGCTTATACAGGATAAGTACAATATCCCCGTTGTAATAGAAGATGTGGCACGAACCGTCACGTACTATGAGAAGAGTAATGGAAAGGGGAAAGGGACAAAGAATTTCTTCCTCCTTCATCTGGGCAGGGGTGTCGGCGGCGGTCTGGTTGTAAACGGCGAGATACTTAAGGGATACCATGGATTTGCAGGAGAAATAGGACATATCATAGTTGAACCGTCAGGCTATCGATGCCATTGCGGTTATGTCGGCTGCCTTGAAACAGTCGCTTCCCTGGATGGAATTCTTCACAGACTAAACGACAAGATGCGGGAAGTTGTTGTGTCGTCGATGCACAGCCATGATTTTCACAGGGAAGAATTTCAGAATCTTAGAGAAGTACTTGAAGCTGCGGAAAACGGAGACAAATTTACTCAGTCGGTACTTTCCGGGATCGGTTCCTTTATCGGTGATGCCTGCTCCAATGTGCTTCTGCTTTTTAATCCCCGCAAAATCATTATTACAGGACCGAATGCAATACTTGCAGATTATTTAAGAGATACAATCTACCAGAGGATAAGGGAAAGGGTGTTTTCGGAAATGCTGTCCAATTTCGAACTGGTCTTTTCTAATTACTCGCAGGATCACGAGGCATACGGGGCTGCACTTTTTGCAAGAGATCTGTACTGGCAGAAGGAAATCTTATAAAAACAGCATATTTTACTATGGAAGGATTTTATATGAAAAAAAAGATATTGTTCGACCCTCATCCAAGAACCGGCGAATTGATTTTTACACAAAAAGATCTTAAGCGGCTGCATTCGTTGTTCGACATGGTCTCCTGGGAAGGCGAAAGAATGCCTGCTGAAATGGTAGATAAATCTCTTCCCGGGGTTTTCGCAGTAGTCGGCCAGACCGATCTCCCGCGTGAAAGACTGGAAAAAGCAGGAAACTTAAGAGCAATAATTAATGTCGAGGGGAATTTTCTGCATAACATCGATTATGCGTATTGTCTGAGCAAAGGAATCTATATACTTAACGTGGGAATTGCTTTTTCCGAGGCAGTAGCGGAAATGGCTCTGGGCTTTGCTTTGTCCCTTGCACGGGGGATATCACTGGCTGACAGGCAGTTCAGAAATGGAAAAGAGATTTTCGGAGGGGCTTCCAACACTGATTCCTTCCTGTTAAAAGGAAAGAAGGTAGGAATAATCGGTTTGGGGAATGTCGGAAAAGCTCTTCTAAAGCTTCTTGAACCATTCAGGATGCAGATAGCTGTGCACGATCCCTGGCTCCCGGACAATTATATAAATGAAATGGGGGCTGAGCCGGAACCGCTCGATGTACTTCTTAAAACAGCAAGAATAATATTCGTACTTGCAGGTGCGACGACGGAAAACAGGGCGATGCTTGGGAAAAAAGAGCTGGGTCTCATCGGGAAAGACTCGGTCTTTATCCTGGCGAGCCGTGCGTCTCTTGTCGATTTCGATGCCCTATCTTATTACCTGAAGAAAGGCTCCTTTAAAGCTGCACTCGATGTATTTCCAGTTGAGCCGTTACAGGGGGACAATGTTTTAAGAGAGTTCGATAATGTACTGTTATCAGGTCACAGGGCGGGAGGGATACCCGAAGCTTATAAACTGATAGGTGAGATGGTAGTGGACGATCTCGAGCTTCTTTTAAAGAATCTGTCGCCAGTCAGGCTTCAAAGAGCCAGTCTCGAAACGGTAAGAATGCTCAGCAGTAAGCCGGTCGGGTAAGGGCCGTATTATACTGTACGCTGTATTTGTGTCTAATCTTACCCTGCATTCCATGTAAAAGTGCGTTCTGTGTTTTTAGGGATTCCTTTGATTTTAATCGTGAAACTATTGATTTTTCTCCCGACATCAAAGACGAGTACTCCGGAGGAATGATGTCCTCTTAATCCATCTGCATCGATCGGCACGAGTATCTTTTCTTCATATTCCAATGTAGCTATACTCTTTAGATCAAACCGGCTCAGATTTACAGAATGGGTGTTCATGGAAAATTTAACTACAAGCTTTCCGTTTTTAATCTCTTCGGGAGTCAATTCTATTAAAACATCACCGCTGTCCATACTCCCCGAATGAATCAATTTAAACCCCGGATTATTCATGGAGTTTTTGGCTGTTTCCTGATCCTCAGATGTCCCTGCAGTTACTGTTGTACCGAATATAGTTTTTGAAACCTTGATGAGTACAAAGACTAATCCAACAGCAATTATAATGGATAATCCGAATAATAGAACCTTGTTTAACTTCATTTTTTTATACCTCTTTACAGACTTATATATAGTGTTGCTAAAAAAGCGAAAACGCTGAAAATACCGGTGACATAGAGTGTTTTTTTCATGTTAATTTCCATAATAACAGAAAATACTCCTGTTCCTTTTTGATACAAGTTATGTTCCTGAATTATTTTTAACATCAAATTAATTCCTATTACATTAGATAAGACCCCTGTAATAATAAACAGGTTCTGAAATTGATTAAAAAAGATCATTGCAGCCGATATTCCGAGTACCGGTAAAAAATCGGTTACATGATGTGCGCAGCAGGCAATCATTGATGTTGTAGATATTCCTCCTGCGGCGGCTACCGTCGAAGCGGCAATTCCTGATTCCTTTCTCAACCTGAATACCGTACGTATGTAAGTATATAGACCAGCCTGAGTCCCGAATCCTGCAACAAGTAAAACCACCCAGTACCACATCTCCTTAAACTGCTCTACTGCATGCCGAAGGGAATTCGCAAATGTCAGCACCGAGAAATATACTAACAACAGAAGTGTTCCTGCAATAATACCCCATAATACGGGTTTTCCTATAAGATGCAGACTTTTATACTCTTTCTGTGATTCTTTAAGCATCGGTAATGTTAATTGAACTTACAATTTTAAATCCCGATTTACTAAGTATTTCAAAAACCTCGTCGAGGTTCTTGCCCTGTCTTAAACAGCCCCCGGACAATGTCATTCTTTTACCGACTGTTTTTCGAACAAGAGGATTTTTTATTCCCGGAAAACCGATATCTTTAAGGATGCCGATAAGTTCCGGATATTCTTCGGTTAATTCATAAATTGACTTTTCCGGATCAAGTTTTTTCATCTAAATGCCTCTTTTACCCCTTCAAATTATTCTTTATAGCAGGATTATACCCATTCTTCTTTTAAAATGCCGCCCCTGACACTAACGACAATCCATTTTAAGGGTATCTTGCCTTCTGCGCCTGCTACGGCACGCTGTGCAAGGTTTAAAAGTCCGTTACAGCAGGGGACTTCCATTGTCATTACAGTCAGCGTATTTATCTTTGCCATATCTATCAGTGCGGTAAGTTTTTCGAGATATATTTCCTGTCCGGTATCGAGCTTGGGACATGCTATTATAAGACTCTTTCCCTTTAAATACTTTCTGTGAAAATCGCCAAGACTAAAGGCCGCGCAGTCCGCCGATAACAGAACATCGCTGCCCTTAAAATAGGGTGCACGCGGCGAGATCAAGTGCATCTGTACGGGCCAGTTAATAAGTTCGGAGCGGACAGGCGCAGTATCCGGCTCCCGGTCATTTTCAGCGTTGTTTTCTGAAAGGTTCATAGACCGTGTGCCGGGACAGCCATGATAATGTTCTTCCTGATTAATATCGTCTGATGAAATCATAATATTTTCCTCCTTTAAGGTATCGAGTGCTTTCTGCAGATACTCCCTTTCCCCATGTTCCATAAGGTGACTGAGGTGAGCGATTATTACATTTTTCCCCTGAGGTATAATGTTTTTCATAACCTGTTTTTCATCATATGCTTCGGCTTCGCGCTCCTCGATGGTAATCGCTCCTTCAGGGCAGTGACCTATACATGCTCCGAGACCGTCACAGAAAAGATCGCTGATAAGCCGTACTTTTCCGTCTATTATCCGGAGAGCCCCTTCGGGGCAGTTTGGTATGCAGAGCCCGCATCCATTGCATTTACTTTCATCGATTTGAATTATTTGTCTTTTCATTTAAACTTCCTCTGTATCATCTAAAATGGCAATATTTTTATAATAAAATAAATCATTCTTTTTAAAGATATATCTTCTCCGCAGTTTTTCTGCCTGTATCTGTTAGAAAAACCTTATTTATTATTCTCTCCAGTTTGGATTTGTCATCTGTTTTTACCTCATCCTTGATATTTACAAGCCAGTCTGCATCGTAAAGTATTTTAAAATTATCCGTATCGATAATACCAGGGGAATGATGATGAGCTATAATTTCGCAAATTTCCTCTATAACTTCCAGTTTGAGTCCGAGTTTAAAAAGCATCTTTTTCGCAATCGGCGGTCCTTCTTTTTCCTGATATTTCCCTGCCGGTGAACCATACTTTTCTTCGGCAGCCTTTATACCGATGTCGTGGAGAATTGCAGCCGGCACAACAATGTGCCAGTCTCCATTTTCTTCAGCAAGAAGCTGTTCGGCATATTTTAAAACCTTTTTTGCATGGTTAATCCGCTTTACATCATCTCCGAAAGTGTTTGCAAGTTCTTTAAGCAAACTCTCTTTAATTGTCATATTTCTGTTCTCCATATATGTATTGTATGCGCTTTCTCCTACACACTCCTTCGCCAGTTTACACCATTCGAGACAGCTCTGGTTCTGATCTTTAAAGACGGTTTTTTTACATTTCGGACATACTGCCTTTATTTCATCCGTCCATATTTCCACTTCCTCTCCGCAGAAAGGACAGTCGAATGTTTCCGGTTTCGGTTGTCTTAGAAGACGGGCACCCGGGCATACTATATGCATGGAAATCTTCCTCCTTCTTATTCTTATTGCATCTATCTCGTTTGCATATTAAGTAATTCATTTTGTATAACATCATTTTGTTCATTTAATAGGGTTTTAAGTGTTATCGGATGCAGCTCTGAGATAATTGAGTCCTCGATGATATCTATTTTCTTTTTCAGTATACATATTCTGATGTTAGGGCATGCTTTATTATTTGTAATACATGTATTCAGCCGGACCAGACCCTGAAATATATTGATAAGGTCAAGTAAAAATATCCTGTCTGCCGGTTGCGCCAGTTTAAAACCTCCGCCTTTCCCTTTTATGGAAAAAACCAAGCCTTCACGGCTTAGAATCTGCAGAATCTTTCTTAAGAATGACCAGGAGATTTTTAACTCTTCGGATAACTCCGCAGCAGTTACCGTTTTCCCCTTTTCCATGGCAATGTAGGAAAGCGCCCTGACAGCATAATCCGTATTCCTTGTAAGTAATTTCATCTTTCCTGCCGGTTAATAATATTAATGATACTATAATAGTATCATACTAATGATTTAATACAAATTACACGTTTTGTCAATCTTTTTATTTTAAGAAAATTAAATATTATTACATATTTTCTGAGTAATAAAGTAAGATATAAATCTAAAAATAATAACCATAATTCCGCTTTCCCGCACTGCTCCTGTGCCGGTTATTCTCCCGGGTGTATCTGAAAAGCAGCCATTCTAAGCCAGCAGCGGGTCAGAAAGATGATCAGGCAGAACTCCGGTAACACTAAAAGCTTACAAGCATCCCTGTCCGGGAGATGAGAGATATAAGACCATACGCTATAGCCATACGTGTCTTTATCTGCAAATGATAGTATGATCGGGACGAAAAGCGATTGGAGAATACCTGTAAAAAAGGTTACGATTGAGGCGGGGCATAACAGATTAAAAATAATTTTGTTCCTGATAATGTATTTGATGCAGGCGGTTAAATCTTTCCGGAAACTTTCTTCAGCGCTTTTGTCTTTTTGTTGTATTACGTTTTTTCTGATAAAGAATACAGTCAGAGCTGCAACAATGAAAGTCATCATATCAAATGGTAAGGATAAACGGGATTCTTAGGCAAATTGATAATTTCTCCTTTGCCGGATTGCAATCGAGAAGTTATGAATTAATCAGCAGTATCATAATCAGTTTAATTTCCCGTTAATTTCCCGAAAAAGAACCTGTTCGCTTCGGAGAAAACAAAGGCGCCGTCATCGATTATATAAAAACCATTACCCTTATCGTTGGAATATATCTCATTTTTAAAATGTAAACTCCATAATAAATTACCTTTATTATCATAAATCTTCGGGCCGAATTTATCATTAAAGCCAAGATACTGTCCGTTTGATGAAATACTTATACATCCCGGCTTATCATTCGGTTTTGCTTCTACTGAGAAAACCGGCTTAAGTGAAGTAGTAATGCCGCTCTTTGATTTAACATCTGATATATTAAAGCAGCCAAAGTAGGTTGAATGATTATAATCATACATTCCCGCAAAGCTGTTTCCGCTGCCATTAATATCTATACGGGAAAACCTCATTCCTGTTTTTTCCCACATAAGCTTCAGTTGTAAAACTCCTTTGGAATTAACCCCGAAAATATTGTGATCCTGAATGATAAGAGTAAATCCGTTTTCGGAAATCTTTACTGCACCGGGTTCTCCGAAATCTCCCCTGTAAACTCCATTTTCCCATAGAATAGTCTTGCCCTTTATGTCGTATACCAGGAAGTAGTAATCGTACTCCTGGTCATCGGGACTTGCCGTAAATGCAATAAACCTTCCATTTTTTGATATACTCACCGGTTTATAGGGATGATCAATACCTAACCATTCCTTATGGAAACTGCCTTTCGCCTTGCTCAATAAATAAGGGTAATTTATTGCAGGCATATTAATCCCTTCAGGCTTTTCACTTTTTATTGTTTTTAAGTCCGCTAATTTTCTAACTTCATCAAAATTATACAGGTTGCCGTTATAACCATAACCATGTGTGTATTGGTAGAGATGATTGGATACATTTATATTAAAGGCATCTGTAGAGTCATAGGTGCCTAAAAAGATACGCTCTCCGGCAGCATTTAATATACCTAAAACTTCACCGTCAAAAACGAACTGTCCATCGGGAGTTATCGCAATACTCGATACAAAACGTCCGCTTTTCCCGCCGAAAGGAACAAAACAGTATGACCATTTAATATCAGCACCTTTAAGATCCTGGTTCGATACCCTGTTGCCTGACATGTTTAGTGTACCGGCAATTCTGTCTTTCGTTAATGCTTTGTATTTCAGGTTTATCAGCTTTTTTAGTTCCTTAAAGTAAAGAGCAACCTTTCTTTCGGTTCCATCCCATTTGCCATTTGCAGTAATGTATTCAAATTTATGCAGTGAATGTACATAACCAATAATATCTCTGTAGATAGCTGAAAGATTTTCCGTATCCTTTGCATAGAATGTTTTTCCCATGGAAACCCTGCTGATTGTTTCTAAAGTTTTTTTATCAACATTATTTCCAAGGCCAATCGAATATACCGGAGTACCGGCCGCTTTTAATTTTATTTCAAGCTGTGATAATGTTATTTTGCTTCCATGGCCGCCACCGGCATTTTCATCCTTTCCATCTGTAAGTATAACTACAAGGTTTAATCCGCCGCTTTTTTCGGGATTTAACAATAACTTGTTTACTCCCGTGGATATAGAATCATAAAGTGCTGTTGCTCCATTTGCCTTTATTCTGGGAAGGGTATTTAACAGTTCATCCTTATCCCTGGTAAAACCGGTTAAAGGTTTTACTGTTGAATCAAAATCAACAAGCATTATACTATCTCCGCTGTCCATTTCTTTTAAAAGATTCGAAGCAGCGGAAAGTACCTTATCCATAACGCCTCTCATGCTTCCGCTTGAGTCTATAATCATTACTATATTTGATTTAGCATGGCTGTAATCACCGTCTCCCCATACTTTACAGTACAGTTTATCCTCAAATACCTGGACATTGTCTTCCGGGATTCCAGCCTGATATTTTCCGCTTTTATCTGTTGTGTTATAAAATATTCGCACCAGAGGGAATTCAGATATATCCATAGACTGGATATTTACGTTTGCTATATCATCCGAACCGGCCAAAGAAAGACCTGTAAAAAGAAAAAATGCCAATAAAATGGCAAAGACAGATTTTTTCATCCAATACCTCTTGTCATTATAATAAATTATTGACCTATTATTTGTCAATTATTGTGAATTACTTTAAAACAACAAAATTATTTTTCCCAAATTGCATCGGGTGAATTAGAGATATCTTCACAGATAGCATTGCAGCTGTTTTGCTATCTATGTCCATCACTTAACAGAAATCCGAAAGAAGTATTAACTCTTTGTCTTTAAGAGATGAATTCTGATACAATAGCTGAAATACCTGATTTTGTAGGTATACAGGAAGTAGAAGTTGGCAGATGAGCAGACTTAAGATAATTGATGCAGGAACGTTTAAGAAATTACTGTTTTATCCTGGTTTTTAAAGCAGTAAGGCAAAAAGGCAGTCATATTTTTTACAGGAATCTTGATGGACGGACTACTGCTCTTCCTCATCATGGGAATATGATTTTAGCAACATGCTTTAATATGAACATTTCGGTTGACACCGGGTAAGGCTATAAACTATATTTAATCGTATAAATAGTATTTATCATCTTAATATGATAATTAGAGGAATAAGATGGCTAAGAAACCAATCAGCATAACTATTGATGAAGTGCTTGCAGAATTGCTAAGATCGCCGAAGATACTCATCGAAAAAAAAGTTTCTTTGTAAATCAGGCTCTTAGAGAATATTTCGAAGAAATCGAAGATTATGAATTAGCTTTAGAACGGAGAGGTGGAGAATCAACACCAATTAGTAAGGCTATCAAAGAACTCAGTCTATAATCAAATGTATTTAATCGAAATAGAAAATCACTGTCTTAGGGAACTGAAAAAACTTGATCGAACTGTAGTGAAACGCGCATTTGAACTTATCGAAAACGTAATCGCCAAAGATCCTTTTAACGGGAAAAAGTTAAAAGGGAAATATGCAGGTCTTTGGAGTTATCGATTTTCTGATTACAGGATTATCTATGAGATAAGACAACAGAAATTACTTGTAGTTATACTAAAGGTCAGGCACAGAAAAAATGTATATGACGGCTTATAGACTATTTTAAAGAAAATGTAAAAATGTTCGATGCAGAAGATTTCATAGCAGATCTTACACTGCACATACCGCCAAAGAATGTACAGTATATCCTATCTTTATGGATTATACGCTTCCCGAACACGGGGAATATGGAATTCGCTTCCGGAGGTTATTGCACGTGCTCCTTAAAGGCTTAAAAGAATGAGCATCTTGATAATTTGAACACAAAAGCCGAAACTGAAAAAGAAGATCTTGTAGGACTATGAATTATATATTCTTTCCATCTTAACGGGAATTCTTACAATTTCCTTGACATTTCGAGCATCCGGTAATATAAGTTCTACAATTCATTTAAGTGAGGCGGAGTTGTAAACCATGAATACAAATCAAGATCAGCGAATTCCCTATGCAGTTTTCGAGAATGAAATTGAATTACCAATACTGGATATTACTCATCCCCTTTTCAATGCAAGTATTGATGAACAGGCGTATCATTTGAGCTGTCTCAAGTCAGCCCGGAGCATTGAATCATTAAAGAAGATGCCCGGCTTTATCCGGAATATGTTTGCTAAAATGTCTAATGTTGATAATTCCTATCTCAGCGGCATGCGTACTTTGCTGTACAAATTAGGCCCCGGCTTAAGCCGGGGGATAAAATTAGGTTTCCGGGACAAGTGGGCGGTGAAGCAGACCTCTTTCATGGGACTTCGAATCAGGCTGAGGGATCTTTGCCGGCGCCAGTCGAAAATTTTACTGCCCCAGCTCAAGCAATTCCCTGAACGGAACCTCTGTTTCTTCAATATCGCTGGGGGGGCCGCTACCGACAGTATCAACACCCTGATTTTAATACAGGAATCGGATCCGGAATTACTCAAGGGACGGAAAATTGAGATCGACATATTAGATCTCGATACTTATGGACCCAATTTTGCAAAACGGTGCATCGATGTTTTAAAGCAGCCGGGTGAACGCTTCCATGGCCTGGATATTAGCCTCAATACGATTCATTATGACTGGGGCCAACCGGAGGCATTACTGAAGATGAGTTCGGAACGATCCGGCTGGATTCAGCTCTGTTCATCGGAGGGAGGTCTTTTTGAGTACGGTTCGGATTCGGATATCATTGAAAATTTAAACTATTTCTTTACCAACTCCCCGGCGGACGCCCGGGTCACGGGGTCTTTAATTTTCGACCGGGCACATGTAAATCCAGGATACCTGGGATTTACAGAGTTAATTGGCGTGCAAATCCAATATCTTGGACTGGAGGGATTGCAAAGAATTTTAACCCAAACCTCGTGGGTTTTGGAAGAATCCCATGATATTGAAACGATCTATACTGTGTTTTCATTGAAGAAACCGTGACTTAAGTTAAAGTTATCGGTTCATTCAATTCATTTTGTGCGCCACCAGATGGTATTTTGGACGGGCCCGAGGAGGCCTGGAATAGAAAGGTAATAAGTATGGCCGGGAGTTGGAACGTCAGGGATCAGTTTAATAAACAGGCAACCAAATTTAACAACTGGGCGATGACCCAAGATGAAAAAAATCATCAATTTTTACTGGAATTTTATAATATAAGCGCCGCTGACGAACTGTTGGATTTAGCTTGCAGCACGGGCACATTTGCCACATATGCGGCCCAGCGGGCAAAGTCGGTTTGAGGAGTGGATATTTCCGACGAGAGTGAGCAGTTTTCCTGTGTCAGTTCGAAAGCAGCATATCATCATATGAAAAACTATCCAGCGATATTTAAACAAATGAAATGCTACTGCCAAAAACAGGGGCGAATTTTGTTTCCTATTACTCCCATCCCTCTCGGAAGATAACACAGCTTTTCAGCAGGGGTGCAGCTTTTTGCGCTCCGCTGCAAAAGCTTTGTTAGTATTTTTCCTTATGTAACCATTATTTTTTATTAAGTTTCATTTTGATGACATTCCACTTTTCGTTAATGAAAATTAATAAGACGGAGGAATCAAAATGAAATTCGAAAACTATCTAAATACTTTTATCAGACATTTCGAGGAACATAACTAATCAAAAAGAACAGTAGAAACGTAGATTTAAACAGATAGCTTCTTTACATCTTGTAAGTGATAATTAAATTTCAATAAATGCTATCGGTTAAGTTTATAGTATTTTGACTTCAAATAAGAATATTCCATAAATGTATTGACATTTACATAATATGTAAGTACATTCTGATTATGAAAGAAAAATCAGAAATAATCCAGTTTAGAATTGAACAAAAGTTAAAAGAACAATTTTTTAGTTTAGCCGAAAAGAGAGGAGTAACACCATCGGAATTAATAAGAATACTTATGCAAATGGCATTAAAAAATGAAAATGATACCATGGAAGAGACAAAAGAAATCTTAAATGAACACGACATAGCACTACATCAGATTTTAAAATATCTTCAATTAAGTGCATTTCTAATAAAGGAAAATGATAATTGGAATTTATACAAGAATAGTATTCTTCCTAATTTACTTGATGAGTTGATTTATAAAGAGTCAAGAGTAAATAATAAAGTTGATTCGGGTTTATATTGGAAGAATATAGATGAGGCATTTTTAACAAATTTTTCTG
>JAADHF010000108.1 GCA_013151965.1 Spirochaetota bacterium
CTCTGTTATCCGTTTCAGCGGGAGAGAAGCAGATATTTCTCTTGTCCTGTAAGGGATGAGCTGTTTTACGGTTATTTCCGCCGGTCCGCCCGAAAAACCGGGTATGTACATCCGCAGGGAGATATTGTCTACAAGGTCTCCTGTAAGATTTGATATACGTAATTTAAGTGCATCTTTTTCCCTGTAATAGAGGCGGGCCGAAGTGTAAAATGTGTCCGGGGAAAGTGATACTGCTATGGTATGATCGGGAACGGGATAATCTGCGGTCCGGTTTCTCGCCCGGATAAGTTCTTTTATTTTTAGAGGTGCATCAGGATCTACCGGATCTTTTTTCCTGATGCCGCGGAAGAGTTTAAGACTCCGGTTATAAAAAGTTTCCGCAAAGTGCGGTTCGAGTTCGTCCTCGTAGTATCTGCCGGCCTTTTCTGTTATCCGTGCAAGTTTCTTTTTATCGGACGGCGGTAATTCCGTATCGAATAGAACAGCTTTATCCGATTTTGCAATGCGGATGTTATTACGCCCGGACTGTCCGGAATATTCCCTGAATTTAAGTATCTGCCTTGACTGCATATCGAGCAGGAAAAAGGAAAGATCTTTTTCGCTGCATGCTATCCTGAAAAAGGCCGGCAGTGCCCTGGTGCCGTTAAGCTGATACTCTCTGAGTGTCCAGATCGGAATTCCGGCAGAGTCGAATTTTACCAGAACACCGCTGCCTCCGAGCATAAAACTGCCGTCCGAACAGATTTTAAGGAGTTGAGGGAATAAAAGAAGGGAGGGAGGGATTATAGGTTTTACGGAACTTATCTCCGAACCTTGCTGATTCACGATCCGTATGCGTTTTTCCATGGAATCATAAAGCCATAAATTGCCGCCGTAATCCGAAGCCATAGCGGAGATATAGGAAGAATGCAGCGGGTATGTTTTTACGGCAGGCGGAACCGCACGGGTTTCGGATTTTATGTATCCGGATACTATGGCTGTTTGTGTATAAAAGCTGATTTTCTTATCCGCCCCGGTGCTCTGATCGATCAAAGCAAATCCGCCTGAGTAAAATCCTGCATAGAGGAAATTACCTGCACCCTGCTGTTTTAGTTCGTTTTTAAGGATGATTCTTTTTGTCCTGTCGAATTTTATGATTTCAAAGCTGTCCGCATTCTGTGATATTACTGTAATATTACCCAAAAGATCGGATGAAGCCGTAAGGGGCAGAAATGATATCCTGTTTTCCTGTTGATATGAAATATCGCGGACAGTGCCGCCGGTTATCTGCAGAGAATTCCCAAGTGTCAGAAAACCTCCGGCCATTGTTAACAGAAGACCTTCCCTGTAATTGGAAATATCAAGCGGCTGAAGTTCTTTACCGGTCCACCCGGTTATTTGTTGCAGTGCATTGGTATGCAGGACCGCACGCAGAGAAGGCGGTGAAGAAAGAGCTGTAAAACGGAAGTCACCGGCCTGCGCAAAGAGGTAAAAAATGTCGCCGGCAATAGCCGGCACCAGTGATGGTGCGGCTGATATCCCTGAAGCATATGAAAGGTATGGGATGGTGGAGATTATTTTATTGTGGCCGGGGCTCTGATTATCCTGCGCCGCAAGGGAAGTTGTAATTGTATACTTACCCGGCTCCTCTGCAATCTCAACCGTAAATGCATAATCTGCTTTGTTTCTTTCCACTATGCGGGCGTAGGGGTAGTATTTTCTGTTAAAGAGACGGGCAACCGAAAACCTTACCATGGCCGAAAAAGCCGGGGGAGAGGGCCGTGAGGCCGAAGCCGGGTATTCCCGGTTATGAAGGAACTGCAGCCTGATACGGATTGTTTTACCTGCGCTTTTATCTTCCGGGTAGAGACGCGCAGACAGGAAGAGGCTGAAAGCGATGCTTAAAATAAGAGCTGTGAGAAAAACAGGTAAAAATGTTTTGCCTTCGGTCTGATGGTTCACTGCTATGCAAAGCCCATAGTTTTTAAAATCCCGAGTGCAATTTCTTTTTCGTCCCAATCGATGGAGTATCCATTGTAAATTATACTTCCCTCGTGCCCTTTGCCGAGCAGAACAACCGTATCACCTGCCTCTGCATGAGAAAAAGCGTATTCTATTGCTTTTTTCCTGTCAGGGATTAGAAAGAGATTTTTACTGCTGTAGTTCCCCCTGTATTCTTCCTGTTTTTTAACGCCGTATGCTATTTCCGACAGTATTTGTTCCCTGTCCTCGCCGCGTGGATCTTCATCGGTCAGTATGATTTTATCACAGTATTCCGCTGCGATTTTTCCCTGTATGGACCGTTTTTCTGTGTCTCTTTCGCCTGCGGAACCAAAAACAGCAATGAGTTTACCCCTTGTATTGGTTTTCAGTACAGGAAGAACCAGTTTAAAGGATTCGGGAGTATGCGCATAATCTATTATTACCCTGAAAGGCTGTCCGGCTTCGGCTTCCTCCATTCTTCCCTGTACGCCGCGAATTTTCGGAATAAGCGGAATGACCGCATCGAGTTTTAGTTTAAACAGCTTCAGTACAGTCAGCGATGAGGCAAGAACATTGCTTATGTTGAATTTCCCGGGCAGATTAAGCAGAGTTCTGCCGCTTTCTCCATTGTAATGGATATTAAATGTTGAAGCGTGCAGACTTGTTTCCGGTTCCGTTGCATAGATATCCGCATTTTGTCCTTCTGCACTGTAGCTATATACCGGGACTCCGGATGCATCCTTAAAATAGTAATTATCCGGATCATCAAGATTTACTATGTTAAACATGGCAGCTTTTCGGAACAGGTTTGCCTTATCGTACCTGTACTGCTCCCGTGTTCCATGGAATTCAAGGTGTTCATGGGTTATGTTTGTAAGTACTCCGACATCGAAATCTACATCAAAAAGCCTGGCCGTACGTTCTGACAATCCGTGGGAAGTAGATTCCACTACAGCGTAATTTATGCCGTTTTCTACCATTTCCGAAAACATGGCATGAATCTCCAAAGATTCCGGAGTAGATTGGCGCATTCTGTTTTTTACAATCACATCCCCTGTTTTAAAATTTACGGTAGAGAGAAAACCGGATTTTCTGCCGGTCATTTCCAAAAGCTGATGAATAAACCAGACGGTAGTACTCTTTCCGTCTGTGCCCGTTACCCCGATAACTTTCAGTTTTTCAGAGGGCCGGCCATAAAAATTGGAGGCAATACGGGACAGTGCTTTTCTGGAATCCCTGACCTTTATGAGCGAAATATGACCGTTTTTTACCATACCTGAGGAGTCGGAATAAACGATTGCAGCGGCGCCCTTTTTTACCGCATCAGGAATAAATCCGTGTCCGTCCGTATGAAAACCTTTGATTGCTGTAAAGAGAAAATCCTTCTGTACTTTCCCCGAGTCATATGCAACACCGTGTATGTCCGGATTTTTTAAACCTGTATGCTCGATAATATCTACATTGTTAAGCAGGCTTGATAGTTTATGGATCTTCATCTTATCCCATGGTACCAATAGTTGTTTTATTCTTCAATATCTGATAATGTTATTTGTTATGTTTACTGTCAGAGTTGAGGATACTTTTGCAGCTGCTCACTTTTTAAGCAGGTATCATGGAAAGTGCGAGCGGCTTCACGGACATAACTACAAGGTGTGGGTAACGGTAAAGGGAAATGAACTGGATCAGGGCGGGATGCTGTTTGATTTCGGTATTCTGAAAAAAAAACTCCATGAAATTCTCGACATTTACGATCACGGTAATTTAAATGAATGCGATGATTTTAAGGATGGGAACCCGAGTGCAGAACGAATTGCATACAGTATATACAGAAGGCTGTCTCCGTTCCTTTCCGGCATAAATAAAAAGCGGGATAGTAATATCTCCATAGCCAGAGTTGAGGTTTTTGAGACCGAAAAAAATCTTGCAGCCTATATCCCGGAATAAATTGTTATATGGTTAGCTTGCAGCAAAAGCCTGCCCGAAAATATCCGGCAACAGATTTAAATATACCGTATCTCACAAAACAGCTTATTGCATATATAGGAAATAAGAGGAGTATGCTCGGGTTTCTCTATGAAATATTTAAGAGGCTCGAGGCAAAGCATAAAATAGAGAGGTTCCTCGATCCCTTTGCAGGGAGCGGGGCGGTCTCGAGGCTTGCAAAGGTGATGGGTTTCGAAACGATTGCCAATGATTGGGAGTTCTATTCGTACCTTGTAAATTACTGTCATATCGAAGTTGACATTAATGAAACGGACAGGATGTTTTTAAGAAGAGGGGGAATCGAAAAGGTAATTGAGTATCTTAATACACCGTCTGTGCTTAAGGATGAAGATAAATATATTTCGAAATACTATGCACCTTCGGATACATTTAAGTCTGATTACAAAACAGAACGGCTCTTCTACACTGCGGAAAATGCCTTGGGGATAGATGCGGTGCGGAACAGGATCGAGGAATGGTATCCCGGTTTTGATCTGCCGAAGAATGAGTTTAAAGAAAAATCGCTGCTTCTCGGATCTCTTCTGTACAAATGTGCGACTCATACCAATACTTCCGGCGTTTTTAAGGCATACCACAGGGGGTTCGGGGGTTTCGGCAGAGATGCATTAAAGCGGATAATGACAGCGATTAAACTTGACATCCCCGTATTATACGGTTCTGATAAAAAAAACAGGGTTTACAGAATGGATGCTGCGGCATTTTTAAAGAGAGTCTCCGGCGACCTCTGTTACATCGATCCTCCTTACAATCAGCATCAGTACGGGAGTAACTATCACCTGCTTAATACCATAGCTCTCTGGGACAGGCGGGAAGTGCCGTTATTAATGGGAGAGGACGGCAGGCTTAAGGATAAGGCCGGAATCAGGAGAGACTGGAAAAAGACAAAGTCAATGTACTGCTACAGGGACACGGCGGTTCCGGAATTTAAGGATATGATAGAATCCGTCGATGCCCGTTTTATCGTATTGAGTTATAATACGGAAGGAATCGTTCCCTTCGATACCCTGCTGGATATTCTGGAAAGCCGCGGGAAAGTGGAGATACTTACAAATAATTATACAAAGTACAGGGGAGGAAAGCAGAGTATAAACCGTGAGATTCACAATATGGAACTTGTCGTTGTTACAGATACTCAGGCTGTAAGCAGGGGCGGCAGGCAGGCAATTCGAAGAGTTCTTCTCATTAAAGAACTGAATCTGCTTTTAAAACGTTCTTTTTATCCCCGGCTTATAGAGAAGTATTTTACTGCAGAGGAAAATATTATTCTTTTGGGAGAAGATTATAAGGGATGCCGCAGGCTGTATATGCCGCATCTTTACAGGTTTGTAACCTCCGGGGAAAACAGGTTTCGATGTGATTTTTCCGGCATCGGAGATACTTTGCTGATATCCCTTATCGAGAGGCTTAAAAAAGCGGTTTGTACCGACCGTAGTGAAGAAATAGATGTCTTAATAGGGATAATCTCGGAATCTGCCGACGGGGAAAAATTAAGAATCTATCAGAAAAGAATGCTGCAGCTTTTAAAAAAATTCGCCTTTAAAAAGTACAGGAATCAATTTAATATAAAGGCGGAAAAAATTAGAAGGTTAATAGATCGTAATCCCGGTAAATGGGCTGCCGTTAAATCGGGAATCCCGGAAATAGAACGAATTGCATCTTTAAGGTTCTCAAGTTAGATTAAAAATTATGAATTATATCAATTTATTAATCGATAAGCCCAAATTCATAAAGATTGCTGCAGAATACCATGAACATTACGGTTACGGCCTTGTGCTCATGGAAAACGGGCGTATTGTTTTTAACAGGTGCACTTACTATCAGTGGGAAAGGTATGATAAAAGTAATTACAGCCGTATGATAGATGAATCTGTCAGGTGGGGCAAACCCGATATATTTATGGACAATTCGGATATCTATATCTGGTGTGTTCCCCTGTGTTTTAACGATATTCCCGTGGGCGGGTTTTTTTCGGCCTCCCGTGCATTACATGAATCGCACAATTCACATACATCTAACGCGTTACACACATCTCACAATTCAGCGGAGGAAAAAAGCAGAGAAAAGAGGGTGCAGAAAGCTGCATGGGATCTGCTTGAGATAGCGGAAAAATATAATCTCTGCCCGAAAAGCCTTATGCAGCTAAACCGGATGACCGGTCAGATGAACGTCCGCATGGCGGAAGCTATTCATTCGACAAAGGGTATCTATTACCAGAATCCCCGGGATATTTATATGATAGAAGAATGGGGTTTAATAAACGCAGTTAAGAACGGCAGTTTCGAACAGGCACGGGAAATTATCAACAGGATACTTGTCGGAATCTATCATCTCGGAAAGCATGACTTTGATATATTAAAGGCGCTTGTTCTGGAAATGGTTGTTCAGATGTACAGAGCTGTTGTGGAGGAGGGAGCTGATCCTAAAAATCTCTTAAGCGTTAACAGCTCGTATCTGTCTGATTTCAGCAGGATAAAGGATGAAATGGAACTTTCTGCCTGGCTTACAAGCCGGCTGGAAATATTCATAAAAACTTCTATCGATAACTCGCGTAAGAATATCCCGGTCTCTTTGTCTGTTGCAATCGAATACATTAAAAGCAACCTTGGTAAACCGCTTACAAGGGATAAAGCCGCCCGGATGTGTAATATCTCTCCCGCTTATTTTTCCAGAATTGTAAAACTCAAAACCGGATACACATTTACGGAACTTGTAAACCGGCTGAGGATAGATTATGCCTGTTCGCTGCTGGATACTACGGATAAGAATGTCGCAGAGGTCGGCTTCGAATCCGGCTTTAATGACCAGAGTTACTTTACCAAGGTGTTTAAACGGGAAAAAGGAATTGCACCGAAAAATTATAAAAACAGAAAAAAGCACTAAATTACCATTATTTGTAATTAAAATACAAGAATACAGTTCTGTATTCCTGTAGTATATAATTGGTGGTTAACCATTAGAAAGCACCATTCTATCAACGTATGTATTGACATTTATCAGAGAAGGAACCATAATGGTTCCATATAGAATGCATAATGATATAGAGGATAATTATGGCAACAATCACATTAAAGAACATCCCGGATCCAACGTACAAAACACTGAAACAGCTCGCAGCCGAACATCACCGTAGTATCAATAGTGAAGTTATTTATCTTATTGAGAAAGCTACTAAAAGTACAAAGATTGATCCAAATCAACATTTGTTAGCGGCAAGAAGATTTCGGGAAAAGACAAAAAAATATATTATTAACGACATGACACTCACAGAGGCAAAAAATGAAGCAAGACCATGATTGTTGTTGATGCAAACGTCATTAGTTGCTTTTATCTATCCTCTGCATATTCTGAGTTGGCTGAACAATTATTTATAAAAACTTCATCCTGGTCAGCCCCAATGTTGTGGAGAAGCGAGTTCAGAAATGTACTCTCATTCTATGTCAGAAAAGAAATTATTACATTGCAGGATGCCATTGAAATTTTTGAGGCGGCAGAGAGTTTATTGCTGCAAAACGAATATGAAATTAATTCCATTCAGGTTTTAAAATTATCACAAAAAAGTGGTTGTTCAGCTTATGACTGCGAGTTTGTCAATTTGGCTCAGGATTTGAATGTCCCTCTCGTTACTATGGACAAAAAGGTGCTTTACAGTTTTCAAGGAACAGCTGTGACTATTGAGGAATATATAGGAAAGTATTGAATTTGATAGAGAATAAGAATGATATTTAATTAAGGAAGGGGTTGGTATTTATATGGAAAATAAAAAATTTATCGTAGTCGGAGAAAATATTCACTGCACACGTATTGTAAAGAGCGGAGGCATCCGAACCGGGAAAACGGAAGACGGCGGCGAAGGTGTTAAGTTTACTTACAAGGGAGAGCCCCGGATGCTTATTGTTCCGCAGAACTGGGCCGAAATATCTCCGCAGTATAAGGATGGGAAAATACGGCATATCGTGCTCGGTATTTATCAGGCGCTTAATGGGAAAACGGAAGATGACCGCAGAACCGGTAAGGATTATCTCTGCCGGGTAGCGGAGATGCAGATAGAAAAGGGTGCCGATTTTCTCGACATAAACATAGATGAATATGCAATTCACAGGGAAGAGCAGGTCGAAGTAATGAAGTGGATCGTAAATTTCTTAGGCGAACGCTATTCTATTCCTTTTAGTATAGATTCTTCTGCCGTGGAGACACTCGAAGCCGGTCTTGCTGCATGTAATGGTGCAGACGTAATGGTGAACTCGGTAAGTCTGGAAAGAGAAGCGGCAGTCGATCTTGTAATACAGTACAACGCATATGCTGTTGTAAGCGCTGCAGGCAGATCCGGTCTGCCCTCATCCACCGGTGAGAAGGTCGCCAATCTTAAAGAAATTACGGCTATTCTTGATAAAAAAGGGATGGAGCGGTATAAGATGCACCTCGACCCCCTGGTTCTGCCGATAAGTGTTGATTCTGCAAACGGAAAGAATTTTCTGGATGCCGTTCGTACTGCCCGTGAGGCTTTCGAAGGGGTTCATGTAACCGGAGGATTGAGCAATGTATCCTTCGGGATGCCGAAGAGAAAACTCTTAAATCTCGTTTTTACATGGCTCTTTATCAGGGCCGGAGGCGACGGGGGAATTATCGATCCGGTTAGTCTTTCTATCGAAAAATTGTCGGAAATAGATACGGAGTCGGAAGGATTTAAACTCGCAAGAGCGGTTCTGGAGGGCACGGATCTGTTTGGTGCTGAATATATCGCAGCCTACAGGGAAGGAAGATTACAGAATTAACTGCATTTATAAGGATGAATATAGCGGACAGGAGCCCTGGTGTCCAAAAAAAATAACTTTTTTTCCGGAGATACAGGGAACGAACCCCCTGCAAACTTAGAAACACTCCATTATTATAAAAGTATCAGGGGTTATGGAAGATGAAAATTGTAGTATGCATTAAACAGGTGCCCGGTACTACTAATGTAAGCATAGACCCTGAGACTAAGCGACTGATCCGCGAAGGGGTGGAGATTGTAATGAACCCTTTCGATGCTTATGCCCTGGAAGAAGGGGTTTTACTCTGCGAAAAGCACGGCGGCGAGGTTACAGCCCTGTCCATGGGGCCGAAACGTGCAGAACTGACGCTTAGGGAAGCCCTCGCGTACGGTGCGGACAGGGTGATTCTGTTAAATGACCGTGCACTGGGCGGTTCCGACACCTTTGCCACGAGCTATGCCCTGTCGCAGGCAATCAGGAAGATAGGAGATGTGGACCTTGTTATCTGCGGTAAGCAGGCTATAGACGGAGACACGGCCCAGGTAGGTCCCGGAATTGCCGCTCACCTGGGCTGGCCTCAGGCTGCGTATGTTTCCAGGCTTATTAAATCCGATGATTCCGGGCTTACCGTGGAACGGATGCACGAGGCCGGAAATGATATCTGTATAATTAAGCTGCCTGCAGTCCTGACGGTGTTAAAGGATATAAACACGCCGCGTATGCCGGCTTTAAAAAGGCGCCTCGCTTCCGGAAAAGCGGAAATTCCTGTATGGAGTGCATCTTTTATAAAAGCCGATACGGCAAAGACAGGGCTCGATGGTTCGCCTACAAGGGTTGTAACTACGAGAAAGCCTGCCGCGCGGGATAAACATACGGTTATTCTTAACGGAAGTGCTGCCGGCTCAGCCTCGGAGCTTGTAAAGATATTAAAATCAAGGATTAAACTATAGAGGCGGAGATAAACGCTGTCCATGGAGTACTGATGTGATACTGCGTGATTCGGAGAATTCCTGTACATTTAAAGATGTCTGGGTACTTGCGGAATTTGCCGGCGGGAAGGTGCATAATGTTACATATGAGCTTTTAGGCGCTGCCAAAAAGCTTTCGGATAAACTGTTAAGAAAAAGCAGGGTGGTTTGCCTGGTTCTTGGTGAGGGTACAGGAACTGCGGCAGAGAAATTCTTTCACTACTGTGCCGATGTGGTCATAACGGTAGATGATGTCTCTTTAAAGACCTTTAATGATACAGTGTATGCATCTGTTATTTCCAGGCTTGTTAAAAAGTATAAACCCGAAATACTTATCTCCGGAGCGACAAGCAGGGGCAGAAGTATAATGCCCCGCGTTGCCGTCCTGGTGGAAACAGGGCTTACTGCGGATTGTACGGGGCTGGATATAGAAGAGGGGACCGGGCTGCTTCTGCAGACCAGGCCGGCATACGGCGGGAATATTATTGCAACGATAAAGTGCGAACATCACAGGCCACAGATGAGTACGGTTCGTCAGGGGGTGTTTAAAGCACCGGTACCGGATAATTCGGGGACAGGAGAGGTAATAGAAGAGAATGTTCTTGAAGCGGAGAAGAAAACCCGTATTTCCGTAATAGAAGAGTCCTTCAGTGAAGATAAAGGTATAAATCTGTCCGATGCGGATATTATCGTAACAGGGGGCAGGGGTGTTAAGGGGCCGAAAGGTTTTAATATGATCGCTGAATTGGCGAAAGTTCTTAAAGGCGCTGTAGGCGCAAGCAGGGCGGCGGTCGATTCCGGCTGGATTTCCTATACACACCAGGTCGGTCAGACAGGCAGAACCGTGCAGCCGAAAATCTATATTGCCTGCGGAGTTTCCGGCCAGATACAACACCTTACGGGGATGCAGTCCAGTGATTTTATTATCGCCGTAAATAAAGACGCAGAGGCTCCTATTATGAAACTCGCCGATGTGGCTATTGTGGGTGATCTCTTCGAAGTGATTCCGGAAATTATCAAACTGTTAAAATCCGGTATTCAAGCAGATTTTAAAAAACTAAAAACTACTGCGGAGTCAAGAGACTGATTTGTAACAAAACTTTAAAGATTGCGGCTTTAGTATCAGCAAATACATAGAATTCCACGTAACCGCTTTCAAGTAGTAATTATACAGCCTGTGTGTATAATCGCATTCTTTGCTATTCCGGATCTCTGTAAAGCTGTTTTAAAGGATTTCTGCAAAGAGCTGGAATACAGGTGGTGCCGCCGTGTAATATAATCAGGCAGTTCGACACCCGGTCGATCCTGAAAACGATCATCTTCATAATACTTTTTGATATTCTGAATATACTCTTTGAGAGCAGGCAAAACTTTATCTGAAAGCAAAGTTTGCCTGTCTTTGTCTCCTTTGCCGGAACGGATAG
>JAADHF010000132.1 GCA_013151965.1 Spirochaetota bacterium
AACTGGCCGTATATGCACGTACCCTGCTTGTATATGCACGTACCCGTCCGTACCTGCCTGTAAAAAATCAGATCTTTTTCTTAATGAAAATCTCTCTGAAATATTTGCCCATCATTACTATACCTGCCAGGCCTGCCAGGGCATAAAGGTAATCGAAGGGCGCGCCGTTTATTGCAACAGAAAGGCCTGTAAATACTGCATTTACGGAAACAAGGATAAAGAGGGGTTTGTTGACTTTGGGAATACTCCCGATAAAAAGGCCGATAAGAAAAATTGTGGTAGGGCATTCGGCACTAAAAAATACCATCCGCGGCCATGTAAATCCCAGCAGCATTTCAAGGAGCGGGTAAAGAATAATTCCTGCCGTCATAAAGAAGATAGAAATAACTTTTAAATCCTTTCGTTCAGGCAGTCGGATTACAGTCCAGTGAAAAACCATATCCAATACAAGTAAAAGAGCCACTAACCAGAGCGCAGCAGCACCGGTCCATGCCATGACGCTTCCCATTTCCCCGCTTCCTGCAAGAATAGTTCCTCCGGAAAAGATGTAAATAACAGCAAGAAAACCGGTCAATGCCGCACTGCCCCTGCGGCCTTTGTTTTTGTAACAGTACAGAAGCAGCAGTATTACAGCAGCAGCTGATACGGCGGGGATTATTAAGGAAAAGGGTCCCATCGCCGTATTTGCCTTTACGATTCCTTTAAGAATATTATCAACAGCTTCCTTATTAAACATGATTCACCTCTCTTTATTATTCAGCGGGTAACGTTTAATTGCATTTGTCCCGGGTTAAACCGAAAATCGTTTTTGCCCCGGAATTATTATATCATGCTCCATAAATATTTCTATTATTTTCCGGAATCACCGGCAACTTTCGCCGGAATATGCACGGAAAACGGATATGTGATTCCCTGCCTGTGCGAAGAGGTTGGAGATTACAGAAGGTCAAGAAAGGTTTTAAATCTTCCCCAAACAAACAGGGGTACTTAGGTGTACTTGCTTGCACATTCGTACCAGGGGAATAATCTCCTTTTGTATATCAGCGTAAACGGGAATCATGTATATAGTATTTTACCTGTTGTTGATGATAATTACAGATGGTTCAACGTGACTATTCCGGTAGAATTCCTGAGTAAATCTTCTTTTTGATACAAGAAGAACAGATACAGCGACACTGCCGGAGGAATGGGTCTGATAAAGCATCTGTAGAGATACAGTTTTTAGCGGTCGGAGTATTCCATATAAAACTGCCGGGTTTAGATATTAATTATTGATAAAGTTTCTGGTAGGTTCAGGTATGGAATAAAATGTTTCAAAGAAAGGAATGGTTGCACCTATACTGCCTGCAAATACGCCGAGTTTAGATATTTTAACGAAATCTTTTCTTTTGGGAGGGAAAATTAACATTTTCTTTACCATTTCTATCGTTTCAGGGAGGAGCATATCTGCGATCTCAAATATACGCCCCCCAAGAATAATATTATCAGGTCCGTATATATTGTATGTATTTGCAATAGCGATAGCGATATACTTTATAAACTTGTGAATTGTTTTAATAACTACAGAATCGCCGTTTTTTGCTTTAAGTAATATTTCATCCAGGGCTAAACGATGCTCAGGATCATTCTTTAAGGCTTTATTACATTCTTCAATAATCCTTTGATCATTCAGAAATGCTTCAAGGTGTCCATTCCGGCTGTTAAAATCGGTGCCCCTGATTTTATTTTGGTCAATAATTGTATGTCCTAAAAGACCTGCAGACGGATTAGAACTCATGTAGATTTTACCCTTATTTATCACACTAATTGCAATTCCTGCTTCGATTTGTAAATAGACAACAAAATCATTATTAACCGCTATACCAAACCACTTTTCAGCAAGCAATTGTGCTTTTACAGCCATTCGTACAGCAACTGTTAAATCTTTTTCTATGTTAATATTATTTCTTATTACATTCTTTAAGTTAACATTATTAAAATCCTTAATCCTGGATGTTTTTACGCATATCCCGGATTTTTCATCAATTACACCAACAGATGCAATTCCAATCCCCTCAATTTTAGTATAAGGAACCGCGTTTATAAGAAGAGCTACAATCTTATTTAAATTGCCAATAATAATATTGTAAAAAGGATGTGCATTTTTTATTTTTATACTTTTTACAATATTACCTGCGAAACTTATTATAACGCCATAAACATAGTACTCGTTAATATACAATCCGATTATATATCTATAATCAGGATTTATAGAAAGAACAACTCTATTCCTGCCGATTTTCTTGTTATTTATTGTTCCGGTTTGAAGAATTTTGTTTTCAGTTATTAGTTCCTGAATAATTTCAGTGACAGTAGCCGGCCTGATGGAATATTTCCCGGCAATTTCAATTCTTGAAGTTTTTTGCAAAAAGACTTCATTAAGTATAAGTTGTTTGTAATACTTACGTATATTTTTTCTTTTCAAACCGGATTATCCTTTTTAACTGATAGTTTTCTATTATTATAGAGTGTTTATAGAATGTCCTTCCAGTGATATCCTTTAATCACCTTACTTAAGGGATCATCATATAATTTGCTCGTTCTATACAATCTATTTCTTAACTCCCGAACGACTTTACTGCCTTCCAGTTCAGGAAGCAAATTCCGAAGTTCCTGCGGGTCTTCTTTAAGATTATACATTTCATCGATATCGTATGGAGTAAACACATATTTGTAATGCTCCCACAGGAGCATGCGTTGAGAATGCAGATAATAGGTTCCATGATTTTGAGCCATAAAATCTTCTCTCCCTTTTAATTTCTCATCCTTTAATAAGGGAACCAGACTTTGGCCATGCAGACCATCTGGTATATCGATCCCGGCCATTTCTATAATAGTCGGCATTATGTCCATATTGGTAACCAGCTGTTTCTGAATACGGGAGGTAGTTACTTTTGGCCAGCGAATAAAGAGTGGAATATGATAAATATCTTCGAACATAGCCACTCCCTTATCAAAAAGCCCGCCCCGTGCCCCGGAATAATTACCGTGATCGGATGTAAATAGAACTACAGTGTTTTCATCGATGCCCAATTTAGTCAGCTCATTTAATATGCGCAGTATCTCGTAATCGATCATCGTACTATGTGCATAATAGGATGTTATAACTTCCTTCCATTTTTCCGGTCCAAGCCTGCTGCAGCCATGATACCAACACTCAAATTCATCACGCTGCCTTAAATATTGGTAAGGGCGGTTTTTCAGATCGTCGGTATAATTACCCCATAAAGGAATCTTATCAGAAGAATAACGCTTAAAAAAAGAGTATGTGGGTTTGCTTATCTCATGCGGACCCCAAAACTGAAGGGTAATAAAAAACGGAGACTGACTCAGGGTTTGGGACCTCATGAAATCAATTGCCTTATCTGTCAGGAAATATGGAACCGATGCCTCAACAGGATCATCAATATACCCGGCCATCACCAAATCCTGATCAGTAGTTACGGTAGGGTGAAACTCCGGCAATTTAAAGCCTTTTTCTTTAATGTAGTTATCATATTCATTAACCGGCCTGGTTTTAAACCCATAATCCGCACCCGGATCCAATCCATATCCGGGAACGGAGATGCCCTGGAAACCGCGATCTATTGCTGAAATATCCGAATCAATATGCCATTTCCCGAAATATCCCAATTTGTATCCATTTCCCTCTAATAGCGGATAAAGAAACATCTCAGGATGTGTAAAGTTGTTACGAATGATCGAGAACATATCACAATTATTCATCATCTCGTGTTTATGCGGATACATACCCGTAAAAACAGAAGCTCTGGCAGGTGAACAAAGTGCACATACAGTATGAGCATTTGTGAAGTTTACACCAGTCCCGGCCAGTTCGTCTAAGCCGGGAGAGCTGCAGGCCCCGCCATTACAAGCATGGAGCATATCGAATCGTTGCTGGTCCGTCATAATAAGCAGAAAATTCGGTTTCTTAGTATCTGCCAATAGTTTTCCCTGTAATGATAATAATTTTTAACTTTTCGTTTCCATTCTTTAATAATGATAATAATTTTAGAAAATACATGCAAGGCTTGGAAATTATAGAATCAGGAATACATTCAGAAGCCGGTTAAAAAAGTAAATAATAACATTAAAGTAATTAATTCCTTGACAAAAATATTTTCTCTTTTATAATTATAAACAAGGTATGTTGCAAATATATAGAAAAGGAGGTGATAAAATAAGGCTGTCCTGTTTGGTTGTTTACATAAGTATTTAAAAGTAGCTTTAGAGAATAAAAAGGGTCAGTTTATTAAACAGTAACGTGCTGTTAAATGAATTATTTAGGAGGAATCATTTATGAAAAAGGCAGGTATTTTCTTTTTGGTAATATTGTTAATGGCCGGTATTTCTGTTTTTGTCTATAGTGGCGGTCAAAAAGAGGGAACAGGAAAAAAGTATGCCGGTCAGACTATAAGAGTTTTATTTATGTCTGCTACATATGCCGAGGCGGCAAGAGATATTGCTAAAGATTTTCAAGCGAAAACAGGAGCAAAAGTTGAGGTAATTGATTTTCCTTATGTGACACTTCATGAAAAAGAACTTCTGGGTCTCACAAGCGGAGCCGGTAATTATGATGTAATATCTATTGCATGCCAGTGGGACGGCGAATTTTCACCATGGCTGGTAGATTTGGAAAAGTATATTAAGCGGGATAATTGGGATACTTCGGATATTATGGAAAGTGTATGGCAGAACTCAGGAAAATGGCAGGGAAAAATAATGGGAATACCACATTCAAATACACCGAGACTGCTTTCCTATAGAACCGACTTGATAAAAAAGTTTCCAAGAACATGGGATGAATTTATGGCTATCGCCAGAAAGCTTAATAACCCGGCTAAAGGATTCTATGCGTTTGCGATACCCGGACAAAAATCGCAGCTATCAGGGCAGTTTTTTGAACCTCTCTGGTCGTTAGGTGGTAGTTGGGCTGATGAGAACTGGAATGTAACTATTGATTCTCCGGAAACACGTAAAGCCCTTAATATTGTAAAAGAAGAGATGTCTTTAGCTGACCCCGCTGTTTCAGCGTGGGGCATTCCGGAGGCAAGTGCTGCTTTTCTTCAGGGTAATGCCGCTTTTTGCCTGGCCTGGCCTACCCTGGGAGTAACTATTAATGGCGACAATCCTGATAAATCGAAGGTTGTGGGGAAATGGGCTTTAGCTGATTACCCATATGGCAAGACAGGTCTTACCGTACTCTCTTCATGGGACCTCGGTATTCCTTCGAACTCGAAACGTAAGGATGCTGCATGGGATTTTATAAAGACATATACAAGTGCAGCTAATCAAATGAGATTCTTTAAGAAATACACAATTTTATCACCCAGAAAGTCATTCTGGGAAACCGAAGAATTAAAGAAATCAAAATTATATCCGCATAAAGAAGCTTCGGATCGAGGAACAAATATATGGTGGAGGATTCCTGCCGGTACGGCAGCTCTGGGTGTAATGAGAGATGCAGTTTCCAGTTATGCAACGGGGCAATGGGGATTGGAGAAAACTGTTAAATATATGGAAAACGGTCTTAAAAAAGTTTTAAAGGATAATCCGCCGGCATCCGGTATAAAGAATACTAACAGGTAATAGTCTTATCGAAAGGGCCTCTCTGTTTGTTATGGAGAGGCTTTTTTATTAAATTGAACGAGGATTTAATTATATGCTTATTTCCAGAAATATTAGAGCTACAACGGGAGATAAAGTTGTCTCATGGGTTTTCCTGTTGCCCGTTATTATTATATTAGCTGTAACTGCATTTATTCCGCTGGGTTATGGGGTTTTTTTAAGTTTTCATAAATTCCAGCTGAACATTCCTAATTCAAAACCTGTTTTTATCGGATTTTCAAATTACATTGAATTTATGAAAGACAAGCTGTTTATTAAATCACTAACGAATAATATTATTTTTGCTACTATTTCAGTAAGTATGGAACTTATTGTTGGATTGGTAGTTGCGATGATACTCTCTGAAGATAATAAAATGTCGCGTGTCATGATTACGATTATATTAATACCAATGATAATAGCTCCTGTTGTTGCAGGAACCTTATGGCGGATGATGCTGGATAGTACATATGGGGTTGTAGATTATTTTTTAGAGTTAATTCATATTCCGGGAGTGAGATGGCTCAGTGATCCTAAAATTGCCCTTTATTCGGTAATACTTGTGGATTTTTGGAAATTTACTCCATATGTTGCGATACTTTTAATATCTTCAGTTAAAACAATACCGAGAAGTTTTATGGATTCAGCAAGAGTCGACGGTGCGTCCCCATGGAAGCTTTTTTATCGCATTGTACTCCCTATTATTTCTCCTGTAATTATAATTGTCGCAATGATCAGATTTATAGATGCATTTAAAGTATTCGACCTTGTATTCGTTATGACAGGCGGGGGACCCGGGAACGCCACAGAAGTACTTCCTACCTATATTTACAGAGAAGGAATAAAATATTTCAGGATAGGATTCGCATCTTCTGTAGCAGTTGTTTTTATTACTGTAATGTTTTTAGTATCAGGAATATTCATAAGACTGCGGACGATTCAATTAAACAGGGTAGAATAACGGATGTTTAAAATGAATATACGAATACATAAAAAGAGTTATCTGAGTAATTTCTTGGGGTGGCCTGCTAAGGTTTTAATTATTGCAGTTATCCTGGTGGTTATTTTATTTCCGTTTTACTGGCTTATCAGTAATTCCTTAAAAGTAGAACAGGAATATTTTGCAAAGCCGCCTGTAATCGTTCCATCCCAGGTAACCATAAAAAATTACGTAGATATTTTTACAAAATATCAAGTGGGGAGAGGGCTTTTAAATTCCATACTAATTGCCACATTTACCATGGTTCTTTCCCTTGTAACAGGTAGTCTTGCCTCTTATGCTTTGATTAATGGTATTCTCCCTAAAAAAATAAAGGCGGTTCTTGCTTTATGGTTTCTGATACAAAAAATGTATCCTGCAGTTGTAATTGCCGTACCTATTTTCTTTGTAATTAACAAGCTTGGGTTAATGGATACACGATTATCCTTAATTATGATGAATACGAGTTTTAATTTGCCTCTGGTAATTCTTTTATTAATCGGCTTTTATGCGGAAGCCCCGTTCGAAATAGAGGAACAGGCCATGCTGGATGGGTGCAGCCTTTTTCAGCGTTTTTTATTTGTTACTACACCTATGATAAAGGCAGGATTGGTTGCTGTTTCCATTCTCGTTTTTTTGTCAAGCTGGAATGAGTTCCTCTTTGCTGCAATTCTGACAATAGTCAGAGCAAAGCCGCTGACAGTAATTATTGCCGGCTTTATTACTGATAAAGGCTTAATCTGGGGGCCTATGTCTGCTATGGGCGTTGTTGTTGTTTTTCCCGTACTGATAATGATGTGGGCAATGCAGAAGAACTTTATCGGCGGTGTTTCAGCGGGTGCGTTAAAAGGGTAGGCACTGATATAAGTTTTATCAAACTATCAATGGTAAATTATGGAGATAAATATAACTAATAAAAATGATACTGAAAAGCGTAAAAGGTATCTTGAATTAATGTTAGATAAATTATGCGTTGTTCTCGGACCAAGGCCTGCAGGCAGCGAAAATTATAATAAATCTGTAAAAATAATTAAAAATGAGCTTAAAAAATGTGTCAGGCTTGTTGAAATTGACCGTTTTATTTTTGATTACTGGGAATTAAAAGAAAAACCAGGGTTAATCTGCGGAACAGAGGAACTGGAAGTTTGGCCTTATTATGGGAGCAGAAGCACTCCGCAAAGAGGAATAAACGGTAAAATAAAAAAAATTAAAACGAAAGAGCCGGTTTATGGGCTGTACGATACCGGTTTAAGGAAAATACAGGCATATATTACTATCAGCCCCTTTGGCAGGGCGGTTCCGAGATTTGCCTGGGAATCTGAATTTAAAAAGTTTCCCGCAGTAACTATAGGCAGACAGGATCGAAAGGTTCTCGAAAGGGCAATTGCACGGGAAACCAATGTCAACCTTAATTTTAAAGCAGAAACTATTAAAAATAAAGAATCATACAGTGTTATCGGCTATCTCCCGGGGGAAAGCAAAGATGAAATTCTTATTTTAGCTCATGCAGATACACACAGCAACACTCCCGGTGCAAATGATAATACAGCGTCGTTAATAACAATGCTTATGATAGCCTGTGAACTTTCCAGGACGAAGCATAAATATTCGATTACTTTTGCCGCCACCGGAGGAGAAGAAGTTGGTCACCTGGGGGCTGCACATTATGCAGAGACAAGAAAGGACAGGGGTGATATCGATCGAATTAAAATCTCGATAAACTTTGATTCCCTGACTTACGGGCCGAATATGATTATTTACTCAAAGGATAAAGAATTAAGTTCTTTAATTACAAAAATATACAAAGAGTTAAGGCTTAATGGGTCTATTAAAGTTATTAGTGAGAATGACACTCTCGATGGTGAAGTTTTTATTAAAGCCGGTGCACGGGGAGTTTATATAAACACCAGGGGCCGTGATAAAACAAAACTCAAGTTATGGCACCGGCCGGAAGATGTACCCGGATCAGTTGATTTTGAATTGGTGGAAAATGGTTTTCTGGTATTTACAGAACTTATTAAGCAGATAGAAGATAGAAATATGATTTAAAATTATGAATAAACTAATGTTGCTCTGTTGAACAAAAGGATAATATTATGGAAAAGATGCCGTTAAAAGAATTAAAAGGGTTTTATATAGACCATCTCTTTAATAATTTAATTTTTTTCTGGTTAAATTATGGAATCGACCGGACTAATGGAGGATTTTTTACATGCTTCAATAATTACGGAGACAAACTTGTTTCGAAAAATAAATATGTATGGTCACAGGGCAGGTTTCTGTGGATGTTATCACATGTTTACCATTTTTTCTATGAATATTTAGATGAAGAAAAGCGTTCTACAATAAAAGATGCCTCGGAGAAAGCAGCGGGATTCTTAGAAAAACATGCTGTTTTACCTGATTTAAAATGTGTCTGGGTTTTGGATGAAAAAGGGCATGCATTAATTACCGGCAGAGAAACTAAAGAGTACGATCTCGGCATAGAGGCTGACCATTTTTTAATTTACGGCATGGGTGAATTTGCAAGGGCATTTAAAAAAAGAAAATACTACGAATTGGCGGTTAAATTGTTCAGTAGTGTGTATGACAGGTTGAAAAATGGTAATTATAAAACTGCTCCCTATGGAAAACCGGATGGTTATAAAGTGCATGGTAAATCCATGATACTGCTGGAAACTGCTCAGGAGCTTGCAGATATTGCAAAATACTTTGGTGATTATGAATATTCTAAAAAACTTATGAAAATTGCAAAGGAATCAATTCTGGAAACAGTGAATAATTTTGTTAAAAAGGATGAAGAGATTCTGCTCGAAATGGTAAGAGAAGATGAAGAAGAAGCTTACGAAGAATTAATCGGAAGCTATTTTAACCCCGGTCATTCTCTGGAAGATGCATGGTTTATGATGCATTATGCAGAAAAAACCGGCGATTTAACTACAATGAAAACAGCAATTGATATAGTAAAGTGGATGACTGTAAAGGGTTGGGATAAAGAATATGGAGGCCTGCCTCAATTTCTGCATAAAAACGGAGGGCCTCCAACCGGATTAGTGAGAGATAAAAATAAAAAAGATCATATGGTAAAAGAGTTGAAAGAAAATTGGGATAAAAAGTTATGGTGGGTTCACTCGGAAGCTCTTTATGCATTACTGCGTTCATATGAACAAACAGGTGATCATTGGTTTTTAGAAACTTATTGGCAATATCATGGATATGTTTTTAAGACATTTCCCAATCCTGATAAAAAAATAAGAGAATGGATCCAGATCAGGGACAGAAGAGGTAACCCTGTGGATACCATAGTTGCTCTGCCTGTTAAGGACCCATATCACATCACAAGGGCATTTATGCATATTATTAAAAGTCTTGATAGAATTATTGGATAGGAAATATAGGTATGAGTAACAGAGAAGATTTTTTAAGGGTGCTTAATGGGGAAAAGCCGGAACGGATACCTCTGATTACAAGTGGTTTCTGGAGTGAAAGAGCTATTCACAAATTTGCTCCTTCAAAGTGTTATGATGAAAATATATATTACCTGCCTTCGGATGATCCTCCGGAAAAAACTTTTTCTAACGAGCCTCGTAATGAACAGAGCAGAAGGCGTGCTGTTAATATGGCTGAATATATGGATATGGCTACTATAGGTGTTGGTAAAGGCGGCGTTTTCCCCTTTGGACATGGCGGCCCCGGAGAAATACAGCCTGTAGTAATCGAGCGAACTGATCAGTACAAGATCGTCGAGTACGAAGGCGGCCATAAACGAAGAATAGATTTTTATCCGCATGCGATTAAATACTTTGACTTTCCTGTAAAAGAGGAAGGTGATATGGAAAAGTTAGAACTTCCTGATATGAGTGATCCCGATAGGTTTAAGGATATTCAGGAAGACAGTAAGTATTTTAAAGACGCAGGTTTTGTACCGACCGGATCAATCCAGGGATTTTTTTCAGGAATTCACAATTCATTCATGGATTTTTCTACAACAATGATGAATTTAGTTTTAAAACCGGACTTTATGAAAAAATTCACAAGAATTTTGGCAGAGATCAGTTTAAAAGCAGCCGAAATGTATTTAGAAAGAGGAGTCGAGGTTATAGATGTCTGTGATGATTTCGGAACTGCAGAGGGACTTTTGTTATCACCTGAATTGATAAGGAAATATTTTATTCCATGGTACGAAGAACTTGCGCATTTAATCCATAAGTACGGAGCTTTTTTACACCTGCATTCTCATGGGAATATAGGTTCTATAATGCCCGATATTATTGCTGCCGGTGTGGATATAGTTAATCCTTTTGACCGGGCAGAAAACCCGAATTTAACTGATTTAGTAAAGAAATATAGCGGCAAGGTCGTATTCTGCGGCGGAATGGTTGGTGATCTATATCGTTATTCCATCGATAAAGTAGAAATATTTACAAAAAGAGCGTGTAAATTATCAAAAACAGCAGGTTATCATTACATTTTTATGGCAACCGAAGCACCGGAAGAATTGGCACTAAAGGATTGGGAAAAATGGCGGCAGATTTTTAAAAGAGAAAGAATATTGAAATGAAAAAAGAAAAAATAGCTGAACTTAGAAATTATTTTTATAACCAGGTAGTTAATGATACGATTCCGTTTTGGGTTAATAATTCGATAGATTATAAATACGGAGGATTTTTAACCTATCTGGATAGAAAGGGCGATGTTCTGTCAACGGATAAATCGATGTGGGTTCAGGGTCGGGCAGCGTGGCTGTTTGCACGTATGTATAATGAGCTTGAAAAAAAAGATGAATGGCTTGAATTATCTCATCACGGGATTGAATTTATTAAAAAATACGGATTTGATGCCGACGGACGTATGTTTTTCACTGTAACAAGAGAGGGTAAACCTTTAAGGAAACGCAGATATCTTTTTACGGAAACCTTTGCTGTTATTGCACTGGCAGAATATGCAAGAGCATCCGGTGATACGGAAGCTTTAACTTCTGCAAAAAATATTCTGGAATTGGTACTTAATTATTACAGGACAAAAGGTTCTTTGCCGGCAAAAGTCTATCCGGAAACCAGACAGACACGCAGCCTTTCTATGCCCATGATTCTAATAAACACCATTCAGGTTTTAAGAAAATCGGAAAATGATAAAAGGTATAATAAACTGATAGATGAATTCATCGAAGAGATCTTTACATATTTTGCAAAGACCGTGCCGGGAATTCTTCTGGAGACCGTAGGCAGCAATGGTGAGTTTATAGATTTACCCGAGGGAAGATGTATAGACCCCGGACATACAATAGAAACATGCTGGTTCATAATGGAAGAGGGGAGAATTAGAAATGACAAACAGCTAATTATAAAGGTTTTGCCTTTTTTAGATTCTGCGCTAGAATTAGGCTGGGATAATAAATACGGCGGTTTATTTTACTATGTAGATATCAGGGGAAAACAAGCAGAACCGCTCGAATGGGACATGAAATTATGGTGGCCTCATAATGAGGCAATATATGCAACTTTTTTAGCGTATCATTTAACGGGGAAAAAGAAATATCTTAACTGGTTTCAGAAAATATTGGATTGGTCTCTTAAACATTTTCCTGATAAAGAGTACGGAGAATGGTTTGGATATCTTCATCGGGATGGGACCATTGCTCTGGATTTTAAGGGCAATAATTGGAAAGGACCTTTTCATCTCCCAAGGCAGGAACTTAATATGTATCTTCTGCTTTTAAAATTGCCTGGGAAATAGTAATGAGTAATAAAAAATTATTTATTAAGCTGGAGTTAAATAAATGAAATTAACACGGAGAAAAGCGTTATTAACATTAATAAATGAGAAAAAAAATATCGGATATATTCCATTTTCTACTTATGGGGTCGACAGGTTCAGTCATAAGTGGATGGCAGACGATACTTCTTATCAGGAAGTATTGGAATATTCCGAGAAATACGGTCATATACAGGTTTCATATCTTCCATATTGGTGGTCATTCGGACTGACTGATATTCTGGAGGTTGAAGATCCGGAACAAAAAGAAGAAAGTATTTATAAGAAGGGAGATACTACTTATTATCACTATACACTGCATACACCGGTGAAGGACCTTACCGCGGAATATAAACGGATTAAAGGGAATATGTCGATTTGGAGAGAGGATAATTTAATTAAAACGGATCAGGACATAGATTCTTTTTTATCCATGCCTTTTAAACCGAAATTGCCTGATATCAAGATATATAAAAGGCTGCTGTCTCAGTTAGGAGAATCCGGGATAATGCAGGTTCAGATGCCGAATCCGATTGGGTTGATAATCGAAAACATGGGATATGAAGATTTTCTGCTCCGTGTTTATACCATGCCGGAAAAAATCGATGCATTATTAGAGAAGGCACAGCAAATTATTATTAACTGGCTTGATATTATCTTACAGGCAGGAATCGGTGAATCATTTCGAATATGTGGTGCCGAGTATTGTGCACCGCCGATGGCATCTCCCGCCTTTTATCACCATTCTGTAACTGAACTTGATAAGCCTATTGTAAAAATGATTCACGGCGCAGATGGTATTGTGCAGTACCATTGTCATGGCCCTATTAGCAGGATATTGGATGATTTTATAGAACTTGGCGTAGATGCAATTGATCCGTGCGAGCCTTCTCCTAATGGTGATATTTCCCTTGGCGATATAGCGCATCGGGTTGAAAGCTCTATGGTTATTATGGGTAATATTGAATTAGATGCACTTGACCGTGCAGCACCTGAAGAAATTGAAAAATTGGTGGCAACAGCAATCGATGAGGTTGCAGGTAAAGCTCTCTTTTTGCTAATGCCTACGAGTTCTCCATTTATAAGCCCATTGCCTGTAAAAACTTCTGATAATATTATTTCATTTATAAATGCAGCTTTAAAGTATGGAGGATGAATAATTAAAGTTTATAATCTTTACAGGCGCTGACTATAGCTTTCAGGTTTGCTAAAGGAGTCATTCTGGGCACACCGCAACCGGGAGACATTACAATCCCGGTATTAAAGTTTCCGCTTTTAAGAATATTCTGAGTAGCTTTGTATATCGCCTCGGGACTATTCATTAATAAAAAGGTAGTATCAAGATTGCCTTTTAGAGATATTTTATCTCCGAGCAGCCGGCGGGCAGCAGCCATTTGTACTTTAGCATCTACCTCGAATCCCTGTATGTTTAAACCCTTTAATAGGTGCAGGATATGCCGGGTATCACCGCATATATGAATCCAGAGATCGCAGTTTTTACCTGACAGAGCATCTATGGTTTTCTTTTGATAGGGAAGAACAAATTTTTCATAATGTCCGGGACTAACCAGACCGGCTGTTGCATCTCCGTATTGAATACCATGTACTCCCGTTGCAATCATCTGTTCTCCGTAAGCGATAACCACTTCGGTACAGAAATCTAAAAAATCTTTAAGCAATTGTTCATCTTCCGTCACGATATCCAGTAAAAAGTTTTGAGTACCTCTCAATATTGCTGCCAGACTAAAGGGACCGCTGTCTATATTAGCCTGAATATAGTACTTGTTGCCTGCCTCCCGGACTATTTTTTTTACCGCAGCAAGTACAGTCTGCATCCCGGGTGCTGTTTCGGGATAGGGCACCTTAAGCCTTGTATATTCCTTCACTGACTGCAGTATCGCTTTTTTGCTGTAGGACTCATCATCCTCCGGAAAAGTCAGATTACCTCCGAGAGCCTGGTGACAGACCCAGTTGTCTCTGGATACATATATTCCATCACTGCCGGTTAAATCGCGGGCTTTCATAAGCGTATCGGCCATAATTTCAGGGTTAAGGTTGTATTCTCTCTGTTTTACACCTAACAGCCGGCAGGCAGGTGCTAAGAGAATCGGGAAAGTCGGAATACGGTCTATCTTTTCTCCCCGGATTGATTTTCGGGTTCGTTCCAGACTATTCATGAAAAAATTCCTTAAAAGGAAATCTAATGGTCTATTAAAACAGCAATAGTCACAAAGTTATTATTAAATGTTTACAGCCACACCTGCTGTAAATATTATTACAACTTTTCTCTTTTAAAGTCAAATAATTTTCATGAGACTAACGGCTGCCCCATGATTAGCGTGATGGAGATTTTTTAACTTTACTATTGTTAAAGAGCATATCTCTGCGATGGGTTTTCCTATTGAAACTAAATATTTAATCTTTCTATCCTATTAAAATTTAATAACGTTAATCCATACTGCAGACCAATCCGAAAATTGATATAGGAGTGTGGTACGGGCTTAACAGTTTGCCGTTCATGTAAAGAAAACCGCACCGTACAACTTATAGATGTTTTAAGGAGTTTTGTCATGGAAACTGCAGAGAAGTTATCATTCGAGAAGGATCTGCTTATAGGAAAATTTAAACAGGAAATGAGTATAGAAATACAGCTTCTCGATAGCTTTTTTAGACTTGAGGAAGAGCTTCACAGCGCGATTTACGAAAAAGAATGGACACGGATAGAGGAACTGGTATCGAATCTTAAAAATACCGGAACCGATATCGAAAATATAGATGACAGGCGGGACCAGTACTTTAGTGCCGTTAAAAAACACCTGGGTCTGTCCGTTGCTTCGGGTTTGTCCGAAATGCTTGGCTACATGGAAAAGGAACAACAGGAGGAAATACAAAAGCTCCACAGGGACCTGAAAATACGGGTTGTAAAGGTTAAGGGTTCCACGGGAAGGCTTAGATATTTATTCAGAACACTTTCCGAGTCATTAAATGATATACTTGGCGAGGTGTTCCCTCATCGAAAGGGGAAAATCTATTCTATGCATGGCAGGCCTGCGGAATATGCGGAAGAGTCTGTTATGGTAAACAGGAACCTATAGGAGGAAGCAGTGCAGTCGAGTTTTGCCGGTATAGAAATTGGTAAGAGAAGTTTAATAACCCATACTCAGGGACTTAATACAATCGGGCATAATATGAGCAATGCGGACGTAGAGGGTTACAGCCGTCAGCGGATAGAGATGCGCGCGGCGGATCCGCTTTATGTTCCCGGGTTAAACAGGGAAGAAACTCCGGGGCAGATAGGGCAGGGGGTGGAGACCACATCTATCCGCCGGATAAAAGATATGCTTCTGCAGGGAAGAATAGTTGCGGAGAAGAACGGGCAGGGGTACTGGCAGCAGCGTGACAAGTATATCCTGATGCTGGAACAAGTCTATAATGAGCCCTCGGATCTTTCCGTCAGGGCATTGATGGATAAATTCTGGGAATCATGGCAGGACCTGTCGCTCCATCCGGGCCAAATGGCATCCAGAAAAGCGGTTCTTCAGAGAGGGTTAACCTTAGTCGATGCTATTCATAAGCGCTACAGCAGGTTTAAAGGTATTCGCGATGAGATAGAGGGAGATGTTCAGGGTACTGTTAGTCAGATTAATTCGTTTATTAAAAATATTGCATCGTTAAACACGCAGATTGTAAAAGTCCAGGCTATGGGAGATAGTCCGAATGATCTGCTGGACAGAAGAGACCTTCTCGTTGAAAAATTATCTTCACTTATTGATATTACCGTAAATAACCGGGATCCTGATGAGTTTACAATAAATTCCGGCGGAATGCATATTGTGCAGGGAAAACATTACGAAGCATTATCAGCGGTTCGTGATCCCGGTAATGAAGGTTATTCGAAGGTTGTATGGAAAGACGGCGGAACAAAAGCTTATTTCCGCGGCGGAAAACTGGCCTCTCTTGTGGAGCTGAGAGATTCGGATACAAAGGAAGAGATTCAGAAACTCGACTTAATGGCTGTCAATTTCATGGACCTTGTTAATGAGATTCATAAAAAGGGATACGGACTTAATAATGAAACAGGGAATAACTTTTTTGTCGAGTATCCCTTTATTAATAATGTCTCAGGTAATTATGACAGAAACGGTGACGGGCAGTACGACTCTTCCTATATTTTCCGGCTTACAGGCGGTAATGTGCTGAAAGCCAAAGATCAGATAGGCCTTAAGGGAACACTAACCCTTTCGGGAGCGAATGGTAATATAACGGTTCCATACCATCCGACAGATACGGTAGAGGATGTTATAAAGAGGATTAATCTTTCAGGTGCGGAA
Source organism: Spirochaetota bacterium (assembly GCA_013151965.1). GTDB lineage: Bacteria > Spirochaetota > Spirochaetia > SZUA-6 > SZUA-6 > SZUA-6. The sequence goes on from JAADHF010000132.1 coordinate 16,711, forward strand.
GTCTCCGCACATCTGGATTATTCAGGGAGGCTCTCGTTAAAGGGTGTGCCTTCCTCTTCCCTGGCAAACCCGGATTTTGTAATTCGGCATGTGGAGGATTCCGGACAGTTTTTAGCAGGATACGCGGGGATCCTATCTGCACCCGGCAAGGCCGGAACGTACGATTGGGCAAAAGCGAATGCAGTACTCGATCTTAACAACAAGGCCGATTTTGCAGTTGCACCTCTGGCACATCCGTCAGGCTGGGTAACGGTAAATCCGAAGATAATAAATGATCCGGGCAATATCGTATCTTCTTTCGGATATAACGGCAAATCGGAAGGAACTGGCGACGGCTCTGCAGCTCTGGCAATAGCCGGTTTGCGGACAAAACCTGTTATGATCGGTCTTATAAACAATTTTGACGATTACTTCAGTATGGTTACAGCGGATATCGGGCTTAAGGGTGAGCAGGCATCAAATTCTTTACAAACGGAAAAACTCGTTATGAAAGAGCTTACCGATCAGAGAGAATCAATCTCCGGAGTAAATATAGATGAGGAAGTATCCAATATGATTAAATTCCAGCGCGGATACGAAGCTGCGGCAAGATTTGTTACGGAAGTGGATAAAATGCTGGACCTGATCATAAACAGAATGGCCGTATAGCAGCTGAAAAAGGAATGATGTAGGATAATGAACGGAATAATAAGGATGTACGTTAATTACAAGGAGTGTAAATAGATATGAGACGGATCAGTACGAATCAATCCAATTTGGATACACAGTACTACATGCGTTTAAGAGAATGGCAGATGAATCAGCTCAACAATAAAATGTCTTCTCAGAAGAGGATACAGAACCTTCGTGACGATCCCCTGGCTGCTGCAAAGTCTACAAGGTATAAGTCCGAAATTACAAGGATGAAACGCTACACTAAAAACATAGGTAATATGCGCGGAAATCTTTCGGTAACAGAGGGATATTTAAGAGACGGGCTTAATATTCTGCAGCGGGTGCGGGAACTGGCTGTCCAGGGTGCAAACGGAGTTCTCAATAAGGATCAGATGGCATATATAGGGCAGGAAATAAATGAGCTTTTAAAAGAGTTTGTTTCGATTTCCAATTCGAAAGGTGCAGACGGCGAAATGCTCTTTTCCGGCTACAAAACAAATACGACACCCTTCCGTATAAATACTGGTAATGTGCCGGGTGCAAAGGGAGAGGTAATAACATCTGTGGATTACATTGGCGATATCGGGAAAAATAAGGGAGAGATATCGGACGACGCTTATACATCCGCAAATATCCCGGGAAACTATGCCTTCTGGGCAGAGGATCAGCAGATATATTCCAATACTGATGCAAGGAATTACAGGGCTCAGGAAGATTCGACAATAAGGATCGACGGTGTTGATATTCATGTAAATACCGGTGATAATGTCTATGCAATTATAAGCAAGATAAATGATTCCTCTGCACCTGTTAAGGCAAGACTCGATCCCATTAAAAATTCTCTTGCATTACAGACCACCTTCCCTCACCAGATGTGGCTGGAGGATCAGGGCAATGGTACCGTGCTTCAGGATCTGGGAATCGTATCCAGTTTAAATAAGAACCCTCCATTAAATAATGATAAAACTTCCCGGGTATTCGGAGGATCCATATTTGATATGATTATTCACCTGCGCGACAGCCTCTACCGCGGAGATGCGGAAACGGTAGGCAGTTCCGGACTGGCCGGTATAGATAAGGCGGTTAACAGCCTGGTATCCAACATTGCAGATGTGGGCGCAAAGGATGCGCGTCTTGAGGTTACTATGAAAAGGCTTAATACGATAATACCGGACTTTATAAAGATGGATTCGGAAGAAACGGATCTTGATCTGAGTAAGGCGATTACAGACCTCAAGATGCTGGAATATACAAATCAGGCTGCACTTTCTACGGCAGGGAGAGTACTGCGTCCGACTTTACTCGATTTTCTGCGTTAGAATTATATGGAGTATAAAATGAAAATTGATACAAAGCCGTACGGTTCTATCGATATCGATGAGCGTCAGAAGATATTCTTCCCCTACGGGGTACTGGGCTTTGAGAGTTTAAAGGATTATGTTCTGCTCGATGCCCAGCAGCAGCCCTTTTACTGGCTGCAGTCTCTGGATGTTACGGAGATTGCCTTTGTACTGATAAACCCGAGAATATTCCGGCCGGACTATAAACTCGATGTGGATAAAGAAGAACTTAAAGAAATAGGCATAGAATCAGAGGACGATATACTGGATTTTGCCATAGTTACGATTCCGGAGAACAGTTCCAATATGACTGCCAATCTGCAGGGACCTGTTATTATCAATAAAAAAACAAGGGTGGGCAGGCAGTCAATATCCTTAAATCCTGACTGGCATGTACGGCACAGGATACTGGACGAATTAGCTTCGGTAAGGCAGGAATCATGCTGATACTGACACGGAAATTAAACGAGAGTATAATGATAGGCGACCAGATAGAGATTTCCATAGTAGATATTCGCGGTGATCAGGTAAAACTTGGTATTCAGGCACCTAAAAATATTAAGGTTTACAGGCAGGAAGTATACCGGGCAATTCAGAAAGAGAACATAGAAGCGGTAAAGTCCAAACCCGAACTTATCTTTTCTCTGGATAACCTTTTAGATAAGAGCACCGGCGCGCAGAGTACAAAGATGAGTAAACCAAAAAACGGGAAAACCGGAGATAAGCAAAAAAAGTAGTATATTAAAGCCTGTTAAAAGGCCTGCCGGCGGAGATTCTTATACTAATCAGTTAAAGTATTAAAGATATCAGCAAAGTCATCCTGTACGGAAACAAACTGTTCCACAATAAACGGGTCGAAATGTGTTCCGGCCTCATTAACAATAATTGATCTTGCTTTTTTGTGCGAGAAAGATTTTTTATAGGCTCTTTCCATTCGAAGGGCATCGTAAACATCTGCGATTGTTACTATCCGTGCACTCAGCGGGATAAAATCTCCGCTTAGTTCATGAGGATATCCGGAACCGTTCCACCATTCATGATGACGAAGAGCGATTTCACGTGCCATGGAGTTGGGATATGTACTTAAGATGTATGCACCGTTAATAGTATGTTCTTTCATTATTTCCCACTCCCATTCTTCTAAAGGCCCTTCTTTATTGAGTATATCATCCGGTGTCCCTATTTTCCCCACATCATGCATGGCTGCAAGAAAACCTATATTCTGGATAAATTCATTATCCAGCTGCGAATATTTTCCGGTTTTTAAAAGGGTCTCGGTAAGATTTTTCGAATACCGGTTTACACGCTCTATATGATTGCCTGTATCGTTGTCTTTAAGCCTTGCCGCTTCCAGGAGGCTTTTGAATGTATTCTGGAGTATCTCTCTGTATTCGTGGCTGATGTCATTATAAACACACCCGAAGGCAATCGGTTTCTGCATATCATCCCGATCCGAAAACAGCGGAACGATAAGAAGTTTTGTTATAACGGATAACTGTTTATGGCTTTTTCTTTCCACCCGTCCATACCAGCTATACCCGTTTTCCTTTGAATTAAGATGAAGGATAAGGTCTTTCAGAGTATTCTGAGATAGATATCCGGTATAGTATTGAGGCAGGCTGTTTCCGATAAAACTATCAAAAGTTCCGAAGGTTTCGGTAAAAGAATTATTATTCCAGATTATTTTTAAATCCCTGTCCATAATAATTGAAGGGATGGGACTTAAACCGTAACTTTTCTTCCATATTCCGACACTCACGTTACCATTAATATTACTTTCTGTTTCTTCCGCTGTTTCGGTTTCTATATTTTCGAGTTCTTCGATTTCCTCTAGTTCTTCTAATTCCTCGACTTCCTGATCATCAGACATTCTACTTTATTCTCCAAACATTTTTATTTCGGCTTCACTTTTTCTTATATAGAGAGGGGCAAGGACAGCAGGATTATTCCCTCCTGTTTCCTTAAAGCGTTCTTCACCGATGTTAAGCAGTGTATAAGCATCGGCAAATCGAAAACCTCTGTCCATTGCCGTATTGTCATGCTGTAAATTATCTCTTAAATAACGGTATATTATATCACAATCCGGACCGGTTAACAGCAGACGGGATTGATATTCGGGGTATTTCTGCTCTGATTTGTATATCTTCTGCAGCTTTTCGAAATTTATAAAAAAATCAGCTGCAGTTACATCAAGATAATCCGTTAAACGTTTATTACTATTATAGAAAGCGGTATAGAATCTGTTTTTTTTTGCATTGATTACAGGTGCAACGATTCCTTCGAAAAAGTCGAAACGGCCGGCCAGATAATCCAGAGTGGATACCCCGACAAGAGCACTTCCGGAACCCATTACAATTCCTTTGGCTGTTGAAAGACCGATGCGAAGGCCGGTAAAAGAGCCCGGTCCGACAGAACATACTACTAAAGACAGGGACTGTGCATCGATTCCTGCTTCTTTTAATAATCTGTCGATCCAGGGCAGAAGCGTTTCGGAGTGTTTAAGTCCGATTTTAAGCGAAACGGTGAGTATCTTATTATCCGCACGAAGAGCAATGGATATGGTTTCCGATGATGTATCAATGGCCAGGGTGTTCAATTACTCATTTCCGTAATACTTATAATACGTTTTTGATCTCTCTCTATCTTAAAATTAATCGTTATTGTCTCTTCGGGTAAAAGCCCGGCTGCCTTTTCGCCCCATTCTATCACAGTTATTGCGCCGGAATAAAGTATGTCCTCCAGTCCGAGTTGTTCGAATTCATCCGGATGATTTATTCTGTACAGATCAATATGATAAAGTTCTTTATCTCCGTGATAATTGGATATGATGGTAAAACTCGGACTTGTGATTTCCTCATCAATATTAAGACCCTTTCCGATACCCTTTACAAGAACCGTTTTACCGCAGCCTAATGGTCCGGTCAGGGTAATGACCGTTCCTTCCCGCAGATTCCGCGCTATCTTCTCTCCTATTCTTATTGTTGCTTCAGGGCTTGTACTGGTAAATACTGTCATATTCTAATAATACTGCTTGAATACTTAATTATTATACAGGTTCAAATATAGATATAAAAAAGGCTGAGGGTCAACCGCCTTATGCCTGTTATGCATAATAAAATATAGTTTTAATATATGAGGTTCTTTGCAAGATTGGCAGGAGGAGTATAATTGTAAACATAGGAATATATCTCATTTAAATTTTTACCCGAAACTCTGGTAAACATGACATGCATAATTCCTCCCCGTATCTCTTCTTTTCTTACTCTCCTTACTTTCCCGAAAGCAGTAATGGGAAGTTTTCGGTCGATATCAAATTCAATTTTAACAAGAGACCCTCTATTAAGCGGCGTAAGAGTTCTAATGCTGCAGCCTCCGGCTGATATGTCGATTATCGTTCCGAGAATTCTCTGATTATTCTGCACGACAGCTCTCTTTTTAGCCCTTCTGCCTTCGCCGAGTTCTATAATTTTAATAGGAAAAAAGAAACACGGCCTTTCAAGAGGTTTGCGCCTGAATTTTCTCTGCTGTTCGCGTCTTAATGTTTTGGAGTGCTGGATAAAAACTGCCGGCTGTCCTTTTATTGCATCATAACCCAGAACCTTTGTAAGAAAAGAATAGCCGGCATCATGTTCTCTCCAGAAAATGACTTTTAATTTTGTTCCACGTTTCCACCTTAATTCCCCGCCTGATCCGTCCTTTGCTATGGTGCAGGCTAGCATATCCCTGAGATTGGATAGAACTTTACCGGGATACTGGCCCCCGTGTTCGGGAAGCATAACAACAGACTGCCCCGGTTTTACAAGGTGGGATGATTTTATCCCGATTTTATTCTTTGAATTCCGTTCTATTATCTGTTTTATCTGAAAAAGCTGGCTTATATTTTTCTCTTTGGTTTCCTCATTAGTATTCTTTCGTCTCTGGAGTGAGTAAAGCCCCTTTTTAAGGACATCGTCTAAAAGACCGGCACTCGAAAAAACAAGCATAGGCTGTTTAACTTTTGTTGCCTTTACAAGGTGTTCTAAAATTTCAATATGAGATTTCTGCAGCCCCATACTCCTGGCCATTTGCTTAAATATATATCTACTGTATCTCTTTCTCTGCGCCGGTGTTTTACTGGTTTTTTTCGCTGAAATAAAATTACCTATAAAAAGAAGAATAACGAAAACAGCAACGACTATGGCAAAGATCCACATCGACTTTGTATCCGGTGTGGCAAGAAACTTGTATTTTGTTACCAGTAGAATCATAATATACCTCTTGACATTTAATGGAATTTACCGGAAAGTCTTGTCAATATTTCTATCCGCGGAGCTATTTCGTACTCTAACAGATCTCCGATAAGTACGGAGTCCCGAGCATTGAATGCGTCTAAAAGTTGACTGAGAATATCTCTTAATTCATGGTAGAAATCCATACTCTTTTTTCCTTCTATCATAAGGTTACTGAATTCTAATTTACCATAATCTCCTAAAGCAGTAAGGATTCTGAAAAACCGTTGTGTTAAGTCTGAAAATCTTACGACATACTCCATGGCCTGTCTGTCTTTGCCTGATTGAAGTAGAACGGATACCTCGCTTATTTCGGACGCAGAGGCATGAAGTTTACCGGTTATTTCATGTATTGCATCCTCCGGGTATTGTATTTCCCGTAATGCATCGGTAACTTTTATTTTAATATTATCTGTCAGTTTTGTAATTTCCTCTTTTTTTTCTTCTGTTAGATTCTTTAGTTCATCTGCAGACAGCTTCCTTATTATTTCAGAAAAAGAAGAAGTATCATTATCGATTATGTAATTGCCGGAAAGGCTTTCGAGCATAAAAGGAAATCCTGTTAAGAGTTCCTTAAACATTTTTTTATCCCCGGATAGAATCGAACCGGAAAACATCCCGAGATACCGGATTACCGTTTCCAGATTGGATATTCGCAGTTCACTGACATGATTGACCTTTATATCGATACAATTAATACCTTTTAGCGGTGTCTTTTGCCAGTCTGTCTGTTCTGCGATTTTTATCTCTTTATCATCGAGTGTCAGTGAGATCATAACAAACCCGGAACTGTGAATCCAGTTCTGTATTACATTGATAATATCACCGAGTGTTTTCTCATCTTCGAGCTGAAAATCAATTTTTTCTTTGTTTATTTTTATTTCCATTACCGTCTATTGTTACTCCCTCCAAGATTTTCCAGTGCTTTTGAGTTTTTTTCAAGTGCCTGCAATGCTCCCTCCATTTTACCGTATTTATATTTTAAATCCGCTTCGTACTTTTTAAGATGATCCTCGTAATTATTAATGTCCCTGTTTTTTCGTGAGATCTGACCGTCTAAAGTGGTAAGATGTGCGGCAATAATTCCTCCTATTGTGACATAGGGATTTAATAATCTGTCCAGAGAGTAGGCAGCTCCACTGTCTATTATAAGATCCCCGTCCGTATCATTACCGAAAAGTTCTTTTATCCAGCCGGCATGGGCTGCTATTTGATCGTCCAGCCGGGCCTCATCTATTTCCAGGTAACCCCGCAGCCTCGTTTTGTCGACGGAAGCCACTTCGCCCGGTTTTCTTGTATCGGTAGAGATGCCTATCTGGGCCAGGAGAGACATATTTCTGCCTCCGTCCGTGCGGTAAGGATTCATCATAACTCTCTGGAGACTGTCTTTTAACTGATACATTGTAAGACTGCCTGCAAATATTCCGAGTTTCTTTCTATATGCATTCCTCTCTTCATCCGTTAGATACTTTGCATCTTCAATAACGGATTTATCACGCCGGGACACAACATCTATCTCTGTAATTACCTGATTGTAATGCCCGACAAGAGCAACAATTGAATTCTTTATGGCTTCCTTGTCTTTTTCTACTTTGATTGTAACAGGTTTGTCGCTTTTTGAAAGCAGTGTTATGTTAACACCCGGAAGAAGATCGTCGATATTATTTGAATCACGCTTAATCTTTATGCCGTCCATAATTAATTCCGCATCTCCTGCCTCGGATATCGGATGGGAGGGTATGTATTTCCCCCGTGAGGTTTTATCGAAGATTTTAATATTTTTTACTACAATTATTCTGTTTGTATTTCTGTTTTTAATATTAATAGAATCTATGGTGTTGGAAATGGCACCGATGTCGGCTTCGTAGCTCTTAAAATCTTTGGAATCTTCAATTTTATTTAAGGGATGAATTTTTCCGTTAGAATTGAAAAAGAGAACCTGCATATCATCGATTCTCTTTGCGGGGACGGGCGGTTTCCATTGGGGAAGGATAACCCTGGATTTTTCGTTTTTTACCTTTATTCCTTTAAAGTTTATTTCTCCGGTATCCGGCAGTGACGGACCGGGAGGAGGCTTTGTTTCCTCACTCTTTTTCTCGGGTATTATTTCCGTTTTTAATTGAAACTGCAGAACCATATTTTTATTCAGATTAAAGGAGGGGGTAACAGGTATTTTAAGCTCACCGGCCGGATTAACGGTTAATGTGCCGTCGGATATCGAGTAGGAATCCGATTTTAATGCACTTTTCCATGATGTGACGGAATATTTGGTAAGAGGAATATCCCGCTCCGTTACTCCTGTCCTTTTAAGTATTCCGGACTTTAATCCGAAATCCACCGCTTTATCGAGAAAGAGGAGCTTTTTTTTTCTGCCGGTTTTTTGTGATTCCACAGCGATAATCCTGGTGCCGGGTGTATCACTTATAATCTGGGCTTTTACAAGATTACGGCTTTTTCTGTTAAGAATTTCGGCGAAGTCTTTAAGAGAACCGCCTTTAAATGTAAAGTTAATACTTTTTTCTCCGACTTTAAATCCGTACTTCCCTGCCGGTACTTTAAAATCTTTCGGAAGTGATTCGGAGATAAAACGGTCGGCGGCTGCGATTCGCTTAACCAGAATTTTTTTGTTTTCTTCCAGTGCTTTTCTTGTTGCTGTAGCTTTCAGAACATTATTGTCGGAAGATTTTGCAATTTTTTCTTTAAAAGGGTTCTGAAAACCAAAGAGTTCCTTTGCACTGTCACGGAGCGTGGATAGTTTTCGGTTTAAATCCCGCCATACACTTTTCTGTTTCTTAAGTATATCACGGTTTTTCTCCATCCTTTTAAGCGGTAGCTTCTCTACATTAACCAAGCCTTTTATTATTTTATCGGTGTTATATTTGTTTGTTACGCCGGGGATGGAAATATCAGACATGAGTAATTTTTAAGGCCCCTCCCTGGTTGGTTTACTATCGCCTGCATCAACTTTTACCGGTCATGTAAAAGGAGAATGCCGGATTCAGGATAGATTTTGTTATATCTCCTTATCCACAAGCACGCCGATAGTTTCCCTTATTCGGGCAATCAGATGCTGAATTTCTTCGGGTGGTATCTCCCTGATAACTTTATCGGTTGTTCTGTCGATCACCTTTATAATTACGCGGTTTATCTCTCTGTTGACATATAATTTGAGTCTTTTGTTAAAGATAGAGGAAGTGCGTTCCAGCTTGTCGATTGCATCCCTTATCTGTTCGTTTGTAATTGTCTTTACCTGGGATATGATTTGACCTTTATCCTGTTTCGCTGAAGTTTCGTGTTCTTTTTGAATTAAATCCGGCGGTATGCCCGATTTAAGGATTCCCGGAATTTCCAAAGACATAATAGAACCTCCATGTTAATAAAAGGATAGGGGAGGGCGCGTCCTCCCCCTCCTATTCACTCTTGGTAAAAAGATGACGTCCAGTTACCTCTTTACCTGGGAACGGAGTGCTTTTTTACATCCAAACTGTTACCCAAAAAGCTGAAGTACGGATTGAGGCCGCATGTTCGCCTGAGCGAGCATCGCCGTACCAGCCCGAACCAGAATCTGATTCTTTACGTAATCTACCATTTGAGTTGCTATATCCGTATCGCGAATCTGTGATTCAGCGGCCTGCATATTTTCCGCAGCTACCGCCACACCCTTTGCCGCCATTTGGAAACGGTTCTGATAAGCGCCGAGATCTGCTCTCTGTTTGGAAACAATCCTCATTGCCGTATCGACCATACCGATAGCCCTATTTGCTGCTTCAGGTGTGGAAATGGAAACCATTCCCTGTGCGGCACCCTGTGCTCCCTGTAATCCGAGAGCCTCTGCTGTCATTGTCCCGATATAGATTCTCTCATTTTGGTCCATATTCGCTCCTACCTGGAAGAACATCTTTCTTACATCCGTTCCCCCCTGAGCAGGATTGGCAAATGAACCGGTTAGAATATTCATGCCGTTAAACTGGGCATGTGATGCTATTCTGTTGATCTCGTCAACCAGCTGAGAAACTTCCACCTGAATCTGCATTCTGTCTTCATCCGAATAAATACCGTTAGCAGACTGTACGGCAAGGTCTCTTAATCTGTGCAGGATATCCTGTGTTTCTCCAAGATACCCCTCCGAGGTCTGAATAAAGGAAACTGCGTTCTCGATATTCTTTTCCGCCTGATTTAAGCCCCTTATTTGAGATCTGAGCTTTTCAGACACTGCCAGACCGGAAGCATCGTCGCCGGCTTTATTAATTCTTTCGCCGGATGCGAGTTTTTCTATATCGCTGTTCAGGTCTATTTCCTTGAACTTTAGTATCCTGTTCGCGTACAGAGCACTCATGTTATGGTTTATAATCATTTCACCCTCCTTGATATGTATTGGAAAAGCAATCCTTGCCTTTCCGTTTTTAGATGCCATGGGGGTATGTTAACCAGAAGCTACCGCGCTTACTACCTTCTGCTCCGTTCCCTGTTACCCCCGGGCAGAGAGATCCACCCCGACTCAGACCGATATACGGTCATTATACTGTCGGGGTATCCCTTTTGCCCTGGCACCTCTCTGGAGGATGTACTTTTCAAAGAACACAACGGAGTGTTTAATTATATTCTAATACTCTAACGTAATAATTGCAATACGCCCTGCGGTTTTGTGTTAGCCTGGGCAAGCATAGCGGTTGCTACACGTACCAGAATGCTGTTCTTGGTATATTTTACCATTTCCGATGCCATATCGACGTCTCTGATTCTTGATTCGGCAGCCTGAAGATTCTCCGCACCGATAGCTATACCTTTGGTTGCATATTCCAGGCGGTTCTGATAAGCACCGAGGTCGGCTCTCTGTTTGTTAATGGATTTTAACGCCGTATCCAGCGTCCCGATGGCTCTGTTTGCCTGATCAGGAGTCGAAAGGGACATGATTTGTTTGCTTCCCACGTCGCGTATTCCAAGAGCACCCGATGTCATGGTGCCGATGAATATTCGTTTCCGCTGATCCATATTTGCTCCGATCTGGAACCACATGGAAGCGGTTACCACGTTCTCGCCGGTTTCTCTGGCAAATCTGCCTGTAAGCAGGTTCATGCCGTTAAACTGCGCATGAGATGCGATCCTGTCCACCTCATCCACTAACTGAGAAACTTCTACCTGTATCTGCATTCTGTCTTCGTCCGTGTATACACCGTTTGCCGATTGTACGGCAAGCTCTCTTAATCTCTGAAGAATATCCTGGCTTTCCTGCAGATATCCTTCTGTCGTCTGAATAAAGGATATACCGTTTTCTGCATTTCGTTCGGCCTGATGCAGTCCTCTTATCTGTGATTTCATCTTTTCGGACACTGCAAGACCGGACGCATCATCTCCGGCTCTTGTTATTCTGAGTCCGGACGATAACTTCTCCATATTCTTATCAACTTTTAAATTGTTAAATTTGAGCTGTCTCTGCGCAAAGATTGCGCTCATGTTGTGATTAATAATCATTTTTCAGTTTCCTCCTTGAAACTAGTAAATTTTAGGCTTCCATGCCTTTTTTGTAATGATTCTGTTTTCTTAAAACAGACTAACAGACTTATACGGCAGCCTGCCGCTTTTTAAACCTGTCTGTCTGATAACTCTTTATCATCACCTCCTTGTCTGATTTTTTTCTCTTTCTCTATTAAGGAACTTTTTAAAAAGCCGATAATAAGAAAGAGGGTAGAAAAAGGATAAATACTTTGGAGTACAATAAAACTACCCTTATTCACAGCATCGGAACCCGATGATTAAATATTTAAAGGTTTTTTAGAAATTTCTTTAAAAAATAAAAAATAATAACAAAATGTTACTTGTGTATCATATCGATATATTTCTGTGCCATCTCGTCATTCTTATCAATTTCAAGTACTATTTTAAAATATCGTACTGCATCATTCTCTTTTCCCATTTTAAGGAGCACAATACCCATATTGGAAATAACCTTTGTATTTTCCGGTTCCATTTCTAATGCATACTGCAATTTCTTAAAGCTTTCATCCAGCTCGCCGAGTTCCATAAGACAAATAGCTAATTCATTGAGCGTATCAGGGAGCGGTTCGTGCAATTTAAGCGCTTTCTTAAAGGCTTCTTTTCCCTCGCTGTACATCCCGAGCCTCCGGTAACCCCATCCGAGTAAAAACCAGGCATTCCATACATCGTTGTATTTATCGAGAAAGATGTTGATTTTTTTAATACCTTCCTTTTCCCTGCCCGTTTTTATATCATCGAAGGCTTCTTTAAAAAGCGAATCCTGTAAGCCCGAACTGTTAATTTCATCGATAATTTTCTGTGCCTCTTTAAGTTTCTCCGGATTATTACTGTTTTCAAGAAACGATTTAAAAAATGTTCTTGCTTTATCAAAATTGTTCCTGCGCAGATGAAAATGAGCCAGATTGTAGAGAACCCCGGGATTGGAAGGTTCCGAATTTAAAGCTCTTTTGTATGCATTAAATGCAAGTTCGAGATATTTATCGGAAAGTTCCGTTTTTTGCAGTTTATCATACTGATATGCACGGTCCTCATAGGTGAGTGCAAGGTTCAGTTTTGCAGCTGTACAGTCCGTAAAGAGTCCCTCCAAAGCCATAAATATTTCTATTGCCAGATCAAAATCTTTATTCTCCGCTTTTAAAATTCCTGCTTCTGTGAGTTCATCCTTTATATCGGGTTTAACGGCCTGTATAAAATCTCTGAAATAATCTGCGTGTTCGTGGTCCGGTCTGTATGCAAGCAGACGCAGCATTGCGGATATTATTGCTTCCCATGTTATATTTTCCGTGCTGATGTTTTCCGCTCCCGGAGGGAATTGTATGGGGAGCATTATATCCGGATTTATGGTGAAATTCCCTATCATTTCACATATGTCTTCGCTGATGGATATATAACCGATATCTGCAAGGGGGTCTCTGTTCTGGTAATTCATAATCTGATAAATTTATTTGGTTATATCTTTAAAGTCAAGAAGATTGTGGTATATCGCGTGAATGTTTTAAATAATCGTTTATTCTGATTTTATATTCCATCGGAACTCTGGATTCGTCAAAATATATTGCAATTGCGGCAATATCTTTTCTGCCTTCCACGGATTCGAATCTTACTATTGTACCTTCTATATTCATCGGACTTTTCCTGTCTTCGAATACAATCTTTAACACGGCTTTTTTACCCATAAGAAATTTAGCGATACCGAAGAGTAAAACCTTGGAGCCGGAAAAAGATATGTCCCGTATAATACATTTTCTGGGCACTGATTCTATATAAATATATGCTTCTTTACTGTGCAGGGAGAGTTTTCTGATAGTCTCCGGTGTTATAAGGATACGTACGTCTTTTCTTTTTTTTGCATTAACATTTGCCTCGAGTAATTTACCTAACATCCCTATCAGGTCATCCGGCGGCCTCTGGGTAAAGCTCAAGGTTATAAAATATATATCGGGGTTGTCCTTGTTGTACCTGGTAAAGCCTGAGGCTTTTGCACTTACAAAAAATGAAAGCGGGTCGGCTTTGTCGGATATCTTAAAAGAAAATCTTAAATTAACCAGGTTGTGAGCTTTCTTTATTATTTCAAAGTGTGTGGATTTTAAACTTGTAATTACTTTTGCGGAACTCATCGAAGAAGAATAAACAATACAGGGCCATTGCTGGCCCATGCATTTTAAAAAGACCTGTTTCGTCAGCAGGCCCGTGGCCTCTATGATATGCCTGTTAAAGGTTACTTCTATATCTTTGTACTGCTCATAGTACCGTATTATTTCCTGGCTTGTTATAATAGACATAATTTTGAATTAATGTAACTATAGTGTAAGCTTGCGTATATGTCAATAAATACTAATAGATTTTAAGGAAAGGATTACATCTATGTATTCTATTTATGGTATCGGAAATCCTCTTATGGATATAATTACTTTCAAAGATTATGCTGTGCTTGAAAATCTTAAGAAACCTGCGGGTTCGATGAATCTTATTGATGCTGATAAAGCGGCGTCTATCCTGAAAATGATACGGAAAACTAAAGATGAAAACATGAAGCATGAGCGGGAAGAATTTAAAACAGTACCCGGCGGGAGTTGTGCAAATACAATCAGGGGTCTGGCCTGGATACGGAAGATGAGAGCGATAGGAAAACTGCCCGGGATATCCTCATCTGTAACTGCGGATTCGGAGGGACTGGTGTACTCTGGTGCTGTCGGTAATGATGGGATGGGTGAAAAATATATTTCCATGATGAAAAGTTACGGCATTAAAATGGCAGCAGCAAAGAAGAATTGCACCTCGGGAAGCTCAATTATTATTGTTACTCCTGATCACGAGCGGACTATGTTTACACACTTAGGTGCATGCCGTGAGTTTTCTGCGGATGATATAGATTTCGAGTCTCTTGCCGAAAGCAGGTATCTGTATTTTTTAGGTTTTATGTGGGACACCGGTTCACAAAAAAATGCGATAAAAAAAGCGGTTGATTTTGCCGGAAAAGCCGGAATAAAGGTTTGTTTCGATCTTGCAGGACCTTTTGTTGTTAAACGGTATAAGGATGAGTTTCGCTCCTGGCTGCCCGGGCGCATAGATATTCTCCTTGGAAACAGGGAAGAATATCAGGTTCTTACTGATATCGGATCGAATGACCGTGAAACTCTGTCCTCCGCATCTGATATGGCGCGTATTCTTATTCTTAAAAGAGGCAGAAACGGTTGTCTTGTCGGGGAACATAATAGTACGGAGGAAATATTACAGGTTGCTGAGATTAAGGGGGAGGCTGTAAAAGCGGTAGATACAACAGGGGCAGGTGATGCCTTCGCTGCCGGTCTGCTTTATGGTTTGTCTGCCGGCAGGAGTATTTTGTCATCCGCCAGGTTTGCAAATATTCTTGCATCGCAGATTGTGACTGTCGCAGGGTGCGATTACGAGGCATTAGAAGAAAAAAAAGCTTTTCAGGAAATTGTTTTATGAGGGATCGTAATAGTAAAGACCGTATTTCCGGGTTCCGATGTAACACTTATTGCTCCGTCATGTTCTTCGACTATCTTTTTGCATATGGTTAATCCCAAACCTGTCCCGCTTTTTTTCTTATAGGAAAAAAACGGATCGAACAATTTCTGAATTATCGTTTGAGGTATCTTCGGCCCCGTATTTTCCTGCTGTATGACCGTTGCATTCCCGGTTTCATAGGCGGTAATTGTTATTTCTCTTTTTCCGTTATAATTCGACAATAGTTCGATTGCATTATTGATAAGATTAATGAATACTTTTTTTAGTTTTTGCGGATCGGCACAGAGTTTTCCGTTTGTTTTTATCTTTACATCAAGCTTAATGGAAGCCGCCTGTAATGAGAAGCCGAAAATTTTTAAGATACCGGGGAGATAGCTTTTCAGGTCTATATACTGAAGGGACAGATGCTTTTTCCCTCTGGAGAAATCAAGCAGTTCTTCCACCGTATCGGATAATCTGCTTAATTCTTCTTTCATTGTATTTGTATATTCCTCTCTCTGTTCTTCGGACAGATCATTACTCAATACGGATGCAAAACCCATTATTGTATTAATCGGTCCTTTAAGGTCATGAACAATCATACTTGCCATCTGGCCTATAATAAAGAATCGTTCTTTCTCCATAATATCCTTATGAGAGTAAAAACTGTACAGAGCGGATGCTCCGACGTACGAAACCGCCCGCAGAAATGAAATGCCGATATTTACAGGTGTACCATGCAGTCTGAAGGTTAAATAGCCGAAATTTTGTTTCTGAAAATCCAGAGGAAGAAAAATGGTATTCTCTCCGTCATTATTCGGGATAATCTGAGGCTCATTGATTTTAGCATCTCTGTCCAGACGGGCGATTAAAGCGGAGAATTCATCTATATATTTCCCGTCGCATAGATACAGGTTGGCAAGGGGTGTCCTGTTTATATTAAAAGTTCCATAACATCCCGATACTGCACCTAATTTATTCTTAATCCTTGTAAAAAGTGTTTTTATAATATCATCCCAATCGGTCAGTTCTTTAAGCTCGAGCTGAATGTCATTTAAGAAATCAAGTTCTAAAACCTTTTGCTCTAACCTTCTGTTTTTTCTATCCAGTTCCGCCATTAGATTGTTATTTTTCTGTCTTAACGTATACAGTTCAAGTGCATTCTGGACCGTAGTGATAATGTCTTCATTGTCCCAGGGTTTTGAGATATATCTGTAAACGCAGCCTTTATTAATGGCGTTTATAACAACATCTATATCCGAATATCCTGTAACCAAAATCCTTATTGTTTCCGGATACTGCTGCATTACCCTGTTTAAAAGCTGTACTCCGTTTAAATCGGGCATTCGCTGGTCTGCTAAAAGGACATGTATGGGTGTCTTCTTTAATACTTCCAGTGCTTCAGTCGCTGTAGTCGACGTGATTACATTGTACGACTTATCCAGAACTCTATGGAAGATAAAGAGGTTCTGCTCATCATCATCTACATAAAGAATATTATAATTTTGTTTTTCAGGCATTGGCTTCTACCACACGAGAAAAATAAGCCCCGCAGATGCCGTTAGAAGTAGTTTTCCTTGAACCGTATGGTCAAGGTGGGTTTCCGCATCAGAGCTTCCTGTACTACGTAACAATGCCGCAGTGCATTCCACCCCAATATAAAGAATCCCGTAAAAACAGTTTGACTCAAGAAAAATGTTCTCCGTCACGAACACTGCAGGGCTAATTGTCAAATAAATTTTGATCCAGTTCAAAGATTAACCGCTCTGTAATCTGCTGCACTTCATCACCTGAACCGCTTTTCTGCAGCTTTAAGAGGTTATCAGCAATATTTAAAGAAGTTAATATCATTAGTTTAACAGGATCTGCAGTAGGGTAGTTAGACTTAACCTCTTCTATTTGTGCTCTTAAATACTCAGCGACAGACTCCAGATGCTCTTTATCGTCCTGCGATTGAATTGTGAATCTGTTACCAAGTATTTCTATTATAAGCTGATTCATTGCTTCAGGTTACTATAATTATTCTAAAAGATATCCAGTTCCGAATTCTTTTCGGGCGGAACGGAAGACGGCTTTGGTTCTGCAGGAGAACCGGTGGTTTCCTCATTTTTGTTGATTCCCTCTGCAGTAAAAACCTCATCTTCGATTTTATCGAGATTCTCCAGAGCTCTTAAAATGCCCTCTTCTATCTCACTCTGTTCGGATTTAAATGTATCTACAAGGCCTTCGAGCTCATCGATTTTGCTTTGAGCCGAATCGAGTCCCGCCCGGAGTGTTCTGTTTTCTTCCCTTAATGTTTTTATGAGTTCAATAGCTCTGTTTACCCTGTCTTCCAGGATTTTAATTTGATCGATCCGGATCATTTTTCTAATGCTTCCCTTGCTTTACTTATGAGTTCTTTAAAGACATCCGGATCTTCTATGGCCATATTGGACAAAGCTTTACGATTAATCTTGATATCAGCTTTCAGAAGACCATTGATAAACCGTGAATAGGTTATTCCATTTTCTCTGCACATTGCTGATATTCTTGTAATCCATAATCTGCGAAAAGTACGCTTTTTCGCTTTCCTGTCCCTATAGGCATACACAAGGCCCTTGGCTACAGCTTCTTTTGCCGTTTTAAAAAGCTTACTTCTTGCGCCGCGGTACCCTTTCGCCTGTTTTAGTATTTTTTTCCTTCTTGCGTTTCTCTTTGTGCCGTCAACTGCTCGTGGCATTTTTATTTCTCCTTCTGTTAATCGTATGGCATTAATTTATGTGCACGTTTTTGTTCGACAGGACTGAGAATTGCAGGATGTCTTAGTCTTCTTTTCCGTTTCCTGCTTTTTTTTGTCAATATATGTCTTAATCCCTGTTTCTTGAACTTTACCTTGCCGGTACCTGTCATTGTATAGCGTTTTTTTGCGCTTCTTCTTGTTTTAATCTTAGGCATTTTTAATTTCCTTTCTACTTCCTTGATTTCGGACTTAAAAACATCGACATAAATCTTCCCTCCATGTGGGGCTTTGTTTCCACTACGAAACCATCTTCGAGAATCTCAAGAACCTTGTTAAGTACCATTTCCCCTCTGTCGGTATGTGCTAATTCTCTTCCCCGAAATCTGACGGTAACTTTTACCTTATTACCCTCATCCAGAAATTTTTTAATATGGTTAGTCTTAAAGAGCAAGTCATGATCATCTATCTTAGGCTGCATCCTTATTTCTTTAAGCTTAACCAATTTCTGCTTCTTCTTTGATTCTTTGCTTCTCTTTTCCTGTTCAAACTTATACTTCCCATAATCCAGAAGTTTGCATACCGGCGGGTTGGAGTTCGGTGAAACTTCAACAAGATCCAGACCTGCCTCTTTAGCTATTCTTAATGCTTCTGTTGTAGGAAGTATACCCCTCTGACCTCCTCTTTCGTCAATAAGCCTTACTTCTCTGACGCGGATCATCTCGTTGATCCGTAAACTTTTCCCTTCCAACCTGCCTCCCGAATTTAAATTTACAATTTGGGATAATATATCATTCAAATCAAAAAGAGTCAAAGGGTAATAGTGTTTGATTTTTACACATTTACAGATTTGAAACCGGAAATAAACTGTTCCCATCTATTCTGAAGATATTTTTTAAATACATACTCTTCATGGTAATCTTTCGCTATTTCTTCTATGGCATTGGTAAGGTCGTAAAAGACCTGCTCGAGGTTTTCTGCAATTTCCCGTCCGGTGGTAAGGTCGGGAGGCACTGAATATTTGGGGGCAAAGACGGATTCCTTGAGTTTTGTTATGGGATCGCTGGCAATCTGAATTCTTTCCGTTTTTTCCGTTTTACTTTCTTTCCTTAAGAGGTTATTGATGTCGACAATAACCTTATCCGCCGAATATGCCGGTATCGGATCTTTTTTACCTTTGATCTGGATATTGCCGAGTTTGGTGCATTGAATGTAATTTTTTATTTCTTCATAGGTTGATTGTGTAAGCATAATATCACCGGGATTTGCCGAAGTTTCCATTCTCGAGGCAACATTTACAACATCGCCGTAAATATCGGCATCTTTCCTTATAACAAGCCCGGTGTTTAAACCGATTCTTGCGTAAAAACGTTCCGTATCAAGTTTAAACTCGTTGTATTCAGCTATTTTTTTCTGAATGGACAGTGATGCAAGTACGGCATTAAGGGGATGTTTAAACACTGCCAGTAAACCATCGCCCATTTTTTTAATCAAAGTTCCTTTGAAATTTTTTATGACGGGAAGTGTAATTTCTTCAAAATTCTTAATGAGGTCTATAATCGACGACATGTCGATCGATGATGATTTTTCCGTATAACCTACTATATCGATAAAGAAAACGGTAAGCAACTGTGAATTTTCACGTTTAAATTTAAATTCAAGTTTAGCATGATTTATTATGCTTTCGTTTGTTAATGCCGGCTGCTCTGTCACAGGTGTTTTCTGCCGTACCGTAGGCATTTTATTCGCAGAGTTTTTAAGATACTGCAGAAGAGCGGTTCTTATCTCTTCTGCATAATTCCCTCCTGCTAGCTGAGCTATGACATCGCGCAATGTTTCCTGTATCACTCTGCCGGGCGAAAAGATAAGCTGAAGCAGTATCATAAGAATATCATGGGAAATAACGGGCAGTAGATTCTTAATAAGATATGCGGTTATTGTTTCAGGATCCTCATGAACATGGTCTTTTAGAATTTGAAGTGCATAATCATCTTTAAGTGATAGAAGTGTGATTAATCCTTCTACCTGTACATCCTTTACTTCGTCTTCCATCAGTATATAGAGCCTGTTTGTCAGAATGTCCACCGGTATTTCCGTATGCCTTATTGTAAGACTGCGAAGTGCTCTTATTGCTGCAATTCTTACTTCTTTTTTTCCTTTTGTCGTCAAATCCAGAAGAGGCTGAAATACCGTTTGATCACCCTGATTTCCTGCTATATCTGCTATTTTAAATCTTTGCTCATCCGTTATATGACCGGCTTCCAGGATTTTAATCAGATTTAAAACAGGACCTTTTATGCCTTTTAAATCCATAGATGAAATTGCATCTATAATAAGTTCGACCGTACCTTTGTTAACCCCTGGTACAATCAGCAGATGAAGAAGGGGAGATATCAAGTATTTCGGAGGTATAAATCTGCTTCCCCGTATATACCCGTTAAGCTGATAATTATTCTTAAACGGAGAGGATAAAAACGCCCTTGCTTTCTCTATTATTGTTCTTGATAGGAGTTGAGAGAGTGTTACTATAGATGTTTCTTCTAAAAAACCGATTCTTTCTTCTCCTGCAAAATTAAAAATATCCAGTATTTTTTTTATGGAAGTTCTTATTTTGATATGTCCTGCAATACGGATAAGTCTGTTTAAACGGCGGATTAAATAAGGCCTTTTCGTATTAATGCTGGAAAGTATATTGAGCAGGGTAAGAACATCTTTTCTGGAGTCCATTGTGAAGAGCGGCATGCAGGCTTCGAATTTGTTTTTGTCCTCTTCCGGTGCATTTTTAAGGCTGTCTCTGATCGATGAAATGAGTGATGCCGGGTTGGGAAAGGGATCGGATTTAAAGTAGTTCTGAACCTTCTGGATAAGTTCTCCGTCTGCATAACGTTCAAGAAGGTTAGCAAATAAGACCTTTAAAAGTCTATCCCTCTCTCGTATTCCCTTCAGTGAGATATAATTTTTTCTGATCCTGGCATAGATCGTTTCCAGATGAGCCTGGGTCATAACGGTAAGTTCATTAAGGAGGTGGGGAGAGCTTTTATTGATCTGTTCGATTATACGTATCAGAAGGTCTCCGGTTATTGCTTCAGTTTCGTTATCGATATACGGTGCTATAAGCAGAAGCCTGAACAGCCTTACCGGATGTATAAATTTGCCCTGTAAATCGGATAATGAAACAAGAAAAGAGATAAACACCCGGTTATCAGAGTGTTGAAATTGTTCGATAATGAAGGTCTGCTGGGGATTTTTGGTTTTCAATTGAAAGGCTGCAAGGTATGTGCCGAGTGTATAGGGTGAAAAGCTCTTTATCCTGTCCTTGAAAAAATTTATGAAGTCTTCCGCATCCTGATTGTTTAAAGTGAGAATACGCTGAAAAGTCGCCTTCTGGATATTAGGAGAAAAGCTTTCCAGTATCCCTTTAAGAAAATTTAGATTCCCCGATTCCATCAGTCCGAGTACGGCGCAGGTTTTAATATCATCATCCGCAGTCGGGTTAAGAAGTATCGACTTGTTTAATTCCTGTACCTTCTCGTTTGCGGCTGCAATCGTATTAATTGCGCTGAGTATTTCATTACGAATATGCTTATCGTCGAATAGGTTAAAGTATTTTATGAGCATATTAACGGAAGAAGGGGCACGGATCCCCGACAAGGTATTAATTGCCGCTATTTTCTGTTCTATTTTTCCTTTTTCTATTATCTGGTAAAGGTGCGATACTGCGGCTTCGTTGCCGATAGACGCGGAAGCTTTAATGGCGGCAAGGCTTATATCGATATCCTCATCGTAAAAATCTTTTATAAGTATAGAAAAAATTTCTTCATCGTAAAAGTGCTTTAAGAGGGTCAGAATTGTTATTTTGCTATCTTTATGTAGTAAATATTTTTTACTTTTTACCATATTTTATCTCACATTGATAATCTTAAGATTTATTTGTATTACAATATTACTAAATTGTCAATATGCCCTGCGTGTAATTAACCACAGGTTCAGGCACAGCGGTACGCCCCGGCCCGTTTACCTGTAAGTTAAGCGAGGTATGATAATTTACTGTTTATTTCATTATAATAGCTTTAAAAGGGCAGGCTATGGCGCATTTGCCGCAGCCGATACAAAAATCCTGCAGAGAGTAGGGCATCTCCCACGGGGCATCCTGTATTAAAGTTTTATGAGAACATTCGGCTACTGCAGGACATGTTCCCGTATCACATCTTTCGGAACGGCATTTGCTGTAATCTACCATAGCTTTTGGTTTAGGCATTTTACAGGTTATTCCTTGAGGTAAAGTGTAATAGCCGACTTTACAGCAGCTGTTGTTATATGTGCTGCTCTGTGGAGGATGGAATCACCGAATTTTCTATCCATTTTCCCTGAAGCGAGACAGGGATAATACTGATGAAAAAGTGCGGCTTTCTCTTTTGCCTCTTCACTTCCTAAACCAATAAGCTTTTCCGCAACGAAGCAGGTAACCCCGCAGGGTGCCTCCCTTTCCATGGTGAAATTATTAATTCTGCCCTGATCCAGGATAACTGTAAGTTTTGGTTTTCCGAAATATCCGGCGAATTCTTTTATGTATTTATTATTACTTGCCCCTTCCGTCAGTGAACAAAAGGGAAGGGGAAAAGCAGAATCTATTCCCGATTGTTTTAAGTCCTGCTTTATTTGATTCACTAAACCGGGAGGAAGATTGTCCCGGTTGTCTATGGGTGCAATAACTGCTTTAGCCGAACTCATTCTTGCTATTTCAGGGATAAGCTCGGCCGCTCCCGTATTCCCGCCCAGAGAAAGAAGAAGATCCGCACGAGGCAGTTCTTCGGGCAGGAACTCTTTCGGGTTCTCAATAATGAAGGGAAGTTTAAGAGGAATAGTCCAATCCTCGATTTCCCAGCTTTCAGGGTTATTTAAACGAAGATTATGAATTATCCTCTGTCCGTATGTTCCCTGAATTACAGCCAATATGTGCATAAATAATTTCCGCCCGGATAAAAACCGTTAAAGCTGGTTAATAATTTCATCGATGTCCAGATAGGTCTCTGCCAGCTGTACGGCTTCTTTTACTTTATCCTTATCTGTTGCTCTGATTTTAACCCGGCGTTCATGTACCTTCTTTGTCACCAGGTATGTATCATCCTCTGAAAACAAAATGGTAGAATGGGAATCTTTAACTACTTTCATCACACCTTTGTGCGGCAGAAGGCCTCCGGTAAGAATCATGCCTGCCACTTTATTACTGCTTCCCATAATCCTCTCCGTAGCAATAACGGCAAGAATAATATCTTCCCTGTCTCCGGGAACGATTATAAGACTGTTGGGAGTAAAATGCTCCAGCGCATGATACGGTTCCATCGCCCCCACAAGAATAGTTATCACTTTTCTCTGAAGAAACTTCTCGCCGCAAAGGACTTTTGCCCCTGTAGCGTCCATAATCTGTTTCATCGTCGGATATGTAAGTTTTTTATGGAAGGGTACTGTACCTAAAAGTTTTATTCCCTTACGCTGCAGGCCTAAACCTGCGATTTTCTTTATCTTCTCGTATTTTTCAGCAAGGACCTTATTTATAATCACCCCCATTATCTCGACTCCGTTTTGATCAAAAAGAGCCTTATTTACCACAATCTCATCGATAGGCCTGCCTATACCCCCTGTGGCAACAATGATAACCTTGCTGTTCAGAAGTTTTGCCACGGAAGCATTGGAAAGATCGAATACGGCTCCTACTCCGGCATGGCCTGTTCCCTCGATAATAACCAGATCCTTATCTGCGGATATACGGTCATAAGAATCCTTTATTGATTTTGTATACTTTTCCAGCCCGCCTTCCTGTATATAATTCTCTGTGAATCCTCTTTCCACTGCAATCGGATTCATATCCTTTAAATTATTGTTTATGCAATAGACATCTCTCATCAAAACAACATCTTCATCGACTTTACAACCATCCTGCTCAACATAGTGCTGTCCGACAGGCTTAATAAAACCACGCATGGAATATTTTTCTTTTAAAATGTGAAGCAGTCCCAGACAGATGGTGGACTTGCCGTCGTTTTGCCGGGTTGCAGCCACAAAGAGTCTTTTGTGGGAGCTCATTTTCTTCTGCTTTCCCTGTAAGCTTTTATATACGAGTCCGAATAGATATGTTTATTTAATATAATCTCAGTAGTTATAGCCGAGTTTAATAATTCCTCATCGGTAACATCACATATTGTTGCATCGAGACCTGCTTCGATACACATAATAAGAAATACACGGTTAATAAGCTTCATCTCACTGGCTTTGGAAGAAATATTGCTTAATCCTACAATAATATGAGGGGGAGGGCTGGAAAGAAGTGTAAACTGGCGGACAGCTTCTATTAAGTGATAGGCCTGCGGCTGAAGAAATTTTAAGGGCATGGTTACAGGATCGAGAAAAATCTGATCCGGTGAAAGTCCCTTATCTATTGCTTCACTGAATATGGTGGCGCCGAGTTCTACACGTTGATTTACATCCTGTGGTGCACCCTTTTTGTCCATGCAGAGTCCGATTAAAGAAGCATTATGTTCTACCGCCACGGGGATAAGCTGATCCAGCTTTTCCTTATCTGCAGTAGTGGAATTAATTATAGGGGGATGCTTACAAACTTTTATAGCGCTTTCTATAAACGCAAGCTTGTTGCTGTCGATGGAGATCGGGGTTTCCACTGTTTCCTGGACAGCTTCTATCATCCAGATAAAATCATCTACCTTATTGGAAGCAGCCCCCATATTGACATCCAGATAATCGGCACCGGCTTCTGTCTGAATCTTTGCCCAATGCTGAATAATCGACTTATCCTTTTCCTGTATAGCTCTTTTGATATCCTTAAACCCGCCGTTAATTCTCTCACCTATAAAAATCATTTTTCTCCTCCTTATGTTGTTGATCTTTAACTAAATAAATTAATTCTTATTTATTAAACTGTTAATATATTTCTTTAACTCTCCGACTGCTTTCGGATGCCGCATAATAATGATATCCGATCCGGACTGAAGGTAAACCAGAGCGGTTATTGCTTCCCAGAGCGGACCCCGCTGAACATGATTTCCCCATCCCGGAACTTCCTCTTCAGTTGCTACGGCTTCCTTTACCTTCCATACTTCTTTCCCTATATCAGCTAAAAGAGGCATAGCCCACATTTTGTCTCCGGATAATCCTGCTATCCGTCCCCGTTCCATAATCGAATACACGTACTCTATTCCATATCCTAAAGAGCCGGTAGAAGGATAAATAACAATATCTTCAGCTGCCAGACCTATATCGGCAGCTAAAATATTAACCTGCTTGGCTATATTTATGTCAACAGGAGACTCGGCAATTAATTTATGTTTGTCAGCCTTGCATAATGCCACCAGAGTTTTATAATTATCCTCGGTGATAGTGCCTAAAAGGCACCTCTCGCCTGCAGCGGTCTGGGAACAAACAGGGAGTATCTCATTGTTTTTTTCTTTGTTTCCGCAGCCCCATATTATAAGGGGAACGGTTACGGCTTCCAATACCTTCTTAACCGCTTCGGCAGCTTCAGCGCTGCTTTTGTTTTCTCCGTCCGGATCACATCCCTGAAGTCTTAAACAGATAAGATCTGCATTAAACTCATCCACGCATTTTTTAGCCCATTTCCCGGGGTCATCCCATACATCGGAAAAATATTTCTCCAGTTCTTCGGGCCAGTCTGCCGGAGCAAAATCCCATACTTCCATGGCTATCACCGGCCGGTGAGGACTGCTGCCTTCGAAGGAAAGAAAAGGCAAAGTACCGGTCCCTCCTATGGTAATGGTAGTAGATCTTGTTCCGCCTTCCTCTTTAGTGGCACCTATAGTCACCTCATTTATCGGATTGGGCCAACTCTGTTTAACATCAGGGATATTCATTACATACTCCTCCTTTTTTAACTTCCTGTCTTATACCCCGCCTTTGTCATTATATTCTTTACAGAAGAAAAGGCAGGCGAGTCCTGGCTTAAGCCGAGTAAAGACCTTCCGTTCCAACTGTACTCTTCCAGGTCAGGGTCATATTCTATCTTTCCTAAATAGTTTTCATTTATATTTTTAAGGTATTCCTCTGTATTTTTGTTAAATCTGTAATTTGCTATCAGGTAAAGGTTATTATAGTGTATTCCGATTTCCGAGGTAATTCTTTTTGTTCTCTCTATATTATTTAAGGCTTTCTTGGAAGGGTCTAATATTACAAATATGTCGTCTATCTCCGAGAATATTCTTCGGTTAAGATGCTCGAGGCCGCCCGGTGAATCTATAATTGTGTATTCATAACTATTGGCTACTTTGGAAATAATACTCCTTAAAATATTATTAGGCGAGCAATAGCAGCCTTTTGTCCATTTTACTCCCAGGGAGATCATATCAAATTTATCCGATTCATATAAACAGTCTGCATTAAGCAGGTATTCTAATTTTTCAGTCAATGGCATAGAGTTTAACTGCTCATCACCTTTGCCTTTTTGAATATCAAAAAGTATATCGGAGATAGTTCTTACTTCTTCTTTCTCCGGATCAACTCCCAGCAGTTCGGCAAGATTCTGGTCGGAATCGGCATCGACAAGCAGGGGGTGTAAGCCCAGGTATTTTGCCGCCAAAGCAACAAAAGTCGTTTTGCCTGTTCCTCCTCTTCCGGTGCAAACAATTTTCTTACCCATTTTATTAAGTCCTTTTTAATTTTTTCATTATAGTGGGGAATTTCCCTACATCCGTATGAGGCAGAAATTTCGCTGACATAAACTCATTCATATAATCCGCGTAAGTAATAAGATCATAATAAGTAATATTTTTACTGATTTTATAAGCAATATCAAGAGCATCCTTAGACAGAAGAGCCATTTTTGCTCCCAATATGGATGTATTGCCCACAAACTGTACTTTTTCCCTTTCGATATCGGGAATAAGGCCGAGAGTTATTGCATTTTCTTTATTAAGATAGTTGCCGAATCCTCCGGCAAGATAAATCCTTTTAATATCGGAAAATCCGATACTTAATATATTGATAAGCACATTAATTCCGGCAAAAATCGCAGCCTTAGCTCTGATGAGGCTCTCTATATCAGCCTGAGTTATAACTATATCATCCTTAATTGCAGTTTGAGAAGAAGGCACCAGGATAAACTCCAGTTCTCCGTTTACCTTCCTTACCCTTTCATTTGCATCGGGATTTAATTTACCGGACCGGTCCACAATTCCCGCCATAAACAGTTCAGCCATAATGTCTACCAACCCGGAACCGCATATACCTATCGGGTCCGCTTCTCCGATAGTTGTGTATTGAATTTTACCATCTTCGGAGATTTTAAACTTCTCTATAGCTCCTTCGGCTGCTCTCATTCCGTTTTTAACTCCGCTTCCTTCGAAAGCAGGGCCCGCCGAAGCGGAGCAGCAAACCATCCAGTCTTTATTTCCGATTACAATTTCTCCATTTGTTCCGATATCGATAAGCATGGTAAGTTCATCTGCCTGATACAAGCCGGTTGCAAGTATTCCCGCTGTAACATCGGCTCCTATCCAGCTTGCTATACTTGGAAGGGAGTAGAGCAGTCCCCTGGGATTAATCTTTATTCCGACCTCAGATGCTCTTATGGGGGGCGGATAGGTACATACAGGAATAAAAGGTTCTTTACGAAGGTTGGAAGGATCCAATTCAAGGAGAAAATGAATCATTGCCGTATTTCCTGCACAAACAACAGCCATCACATCATTAAGACGGATGTTGTTTCTGGATATTAAAGTAGTAATAAGATTATTTATATCTTCAACGATTGCTTCTCTTAGCTTTTCTTCCCCTTTTAGTTCGGCATAAATTATTCTTCTTGTTACCTCGTCCCCGTAACTCATTTGAGAGTTGTAGGTAGCCTCGGCATCCATGGTCTCGAATGTATTTAGATTTACAAGATGAACCACAACTGTCGAAGTTCCCACATCCACGGCAACGGCGAAGTTCTGATCCGTTGTATTTCCCTCCTCCACCTGAATAGCTTCTATTGTTCCTCCTCTTACTCCCAGGGTAACAGTTATTTTCCAATCACCGTTTCTTAGGATATAGGGTAAAGACCGTATTACCTTAAGGCCGCTCTGCATATTGGGGATATTTTTTTTTCGTTTTATGCTGCGGTAGAGATGAACATGATCGGATACATTATCCTGCAGGGAAGGAGGAGAAACTTCGAGATAGATTTTCTGGATAAGGGGATCGTATTTAAAAAATACCTGTCCCTTCATGGGAGCATAAAGGGCTCTGAACCTCTGAGCATCCTTGTCTATAAGGATTTTCCCTTTTGCCCGTGATTCGGGAGGAACCTCGATTACTACGTCCCCTGTTACTTCGGTCTGACAGGCAAGGACATAACCTTCTTTTATCTCGTCCCGCTTAAGAAGGGTAGTCGGGCGTGCGGTAACATCACCTTCTTTAATTATAAGTTTACACTTGCCGCATATGCCGTCCCCTCCGCAGATGGAGTTAACATAAACGCCGGCTCTTATCGATGCCTCTAAAAGAGTGATGCCCTTTTCTACCAGTATTGTTTCGTCCTGGGATAGAAAGGTTACTTTAACCTTGTTTTCTTTCATTGTTTATTGTTTAACTTCCACTCATTTTTAAGAAAGCTCGGCAGCCTGGCTGCTTCCTCCGGACCGACCAGTACATTCCAGCCGTACTCGTCTATAAGTTCCGCCCGGAAAACAGCTACAAGGCCGGGGATAATAATGGTATTATGGTTTACTTTTTCTCTTACTTTCTGTTTTTCCAGGGTTTTCGCTATCTTTTCCGCAGACCATTTATCTCCGGCAAAGGCATTTAAAACACCCATCCCCTCGGTTCCCACTACGGAGATACAGGATGGTATTTTACTGTTTTCCACCTCTGATTCTACGGTAAAATAGGTCAGGGAAAAATTAGTGGTAACAATTACCGGAGAGGCGGGTGTTACTGTTCCTATCTCGTATAGTTTGGCCTCTACAGCATTCGGCACCTGCGGATCGGTATATATATTCTGTCTGACAGTGAGCAACGGCAGAAATTGCCAGGTCTGTTTCGATTTCATTACCACTATATTTGCATATTTACATATATATGTAGATGCCTGCATAATTTCCTGAAAAGGGTCGTCATTGCTTGTAAACATTATAGTAGGATACCCTAAGGGACGAAAGACTTTCTCTACCGCCAGCCGTCTTAATTTAGTTAAACATTCAAGTGCACTTCCTGTATCCCCGGCCTCCGGATCAAGAACAAGATCATCCACTCCGAGTTTCTTTATATCCTGAGTAAGGTCTGCAAGTTCCTCCAGGCTCCCCGCTGAGACGGCGAGGGGGCAGTTATAATTTTTGGCAAGAGCAGCCATTTTTTCATAATTATCCTTATTGGCGGAATAAATTAAAGGCCTTTCCCTGCCTACGGCTTTTAAAGCAGGTTCCATAACAGACGGGTCCTGACATATGAGAATAAGCGAAAGAGCGGTTTCCCCTGTAATTTTTTCTGCAAGGGAAGCGAATTCTTTGCCGCCGGCCGAATTGTGCCGTAAAGCTACAAGATTTATTCCTATTTCCTCACCTACTCTTTCGAACTTTAGCCGGTTTATGGAGTTTATCTCTTTATTCAGTTCTTCACCTGTTAAAGAATCTTCGACTAAAACGGCTATCCCTGTCGGATTATGAAATTTTTCCTTATGCCGGAAAAGTACCGTTTCCCGTCCTATATCTAATTTATTCTTACTGCCGATCGAAACAAGCTTCATGGGCGGTGCCGAAGCCTCGGCAAGTTTGGCTGTTGATTCATCACTTATATGGGGACATTTATCCAGGGAAACCTTTTTTGCCGTTACCTGCATGGCAAACGCCATGCAGGTGGGAAAATCGCAGTCCCCGCAGTTAGTTCTGGGTAAAAGTTTATAGATCTGTAATCCGGTTAAAGCCATTAATTTCCTCCTCCTCTGGAATAAACAACTGATCTTAAGACTGGCCCTTAAGATTTATTATATTCATCTATACTTTATTCTGTTCGAATCAATAATTATATCATAGGCGGCATGGAAAGAGCAGGATGCTTCTTTTCCTCGAGGAACGCTAAAAGTTCCTCTGAGGTAACAGCATCTTTTTCCGTAGCTATCTTTTCCATAAGATCCGGTTCATTAATCTCTTCCAGCCTTTTATGCAATCTGTCTTCTATTTCTTTCTTGAGTTCCTCCGGCATCCAGATTACCCTCTTTATTCCACCGTCGGCAGAAATAAACTTTTTACTGGTAATATAAACCTTGCCGATTCCTATAATTCCCGGAGTCTGTACTCCGCCGCCCACCTGGCCGGCCATGGTACTAAAAGCCATTCCTATGGGAGTCATTCCTGTAAATTCCCGGTTAATAATCATAACTCCGTTAGCTTCGGGCAGAATCGCCACAATACACTCAAAGCACCCGCATGAAGTCATCGGATCCTCCAGCATGGAGTATGCATTAAATCTCTCCAGATTGCCATGGGATTTCACCTTGAGGTATTCGTTTACTCCTTCCCATTGTCCGTTAACCGGATCCAGGCATTTGTTCTTTTTAACCGGTTCATTCGGTCCATGAGGATTTAACTGATATGATGCCTTGCAATCGAGCCAGGTATAGGCGCCGCAGAGGCCTAATCTTTCCGGTGTTACAATACATACATGGTCCGGTGCATAAGACTGACAGAGAATACAGCTGTAGAATGTATCTACATCCTCATCGGTCATCCCGCCCAGCCGTTCGTCTCTTTCGTAATAAATTCTCCTCGCTTCTTCCAACGGCTCCTCTATTTTATTACTGTCTGTAATAAGCGTAACCTGAACTTTATCTACAATTTTTGAATACTCATCGTGAATTTTGGCTACCAGTATTTTCCCGATATGTTTTAACCTGAATCCTTTCTGATAGATTTCTTTACTTATCCTTATCCACGCAATAGCCCTCTGGCCCATATGAAATACCCCGTTAGCGCAGGATAGAAATTCATGTATTCTCCGTTCAAGAACAGATTCGAAATCCTCACTGAAATTCCTTCCCGCGACATCCACCAGGATTGCCAGATTCATGGCTGTTCCCACTTCTGCCGAATCAATATCCTGGCCGATTATTTCTACTTTGCCGTCTTCCACCTCATTCATCGGCTTACCTCTTAAGATTTCGAAGGCTGTACTGCTTTTGCCGCCGAACTCGACCTGCATCTGCTCTTTTCTAACCCTTTCACCTTCGAATCCCGCTCCATAGGGAACAGGAATGGGAACTTCGGATATTTTTATTTCCAGCCCCCTTACCTCGATAGCTTTACCGACTATCTTATCGAGAGGAATATTAGAGACAACATGTTCATAGGTACAGATTCCGGTTGGTAAAATCTGGGGTATATCGATATCGGATAAAGTGGGAAAACCGAAATTGATAGCTCCGGCCGCCGCCGCATACTTCTCATCGGTGATGAGCTGACCGCTTCCGTTTACTCCGGGATCGGCTCCCAGGGCAAGAACAAAAGCGTGAACCCTTTCTTTATTGTAAAGAAGTATCTTCCTGGCCACCTCCATGGCATTTTGCGGACCTTCCGGCTTTATTCCGCCGAAAGTCAGAGCAGCCCTGACAGCAAAATTTAAAGCAAGAATGGCAGAAGATGTATCCTTGCCGTATGGAACAAGAAAAGTGTCCCAGTTCATCTCTATCCCCTCTTCGGCGAGCTGTTCGGCCATACTCTTTCCGCCGGAAGATGAAACCATAAAAACCAGGATATTTTTCTGCTGAAGAGACCGGGCAAGCTCAACTGCCTGTTCATTAGTGGGAAGAGCTCCCACACAGGCGGCAAAACCGGACATTCTTCCGTCCACTAATTTTATTCCCTGCAGTCTTAAAGTATTGTCATCGGTAAAACCGAGCCATATTCCTTCCGGTTTATACCCTTCGACATATTTCAATGCCTCGATTATTTCGGTGGCAATTAAAGTGACAATTCCCGCATCGAGTGTATTTCCCAGATAGGGAAGCCAGAGTTTCTCTCTTACAAGCGGAGGAAGAAGAAGTTTTGCCTGCTCCAGCGCTCTTTTCGTATCGGACAGGGTTTTTACTTCTATCCCGGTAAGAGCTAAAATCGCAGGCAGATAATAAGCAGTATTGGGGAATGCTACTTCCTGTTCTTCACCCTTCTCCTTAATTAGTGCATTTAACTTTTCCTCAGCATCTTTTACGTATTTATGTGCCCCGCGTATTGCTGCTGATGCAATTATTCTAGACATAGCTAATCTCCTATCGCATTAAATTATGCTATTCTTATAATTTCTCCCTGCGGAGAAATACTCTCACGAAAACCTTCTTTTCTTTCTAAAAGGTCTTTCACCTTAGGATAGTCAAAATAATCCTCCGGTAGAATATCTCTTATCGAAGATATATCCGCCTTATTTCTTATTAAGGCTGTGTATACTCCGGCATTTTCAATTTTATTAATTGTTGTAAAGCCGACAAGCCTGTTCCCTTTAAGTACAATCCTCTTATAGCTATATTCTTCCGGGTCATTAGACCCTGTTAATTCTTCGTACCCTTCTTCTATTTCCCCTGCATAGCCGACCGACATAAAGGGCAGACCAAAAAAGTCAGCTGAATTTGCTCCTATGGAACCTGGATACTTCTTATCCTTCCTGACCATATTCATGCCTGCAATTCTTCCCTGTTCACAGGCAGCAGTCCAGAGAGCATTTACTTCTCCGGTGCCGGTTACCATATCGGTAGTTTCGGCAACATCTCCCGCAGCAAAGACTCCCTCGACATTTGTCTGCAGGAATTCATCTGTAATAATCCCCAGATGTGTCTTTATCGGAGAATCTTTGACTAAAGAAATGTTGGGCGTAATTCCTTTTCCCACTATTACAAGTTTAACGGATATTTTCTCTCCGTTATCGAGCAGTACTCCCTCGACATTACCATTGCCTAAAATCTCCTGCGGGCCGATGCCGGTTCGGATAGATATTCCATTTTTCTTAAACCATTTATCCAATATTGCGGCTGCTTCGGCGTTAACCGTCCGGGAAAGCAGCCTGGAAGATTTAACCATTACCAGGACATCGAGACCTCTTTTTTTCAGCCCATAGGCGGCTTTAAGCCCGATTAATCCTCCGCCGAAAACTACTGCCTTTCCGGTTTTTTCACCTGTTTTTATAATTTCTTCGGCATCGTGCAATGTCCGAAACCCGAAAACCCCGTGTTTTTCTTCACCCTTTATACTTAAGGGTTTGGAACTTGCTCCGGCTGCAATCAGGAGTTTATTGTAAGGCAGAGGGTTCCCTTTCTGCAGAATTACTTCTTTTTTTGAAACATCTACCCCTTTTACCGTTTCTCCCAGAATTAAATCTACCTTGTTTTTCTCATAAAAGTCCTTTTCCCGGTAGAGAATGTCTTCTTTTTTACGGGTTCCGGCGACATAGTCTGTAATGAGAGACCTGCAGTAAACAGGATAGTTTTCGTCTGATATTACCGTGATTTTGCCATTCTTATCCAGCTTTCTTATTCCCTCGACAGCATTAATCCCCGCCGCACAATTACCGACTATTAAGTAGCACATCTCTATCCCCCTTGCTCTTGCTAACGAGACTTATAAACTGCTCTACCTCGCAAAAGAGAAGAGCACCGGTATGGCAGGCCTCGACACAGGCCGGTATTTTCCTGTCCTGGCATAAATCACATTTTACAGCTATTTTTCCCTTTTTATCCGGAAGAAGAGAGACTCTGATTACACCGAAAGGACATGTCATAACACACATCCAGCACCCCACGCACTTTTCCTCATCAGAAAGAACCAGGCCCGTCTCAGGGTCTTTCCTTATAGCTCCGGCAATACAGGCATCGATACAGTAAGGCTCTTCGCAATGGCGGCACTGCAGAGGGAAGCTGCCTCCCTCGTCCACTGTTTTAACTTCTATACGGGAAACAGGAAGAGGCATCTCCGAAATCGCTTTAAATAAATCTCCTGCAGAAGATTGCTCCACAGCACAGGCTATCATACAGCCATTACATCCCAAACACTTATCCAGGTTTACAAATACTCTTTTCATTATCCTCCCCTTTACCGGTACATCAAAGGCTTAAGCTTAAGGGCTTTTCTTTTTTTATCTATGTGATCTATCATAATGCGGGCTGCTTTTACAGGATCACCCTCAAAGACAAACTTTCCGCCTACGATATCTTCCGCCTCGCTGCATAGAAAATCGGTTACCTTCCTGCTCCCCAGGATCTGGAAAGGGCTGCCGAGTACTGTTAATACGCCCGATGCTATAAAGTAGGAAGCTATGGATACGGCCTTTTCGCTCATCCATTCGGGAGCTGCTCCTGCAACCGGGAGATCGCTTAAATCTTCTCCCAACCCGCCTTCCCGGATAACGTTAGTCAGGGCAATTAAAATTCGGCTGTTGTCGACACAGGAGCCGACATGAAGGATCGGAGGAATTCCCACCGCTTCACATATTTCCCGAAGCCCCTTGCCGGCATATTTAACGGCAGCCTCCGGCTGTAATAAACCTGCCTCGGAATCGGCAATTGCCGAACATCCTGTTACAACCACTAAAACATCATTTTTAATCAGTTCTTTTGCCATTTCTATGTGGCCGTAGTTATGTTTAATCTTGGGGTTATTGCATCCCACAACTCCGGCAAGACCCCGGATTCTTCCCTGGATTATAGCATCGTTTAACGGTCTGTAAGTGGCACGGTAGGCTCCGCCTAAGAAATTATAAATATTCTCCGCAGTAAACCCGGCCACTAAATCCTCGCTTTTATCAGGGATGTGAATACCGTTGCCATTCCTGTTCGGGAAATTTTCAATAGCCATCTTAACTATACCTTTAGCTATATCGTAGGCCTTTTCCGCCTTAAACTCGACATGGGTAACACCGGGCGCCTTATTCTTTGGAGAAGTTGTTACAAGTTTTGTATGAAAAGCGGAAGCAACTCCGGATAGAGCAGGCATTATGCACTGAACATCCACCATCATTAAATCCACTGCTCCCGTAAGAATGGCAAGTTCCTGCTGCAAAAAATTTCCTGCAACGGGGATTCCATGGCGCATTAGAATCTCGGATGATGTACAGCACATTCCGACAAGATTTATTCCTTTAGCTCCCTTCTTTTTGGCAAGTTCAATCATTTCAGGGCTTCTCACCGCATCCACCACTACATCGGATAAAGTCGGTTCATGGCCGTGAACCACTATATTAACCTCATCCGGGGAAAGAACGCCAAGGTTAGACTTTGCCGTTATAGGTTCGGGAGATTTGAATAATACATCGGAAAGATCAGTGGCAATCATAGAGCCGCCCCACCCATCAGCCAGAGCGGTTCTAAAACCATGCATTAAGATATTTTTATAATCATTATCAACTCCCATGACAGTCCTGTGCATGGTTTCTACAATTTCCCGGTCCACTCCTCTTGGTACAATTCCTAACTCTCTCCAGAGTTTAAGTCTCTTTTCAGGCGCTCTTTGAGGTACTTTCATCTCTCCATGCTGGCGGCCGAATTCGAGAAAGAATTTTTCTGAAAGTTCCTCGGCGATTTCATTTATTTCTCTTCCGTCGATTTTAACATTATATTCCCTGGCTAAAACTTTTAACTTTGTTTCATCCTTTATTCCATAGGCATCTGTTTTTCCCTTAGCTGCCAGCATAAAAGCATGAATAATATCTCTTCCGTGGTCGGAATGAGCTGCTGCTCCTCCTGCAATCATTCTGATAAAGTTTCTGGCGACAATAGTATCGACCGATGCTCCGCAAATCCCGGTCTGCTCTTTCTCGGAAAAAGGGTTAATTTTACAGGGTCCCATTTCGCAGTTTCGACAGCATATTCCCAATTTTCCGAATCCGCATTGCGGCAGCATAGATTCGAGACGGTCCCATGCTGTCGGAATATTTAATTCCTTTGCTCTTTGCAGCATATCCTGAGT
The DNA here is from genome assembly GCA_013151965.1 of Spirochaetota bacterium. Taxonomy (GTDB): domain Bacteria; phylum Spirochaetota; class Spirochaetia; order SZUA-6; family SZUA-6; genus SZUA-6. The sequence goes on from JAADHF010000132.1 coordinate 52,601, forward strand.
CGTTTTATCGATGCTTCTTTCTTTTGTCTTATCCATAATTTATTCCTTTCCTTTAGTTAGGTTTTTAACTATAACCTCTATTTCCTGCTTAAATTGTTCTCCCTTTTCCCAGAGAGAAAAACCATTAATATCCGCCTCAATAATATCCTTATTAAAGTTAATAAATCCGAGAAAATCGAAATCCGACATTTTATTTAAAAGATAATTTTTATCAGCTGCTCCCCTTATTTTACTGCCCACCGCCGATACATCCGTAATTCCTATCTCCGAGGCGAGTTTTTTAATCCGGCGTGCTGTTTCGATGCTTTTTCCTCCGGGTTCGGCGACTACAATTAACTCATCCACCCCGCTTGTTGTTCCTCTGCCCAGATGCTCTATGCCTGCTTCCATATCGAGAATTACAACATCGTCTCTTTCTACCAGAAGGTGAGAAAGCAGCGCTTTTAAAAAGGAGTTCTCCGGACAGGCGCATCCCATTCCTCCGCCTCTTACCGTTCCCATGACGGCCAGTTTTATTCCATTATGTTCTATAAAATATTTATCCGGAATGTCATCGACCCTGGGATTTAATTTAAAAAACGGAGATGAACTGCCTGGTTTGGCCCCTGTTCTTTCTTCGATCAAACTTTTCATCTCGATTAAAGGGGTGATTTCGGAAGGATTCGGGAAAGAGAGAGTAAGAGCAAGATTGGTATCAGGATCGGCATCGATAGCTAAAACTGATTTACCCTTTCCAGCGAAGCACTTAACAAGTCCCGCGACAAGGGTGGTTTTACCCACACCTCCCTTTCCACTAACGGCGATTTTCATTTATCTAGAGATCCTCTAATTATGGACACTAGTTATTGATGAATTATAATATATGTTTTTTACTAAATTCATCGTAGCAAAACTTATAAAAAGGCATTATAACAAAGCATAAAATTCGTGTCAATAGAATTCAAAATAGAGAGAGAATCAGCGGACCGGTTTTCTCCTGTCTGCAGAGAATTAGAAACAGTACAGTTTACAAACATTCCTGTTCTTTACTATACAAAAGTTCATACCTTGATAGATTCAATTGGATTGTTCAGGGGGATTCGACATAAATATTCCATAAAACAAGAAGATTAAAAAATATTAGGTTGTGCAGTATAAAACAGGATATATATTGGAAAATGTAGAAGGAAAATATATACTACCTTTGTGAAAGAAGTTGATAAAATTATTCTTGAAATAATAGAAAAGCTTAAAATAATTAACCCATATAGGATTATTCTATTCGGTTCATATGCGGAAAATACATATAATGATGATAGTGACTATGAAATAAGTAAAAAAATTCCGATTGATTTGGGTTTATTACCGGATGGAAAACCTACAAAAGAAACAGCATTGTCTTTTTATAAAGAGGCGGGAAAAATAAATAACCAGATAAAAGCCTTTCTCTCCAAATGATTATAGTAGAATTCGAAATTATTGTGCATGTCAAACATTTTAAGTAGACTATAACAGGTGAGATTTATTCGGAAAGTAAGGAGTTAAACAGATGGAATTAAAATTATACCAGGTTGATGCATTTGCGGATAATGTTTTTAAAGGTAATCCTGCAGCGGTCTGTCCGCTCGATAAATGGCTGCCGGATGAGATTATGCAGTTAATCGCCGAAGAAAATAATTTACCGGAAACGGCTTTTTATGTTCCTGCCGGTGATGAGTTTCAAATTAGATGGTTTACGCCGAAATCGGAAGTTAAACTATGCGGTCATGCTACTTTAGCTTCAGCTTATGTTATCTTTGATATTCTAAAGTACCATGGGGAAACGATAACATTCAGATCAAAATCGGGGAAGCTGGAGGTCAAAAAGGATAATGACCGGCTTGCCATGGATTTTCCGGCTCAGCCGCCTGCTCCGTGTATAATTCCAAAAGACCTTGAAAATGCACTTAATAAAAGGCCTGCAGCATGTTTAAGGTCAGAGGACTATATAGTTGTTTATGAAAACGAAGAAGATATAACCGCTCTTACACCCGATAACGATTTAATGAAAAGACTGGATTTAAGAGGTGTTATAATTACATCGGGATCTAAGAAATATGATTTTGTATTAAGATTTTTTGCTCCCAAATTCGGTATTCCGGAGGATCCTGTCACCGGATCCGCATTAACGCAATTAATACCTTATTGGGCTGAAGAGCTTGGAAAAGTAAAAATGAGTGCCAGGCAGGTATCGAAACGCGGAGGAGATATACTCTGTGAACTGAAAGGCGGCAGGGTTACTATCAGCGGCAGAGCAGTAAAATATCTCGAAGGGGAAATATCAATTAAAGCATAACCTGCGTCAGTTCAAGGACGGCAGGGGGTGCTGCCGTAAGCTTAACTGCAGTTAACTGCCCATGAGTCTTCGTTCGCCGGAGAGTTTTCGCTTTTCGGTAAGATCCTGGGTAACCTCGATAGTACCTAAGTATTCACCGTTTTTGTCTCTTACTGCAAAGTATTCTATGTGAATAAATCTTCCGTTTTTATTTATCCAGAAAGCCTCACTGTCTTTTTTTCCGGAATGGAAATCTTTAAGAATACTTTCCACTTTGTGAACACTTGCAGGGGGATGACACATCTGTACTTTTCTGCCGAGGATCGACCTGTTCCTGTCAAAAATTCTATTCCGGCCCTGTGTAAAATAGCGTACTGCATCAAACTTATCTACAAATGTGATATCAAAGGGAAGTATATTTAAAAGAGCTGTCAATTCCGGAACAGAGAAGGTTCCGGAGGGCAGTCTGACTTTACCCCCCTGAAATTCAAGAGTTTCTTCTTCGGTAATGCCGGAAGGTTTCCATTCATCCGACGGATCATAGAGACAGAAACCTATTTCGGGGCTCTCGCGATAAATCGAGTACCATTCGCTGTCGGATAATACATCCATGGTCGTGGGGAAAAGAATTTCCTCTTCCTTATAGATCATTTCATCGATCGAATCCAGGGCCTTTATAATCGAATCACCTGCAGATTCGTTAAAGCTTTTTAATTCAGGGCTGCCTGTTTCCTGCATACTTATTATTGCATCCCGGGCAGTTGCAAGCAGTTTGCGGGTTTCATCATGCTTGGCCCACATCACAGTCGGGGGTCCTGTTATTCCCTTTTTTTCCAGGTACGGAAACAGCAGATTTTCCTTTCGCCTGTAATGTTTATCTACATCGAAGAGGCTGTTTATCATAAGCCGCAGTTCTTTAAGTGCATCTGAAATATTGATTTCTACGGCATTACCGCTTAAATCCTGTAAGAGATTCCTTATCCTCTCTATAAGGATCTTAAGCTGGGCATTCTCGTTTTTAAATGTATCTATGGGATGCCCGGCCGCAGCTGATCTGGAATCTTTCAGATCTATAATTCCTTTTAAGGCTTTGCCGTGTATATCACAGAGTTTTAAGACTTCCTCCGTGGGAAGGCCTTCCTGTATCAGCTCCTGTTCTATCCCCACAACGATTCCATATGGTACTTCACCGAGCATACGGGTAAGCTGCTTTTTTACTTCCTCGGGAGTTTCGCCGCGGTGCAGGCGGAGTATCATTTCTTTTAACAGTTCTCTTTTCCTGGACATATCCGTAATAAGTTCGCTCATGGGTTGTCTCCCCTATCTTTAAGATTTATGTAATTAACATTATCAATATAATAAGAATTAAAAACCGGGTCAATGTTTAAAAATGGTTTAAGGATAAACTATTTCCACCCGGCGGTTTAAGTTCTGTTTGTCCGGGTCTGTTGTTACAGGATATTTCCCTCCGTAACCTTTAACTTCCGGAGTATGTTCCGGGCGCCATCCCCGGCTTATTAAAAACATTAATGTATTTGCCGCACGCTGTCCGGAGAGTTCTGTTCTTCCCTTTTCTGTCCCGTAAAGTGCACAGTGGCCGCGAATGATAATCCTGCCTTTTTTTATTCTGTTAAGTCCGGGAATAATTGCGGTAAGTTTTTTTTCCGCTTCAGTGGTAAGCACGGAACTGTCCGGCGCAAAGTAGATAACTTCGTTTATCCTGACCGGCGGCACAGGTCCGGGTGTACTTTTATGAACACCTTCATTAACGGTAATATTTCCTCTTTGTGTTTTTGTTACGGCTAAAACCGCGATACCTGTTAATAATAATACAAGCAGGCCGATTGCGATTCTGTCCCCGAAACTCTTGCCCGGAATGTACCTGTTAAGGTTAATGATTCTGCTGATTCTTTTCCGCCCGTTTACAAATATTCGAATATGGAGTCTGTTCCTTTTACTCACGGAGCATAACGCTTTAATCTCGGATTTCCCGGCTTTTTCCGGTGGTATGTCCTGTATGATAAGCGAATCGACCTGTACACTAATACTGCGGTCTATAAGGTAGATATTGACAGTACCCTTCGTCTGAAAATCGTATGATGTTGTCAGTAGAATCTCTCTCTTTGCACCCGGAATCAGGGAGATAAGATTTTGGTACTTGTTTCCTTCGAGTTTCACTGCTATCTGGATCATACCGGTTCATATTGTACCATTTAGCTTGAATTTAATACCAGTGGAAACGGTCTGCTTTTATTCGTATAATAGTGTAATTTTTTAGAATCATACGGATGATGCAGACAGATGGGAGAAGATTTATGCTGAATGAAGAAAAAAAAATAATCAGAAAGAGAATAGTAAATCTTATTAAATCCAGGGCGGAAGAAGAACTTGAATCTCTCAGTATGAAGATATCGGAAAATGCAGCCGCACTCGATGCGTGGAAAGAATCGGATTGTATTCTGATATTTCTGTCCATGAGAGGAGAATTTAATACAGAGCATCTGATATCCCGGGCGCAGTCGGAAGGTAAATGCATAGCCGTTCCGAGAATGGAGGGGAAACATATAAATTTCCATAAGATATTTAATCCGGATGCAGGTTATAACCGGGATATCTATTCTAATCTGGTTGTTAATAAATTCGGCATCAGGGAGCCTGCGGATGATCTGCCCGTTGTTTACCCCGGAGATTATCCTGATAATAGATTTTTTGTTGTCCTTCCCGGGCTTGCCTTCGACAGGGAGAAGAACAGGCTTGGCAGGGGGGGCGGTTACTATGATAGATATATTGCAGAATTACAGAAAAGCGGAAAGAATTACACACTGGCAGGGATGTGTTTTTCATTTCAGCTTATTAATAAAATCCCTTCGGGTATCTTTGATAAAAAGGCCGATATTGTTGTCACTGAAGAGGAGGTTATTCTGTAAACGTACCGTTATCTGCACGGATCAATTATTCTTGATCTGCACTATGTATTTTATTACATTAATATAAAATCAGTAAAAAAAGGGGAATGTTGTATGTCTGTTATAAAATCTGCATATGAAATAGCCATGGAAAACACTAAGAATGTAAGCGGCGGCAAAGAATCGCTTGAAGCCAGTAAATATAAGACCGAAGGTAAAAAAATAGTATCACAGTATCTGGATGATTCTATCGAAGATATCAAGGCTGAGATTAAGGAGTATAAAGAAAAGAAGCTTGACTGGGTAAAAGATGGAATACTGGATGCTCTTCTGGCAAATATTGTACTTCCCGTAAATGAATTCTCATTAGGGAAGATAAGAAAGGCGGGTGAGGGTTTGTTCGGTATTCTTAAGGATACCAAAAAACTGGGAACGATGCTGAACGAACTGGAACACTTTTATAAAGAGTATCTCGATGAGAGAGAGAGGCTTACGGAAGCTGTAAAGCAGCAGTTCGGCCCTAAATTAAGACAGAAGGAAGAAGAGCTTTCCAGGCAGCTTGGATCTCCTATAAAGATCGATCCTGCATCCGATCCCGAATATACGGCATTTCTCCGCAATAACTTATCCGGACTGGAAAAAAAGTACAATGACGTGCTTAAACGTGTAAAGGATGAAATACGTAATATTTATAAGCAGAAATAGTGCAGATGTACAGGATCGGGCCGGCATGTCTGCATTATCCTGGTAATAATAAAAAGTTAAGGTACAATGCAGTACAGAGCTGATTTACATATTCATTCAAAATATTCGATTGCAACTTCGAAACATGCTGATCTGGAAAATTATTACAGCTGGGCCCGTATTAAAGGTATCCGTATTATCGGGACAGGAGATTTTACACACCACGGGTGGCTGGGAGAAATAAAAGAGAAACTGGAACCTGCAGGCAACGGTTTTTTCAGGTTAAAGGAAAAACCGGTTACCGAAGCACTTACCCTTTTTAAACCGGCACCGCTCGATGTACTGTTCTGTCTGACCTCGGAAATAAGTTCTGTCTTTAAAAGGGATGGCAGAACTTACAGGGTGCACAGCCTTATCTTTGCCCCGGACCTTGAAACGGTAAGCAGAATAAGAAAAAAACTTGAAATCATCGGCAATATCGGGTCGGACGGACGTCCTATTTTAAGACTGGACACAAAAGATCTTCTGGAAATAGTGCGGGATGCTTCTCCGGATGCATATCTTATTCCTGCACATATATGGACACCCTGGTATTCGGTTTTCGGATCCAAATCCGGATTTAACAGCATGAATGAGTGTTTTGCAGATCTTACGGATGAGATTTTTGCATTGGAAACAGGGCTTTCCTCCGATCCCGGGATGAACCGGATGTGGAGCGATCTGGACAGATTTACTCTTGTATCCAATTCCGACGCCCACTCACCGAATAAACTCGGACGTGAGGTTAATCTGTTCAGCACGGATTTAGGCTATGAGGCGATGTTCAGTGCTCTGAAAACAAAAGATGGATTTAACGGGACATACGAGTATTTTCCCGAAAAAGGTAAGTATCATCTCGACGGACACAGAAAGTGCGGTGTTTGCCTGACTCCGGAGGAAACGGACAAACACAAAGGACGCTGCCCCGTTTGCGGGAAGCCTCTTACTATCGGGGTAATGCACAGGGTTGCGGACTGTGCCGACAGGAAGAAACCTCTTAAACCTTCCGGGCCAGACGGTTACAGGTATATTATGCCCCTCGATGAATTGTTAAGTACTGTTGCAGACTGCGGGGCAGGAACAAAAACCGTTCAGGTACTTTTAGTAAAGTTGATTCGTCTGTATGGTGATGAATTAACAACCGTACTCGATATACCTGCAGAGCGGATATCGAAGGATGCGGGAGAAGATATTGCAGGTGCATTGGTAAAATTGAGAAGAGGGGATATTTCCCTGTCTCCCGGATTCGACGGTCAATTCGGAACTGTAAAAATGGGAACCGGTGAGCATTTAAAGTAATGTATATAAGTGTATATAAATAGAGGAAAAAATGGCGGATACTTTGTTTGTAGCTATGAGCGGCGGTATCGATTCTACCGTTACATCTATTCTTCTCCGGGACAGCTGGGAAAAGATGGCCGGTGCAACCCATTATATCTGGCCGGATTCACGCTGCTGCTCCCTGGATGTAAGGAGCCGGGCCGAATCCGTATGCAGGTCTTTAGGGATTCCCTACTATGTCGTGGATCTGGAGAAGGAGTTCAGAAAAGAGGTTGTTGACAATTTTATTACGACTTACCTTGAAGGCAGAACACCCAATCCGTGTATCATGTGCAACAGAAAGATCCGGTTTGATTATTTTTACAGCGGAATGGAAACCTTGCTGCGAAGAGAAGGTTTGCTTGGCAGCGGTGATACTCTGCACATGGCGACCGGGCACTATGTAAGGCTGGAACGGAAAAAGGGTACCCTTTTCTTAAAAAAAGGAAAAGATCCGGTAAAGGATCAGAGTTATATGCTCTACAGGATTCCTGCGCCTCTTCTTGATAAGCTGATTTTCCCTCTCGGCGGTTACCTTAAATCAGAGGTATATCGAATTGCAGCGGAACACGGCGTGCATGATGAGACTCTTAAGGAAAGCCAGGATGCCTGTTTTGTAGAGGATGATTACGGCGAATTTATAGAACGTGCAACAGGAAAATCCGGTTTATTTAAGCAGGGCCCGATTAAAGATACAAAGGGCAATATCCTGGGAAAACACCGGGGGTATATCTACTATACTATAGGCCAGAGGAAAGGTCTGGGGCTTGGAAGCGGCCCGTGGTATGTTTCAGGGATCGATGCCGAAACGAACACCGTATATGTGGGCAGAAGGGAAGAGGCGGAGAGCAGGGTATTTACTGCCGGCGGACTTAACTGGTTTGGGAAACAGGCTGCTTCGAAAATATACTGTACCGTTAAGGTGCGGTATCAGTCATCGGAAATAAACTGCACGGTTATGCCGGAAACAGAAGATATCGTAAAGGTTGTACTCGAAGAACCTGAATTTATTACACCCGGTCAGTCTGCGGTTTTTTACAGTGATCAACTTGTAATAGGAGGCGGATTTATACTCTCCGTTACAAGATAAAGCGTCTTTTTGCCGTGAATCCAGGAGACAGGCAGTAAAGAATCACGGTTCAGTAATCTTAAAAATGCATCGTGTTTGGCTTCGCCGTGAATCATAAATATAACAAGTTCCGCTGTATTTAGAAAATGAGCTGTCATCGACAGTCTCCACATATCATATTTTTTCCTGTAAACGGCAGCTGCGTTCCTTTTTATACCGGGATTAACCCTCTGGTGAAGGGGCTGTACGGGTTTTTCGTGTTTTGTGTGTTTTGCGGAATCCGGGACAACAAACTCACCGTCCGGAAAGAGCGATGCCGTGTGTCCGTCGGCTCCTATTCCCAGTAAAACTACATCGGGATGTACGTTTCTCTCCGAAAACCGCTTTCTTAACATTGTATCGTATTGTTCGGCTGCTTCTACCGGGTTATCCGCTTCCGTATTCCATCCGAAAAAATTTACCTTCCCGGAATCTATTTCAGAAAATAGTAAATCACGTATCATTTTTTCATTACTCTCCGGATGGCCGGAGGGAACCCATCGTTCATCACCCGGATACCAGTATGTGTTTTTAAGATTTAAACCGCCGGCCGTGTTTATCAGAGTTGAGAGCTTTGTATAACATTTTTCCGGGGTTCTTCCGCCTGCAAGTATGATATTTGCTTCGCCTGTCTTTACTTTTGTTTTGATCTTTGTAAACACTACATTGGCGGTATATGTTGTTAAACCTGATAAGTCTTTGAATCTTTTAATGTTGGACATTTTTTCTCACCTTTACTAATATGAGTGTTATTATGGTGCGGGTCAAGAAGCAGACAGAAGATATAATAGAACTACCGGAACTGCATTATAGATACAACGGGGATAAATGAGCTTAAAGAACAGAAATTTTAAGAATCCTTTTAATAAGGCTCCTCTTTACTATTTAAAGGAAACGGAATCCACGATGCAGGATGCCCTTGAATTGATTGCCGGGTTTCAAAAGGGGGACGGGCCTTCCGTACTGCATGGTGCAGTTGTTATGGCCGGCTATCAGAGAAAAGGAAGGGGCCGGATAGCCGGACGAAGATGGTATGCCGCTCATGGTAAAAATTTGCTTTTTACCCTGGTTCTTCAGAAAGAGATTATAGAATTTCCCTATCTGCGGCTGCCTCTGATTACGGGAATTATTATCGCGGAAGTGCTGGAAAAAAAATATGCTCTTTCGGCTGCAATAAAGTGGCCTAATGATCTTCTGTATAATAACAGGAAATTAGCCGGCATTCTTTGTGAAACACATGAAAGACACATTCTGGTCGGAGTAGGTGTAAACTGCAATGAAGAGTTTAACTGCAGAAATTATAAAGATACCGAAAAAAAAGGGTTTTTCCCCGTATCACTTAAAGATATACTGCATAGGGAAATTAATCCTTTTAATCTGCTTGCTGATATCCTGTACGAATTTAAAATATACTTAAGAAGGCACGGCAGCGGAGATACAGCCTGGAATGATCAGCTTAAAAAGAGGCTTGCGGGAATAAACAGGAAAGTCAGAGTCCGCATGGGTACCGGAGAAACAGGCTGTATCGAGGCGGTTATTACCGGGATCGATGCGGAGGGGGTATTGATTCTCCGAGACATGGAGGGCGGAACGGTAAAACTTGTATCCGGAGAGATCGAGCTTATATAAGCGGTTTATTTAAAATTAATAATTTCCCAGCCTCTTTCATTTGCAATTCTTCGAAGCCTGGAATCAGGATTTACCGCCACAGGATTACCTACGGATTCTAAGAGAGGAAGGTCGTGAATGCTGTCCGAATAGAAAGAACAGTCTGCGGAAGAATAACCCTTCTCTTTGATAAATTGTAATACCTTCTCTTTTTTACTCTCTCCGAAAATAGGAGCTTCTGTAAATACGCCTGTACATATACCGTCTTTAAACTCTAAGTTGTTTGCAATAATGTTTTCTACAAACAGGTATTCCGCAAGAGGTTTTACGATTACATTCAGCGATGAAGTTGCAAAAACGATTTCCCGGCCTTTTTGTTTAAGGCGTTCGATAAGAACCCTGGCTTCCGGATAGATGTCGTTCTTAAGCTTTTTTTCGAAGCTTTCTCTGGATAAATTTTCCAGGGTATTCTCCCTGATACCGTTCAGCTGGGGAAAACCCTGTTCCATAAATGCGATATTGATATTACCGTATCTGTAATAAATATAGTAAAAAGGTATGGAAAACAGATACCGGGCAGGGAAAATTCTTTTTTTTATACCCATCAATATAAAATGTCTGCCGGATGAGCGTTGTGTAAGTGTATGGTCAACATCAAAAAAATCTATACCTGTCGATTTCATCAGGTTAGTAGATTACTTTGAAATACATGAGTTAGTCAAATAGATTGCATAGGAAATATTTATTATAATAGAAGGAAAATTACTGTTTTAAAGCATACGGAAAAAAATTCAAATTTTTTGTTGATGATTTGGAAAAGTATTTGTATCTTTTCATAAAGCGTTATTACGTTTATTCCATTCTATTATATAAATAAAAAATTCAATAAGGAAGGGTAGGAGTATGGCAAAACAATTAAAGTTTAACGAGGAAGCCAGACAGGCACTAATCAAAGGCGTGGAAAAGATGTCCAATGCCGTAAAAGTTACCCTTGGACCCAAGGGTCGTAACGTTGTGCTCGATAAAAAATTCGGAGCACCTACAGTTACAAATGATGGAGTGACGATTGCGAAAGAGATTGAGTTGGAAGATCCATTCGAGAATATGGGAGCACAACTGCTGAAGGAAGTCGCAACAAAGACAAATGATATTGCAGGAGATGGTACGACTACGGCTACCGTTCTTGCTTACTCCATCATTAAAGAGGGTTTAAAGAGTGTTGCAGCGGGCATTAATCCGATGGAGATTAAGCGCGGTATTTCACGGGCTGTGGAAGTTGCAGTGAGTGAAATTAAAAAGTCTGCCAAGACAATCAAGGAGAAGGAAGAGATTTCTCAGGTTGCTGCAATTTCTGCAAACAATGATAATGAGATCGGTGAATTAATCGCCGATGCTATGGAAAAGGTAGGAAAAGACGGAGTTATTACGGTAGAAGAATCCAAATCCATGGAAACCAACCTCGAAGTGGTGGAGGGTATGCAGTTCGACCGTGGTTATCTTTCTCCTTACTTTGTAACGAACCGCGACACTATGGCAACGGTTTTGGAGAATCCGTATATTCTGATTCATGACAAGAAAATATCAAGTATGAAGGATCTTCTTCCTGTTCTCGAAAAGGTTGCACAGGCGGGAAAACCTATGCTTTTAATTGCGGAAGATGTCGAGGGCGAAGCACTTGCAACTTTAGTGGTTAACAACTTAAGAGGAACATTAAATGTATGTGCCGTAAAGGCACCCGGTTTCGGTGACAGAAGAAAGGCCATGCTGGAAGATATCGCAGTTTTAACGGGCGGTCAGGTAGTATCCGAAGAATTGGGCCTTAAGTTAGAGAATACGGAAGTGAATCAGCTGGGAAGAGCAAAAATGGTTAAGGTCGATAAGGAGAATACTACTGTAATCGAAGGTGCCGGAAAAGAAAAGGATGTTAAGGACCGTATCGCCCAGATTAAGGTTCAGATCGAAGAAACAACATCGGATTATGACAGAGAAAAACTTCAGGAACGTCTTGCAAAACTTGCAGGCGGTGTTGCGGTTATAAATGTCGGTGCGGCAACAGAGGTAGAACTTAAAGAGAAGAAGCATAGGGTGGAAGACGCTCTGTCGGCTACAAGGGCTGCTATCGAAGAAGGTATTATTCCCGGAGGCGGACTTACGTTAATTCAGGCGGTTAAGGCCATGAGTAAGGCTGATATCGAGGATTTAACAGCGGATGAGAAGGTTGGGTTCAGGATTGTTACACGTGCTCTGGAAGAACCTATCCGCCAGATAGCGGAAAATGCAGGTCTCGACGGTGCTATAGTAGCGGACAAGGCAAAGAACGAGAAAAAAGGAATCGGTTTTAACGCCCAGTCCATGGAATGGGTAGAAATGTTAAAATCCGGTATAATCGATCCTGCCAAGGTGACAAGATCAGCACTTCAGAATGCAGCTTCCATAGCAAGTCTGCTGCTTACAACTGAATGCTCTATTACGGATATTCCGGAGAAAGAACCTCCAATGCCCGCACCAGGTGCCGGCGGAATGCCACCGTACTAATAGAATCTTTTAAAGTGATATACGGGGAGGTCCTTCCTTAAGAAGGATCTCCTCTTTTTAATTAAGGATTAAGTTAACTGTTAGTAGAGGGTCTCCAGGAATCGTGGAAATTCATGTACAATACCGATAAAATCTCCGAAACTGCTCAGATCAGCAATATTTTCGAAGTCTTTTAAGGTTTCTAACGGCTGTCCTCCTGTTTCTCTGTAAATGGAGCGAAGTTTTATAAAATAAGGCTCGAGATACTGATTTATCCCGCACCATCTGATGAAAGATTTACGGAGAACAGAAGTACCGTACTTTAGAATATGAAGAAAGAATATCGTACTTAATGCTGTTTCTGTTTCGGACGGACAGCCGGAGATTCTGTCCGGCGGCAGAGATAATCTATCCGCCCACTGCCGTATAATGCCGCTTCGTCCCTGAAAGCAGCATAGCAGATATAGAAATATTTCCGGAGGAAGTACAATATTATCAGCATTAAAGTAATTACCCATATTGTCCGTTACAGCCGGCCTGTCAAATGCACCGTGGCCTGAAATAAGTATGGTGTTAATATTTCCATAAGGCAGTAAATCCACAGTTCCGCCTTTCCACCGGAGCCAGTATGAGCTTTTGTTTTCCGTTATCTTTTTTAGAATATTTGAAATTCCTTTAAACTGCCGGTCGCTGTCGGAATAGCATGTAATAAAAAGTACTTTAAGGTCATTCGGGGTCATCTTTTTGCAGACGACGAATAGGACAGAATAAATCCTATTATTCTGTCCCTGAAAGATTCACGGATGGTATCAAAGCTTATATGAATTACATCATTATCATTCGAAGTCCTTATAACTTCGCCTATAAGGCTGATCCTCTCTTCCCCGGATATATAGAAAATCAATTCTATATGATCACCGGTTCTAAACCTCTTTTCCGGATTAACAATACTTGCGCCGCCGCCGCCGAGATCGATAAAATTAGATTTTACAGCCTTTTCACTGGAACCTGCAACTCTGATAAGCAGAGGATTCGATATGTTTTTTCTGTAGAATTTTCTCTTCTGCGTCATTTTCATTTTTTCGGAATGTGCAATAGATATAGTTCTGCCGTTTATTTTCTGAACAAAGGATTTAAAGCTGAAAACGCCGTTTTTTCTCTGGAACAGAACGGTTATGATACTGCCGGAAGCAGGAGGGATTTTACCTTCGCCTATTTCAACAATAAGAGACTGCGCCGTTATTTTTAAAAGAATTCCCTTAAATCTCCTTACCTTTCCCTGGAGTATATAGAGCTTGAGATGTTCGGGAAGTTCTGCTGTGGAATGAATACTGCTTTCCTGGTCTTTCAGTGTAAAACCCAATTTTAAACGAAGTGATGAAATAGAGCTTTGAGGTACTGCTTCATCATCGTTAAGCAGTTTGGCGGCGCATAAATTAAATGCAGCCTGGTTTATAAACAGATGGTGTTTTTCGATGTCCGCATTGTGCAGATAACGGGTCAGTTTTTCGATTAAATCTATTTCCGAAGGATTAAGCTGGAATTTACCGACGAATTTATCGTACTGCTCCTGAGAATATTGAATTTTTGAGTTAAGTGCTTTTTTTTTCTGATAGTTGTAAACATACATTAGAAGGGCGATAAAACTTGCCAGAAACAGAATAAGTAAAAAAAATTCAAAAGGACTTATCGTGAGTCCGCTTGCTATGCTTCCCAGGAATGATGACAGTTTATTCTGATCCAGGATCCACATTGCATTCTCCTATTGAATTTCATCAGAGAGATGTTTAATATATAGGATATACGAGTTGTCAATCACATTCAAGGAGCAAAATATTGATCAGCAGAGAGGATTTTACTTTTACAATCGGGTACCGCGGAAATACTGCAATAGTGAATGGGTTATTAAAAAGAAAATATTCAAAATTATCCGCAAATGAACTTGCGGAAAGAGGTATGTTTAAATCTGCTATTTGTTATGCGCTCTATACATCCGGCGAAGAAGAATTTCGGAATATTCTTGCGTTTTACAATGAACAAACAGAGTATAAAGCCGATTCGGTGGAAGACCTTAAAAGAATATTCGGTGTAACAAGGGTGCCCGAGGAGGTGTCCAGGGTAATCAGCCTCTGATTACTCCTGCATCATGCACGCCCTCTCTTGACGAGATTGAAAAAAGTATGTTAATTTACCAGAAATCTTTAAATAAAAAGGAATTGCTATGTTAAAAACTTATTTGGCTAATTTACCGCTGCTTCAGGCTGCGGGAGGCAGTGCAGGCGGACAGATGGTCACCATGCTGGTTACATTCGGTTTAATTATTCTTATCTTTTATTTCCTCGTAATACGTCCCCAGAATAAGAAACAGAAAGAGACAAAGGCAATGCTTACCGCCCTTAAGAAAGGCGACAGGGTAAGCACCGCAGGGGGTGTCAGGGGAACAGTTACCGCTGTAAAGGAACAGACTGTTACTTTAAAAGTAGATACCGATACAAAGATAGAGTTTAATAAAAGTGCTATCTCCAATGTTCTGGAGAGGAAAGAAAGCGTACCGGAAAAAAAAGAATAAGGTAGTAACAATAATCCCTTTACAGACTGCCTGACACATTTTCATATTTAGAAATTCTAAGTGGAGTTAAATTGATGAGTAAACGATGGAGATTTGTTCTTATACTTGTTCTATTAGCTGTTGCCTACTGGTTCCTCTATCCCACTGTAAAGTGGTATGTCTGGATTCCGGAAGAAAAAAAACAGATTGCAACAGGCTCGGCGGAACAGGTAAAATTATATTCAAGGCGGGAGGCTGATAAGATATTAAAAGATCTGTTGGCCATGGACCTGAATGATCCTTTTCCTTCGAAGTACTATTTTCTAACGGACAAGGCGAAGGAAAGGTATAAAATAGAGAAAAAACGCGTGCCGAAGGTGTGGAAGGTAAAAGAAGTATTAAGCAGTTATCCCAGTAAAGCGGCTATTTATGATGAAATAGAGAATCACTACCGCAAGGAAGTTGCCGATCTAAAAGAGCTCAGGGACAGGACACTGCAGCTTGGACTCGATCTAAAAGGCGGTATGTATGTTGTTATAGAAGCCGATATCGCCGAACTGGAAAAGGAACAGGGAAAACCGATGACTGCCGCTGAAAAGGAAGATGTAATTAAGCGGGCTCTGGAAATACTTAATAACCGTATAGATCAGTTCGGTGTTACTGAGCCTCAGATCAGGAGACAGGGAACCAATAGAATTATTGTCGAACTTCCGGGAGCTGCCGACAGAGAGAGGATGAACAAATTTATTTTGGGCAAAGGCAAACTGGATTTTCATATTGTCGATGATGACGGTTTAAAGGCATTCAAAGAGTACCATGCACAGCATCCCAATGATTTTTTAGATGCTGATGGAAAATTAAAAGATCCCAACATCCTTCCAAAAGGAACGGAACTTTTAAAGGTTGTTCAGAAGGATGAGTATGGTATTCTGCAGACAAAGGGCTATACGGTTGTTAAAACTGAATCGGGTCTTGCCGGGACATATATAAGAGATGCAAGGGTAAGCAGGGATTCCTTATCGAATCAGCCGGTTGTTAATTTTTTCCTTACCAGTGAAGGAGGCGATATTTTTTATAAGTTGACAAGTGCGAATGTAAATAAAATGCTCGCTGTAGTCCTGGATAATAAGGTGCGTGCCCAGGCAAGAATTAGCCAACCAATAAGGGACGCAGTGCGGGTAACCGGTTTCGGGGCCTCCGAAGCCAAAGATCTGGCGCTGGTACTCCGGACAGGAGCGCTTCCGGTTCCGCTTGTTATTATCAACTCTACGGCAATCGGGGCTTCCCTGGGTGAAGATGCTATCCGTCAGGGAATAAAAGCGATTATACTCGGATTTATACTGGTTATCCTGTTTATGGCTATTTACTATCTCGGATCGGGTCTTATTGCCGATTTTGCCCTTGTACTGAACCTGTACTTTATGGTATCGATACTTTCCGTGTTTAACTTCACACTAACATTGACAAGTATTGCCGGTGTTATATTAACGGTAGGTATGGCTGTCGACGCAAATGTAATTATATTCGAAAGGATAAAAGAAGAGTACAGGATCGGTAAACAGAGAGCGGCCGCAGTAAAGGCCGGCTTTGCCAAGGCTTTCTGGACGATCATGGATGCCAATATCACGACATTTATAGCTGCTTTAGCCCTCTCGCAACTTGGGAAAGGCCCGATACAGGGTTTTGCCGTCACACTGGCTATCGGTATCATTTCGTCGATGTTTACGGCTCTTTTTGTGTCACGGCTGATATTTGATTTTACTACCGATACGCTGAAAAGGAAAAAACTCAGCATCAGTTGGAGGGCATTAAGATGAAGAGAATTATCAGGTTTACAAGATATCGGTTCATAATGATCACCATATCTCTTATAGTTATTATTTCGGGTTATACGGGATTAATTATACGCGGCGGTTTTAACCTCGGCATAGATTTTAAGGGCGGTTTAACGGAACAGATTCAGATTGCTCCTGTTGCGTTTACCATATCGTATACCGGAAAAGGCAAGGCAGAGGTTATTATTGCAAAGGGAGAAACAATCGGCCAGGGGACCGGCAGGCTTGAGTGTACAATTACGGAAAACGGCAAAACCAATACGTACAGTTTTCCGTTTGCTAAATATGCCACACTTAAAAGCCTTGCGGATGCGGCAGGGAAACTGAAGGGGATTAAAATCGATTTAAAAGCGCCCCCTGATTTCCCTTCGTCGGTATTGATCTCACTTGATCATAATATCGATATAACCGGTAAAGAAATAGCCATAAACAGAATTCTGCGTAAGAATGAAAACACTTTTGTTGATATAGAAGAACTCCGTACTGTTCTGGCCTCTCTTGGGAGGTACAGCCTTCAGCTTGTTAAAAGTCCGATAAATCAGGAATTCATTATTCGTGTCGAGGCAAATGATAATGATAAGAAGTTTCGCCAGAAAACAGAGAAAAAGATATTCGATGTTCTGAGCGCAAAGTTCGGAGGCGGCCGGGTCATTGTTAAAAAGACGGATTTTGTCGGTCCGAGGTTTTCACGTGATCTGGCGAAACAAACCATTTCTCTTACTATTGTCGCACTTGTCCTTATTCTGATATATATAAGCTTCAGGTTTAAACTTATATATGCCGTAGCGGCAATTCTCGCCCTTGTGCACGATGTTTCCGTCATGCTCGGGGTTATCGGAACATTCCATCTCGAGGTTACTACGGCAACAATTGCTGCGGTACTGACAATTATAGGATACTCGCTTAATGATACGATAGTTATATTTGACAGAATCCGTGAAAATGTAGGCTTAATCAGGGATGAAAGTCTGTCAACGATAATCGATACAAGTGTAAGCCAGTCACTGAGCAGAACGCTGATAACTTCTTTAACAACACTAGTTGCGGTTCTTGCCATTTACGTCTTCGGAACCGGTTCCATAAAGCTTTTTGCTTTTAACCTGATAGTCGGTATCGTTGTCGGCACATACTCTTCCATATTTATCGCTTCACCGATTGTACTCGGCTGGCATAATATGGTGGATAGACGCAGGAAGAGAAGTGATGCGATAAAGTACGGGGTAAAGGCAAATATTGTCCCCGTGTCGCGTATTAAAAGCAGTACTTCGCAGCTTAAGGAAGAAAGAGCAGGGAAACCTCTTTCCGTTAAAGGAGTTGAAAAAGGCGGGGAAGCTGAGGGAAAGCAGGAAAATGTGGCTCAAATGCCTGTCCTTACCGAGCGTAAACTGAGAAGGAAAAAGAAAAAGAAAAAGAAGAAATAAGAAATTATGCGTCTGTTATGCTTTTCGGATATTCACGGCAGAACCGATGGAATTGCAGGTATTCTTAAAAGTACCGGAAATATTGATATTGTGGTGCTGTCAGGGGATATAACTCAGAAGGGGAACTACAATACTGCAGAGAGTATAATGTCTGTTTTTGTAAATTCCGGTCTAAGGGTTCTTGCCGTCCCCGGTAATATGGATACCGGAGAAGTAGTCCGGTTTTTGGAAGATAAGAGAATAAACCTGCATGAAAAGAACAGTATTATCGATAATATTGGTTTTATCGGTCTCGGGGGCAGCGTAAAAACACCCATGAATACGCCGCTGGAAATATCGGAAACCGAGATGGAACAGGCCCTTAAGAGATCGTATGGTGATGTTAAAGAAACCGAAGTTAAAGTACTTATAACACATACGCCGCCGAAGAGGAGTTCACTGGACAGAGTTTTTGCCGGCATTCATGCCGGATCCGAGGCAGTGAGGAATTTTATCGAAAATAATAAAATTGATCTCTGTATATGCGGACACATACATGAATCCGGAGGAGAAGAGGTTATAAACGGGTGTATGTGTGTTAATACCGGTGCATACAAAAACGGTAATTATTGTATAGCTGATATCGGCTTAAAGGGAATAAAAATTGAACGGAGGAAGGTATGAATATAAAAGGGTTGGAAGCTGCAGCATTGTCTGTCAGAACCTTAACTGTAGATGCAGTACAGGCAGCTAATTCCGGGCATCCCGGATTGCCTATGGGCTGTGCGGAATTGGGTTCCCTTATTTACGGCGAGGTGCTTCATCATAATCCGGCACATCCGGAATGGCCGGACAGGGATAGATTTGTACTGTCTGCAGGGCATGGAGTGCTTCTCGAGTATGCGCTTCTGTATATGTCCGGTTATGATATTTCGGTAGATGATATTTCTAAATTCCGCAGGCTCGGGTCAAAGGCTCCGGGGCATCCCGAGTATGGTGTAACTCCGGGCATAGAGACAACAACCGGTCCTCTCGGCCAGGGATTCGGCAATGGAGTGGGTATGGCAATAGCCGAAAGAATGCTTTCCGCTAAATTCAATACCGGTAAACACAAAATTGTGGATCATTTTACCTATGTTTTAACAGGCGACGGAGACCTGATGGAGGGCATCAGTTCGGAAGCAGCTTCTCTTGCAGGGCATCTCGGACTTGGAAAATTAATTGTATTTTATGATTCAAATAGTGTCACAATAGAAGGTTCGACAGATCTTGCATTTACGGAAGATGTTCTTAAACGGTTCGAAGCTTACGGGTGGCATACTCTTTCCGGGGATTCCTATAACTTTAAAGAGGTTGCGGGACTGGTGGAAGAGGCAAAAGGTGTTAAAGACAGACCTTCTATCATTAAGCTGACCTCGGTAATAGCAAAGGGCTCTCCTCATCTTGCCGGAAATCCGAAAGCTCACGGGGCTCCGCTGGGAGAGGAAGAGGTAAAGGCTGTAAAGAAAGCTCTGGGCGTGCCGGCCGATTCACGGTTTTATGTAGCGGATGAGGCCCTGGAATATTTTAAGACCAGAAGAGAGCTGTGGGAAGAAGAGTACAGGGCATGGACGGATAGGTTTGATAAATGGAAAAGTGAAAACAGAGAACTGTACAATGAGTGGATTGGATACTTTAACTGGAAAAAACCTTCGGAATACATGATTGATATGCCGGAATTTAAGACCGGGGATAAAATTGCCACAAGAGCTGCAGGAGGGAAAGTGTTAAATGCAATTGCTAAAGCCGTTCCGAATCTGGTCGGAGGCTCTGCGGATTTGGGACCTTCCAATAAGACGGTGATGGAAGGTGCGGGTGAATTCGCAAAGAATAATCCTTCCGGGAGGAATATTCACTTCGGAGTCAGAGAGCATGCCATGGGTTCGATTACGAATGGTATTGTGCTTCATGGGGGATTAAGGCCTTTCTGTGCAACCTTCCTCGTTTTCTCCGATTATATGAAGCCGCCCATAAGGCTTGCAAGTATGATGAAGATTCCGGTAATATATGTTTTTACCCATGATTCTATCTTTGTCGGAGAAGACGGGCCTACTCATGAACCGGTGGAGCAGCTTGCCGCCCTGCGCAGTATTCCGGGGCTTATAACATTAAGGCCGGGTGATGCGGAAGAAACAGCCGAAGCCTGGTTAATGGCCATCGGAAGGCAGGACGGGCCGACTGCCATGGCATTAACACGCCAGGGTCTGGTCGTGTATTCGAAGTATGATAAAAACTGGAAGGATAATATAAGAAAGGGCGCATATATTGTAAAAGAACCGGATGGTAAACCGGATGTTATTGTTATTGCAACCGGCTCCGAGGTTTCTATGGCTCTGGAAGCGGCGGAAAAGATTAAGGATAAACGTGTTCGTGTTGTTTCGATGATCTCTTATGAATTGTTTAAGCAGCAGAATGATAATTTTAAAAATAATATTATTCCCCCGAATATCCGAAGAGTTGTAGTAGAGGCCGGAACATCTTTCGGATGGACAGGGCTGGTTTTAAATGATAATGATGCTGTTGCGATTGACAGGTTCGGAGAATCAGGGTCCGGCCGGGAAGTGGCGGAAGATATGGGGCTCACGGCAGAGTCGCTCGTGAAAAGGATACTGTTATAAGATATGGATTCGAATAATAAAAATGGTGAAATTGATGACTTAGTAAGGTTAACGTTTTTTTCTGATGTTGTGCGGGGTCTATCCGCGGCAAAAACCATAAACGAAGTTATCCGGCAGGTAATGGAGAAGATAGGAACCATTTTTGCCCCCCTTAACTGGTCGCTTTTGCTCAGAAACAGAAGAACAGGTGAACTGTTTTTTAAGGTTGTTGTGGGAAAGAATGCTGAAAAACTTAAAGGCCGGACTGTGCCCAAAGGTACCGGCGTGGCAAACTGGATAGCGGATAAAGGTCAGGCGGTTATCATCGAAGATGTAACAAAAGATCCGCGCTTTAACAGTTATTTTGATAAGACAACCGGCTTTAAAACAAAGTCTATTATCGGGGTGCCCTTAAAAACAGAAGACAGGGTTTTCGGAGTCATAGAGTTAATTAACAAACTAAACGGGAAAATTTTTACACCTTTTGAGTTAAAAATACTCTCTACAATAGGTGATTTTGCGGCGATTGCAATGGCCAAGATATACTACTTCAGTGCGTTAAAAAAAATAGCGACTATAGATCCATTGACAAACATATACAACCGGAGGATTTTCGATAATCAGTTCAAAAGAGAATCAGAGAGGTGCAGACGGTACGGCGGCGCTCTTTCGATTCTCATGCTGGATGTGGATGAGTTTAAAAAAATAAACGATCAGTTCGGTCATCCTGCAGGAGATAAGGTTCTTAAGAATCTTGCCAAGATATTGGAGAAGAATATCAGGAAAGTGGATATCGTAGCCCGGTACGGCGGTGATGAATTTGTAATACTTATGCCTAATACGGACAGGAAAGAGGCGGAACTTGTCAGGGAGAGAATTAAAAAAGATATAGAAGAATTTAACAGTTCCGGTACGGATTTCCCTTTTCAGGCCAGTATCGGCCTTAAATCGTCCGGACCGGAGAATGTGGAAGACCTTCTGATAGATGCTGATATGGACCTTTACAGACAGAAAGCTTCCAGAGTGGAACAGAATTACGAGGATATGTCTCTCTTTTTAGAGGATTTTCTGGAAGAAGAGGAGGGAAATTAATATTCTTTCCCGTATACCTTAAGCAGATTAAATTTTCCTATGTGGCTGATAAGCATCACAGCCATAACTCCGGCTTCGAGCGGGTCGGTTACGACAATATCCGATACCCTGTTAACGGAACCGGCCATTTTTAACGACATAACAGGGATCCCGTACTGAGATTTTAATTCCCTGACAGCATCACTTATTTCTCCTCCCATAAGTGCCCCGGCAAGAACAAGTATGGCCGCTCTGTGAAGTCTGCCCACAGCACGTACCGCCTGAGCAATTTCGTTTTCTCCCACTATAGCTATAGTATCTACGGAGATCCTTTCTCCCCGTATATTATGCCTGTCCGCCTCCGCTATTGCACCCGAGGCGACCTGTGCGACCTGTGCTCCGCCGCCCATGACAATGACTCTCTTGCCGTATGTCCGGCTGTAGGTCTGCCGCAGATTAACGGACTTCACCGATGCAATGGAAGCAATACCTTCCAGTATGGAATCTATGCTGTTCGAACCTTCTATCTGGATTAGAATATGTGTCGCTCCATCGTACTCTATCCATGACTGCATATATGTGAGGTTGCCGTTATAATGTGAGATAAGCCCTGAAACATCCGCTATAAGCCCTCTACGGTCTTCTGCTGTAAGTTCTATGGCGAACCCTCCGGTTTCGTCCGATGCGGAATGTTTCTTAATCCAACGGTATCTACCCTTAAGCTTTTCGGGCGGCTGATTATCCATAATCGTACAGTATCATTGATTAATTATTGAATAAAGATGTAACAGGAAAATATCGTCTGTAAGAGAAGTTCTATTTGTCAGCAGGACTTTTAAGAAAATTGATAAGAAACTCAGCTATTTCTTCTGTCCCCGATTTTAAATGCAGTCTTTTAATATTCTCATAATACTTTAACAGTAAAACAGGCGATGCCTCTATCCGCTCTATAAACTTTACAAGGTTCGATACCGATCTGATGTGCCATCCTATTCTGTTTTGAATAATCCACTGAACCGTTGACCGCTCGTTTTCCATAAAACTTGTAATAACAACCGGTCTTCCGATAACGAGTGCTTCAAAAACAGAGTTAGGGCCTGCTTTGCCGATGACCAGGTCCGATGCATAGATATAGTCTTCCATATTATCCACAAAACCTGTTATCAAAAGTTCCGTGCTTCCGGAATAGTTCCTCTTCAGGTTCTCAAGGTTTTTTTTAAGTTCCCTGTTGCGGCCGCAGATTAGTATTATCTGAACAGGAAGGCCGTTTTTCAGTATGGCTTTTAAATACTTTTTTGTAGGACCTACTCCTTCGGCCCCGAAATTAAAAAGTATGGTCAGAATGTTCTTCTTAATTTTAAGATCCGCACGAACATCATCAACAGGTTTCTGCTGTTTCGAAAACTCAGGCTTTACCGGGAAGTTGAATACCTTAATTTTCCGTTCAGGTACACCCTTCGCAAGCATCTGTGCTTTTGCCCTTTGAGAGAAAACAAAACTGTAATGAAGTTTTTTTGTTACCCATATTGCAAGGCTTTCGAATGGTTCCGGATTCAGGGAAATTGTCAGAGGACGAAATCCCCTCTCTCTTTTTAATATCTCCAGGTAATGAGTAAATGTAAAGTAAGTGGATATTATAATGTCAGGGTTTACAGAGTGTATATATTTTCTAAACCTAGGTATAAGAACAACCCCGAAGATAAAATCTATAATTCGTACCAGTACGGCATTATCAGCAGTACCGTACAGGGCCTTTATTAACGGCGGATACTTTAGTGCAATATGGACCCAGAAGCCCTTATATATTGAATAAAGCAGTTTTGTGTGGATTGCCTCACGCATATCCACTACTTCCGTTTCGGTATCCCGGATATCCAGCCTGTCTAACTGTTGTTTTATAGCTTGTGCAGGTGCCTTGTGTCCGCCTCCGACATCTACAGTTAATATTTTAATTATTTTCATATGCTTTTTTCATCGTTGAACCCCTGATTATTGTTGCAGGGGAGCGACAGGCCGTCATGGTAAGCTCTTTTGCATATCCTTGTCAATAAAAAAGCCTTGCTATAACCTGTGCTAATAGGCTATTCTTCTAAAATGCTCAAGACGGTTAATAACAACACCGGGGAAGACAAACAGCTTTTTGGTACATTTGCCGGTGTTTTTGTTCCTTCCTTCGAGGCGATACTCGGGGCTGTTCTTTTTCTGATTCTTCCCACGCTCGCCGGAATGATGGGTTTCTGGAAAATGGCGCTTATTATTATTATTTCCAATACGGTAACAATTGCTACCGCCTTTTCTATTTCGGATTGTGCGACAAATATAGAACGTATCGGAGCAGGGGGCATGTATGCCGTTTCGAGGCGTTCTCTGGGAAGAGCTTTCGGGGGTTCGATCGGAATTCAGCTTTTTCTTGCTCAGTCAGCCTCTATCGGGTTTTATGCAATTGGTTTTTCCGAACCGCTGCAGAGTATCCTGTTAAAAATTCCTCTTATTTACCGCCATATAGGGGGTTTTGATGTTCTCGTGCAGAAACAGATTATTGCAACTGCTGTTGCAACATTTGCATTTCTTTTAGGAATTGCAGGCGCTCATTTTATTGTTAAGATTCAAATGGTTATTTTTGTAGTACTCATAGGTGCCGTGGGTTCAATAATACTTTCGCCTTTATCAGGGTCGGCTTCGGAGGGTATATTTTCGGGAAATGTTAATCTCCATGGATTCGGGACCGCACCCGGATTCTGGGCTGCCTTTACCGCATTTTTTCCGGCCGTTACAGGAATCGATGCAGGTGTGGGAATGAGCGGAAGCCTTAAGAATCCTAAAAAATCTCTCTCTTCGGGAACTTTTATTTCCATCGGAATTACATTTTTTATCTATCTTGCGGTAGCCGGTATCTATTCGCTCATTAAGCCCGGACTGCTTGCCGCCACGGCTGACGGACAGATCCCATCCGTAGTAGATGTTTTTTCCGGTATTCCTGTGATCGCGGTTCTGCTTTTAACGGGAATACTTGTTGCAACAGGTTCATCGGCTCTTTCGTATTTTATGACAGCTCCAAGAACAGCTCAGGCTCTCGCTCAGGACCGTATACTGCCGAAAATGCTTAATTTTCTATCCGGAGATTTTAAAAAGCAGGGAAAAGAACCCAGGTGGGCTGCTGTTCTGGTATATCTTATTATTCTGCCTGTAATCTGGTCGGGAGATATAACACGGGCTTCCATGGTGGTCGGAATCTGCTTTTTAATTGTCTATGGCTGGGTTAATTTTGCGGCTTTTTTAGAGCGTATCAGCGGGAATCCGAGTTTTCGGCCTGTTTCCCGGGGGCATTGGGCAATTTCTCTATACGGATTTGTTGTGTGCATGGCGGTAATTGCGCTGTTTAATATCTGGGTCGGGCTCGGTGTGGCGGTTTCTCAGACCGTCATATTTATGCTGCTCTTAAAGTATAAATCGCAGAATAAACTGGAAGGTGTATGGTGGGGCGTTTTGTTCAGCGGCATTAACTGGGGCTTTAAGCATATGAACCGTATAGTGCAGGGAACAAAGAACTGGCGTCCGATAGTAAGCGCCTTCAGTTTCGGCGACAGAAAAGACATGGTAATGCATAACATGGATATGGGAGAGAGGATTGCACGCTACCAGGGGCTTGTAATGCATAACATAATTAAAACCTCAAACCCGGAGGGAAGTAGTATGGAACTGCCCGTACCTTCCAATTTGATAGAAGTGCCGGATGATAATTACGATCTTTCCATTATGTCTATTATTCAGGGTGCACTTCCCGGTGGTTTCCGCATTAATACAGCCCTTCTCCCTGTAGATGCAAGGCTTAACTATATTGAAATAATTGAAAAATTAATCCGCATGGAGGTTAATATCCTTCTCTACAAACACGGGGAAAAGCGTACGGAGAGCAGGCGGATAGATGTGTGGTGGAAGGGAGAGGAAAACGGTAATCTTATGGCCATGCTTGCATATATAATAAGCAGAACGGATATTAAAACGGGGAGAACCGAGACAACGATTCGTATTATCAGGAAAACCGGCAGGGATGATGATAGAAATAAATCCGGGAAGGAGATGTACGAACTTTTAAGAAAGGCACGTTTGTCGGGAGAGGTTCTTATTATACAGGATGATGATAAACCTATTCATGAAAATATGGTTAAATATTCATCCGATGCCATGCTTATCCTCATGGGAATCCCCGGTGAAAAAAAGGGAGGGCTGGCAAGGCTGTTTTCTCTGGACAGGTTGTTTTTTACAAGGGAACTTGGAAAATTCGAGAATTTTCCGTCTATTCTTTTTGTAAAGGCATCACAGATTTTTGATCTTGTGGAAGAGTAGAATCGGAGGCTTAAATGGACGAAGATGAAATCAGGGAATTTCTAAAGGAACGTGACAGAATAAGGGGAGTTGTAGGACGTATCGGCGGGAAACCGACAAAAGGGGAGAAAGCCGCCAATATTATTTTTATTATTCTTGTTGTTGCGGCATTTATAATGGCTCTGCTGTTCGAAGGATTCCCGAGGCTGGTATCCATGGAGATCGGTATTCTCTTTGTCTCCCTGAAAATAGCCTATTTCTTAAGCAATGAGGCAAAGGTAAATCACTTCGAGTTCTGGATTTTATCTTCTCTCGAGTGGAGACTTAACGATGTCATTAAAAGAATCGATAGAATGGAAAAATTGATGGAGGAAATAAAAAACAGGCATGGAGACTAAAATTTCCCGTGTTGCGCTTATTAAATGCGGATCATATAACCGTCCTGTTATTGCTTCCAAAATCTGTACAAAGTGCGGAAACTGTGTAAGGATATGCCCCGATGCGGCGATAAGTATAAAAACGCCGTTACCCGGCAAGATATTTCGATTGATAGGTGGTTAGATGGGGCTGATTCCGGCGAATATCTATATAAATTTTATCGTACTCTTTATCAGCTTTTATATCTTAACAAAAGGCGCTGATTTTCTTGTGGACGGATCGGTGGGCATTGCTTTTTATCTTAAGATTCCCAAAGTTGTTATAGGAATCGTGCTGGTAAGCCTCGCGACAACTGCTCCTGAATTTACAGTATCGGTGTTGTCCTCCCTGCGCGGCAAACCGGAGATTGCGCTGGGTAATGCACTGGGTTCTGTCATCGCGGATAACGGCCTTGCTCTTGCCCTTGGTGTTATTGTTGCTCCTGTTGCAATAAAGGTGGAATCGAGGGTATTAAAGAGCGCTGGAATACTGCTTATTGCAGTCAGTATACTTTCGTTTCTAATGGCATTTAACGGAGTAATGTCCAGAGCGGAAGGAATGATTCTTTTAGCGGCATTCATCGGCTATCTGTTTATCGTAGTATGGAGCGAAAAAAAGCTTAAGAATAAGGACAGGAAAAAATATCAGAAAGAGGTAACAGGAGAGATCCAGGCACATATAAAAGCCGGCTCCCTTGCCGTCCAGGTTTTAAGATTCTCAGTCGGAGTTGCCGGTGTTATAATTGCCAGTGAATTCCTTATAGATTCGGCTGTTTTTATTGCATCATACATGGGTATTTCGGAAGCTGTCATAGGGCTGACAGTGGTTGCCATTGGCACATCTCTGCCGGAAATTGCCACCTGTATCGTGTCTGCCCGCAGGGGATACGGCGATCTGGCTGTCGGAGATATTATTGGTGCGGATATTATGAATATCCTGTGGATTATAGGCACCGCATCCATTGTCCATCCCATACATGTATCCAGAAAAATAATCTATTTCGCTTATCCCTGGGAACTGGCTGCAGTATTTCTTATGCTGGGATTAATGCGGATGGGGTATAAACTGGAACGCTGGAAAGGATTTGTGCTTCTGATGCTGTATGCTTTGTATATCGCCTTTACGGCTATTTTTTTATACGTCTGATTACTCTTAAGCACCGCAGGTTAAAAGCTTACTTATCTCCTTTTTGTAAAAAAACTTGACGTCACTGTAATAGGCTTATTATCTTATGAGAAAAGCAAGATTCACAGGTGGAAAGAATGTCGAAGAAAAGTAATAGAGAAATGCACGGAGAAAGAGCCGGCGCAGGATCTGCAGATAAATCTAAGGATGCTGAATTTTTAGAAAACAAGTTAAAAGAAGGCATCAAAAGGGAAGATAAGGATAAAGAGCGAAATACTAAGGCGGCCGGGTTAAAATTACTGCAGGAGAGGGTAAAAGTTCTGGAAGAGGAGAATAGTGCATTAAAGGACCAGCTGTTAAGAAAGCAGGCTGATTTTGAGAATTTCAGAAAGAGGATATCCAGGGAGAAGGAAGATTCTATACGGTATGCAAATTCGAAGCTTCTGCTCGATCTGACAAATATAATAGATGATTTCGAGAGAGCAATCCAGTCGGCGGAAGTCTCTAAGGATTTTGAATCGTTTCTCCAGGGCATCAGTCTTATCGAAAAACAGATGACCGCGATGCTGGAAAATAGATGGGGACTTAAGAGATTTTCTTCACAGGGTGAAAAATTTAATCCGGATAAGCATGAGGCAATCGCAAGTGAAGAGAGCGAATCGTACAAGGACTCTGTGGTTCTGGAAGATTATCAGAAGGGATATTACCTTCATGACAGATTATTAAGACCTGCCAGGGTAAAGGTTGCAAAACCTGTTGCAGTTCTCGAAAAAAAGAGGGATGAGGACCTTGAGCCGGCAGAAGATGATAAAGAGAATAAAAACGAGGACAACTAAGGAGAAAAAAAATGGGTAAGATAATTGGAATCGATCTTGGAACAACAAATTCGTGTGTAGCTGTAATGGAAGGGGGAGAACCTGCTGTTATTCAGAATGCGGAAGGGCAGCGGACTACGCCTTCTATAGTAGCTTTTACAAATAAAGGGGAACGGCTGGTAGGCCAGCCGGCCAAAAACCAGATGATAACAAACCCGGAAAATACGGTATATTCCATAAAACGTTTTATGGGCCGGAGATACGCTGAAGTTCCGGAGGAGATAAAGATGGTACCGTACAAGATTATCGACTCCGGGAATGATGTCAGAATTGAGATTTCGGGTAAAAAATACTCTCCCTCGGAAATATCCGCTGCTATTCTGCAGAAGATGAAAAAAACAGCGGAGGATTATCTGGGAGAAACCGTAACCGATGCCGTTATTACTGTCCCCGCATATTTTAACGATGCACAGCGTCAGGCAACAAAGGATGCCGGTAAAATAGCAGGATTAAATGTAAAGAGAATTGTAAACGAGCCTACGGCAGCGGCACTGGCTTACGGGCTCAGTAAAAACGGAAAGGAAGAAAAAATCGCCGTTTATGATTTAGGCGGCGGAACATTTGATATATCGATTCTCGAACTCGGTGATGGTGTTTTCGAAGTGAAATCTACAAACGGTGATACACACCTCGGCGGAGATAACTTTGATCAGCGTATTATTGACTGGTTGGTCGATAATTTCAGGAAGGATTACGGTATAGACCTCTCAAAGGACAGAATGGCCCTGCAGAGGCTAAAAGAAGCTTCGGAAAAGGCAAAGATCGAACTTTCCAGTACACAGGCAACCGATATTAATCTTCCGTTTATTACTGCGGATTCATCCGGACCCAAGCATCTGAACTACTCGCTTACACGCTCTAAATTCGAGCAGATGATAGGCGACCTTCTGGTAAAAACAAAGGGGCCGTGTAATAGTGCAATAAAAGATGCCGGGTTAAATGCTTCGGATATCGATCAGGTTATTCTTGTCGGAGGTTCGACACGTATACCCGCGGTTCAGAAGCTTGTTAAAGAGCTCTTCGGAAGAGAACCGAGCAAAGGCGTTAATCCCGATGAAGTTGTTGCAATGGGTGCTGCCATCCAGGGAGGAATCTTAGGCGGCGATGTAAAGGATGTGCTGCTTCTGGATGTTACCCCGCTGTCTCTGGGTATAGAGACCCTTGGCGGTGTTTTTACCAAACTGATAGAGAGGAACACTACGATTCCCA
The DNA here is from genome assembly GCA_013151965.1 of Spirochaetota bacterium. Taxonomy (GTDB): domain Bacteria; phylum Spirochaetota; class Spirochaetia; order SZUA-6; family SZUA-6; genus SZUA-6. Next base: position 82,515 of record JAADHF010000132.1, read on the forward strand.
CGCGGAAGAGTCAGATATTTTCCACGGCTGCGGATAATCAGACTGCCGTATCGATTCATGTGCTTCAGGGAGAGAGAGAACTTGCAGGCCAGAACCGTACATTAGGCAGATTCGATCTTGTCGGCATTCCTTCCGCACCTCGCGGTGTACCTCAGATAGAGGTAACATTTGATATCGATGCTAACGGAATTGTTCATGTTTCCGCAAAGGATCTGGGAACCGGCAAGGAACAGAAGATAAGGATAGAATCATCTTCGGGTTTAACGGAAGAAGAAATAAAGAAGATGGTCAAGGATGCCGAGCTTCATGCGGAAGAGGATAGAAAAGAAAAGGAAAGAGTAGAGGCCAGGAACGAGGCGGATAATCTTATCTATTCAACAGAGAAATCGCTTAAGGATTTCGGGGATAAGATTTCGGAAGCGGATAAAAAAACAATCGAAGATGCGGCTGCCGCTCTTCGTAAGGTTTTGGATTCTCAAGACGCTTCGGAGATAAAAGAAAAAACAGAAGCTCTTAAACAGGCCTCGTATAAGTTAGCGGAAGAGGTTTATAAAAATACTAAAACCTCTGCCGGAGCAGGTGATGGTGCAGCCGGCAGTGCAGGAACAGCGGGCGCTCCGGGAAGCGGCGGTGCAGGTGCGGAAGCAGCTCCGTCCGGAGACGGATCGGGGAGCAAAGGCACTAAGTCGGATAATGTCGAAGACGTGGATTACGAAGTAGTCGACGATGATGATGAATCGAAAAAATAGCAATTAATCCAAACTGTTAAATAAAATCTGCTGCTTTAAAAAAGAGAAGGAACATTGGCAAAGAAAGATTATTACGAAGTCCTTGGGGTTCCGAGAGGAGCCTCTAAGGACGATATAAAGAAAGCTTACAGAAAACTTGCAATCAGATATCATCCCGATAAGAATCCGGGGGATAAAAGCGCCGAGGATAGGTTTAAAGAGGCCACGGAAGCCTACGAGATCCTTGCGGATGAGAAAAAAAGACAGGCCTACGACCAGTTCGGGTTTGCCGGTGTAGAAGGAATGACAGGCGGAACTCAGGATTATTCCGGCGTATTCCATGATTTCGAAGATATTTTCGGTGATTTCAGCGGTTTTTTCGACTCGTTTTTCGGGAGAGGAGGCAGAAAGAGGTCCTCATCGAGAAACTCCGCGCAGAGGGGAGCCGACTTAAGGTATGATGTGGAAATAGAATTTTTAGATGCAGTATTCGGAACGCAGATAGAAATATCATTTACGAGAAACGAAGCATGTTCGGTTTGCGGCGGAACGGGAACGGAGAAGGGCAGCAGTAAAAAAATATGTCCGACCTGCGGCGGAAGCGGGCAGGTAAGACGCAGCTCGGGCTTTTTCTCCATTGCTACCACATGCCCGACATGCCATGGCGAGGGGGAAATAATAGAGAAACCGTGCAAAAGCTGTGGTGGTACGGGTCTTATCAGGAAAAACAGACGGATAAAGGTAAAGATTCCGGCAGGCATAGAAAACGGCAAAAGGATAAGTATTCCCGGCCAGGGAGACAGCGGCATAAACGGCGGACCTGCAGGAGACCTCTATGTATACATACATGTTAAACCCCATGCATACTTCGAACGGGACGGCTATGATGTGTATTGCGCTGTACCAATATCTATTACACAGGCGGCTTTAGGCTCGGAAATACTGGTCCCTACACTGAACAATAAACGGGCTAAGGTAAAAATACCGGCAGGAACACAGACCGGGAAAATGCTCCGCTTGCGGGACGAAGGCATTCCTCATCTTCATAACAGTCACAGACGCGGCGATATGTATATAAAACTGGTAGTTCAGGTTCCTGGCAAGCTTTCTCCCAGGGCTAAGAGCCTGCTGCAGGAATTCTCGAAGGTAAACGGAGAAAACATCTCTCCGGATCCTATCAGGTTGTCTGAATTCAGATAATTCTATAAAATCATAATTTGTGCAGAATATTTATCCGCTGATAAAAACCGTATTTTTGACAACAGCCTCTCTCGAGTTTGCGGCCCTTGTTTTTCGTCTTTCCAGGCGGGAATCCATAAAGGAGTATCTGTGGTTCGCTTCGGCATTGGTTTTTTTTATTCTTAGGGCTGCTTTTGCGGATACAATAACATTTCGTATTATCTTTTCACTTCTCTTTATCTGGTCGGCGGGAAGCTACCTGGATTATATATCCGGATACGGCAGAAACAGCATATGGACTGCAGCAGTCGGAATACTGGGCATAGTCGATATAATAATAGGCATGCTTGGCTACTACGGAACGCTTCCCTTTTCTATTTTCTATATTTTTACAATTGGTCTGGCTTCCCTGTATCCTCTGGGATTTGTTTTCAGATATTATCTGCGGACCCGCGAAGGGTTGTTTCTATATTTTTTTATAGCTTTTGCAGTCTGGATGTGCAGCGCTTTATATGATTCTGCCGCTTCTCTTTTTATGCTTAAAAGCATCCATGCTGTTTTATTGGTTTCTTTTGCTCCGCTTTTCGGGTTATTTTTCTTTATTTTCGGAGAAGGATATTTAAAAGGTGCGGGTTTAAAAAGTTATTACAGAAGGATGGATAGAAAAGATGAACAGATTAAAAGTGTTTATGCACAATTGATACAGACAGAAAGTACAATGATAGTAAATGACAGGCTGATCGCTTCCGGTCTTCTCGCCGCCGGATCGGCTCATGAATTTAAAAATATGCTTTCTTCCATAAATATTGCCGCGGAGTACGGTCTTGCCGCTGGAAATACGGAGGAGAAGGACAGAAGCTTCGGTGCAATAATAGACAGCATAAAATTCGGAAAAGAGGTGGTTACCGATTTACTGGAAAAGCTTGCAATCGGCGGCAGAGAGAAAGAGGAAGTAATCGACATAAAGAATGATATCAGATATCTTTTTAAGATAGTAAAAATTGCCTACAGGATGGAAGGCATCAGATTTACTCACGAGGTAGAAGATGAAACAAAAATATACGGAAGGAAAGGTGAAATAGAACAGATTATACTGAATATAATACGTAATGCCGTAGATGCTTTTAAAACGGGGGATAAAAATAAGGATAAAAATATTCACATTAAGAGCGCCGGCAGAAACGGAAGTGTAATCATAGAGATTACGGATAATGCCGGGGGCATCCCTTCGGAAATTACAGCAGGTATGTTCGAAACCGCCGTATCAGGCAGGCAGAGTACCGGTCTGGGGCTTTACCTGACCCGTGCACTGGTTCAGCGGAACGGAGGCGAAATCGAATATCTTTCTGTTGAAGGCGGAAGCTGCTTCAGAATGATGTTCTTAAGCAGGGAAAGCTGAAATATATCCGTTTATACATCATTATAGAGGATAAGAGTAAAAAAAATGAGCAAAAAAGGTTAAAAAAATTTGAAAAATAACTGCCCGGGTGTATAATTATCAATGTAATAAACTAAAAATGTGTAAAAAATTTTTCAAGGAGGGACTTTACTATGAAGAAACTTACAATCCTGATAGTAATTGCTATCATGATTACTATTGCTATGCCGGTTTTTTCCGCTGACCAATGGGAGCTGGGAATATCGGTAACGCCGCTGCCCGGAGCGTCCAAGGGGGACGATAATGCAACTCCGGGATTCCACTTCGGTTACCAGTGGTGGTATATAGGGTACGCAAGCTGGGACGCTATTGTTCTGCCGCCGTGGGTAATACAGGGATGGACAGGATATATGCGCCCGGGGTTTTTGAATTTATTCGATGCAGGCGTGCAGCTTAATATCGGACCCTTTATCGGGTATTCGCTGGTGGGAATTAATTACCTGTATTTATACAAACAGGGTGAGGATAATATCGATGCAGGCGGGGCAGGTGCTAATCTTCGTCTCGGAGCAGGTATAAAGATGAATTGGTGGGGTATTAATATTTCCGGAACTGCGGTTTTTCCTTCGTTCAGCAATATGATCGATACGTTAAAAGGACTTGCAAGCGAAAAAACGAGGAAACTGGCAGCAAAGGCTATCGGGAAGCAGTTAGTACCGTCCATAAATCTGATACTGTACTTGTAGGGGAGGTGAAAGAATGAAAAAGCGAACAATAATATTCAGTGTTTTAATAGTTTTATCCGTATTGATAGTGCTTTCCGGGTGCGATGCCATTCTGGAAGCTATTTATCCGGATTATGGCGGCAAAGCGACGGGCGGTAACGAGATAATAGTTAATGTGGATATCGATCCTGCTTTAGCCGATTGGGATGTGCAGGTATCGGGCAGGGTAGAGAGTGCCAATTTAGGCCCGGATGATCCTGATTATTTTACGATGGATCAGCAGGTGCCGGTTGATTTCAGCAATTATGATCCTCAGGGAAATCCGATTCCTAAGGCTTTCTTCGATTTCTGGGGGATTCCCGGGAGCGAAGATCGTCCGGGAGATTACAGGGTAACCATCTGGATAGATAAGAATGACAATGGGTTTCCCGATTTCGACGAACCCCAGGCTATAGCTATATGGGAGAATTATGATATAAATAGTCCCGATGATAAATGGCCGGATGACATGTTCTCTTTCCCCAACGATCAGGGGTGGAGTACAATAAGCGGAAATGCATTTTTAGGGAACCAGGTTAAAAATCTGAACTTCAGTATAATTAATCCTTCGG
>JAADHF010000066.1 GCA_013151965.1 Spirochaetota bacterium
AAGGCCGGAAAATTCCATTTTCATTGATTGTTTACAGGGGCGATTTTATTGCACCAGGGGATGATGTTTTTTGTATTCCGGTGTGGGCACTGAGCTGAACATGATACAATTAAGATATGCCCGTTTAAGCAATATTAGACATAGACGTTATCGATTTACATTATTGTCAGAAAAATCAATTAAATCCGGTCAAAACGGCACGTGGAGTTTTGAGGAACTTTTTTACTATTTCCTGTTAGATAGCTAAAAACCCGTATATAATGCTTTATAGGCATAGTTAAAACTTGTGCATATAGGCTGAATTCCTGATATTTGGATGCCTGGTTTTGTTATTAAAAAATTATAGTTGACAAATATATCCAATTGGGTATATTTTGGAGATGTCAGTGAAGATTTATTGCTATCCTGACGAAAATGACATTATAGATTTAAGCACAGAGAGAAGGCTTAAGGATGGAGGAGGACAGACTAAAAGATTCTTAAAGCGCTTAACCAAAAAAAGACCTGAATTGTGAGCTCTTACATATACGACTTTAAATAAGGTCGGAAAATTGGACAATCTAAAAACCATGGAAGCGGCAGGATGGGTATGCATTCTGAGGAATGTCGAAGTTCCTCTGTATGAGTTTAAGATTCCCCGTACCCGTAGAGGAGGTGTTGTGCGGATTTATTTTGCATACAGTAAGAATGAGGAGAATGCAATTGTGTTGTTCACTGCCGAATTAAAAAAAAAGGAGCAAATCAAATCCCAAACTAATTAAACAGGCAGAAAAGAATTACAAGGAGATATTTAAATGAAAAGAGTGGATGATTACCGCAAAATCCCGGTTTTTGACATTCTTAAAGATCAGTACCGGGAAGCAGATAATAAAGCTGATATCGATTTTTGGATTCCACTTACTAAGATAATCATGGAAAGCCTGGAGATTCGAAGCAAAAAAAATCTCTCACAGACAGATTTAGCCCGTTTAATGAGAACCAGGCAGTCTACGATCTCACGATTCGAGAACATGGGAAGAAAACCAAATTATGAGTTCTTGTCCCGCCTTGCCATTGCACTCGAGCATTCACTTGGGATGACACTATATGGAGACTATATGGCCGTCGTGCCTGAAGAAAAACAGGATTTGGTTAAGGTATTAGCGAAGCAAAAAAATATTTCTACAGTAGATTATACACAGAATCTTTTGGATATGGCAATTACCTCTATGGGTACCCCTGAAAACGAATTAGAAAATGGTGCAGCAGATACAAAAAACGTAAATGAGTATGCTATCGATCTATTTACTGAGGGACAATACAGATACTTTCTTAGAGGTGAAAATGATACAAATCCTGATAAAATCAAATTAGAAATTGCCGCCCAATATTGTAATGAACCGCAGATAGCCTGATTTAAGGAGATAGATATGAACATTCCGGATAACTATCGGAAAATGATAATAGAAGAATTGGAGTCTATAGAAAAACTCTGTAAAGAAGCTTCCGCATTTGAGGATAAACTCTATTTTTTCAGCGGCAGTTTTGGTATTTTAAACAGAATAATGAATTTTTATACCGATCCGACATTAATATTTATGCATCAGGTTCTTCAAACTACACACCAGGCATTTTTTCAGCGAATAAATACCAAAACTATTCCCGGTGTTATCTATAACACAATCCCGGAAAGCTTTATCGATTCTCTTTTTTTATATCTCTCAGAACTACGTGCTGCTTTTGAAGAAAATGATCAGAATAAAATTTGGCAGGTATTAGAGAAATTTTCCGTACTTACATATGCTACTACCGGTAATGGATTCTTCTTATACTTACGCGGAAAATTAAAGATTTAAAGAGATGTGCTGTACTTTATGGCACAGACCGATTCGTTATCCGTGACCTTGGTAGTGGTCTTAGTTTAGATCCATTACCCTCAGAGGATAACAAAGACTCCGATATCCGGGGCGGTACAGGCTCTGCGACAAATAGTCAGAAAAAATCGACCTTGTAAAACAATCCCGGACTTTTCTAACTCTACGGCTGTGACTGCGGCGGTTCCACATAATAAGGATCACTGGTTACCGCATCACCTGCTATCCCCTTATCATCAGCAGGGGTTACTTTCACCTTGATGTATTTATCATAATCTTTATTCGGGTCAATTGTATATTGCTTTGCTGTTGCAACCGTTATCTCCGTATATGTTCCCTCAGCAGTGTCGCTTCTGTACCATTGATAACTCGTCCCCGATTCGGCATCGCCTTCAGAGTCGCTGTAATGATAATTTGCCGTAAGAACATCGCTGCCTAACGCCCTGGTTATCCCGGTTTTTACAGTAATAACCGGGGTATTTGTATAGTTTTCCACCCAGTTTAATCCTGATGCTAATTCATGCTCCGGCGGATAATAGTAATTGGCTGAAGACAAAACTCCGATGTAACAGAGAGGTCCATCTGTACCCTCACCAAAATACGGATAACGATCATCAAAGGGATAGGTACCTATACCCCAGAAAGAACCATCAGGATTTAAAAAATAGATATAATAATCCGTAGCACCGCTTTTTTTATACGTGGGGCGTAAGTTATGACTGCCGCCGTCCTTTACATAAAACCCTTCTACCTGCGAATAAGCTGTGGAATCGCTTACATCTATTCCAAACTGAGCAACGGGAGCATAGTTCCCCTCGCCTGTAATATTTATCTCTACCGATTTATCGGTATCAGCAGTGTAACTTATCGTGAGTTTCGTGGTTATAACTCCGGAACTTTCAGGAGTAAATGCAAGTGAAAAATCCGCCGTTTTTCCAGGCTCTATTGTATAGGGAAGTGTCGGGATAGTCAGACTGTAACTGCTGGCGCTGTCCCCCAGTGCTATCGCAGTTACAGAAAAGGCTGTATCTCCGTCATTACTGATTGTCCCTGTAACCTCGCTTCCGGCACTGCCTGCTTTTACAGGGCCGAAATCCAGAGTGTCCGTTTCCGTATTAAATGCTGTATCGTTAAAAAGAACGGAGAAAGAATAATTTGGTGTTGTTCCGGGTGTTGCACCCGGTAAAGTACCTGTGGGACATGCAGCAATAATCAGGATAACCGGTATAAGAATAATAAACATTTTTTTATATTTCATCTTAAAAACTCCTCACTTTATACACCAGTTTACCCCCCGTTTTACAAAAAATCCATAGTTTTCTCTATTATTTTCTTATAAATTTTTTCTGATATTTTTTCTGATTTTATTCATTTCCGGCCGGTTAATCCAATAGCATCCGGCCGGTGTTTATTGAACAGTATACGGCTTCGTGTATATAATACTGTAATGAAAAATGCCATAACAGATGTCCCCGGAACAGAGGCGGGACATGCAGCCGACGAAACCGGCGGAACAGGATGTACGGTTGTACTTTTCCGGGGCGGAGCTACAGGCGGTGCCGATGTCAGGGGAGGAGCACCCGGAACCAGGGAGATACCGCTTTTAAGGCCTGAAAATCTCATCCGGAATGTTCATGCCTTTTATATAGGCGGAGGCAGTGCCTACGGGCTCGACGGTGCAGGCGGTGTTATGAAGTACCTGGAGGAACAGCACATAGGCTTTAACGCAGGTGCCGGTATTGTGCCGATAGTACCAGGAGCCGTACTGTTCGACCTTCCCGTGGGAAAAGCCGGTGCACGCCCGGATAAGGAAATGGGATACAGGGCATGTACTGCTGCAGGTGCCGGTAATACGGAGCGCGGGAATGTGGGCGCAGGCACCGGAGCATCCGTAGGCAAACTTCTTGGAATGGACTTTGCCATGAAGGGCGGACTGGGAACATCGAGTATAACGATCGGCAGTCTTGTTATCGGAGCAATTGCGGCGGTAAACTGTCTCGGGGATATTATCGATTCGGAGGGCAGAATAATTGCAGGGCTGTTAAACCGGCAGAAAACCGGGTTTGCATCGACTGCGGATATTATTAAACAATCCTACGGAGATAAGAAAAACCTGTTTTCCGGGAGTACGGCGGGTAATACTACTATAGGCGTAATAGCAACAAATGCAAGGCTCGATAAAGCCGGTGCAAATAAGATCGCCTCGATGGCGCACGATGGTTTCGCGCGGGCAATAAGTCCGGTACATACGATGTTCGACGGTGATACCATTTTTTGCGGTGCAACAGGCATGGTGGATGCGGATATTACAACAGTCGGCACGGCAGCAGCAGAGGTCATGGCAGAGGCTGTCAGAGATGCCGTTAAAAGTGCAGAAAGTGCATACGGCCTGCCCTGCTTCAGGGAGATTAAAAACAGTATAAAATAATACAAGGAAGAGAAAAATGAAAATATCAATAATCGGCGCCGGAGCAATGGGATCACTTTTCGGAGGAAAAATATCAGAAACAGGCACACCCGTTCTACTCTACGATATAAATAAGGAACATGTGGACAGGATCAACAGCAATGGTCTTGTAATAGAAGAACCCCTTAAAGGTACGGAAGAAATTGTTCATCCAAAGGCTACTGCTAACCCTGAAGACCTGCGGGATTCGGATATATTTGTAATCTTTGTAAAATCCACCGTTACGGAAAATGCGGCACGGCAATTTTCACAATATGCAAAGCAGGGAACCATTGCCGTCACCATGCAGAACGGTCTCGGTAACGAAGCAATAATCCGGTCTTATTTCGGTGCGGACAGGACGGCAGCCGGTGTTACCTCCCAGGGTGCAACTTATCTTGGCCCCGGCCGCATTCGCCATGCGGGAAACGGCCCGACACATCTCTGCATGTCGGACAAAAAAAATGAAAAACTTAAAAACCTTGTCCGGCTTTTTAACAGTGCCGGTTTCGAAACTAATACCGGCGGAAATATACAAAACTTAATCTGGAGTAAACTCATTATAAATGTGGGGATAAATGCACTTACCGCCCTTACGGGATTAAAAAACGGAGAGCTTTTAGAGTACAGGGAAACAAAAGACCTCATGGCAGACCTTGTAAATGAAGCATGCAGGGTGGCAGAAAAAAAGGGCATAACTCTCTCCTACGGCGACCCCTTAAAAACAGTATACCGTGTAGCGGAAAAAACAGCACTTAACAGGTCCTCGATGCTGCAGGATTTTGACAGAAAGAGCCGTTCCGAAATTGACTTTATCAACAATGCGATTGTAAGGGAAGGAACAAAAGAAGGAATACAGGCCCCTGTAAACAGGACAGTTACATCTCTTGTAAGGGTTCTGGATCAAATCCATCAGAAAGAAAAAGAGCAGGGCTGATGCTTACGGAAAAAGAGAAAACGATACTGAAGGCTGTAAATAGAGACGAACTTGTCGCTCTTACTCAGAAACTCGTGCGGATCGATTCTGTCCCGAGGCTTAAAGAACTTAAAGAAACAGATACAGAGGATAAAAACTCTGGTGCAGAATATGCGAACACGGAAAAGAAGGTCGTTTCCTTTATTGCAGACTGGATAGAGAAAGAACTCAAGATTATGCCCCTGACAGAGGAAGCTGCACCGGGAAGAGAAAATATAACGGCAACGATAGATTCCGGCATTCCCGGTCCTGTACTTATGCTGGAAGGACATACGGATGTCGTCTCCGAAGGGGACAGAAGCAGATGGAAGTACGGCCCCTTCAGCGGCTTAGTCAGAGATGGAAAACTTTACGGCAGGGGTTCATGCGACATGAAAGCGGGATTGGCTGTTAATCTTATAACGGTTAAGGCGCTTTTAAGATCCGGTGTAAATTTTAAAGGGAAAATAAGGTTAGGATTCATCTGCGATGAAGAAGGAATGATGATGGGCATTAAAGATTTTATTAAAAAAGGCCATGCAGATGATGTCGCGGCATGTCTTGTTCCCGAACCCGAAGAAAACCAGCTGTGTCTTGCCATGAAGGGAGCCATGCGGGCAATTGTAAGAGTAACCGGAAGAATGGCTCACGGGGCGATGCCTTTAACGGGCATAAATCCGAATACGAGGATGGCGAGAATTATCCTTGCATTCGAAAACTACGAAAACTGCGAAAAAGAAAGATGCGGAAAGGACTCTCTTGTGGGTTTCCCCTCCATAACTTTTACCGTAGTCCAGGCTCCCCCGCCGGGCACTACGGCACAGCTTAACGTTATGCCGGGAGAGGCGGTCGGATATGTCGATATAAGAACAACGCCCTGTCAGGATCACGATAGTATCCGCACAAAATTAAAAAACATCCTTGGCGGTCTTGCAGAGGACGACCCCGCATTTAAGGCAGAGATAGAGTTTATAGAGGACCGTCCTGTAGTTGCCATGACAAAAGAAGAGCCCATTGCAGTAACGGCAGCGGATGCATACAGGGATATTACCGGCAGGGAGCCGGTCTATAACGGCGTTCCCGGCGCAACGGACGGAACCTTTCTGCGCGCATGGAAAGGAATCCCTTCGCTTGTAAACGGGCCGGGGCCGAGACATATGCCTCATCAGTACGATGAGTATGTGGAAACAGACGAACTCTACGAATCTGCAAAGATATACGCACTTACCGTGTACAGATTTCTTAATTTAAATTCTTAAAATTCAGAAAGCTATTCCCGTACTTCCTTTACAAGTATCTTTTTACCATTCTCTATCTTAAAGAGAAACAGAGGCTTGTTTGTCGGAATACCGTCCTTCATGCTCCATGTAAACATAAGGCCGTGGAAATTCTTAACATTTCTGCAGTAATCGGCGATTTTCTTTCTCTCTTCTGCAAGTTTCTTCGGATCGCCTGTTACACCTGTTTTTTCGATAGCCTCTTTTATCATATAAACCGCATCGTAATAGTGCGTGGAAAGGCTCGGAGGAGACATTCCATTATGATCCTTTGCATAGGCCTTCTTAAAAGCATCCCATCTCGGGCTGTCTATATTCGGGTTAATGTAGTTGTAAATCATAACGCCGTTAAGAGCGCTTCCGCCGGTTGTATAGAGCGGTGCATCATCGGCACTGTTAAAAATAAGAAGTTTGCCCATATCTTTCCAACCCCGGTTTTTAAGTTCTTTGATAATTTTTGCAACCTTTTCCGACTGACAGACAAAAATTATTCCGTCCGGTTTCTGCTCAAGGGCTTTTACAACAAGCGGACCGAATGTTATTGCATCTCTCGGCACAGTCACATCCTTAAGCGGCTCCACACCAGCTTTTTTAAGTCCTATTCTATGGGCCTTTGCCATTCCCGGCCACGGGCCGTAGGGTTCCACAAACTGAACAACCTTTTTCATATCCGGAAACTGCTTTGCCCAGGCTGTTACCACCGGCGGAAGTTTACCTTCCGTGCTGGAAAACCATGAAATCGACCATGGGAAAAATTTCTCGGCATATTCCAATGACGTTGTTGCAGTAAAGGACATCATCTTACTCTCCACGGCAATAGGCATAGATGCCATAATGACAGGTTCCGGAACAGGCCCCAGGGCAACAAGGGAATCCTTTACAACCTTAGCCATTTCAACTGTTCCTTTGGCAGGATCCATCGCCGTATCGATTCCTATAATCTTAACCGGTTTGCCTGCAATACCGCCTGCTTTATTAATTTCGTATGCAGCCCGTTCGGCGCCCCACTCGAGATACTCGCCGATACTTGCAATAGGCCCGGTTAAACAGTTTAAGAATGGTATTTTCCACTCACTGACCACAACCTTGCCTGTTTCAGAAGAAGCGGCTTTTACACTTTCCTTATGTCCCCCCGCCCATACCGTAAAAGACATGAGCACCATAAGTGCAATTAAAATAATTAATAATCTTTTCATTACACTCTTCTCCTTTATATAGATTGATTTTTATCCGGTACGTCTCTCCGTTTATTTTCCGGCTTTCTGCGGCTTCCTTAAAAAAAACGGCAAAACATACTTGATTTTAAAAATTTATACCAGTAGAATCACTTTAAGTCAATTATACTTTAGCCAATTACATATAAAAAGTTATATGTAATAATATCTGACATACAGGGAGAATACAATGAACCTTGATCCAACAAAAATGAAAGACTGGGAAATAGCAGAAGCTGCGGAATCCGGCATGAAAACAGTTTATCAGCTTGCGGAAGAACTGGAACTTGAAAAAATGGAATTGTACCCATACGGTCATTTTCTGGGAAAGCTGGATTACAACAGAATACTAAAAAGATTTAAAGATCGAAAAAACGCAAAATATATAGATGTTACCGCAATTACACCGACCCCCTTAGGGGAGGGTAAAACCACTACAACTATCGGTTTAATCGAAGGGCTGGGTAAAATCGGCAGGAGGGTTACGGGCGCCATACGGCAGCCTTCCGGAGGTCCTACCTTTAATATCAAAGGATCTGCGGCAGGCGGAGGACTTGCCCAGTGTATTCCGCTCTCCGATTTCAGCCTTGGTTTAACAGGGGATATAGATGCTATAACCAATGCTCATAATCTCGCAATGGTTGCTCTTACCGCAAGGCTTCAGCATGAGTTTAACTACGGTGATAAAATCCTCGAAAAAAAGAGGCTTAAACGTCTTAATATCGACCCTAAAAATATTGCCATGGGGTGGGCAATTGATTTTTCCGCCCAGGCCCTGCGCGAAATTATAATCGGCCTCGGCGGAAAAATGGACGGTTTTACAATGAGGAGCAGTTTTCAGATAACCGTATCTTCCGAGCTCATGGCGATACTTGCAATTGCATCCGACTTAAAAGATTTGCGCAAAAGAATAGGCAGGATAGTTGTTGCCTATGACAAACAGAAAAACCCCGTAACAACCGGAGACCTGGAAGTTGACGGAGCCATGTCTGCTATTATGTCAAGAACAATTAATCCCAGCCTTATGCAGACAATAGAGGGTCAGCCGGTCCTGGTACACGCAGGCCCCTTTGCAAATATAGCGATAGGTCAGTCTTCCATTATTGCAGACAGGCTGGGCATGAAGTTAGGAGATTACCATGTAACGGAAAGCGGCTTCGGGGTAGATATCGGATTCGAAAAATTCTGGAATCTCAAGTGCAGAAACTCAAAGCTTAAACCGGATGCTGCGGTAATAGTATGTACCGTACGTGCCCTTAAGATGCACGGCGGAGGACCCAGTGTGGTCCCGGGAAAGCCTCTGGACGAAGCATATACCAGGGAACACACAAAACTGGTAGAGAAGGGTATACAGAACCTGATCGCTCATATAGAAACGGTAAAAAAGAGCGGTATCCCGGCCGTTGTATCCATTAACCACTTCGCTACGGACACGGACGACGAGATAAATATTATACGAAAGGCAGCGGAATCCGCAGGAGCCCGTGTGGCGTTGGCCCGGCACTGGGCAAAGGGAGGGGACGGCGCCAAAGAACTTGCCGAAGCCGTTGTAGATGCCGCAGACGAAAATTCAGAATTTACCTATCTCTACGAAACCGAAACATCACAGAAAGACAGAATACACAGGATTGCAACGGAAATCTACGGCGCAGACGGTGTTGTTTATACGGACGAAGCAGAAAAAAAACTAAAAGCAATTCAGGACGACCCGGAACTCAGATATATGGGAACATGTATGGTTAAAACACACTTAAGTCTGTCTCACGACCCTGCACTTAAAGGCAGGCCAAAGGGCTGGACTTTGCCCATACGGGATATTCTTCTCTACAGAGGGGCAGAGTTTGTTGTTCCTGTTTCCGGTGATGTAAAACTGATGCCGGGAACAGCATCCGATCCTGCTTTCAGGAAAATAGATGTTAATACGGAAACCGGGAAGGTAACCGGTTTATTTTAATATAGTGATTTAAGCAGTACGTGTATTCTGCGTCCTGCTTTTCCTCTGTGGGAAATACGGTTCTTCTGCTCATCATCGAGCTGCGAGACGGTCTTATTAATCCCGGGAATAAAAAACACGGGGTCATAACCGAATCCGCCGGTGCCTGTACGAAAATAAGCAATTTCGCCGTGGAAGGTCTCCTGTGCGGCAAAGAATCTGTCACGCCCCGCAACTAAAATCATACAGCAGACAAAATAGGCGCTTCTGTCCGTAATTCCCTTCATCCTGGAAAGCAGAAAATCTATTTTCTCTTCTGCAGAGAGTTTTTTACCCTTTTCAGTACTTCCGTACCTGGCGGACCTTATGCCCGGTTCTCCCTTAAGAGCCGGCACAACCAGACCGGAATCATCAGCTATAACGGGAATCCTCTTTCCGGCATTTTCTAAAGAACTGTAAAGGGACAGGGCCTTGCCGATTGCATTTTCGAAGAATGTTGTCCCTGTTTCTTCATAATTAAAAATTATCCCGTATTCTTCCGGCATATGAAGGGTGTAATCCTTAAGGATAGTCTTTAGTTCTTTAAACTTGTGCATATTATTCGTTGCAAGTACTATATCCATTTTCAGGCAAACCTCTTATTCCATATTCTGTAATATTTAACGGCTTTCTTTTTAAGAGAATACAGCGAAGAATCGACAGTACCCTTTGGTATTTTTATAATTTCGGCAAGTTCTCTGTTAGAGGGCGAAAGCTTGATCTTTGAAATTGCAGTCTGTGCATCTTTCATTGTCTTCTTCAACCTGATAATTTTCTCTGTACAGTAATCTATAGTGCCGGAAAAAGAACAATCATGCAATTCCTCTTCTAAAAGTATCAGTTTATAATAGGCCCTGTTTCTACGCTCTCTTAAAACAGTCAGACGCCTCTCTTTTTTAAAAAGAAGGCTTCGTATCTCACATACTTTTTCCTCGAGCCAGTCGTAACTGTACCCCGTAACAGCTGCAGTTTTAACAATATCCTCTTCACAAACGGTAACGGCCTGCTTTAATATGTACAGGATATAATGACGGCTGTCCGCCTCTCCTCTGATTATTCCCGGGTAATCTTTTAAAAACATCTCTTCATGTCCGGTACCTGCAGGCTCATCTGCTGTATTCCAGAATTCTTTTAAGGATGCATACTTCCAGTCCCTCGCACACATGAGCTTTTTTCTTGAATAAATTCTAAACTGCCACTTTAAGGAGGAGTACAGATAAGCCTCGAAGTTTCTCCCGATATCATTATAATTTCTAATTATCCTCGTTATTCTCCGGTAAAAAAAAAGATAAAATTCAGAACAATCATCTTCTCCCCACCCGTATTTTCGCTGCGGATACCTGTAAACAATAATAGAAATCTGTTTAAGGATATCATTATACCCATCCCCTGTTTTCTGATACTTTAATACCTTCCCTGACAATGCAGTACTTTTCTCCGTGGTAATCATACAACCTCCATTCCGCTTACCGGGTTAGCTGCCCCCGGCAGAAAAAGTATTGCAATCCGCGTGCCAGAAAAGAGTACTGTTTAATGTTTATTTCAGGGAATGATTTACATATATTTACAATTCTTTATTATGGGCATCATAACAGCCGTGCCATGTGCTTCCCGGGAAGAGCGCCGGAGAGAACTTTAAGGAACGACGTTTCATAAAACACTGTCCGTTAAAACACGAAGCAGTTCCGCTTTTACATCCTTAAATTCGCCCTCCATGTCGAAACCGGAGGCAAGCCGGTGTCCGCCCCCTCCGAACCTGCCTGCAAGTTTTCCCACATCTATCACTTCACGCGAACGCAGGCCGATGGAATACCTGTTCGCAGCCTCCTCGCGCACAAAAGCAACCACTTCTACGCCTTTTACCGTCTGCAGTAATCTATACATATCATCAGCCCCGCGGGAATGAAGGGAGTACCTCTTTCTGTCTTCTATTGTCTGATACGTTATCAGGATTTTATTGTTCAGATAGCTCTCCGTACGTAAAAGCGTCAGCCCGAGGAGTTTTCTTGCGGCAAGTTCTCTGTTCCCGTACATCATTGAATATGCCTCTTTTAAAGAAGCCCCGTTTTCCAGCAGCCTTGCCGCTGCATGCATTACAGCCGGTCCCCCCGCATCGACATGACGGAAAAAACCGGTATCCGTACAGAGACCGAACAGAAGAATTTTAGATTCGTAGCTATCAGGTTTATATCCCATAGATTCCATGAACAGTTGAATCATGAACGTTACGGATGGTGCCTTTTTATCTATATACCTTAAAGTTCCGAATTCTTTCCCCGAAGCATGATGATCGATTACAAGGGTTTCGCATTTCTCCGTAATAAATTTAAATTTCCCGACTCTCTCTGCAGTGGAACAATCGACTACAACAACCCTGTCCTCCTCTTTTAACTGCACGCTTTTAAATTCGCCGTTAAAACAGCCGCTGTATCCGGATATTTCCGGCCTGTTAAAAGGACCCTCGGAAAGCAGAATTGTCCGTTTTCCTGTTCGTTTTAAGAAATGAGACAGGGTAAGCTGAGAAGCAACACAATCACCATCCGGTTCTTTATGTCCGAGTATAATATATCTTCCTGAAACTCCGCTTTCGGGTTCCCCCTTATTTATCTCTAAAAAATCCGCTATTCTGTCTTTTATCGTTATTTCCTTTTCCACCGGACTATAAGTGAAGCAGCTTCTCCTGAGGTTTTCCTCCGGAAACATAAATCTTATCTTTTTTAATATACACATCTATTTCCGTACGCATTCCGTATTTCGGAAGATACACACCCGGTTCCACGGAGAAACATGATCCGTTTAAGATATTCCGTTCATCGGGAAATTCCACCGAATCGAGATTAATACCGAAACCATGAACTTCGGTTCCGATCGAATGCCCTGTTCTATGCCTGATATAATCTTCGTAACCCGCTTTAATAAGCACTTCTCTGCTCTTCCTGTCCGCATCGGCGCCTGTTACTCCCGACTGTTTTTCTAAACCCTCGGCAATAAAATTAACAGTTTCATCACGGGCGCTTTTAACGGCATTAAAAAGTCTTTCCATCTCTTCCGGAACTTCCGAACCGAGATAACCCACCCATGAAATATCGGCATATACCGCCCCGCTGCTTTTAAGCCTGGCCCAGATATCAAACTGAACAATCGTATCCCTTTTAAGCTGAATACCTCCATCGATCAGCATATAATGGGGATTACTGCTGTTTCTGCCCGCAGCAACAATGGGAGCACTTTCCGTTATCAATCCTTCATCATCAAACATTTTAAGAATCCATTGCCGGACATCGCCTTCGCACACCTTTTTGCCCGTTAAAAAGACATTAAAAATTTTGCTCCATACCGTATTTACAATTTCATATAGGATTTTTCCCGCCTTTTCGTGGCTCTCCATACCGGCATCATCCAGGAGACCTGAAAATTTAAGTATAAGATTTTCAGCAGAAACAAGATTAAACCCCTTTGCCTTTAAAACACCCGCAGTACCATGATCCAGAAAAGAAATCTCAGGATCCCACGCCGAAAACTGGGCAGCATAACTATGTCCCGGTTCGGCTGCCTCCCCCAATGCCTTTAAAAAATCTTCTCTAGATCCGTATACAATCTCTCTGCCCGGAAGTTCATCCAGTACTTCAGATTCGATTGCATTAACAATCTTAACAGGCATCCCGTGTGCGGGTACAATATACACCCACGGCCTCGTATTTACTTTACCTTTATCGATGCCGAGTATCAAATCCGCTACTATATCCCTGTGATGGATATTATAAAAAAGCCATCCGGAGAGTTCTTCCTCCCGAATGGCATTAACAGCCTTTCTTAAATTAAACACATTTCCCTCTGAAATATCTAAAAATCCGGTTTTAGTTCCTGTATGTCGAATTTCTTCTCTATCCCGGGACCTGCAGAAAGCACGCCCCATGTAGGATCCCGGAGATTATCCTTTACATAGATTTTTATATAGTCGAACTTCCCGTTTCTCCAGAATATAGAAAAGTAAGGATAATCGGGAGAATTCCCCCAAATAATTTCCGCTTTGCCGGCAGCATGTTCTAACCACTTTATCGGCACATAGATAACACCGAGTTCAAGGTTGCTCTTTATAAAGAGTATTTTATAACCAAGCTGGTGGCTGTAAATCTTAACTATCGGAACTGTTTTAACATAAATATCATCATCTTTACTCTGAGTAAAGGAAGGAGCTGCAAGTATCGTAAAAAAAAGTATTAATAGAAAAAAATGTACCTTTTTCATCTAAAGACGCCTCCTGATAAATAACCATACACTACTATGATATCTTTTTCTGCATCAAAATCAAGGAAAAAATTTATATCGTAGAAAGCATTATCGCTTTTATGGTATGTTTTCTGTTTTCCGCCTCATCCCATACACGGGAAGCCTTTCCCTCGATTACATCAAAAGAAACCTCGTTTCCCTTAACAGCGGGAAGACAATGCATAAAAATAGTATTCCGCCTTCCGGTTTTTTCCATAAGCTCATTATTTACCTGATAGGGCTTTAACAGATCATACCTCTCCTTCTGTTTCTCTTCCTCTCCCATGGAAATCCATACATCCGTATAGACTGCATGAGCGCCTTTTACACCTCTATCCGTATCGTCCGTTATCTCTATATCAGAACCTGCACCGGAAGCGTATTCCCTGCATAGATTAACAAGTTCCTTCTGAGGGAAGAGATCTTTCGGTGCGGTTATGGAAAAATCGATTCCCATCTTCGAACAGCCTATAAGCAATGAATTGGCCACATTGTTTCTGCCGTCACCGACAAAAGCCACCTTAATGCCCTTAAAGGAACCGAATTCTTCCTCCACGGTCATCAAATCCGCAAGTATCTGAGTGGGATGGTACATATCCGTTAAACCATTATATACAGGCACTCCGGAATATTCGGCAAGCTTTTCTACGCTTTTATGCTTAAAACCCCTGAACTGAATAGCATCGAACATCCTTCCCAGGACTCTTGCCGTATCTTCTATTGTTTCTTTTGCCCCGAGCTGAATATCATCACCGGAGAGAAAAACAGGGTATCCCCCCTCTTCCCCGAATGCAGTTTCGAAAGCACATCTGGTACGCGTGGAACGTTTCTCAAAGAGCAGGGCAAGGGTTTTGCCCTTAAACCTCAGATGATAACTTCCGGCTTTTCTCTCCCTCTTTACCTGGTGAGAAACATCGAGTAAAAACCGTATTTCTTCTTTAGAGAAATCTTTTAACGTTAAAAGCGAACGTCCCTTAAGATTAAAAGCCATACAGCCCCCTGTAAAAAATATTTTATTTACAATTTTATTATAGATGCAAGCTTTTCTGTTATAAGTTCCGGAAGAGCAGGTTCACCGATCTCTTCCAGTTCATAATCCACTTTAAGCATCTCTTTATTGATCTTTATAATCCTGGTAAGATCGACAGGAGTCGCAATAATCACCAATTCCGCAGGAACATGATTAATAGTTTTTTCCAGATCTCTTATCTGTTCTTCTCCGTATCCGACTGCAGGCAGGACAGGCCCTATATCCGGATATTTCTTGTACATCGATTTTACCTTTCCGGTTGTATATTCCCTCGGGTCTATTATCTCTCCGGCTCCGAACCGTTTTGCAGCAATTACACCGGCTCCGAATTTCATTCCGCCGTGCGTAAGCGTCGGCCCGTCTTCCACAACAAGAACCTTTTTCCCCTTTATTGCTTCACGGTTTTTCATAAAAATCGGTGATGCCGCCTCTATAACCGCAGCAGACGGATTTAAGCGGTCGATACTTTCTCTTACACGTAATACGTCATTATAATCAGCCGTATCCACTTTATTAATTACAACGATATCCGCTAATATAAGATTTATCCTGCCGGGGTAGTAGTTAAGTTCGTGCCCTGCCCTGAAAGGATCTGTCACGGTTATATGGATATCGGGCTTAAAAAACGGAAGATCGTTATTCCCCCCGTCCCATAGAATTATATCCGCCTCCTTTTCGGCGCTGCGTAGTATTTTCGCGTAATCGACTCCGGCATATACAACAAAACCCTGCCGAATGTGAGGTTCGTACTCCTCCATTTCCTCTATAGTACAGTGTTGATCCTTCATGTCCTTAATGGTCTCGAACCTCTGGACCTCCTGGGCCTTTAGATATCCGTACGGCATCGGATGTCTTACAACAACAACTCTCCTGCCCATTCCTTTTAAAATATTTGCTATTCTTCGTGTAGTCTGACTCTTGCCGCATCCGGTTCTTACCGCACAGACCGCAATAACAGGTACATTTGATTCGAGCATGGTTGCTCCGGCTCCAAGCAGTTTAAAATCCGCACCAAGCGATAAAGCCATCGCCGCACGCTCCATAACATACTGATTGGAGACATCGGAGTAGGAGAATACAACTTCCTCTATTTTATTATCTTTAATCAACCGGGGAAGCTGTTCCTCACTCACTATAGGTATGCCTTCGGGGTAATTCGGCCCTGCAAGTTCCGAAGGGTATAATCTCTCATCTATGTCAGGTATCTGGGCTGCCGTAAAAGCAGCCACATTAATATCCGTATTGTCTCTGTAAAGTACATTAAAATTATGAAAATCCCTTCCCGCAGCTCCCATAATAAGGATGCTTTTCTTTCCCATGGACATAGAATTACACGGAAAGCGTATATGTTTCAAGCCACTAATCTGCTTTATTACAATTTAATAAATACACGCTTCCTGGGTGAAAAAATAAATACGGCAATAAAGATCACAGTACAGGTTAAAACAATTGCCGCTCCGGATGCTATGTTAAAATAATAGGAAAAATACAAACCGGTTATACTTGATACTACCCCGAAACCCGCACTCAGAATCATCATGGACGGAAGGCGGTTTGTAAGCAGATAAGCACTTGCGGCAGGAGTAATCAACATTGCCACCATCAGCGCCACACCCACAATCTGAAAAGATACGACAATCACTAAAGTTATCATAAACAACAGCATGAACTGAAAAAATCTCAAAGGAATTCTTAAGGTCTTTGCAAGCACCGGATCAAAAACGGTCACAAGAAATTCCTTGTAAAACAGAATTATCATAAGCAGGACAACCAGGCCGATAATAACGGCAAGCACGATATCCTGCCTCGAAACTCCCAGGATATCGCCGAACAAAAAATGGGTTAAATCTATGCTGTAATTTCTCACAGAAGATATTATAGCTATTCCAAGGGCAAACATTCCCGCAAAAATAATCCCGATTGCGGTATCCTCCTTTAACTGCCCTCCCTTTGTGATAAGGCCTATTCCGGTTGCAGTAACCAGCCCGGCTGTAAGGCTCCCCCAGAAAAGCGGAAGCGTTGCGGTACCTCCGATAAAATAGGCAATGGCAAGCCCGGGAAGTACCGCGTGTGCAAGTGCATCTCCCAGAAAAGCAAGCCCCTTAAGAACGACATAAGTACCGACTACGGAACAGATTATCCCCACGATAATCGACCCTATAAGGCTCCGCACCATAAACGGATATCCGAGAGGACCGGCAAGTACAGCAATTAACCGGTTTATCATTTAACCCCCTCCCCATGGCTGCAGCACGTATCATTGACCGCAACAATTCCGTTACCTGACTCGATAACCGCAAGCTGGCCTCCGAAGGTGCTTAAAAGATTTTTTGTGTTTATTATCTCTTTTCCCGGCCCGATAACAATCACCTTTTTATTTAGAAGCATTATTTTCGGAAAGTTTTTTCCGGCAGCGTTTAAGTTGTGTGTCGATACAAGTATCGTTACATCTTTTTCTTCGGAAAGATATTCAATAATCCTGTATATATCCTGCTGCGAAGCAGCATCCAGTCCGGCAAGCGGTTCGTCCATAAGTAAAAGCCCGGCATCCTGTGCTATTGCACGCGCAAGGAAAACCCTCTGCCTCTGCCCCCCGGAGAGCATACCTATCTGTCTGTCTGCAAACTCTGTCATCTTTACAACACCGAGTGCATAAAATACAACTTCTCTGTCCTGCCTGGAAGGTCTTTTAAAAAGCCCTATCCTGCCTGTTCTGCCCATCATTACAACATCATAAACCGTTACGGGAAAATCCCAGTCTATCATACTGGACTGCGGGACATAGGCTATACAGATATGCGCCAGAGGTTTATCACCGTATATATAAATGTTTCCGGAACCGGGACGTATCGTACCTGCGATTGTTTTAAACAGGGTGCTTTTGCCGGCTCCATTGGGCCCTACTACGGCAATCCTCTCTCCATGTTTAACGGAAAAAGAGATATTATCCAGTATTGTCTCTGTCCCGAATTTTACCGTAACACCTTTTAATTCAAGCACTGGCTTTGATGTATCGTGCTCCAGGTAATGCTTCATTTAACGTTCTCCGCAATTTTAGACAAAGGGTGACACGTAAATTCTCAGTTTACATTTCAGTAATACTCTTTATTAATCATTTTTATTCATATAGTCAATCTTTAAAGGCTTTTATGTTTCGAATATGTTTTTATACAGGTCATTGCCATAACTGGTCTGCAGAGGTTCTGCTTCGATTAATTTAAAGGTGCGCACACCATTGCGCTGCCTTTCCGCCCGCAGGGAAATGGAGTCTTCCTTTTTTGTTTTAAAAAAAGCATGCGCGAATTCGTATAAATGTGTAACAAAGAAAACTTTGATATGCTTATACAACAATGAATTAATTATCTGTCCCGCAATTTCCGAACCTTCCCTTTCATTTGTCGCGGCGAAGGATTCATTAAACAACACCATGGAATTAAAAGTTATATTATCCGCTATATCACTCATTCGCTTTAACTCTTCATCGAGTTTGCCGCTTTCCATTGCAGCATCTTCCTCCCGTTTGTAGTGTGTAAAAAGATTTTCGCAGATATTGGCGGAGAAGGACTCAGCCGGCACAAACATTCCGCTCTGCATCATCAGTTGGGCAAGCCCGATACTTCGCAAAAAAGTTGATTTCCCGCCCTGGTTGGCCCCCGTGATTAGAACAAGACTTTTGCCGTCTGCATTTACATCATTGCCTGTGACCTTTTTTTTCATGACTAAAGCCAGGCAGATATCGTACAACCCATGAAAGGAATGTCTGCGTCCGCCGGCAGTAACGGGAACAGGAAAAGAAACCGGTGCCTCCATCGGAACAAGCTGCCCGTATAAATTTAAACATCCTATGTAAAAGGATAATTCGATTTTAAGCATTTCGAAGAAACTGTCTATATGATCAGCAGACTGGGCCAGAGCATTAGCCACAAGATTAATTCCCCTGTCCCTTAATTGCGAGAGAGCTATTGCACCATGTTCATCGCGTGGATTAATATAAAAGGCGTATGACGACGGTTTTCGGGAAAGGACCCTTTTTATCCAGCTATGCGTTGTTTTATACGATTTACGGAGTATATAACCGGCACCTTCGGTTCCTTTTCCCAGCCGGGCGCTTATTAAGACCCCGTCGGAGAATCTTAGATTTTTTAAATGCCTCTGTACAGTGGTAAAATATTCATCATCGAGTTCTCTCTTTATCATGGCAAAAAATACTGTAAATCCCTCTGATTCGAATTTACCGGCATGTTCATCGGCGATGGATTTTAATTTTTTAAGCAGTTCTACAAACATCTGCAGCATCCTTACCGAACTACTTAGAATGGCACCCGGATATCTGCTGAAAATACCCAGCCAATTCTTTCTTTTATTTTTAATCGATTCCATCGGGATACTATAGATTTCCCTTACAATAGAAGCATTTTTAAGGCAATCCTTAACAATATCCTGGCGATACTTTATTGCTTCCGGATCTTTTAAACCGGATAAAACAGACTTTTTAGTTACTTCAAATAAAAAGTCGTCGCCGAGCGACATTGCATTGAACAGCATGTCCAATTCCAGATCCTGCATAAGTTCTTTTTCATTTACCGGCAAGTCCTGCTGCATGTCAAAATCTTTATCTTTATACATAAGGTGAACTTTCATGATTTTATACGCTCCGTTAAAGAATCGTACGTAAGCCGGTA
This sequence comes from Spirochaetota bacterium, assembly GCA_013151965.1. Taxonomy (GTDB): domain Bacteria; phylum Spirochaetota; class Spirochaetia; order SZUA-6; family SZUA-6; genus SZUA-6. The sequence continues at coordinate 19,699 of JAADHF010000066.1, forward strand.
TTTTTCGGCAATCGATAGTGCATATGCAAGCCCATCGGCAGGTTTTCTTACAATTTTATACGTTCGCAGTGCAGGGTTTTCCGGGACTACCGTACTGACCATACTTACCGTTTTTTCACTTAAAACAGACAACTCATCCATGAAAGTTACCAGGACACACAATAAATCCAACTGCATTATTTTTTTTATTATTTTCCTGCTTAAAAAAATACCATCTTTTAATGTTGTGGAAGTGAATATTTCATTCATTATGATAATACTGTGTGATGTAGCTTTACTTAGAATATCGTAAATTCTAACAAGGTCATCCTGCAGTTTGCCGCGAAGATTTTTAATGTTTTCTTCCTTTTCAAAATGAGTAAATATCCTGTCAAAAAGACAGAGCCTCGCTTCCCGTCCCGGAACAGGACATCCTATGCCGGCCAAATAATGCAGCTGCCCGAAAGTACGGGCAAAAGTCGTTTTGCCGCCCTGGTTCGGCCCGGATACTACAATTATACGTTCATTGTTTTTAAGATAAAAATCATTGCATACAACAGGTGAGCTTTTCATAACAAGTTTATATCCAAGGGCGCAATCGAATGTTTCATCGGCATAAATCATTTTATCTGCTGCAGAAATCTCAGGATAACAATATCTTAATCCGGCCTGTTTTAATATCGAGATATACTCGAGATAGGAGATATAAAATTGCACTTCCCGGTCGAAAACAGCTATCTTTTCATCCGGATAATCACTCATTTTTAAATAATAATCGTCGAGATTAGAAAATATATCCGGATACAAACGTGCGACCAATTCCAGTATTTTCGCTTCCACATGGTTCATTCCCGTACTGCCGGGAAGTTTAACAGTGTAATCTTTTACTGCTCCCTGTTTAAATTTCTCAAATGTTTTTTCCACCTCCGCGCTGTAATCGATTTCAGATTCATATTTACGAACTCTGCCGCCGTTAGATTTAATAAGGACACAGTATTTTACAGTTGCCAGATAACTTTTAAGTGTTTTTGTTTCTGCCATCAGTGATGTAAAAGCCCCGGAGCCGGCATATTTAATTATATATTCGCGGAAAGACAGAAAGCCTTTCGACTCCAAATTTGCAGCGGATAAATCGTGTACAAGATCATTAACTGCATCACAGTAAATATTAAGCGCCTCTAAAAACCATCCTTCTTTATGGTATTTATATTCAAGTTTATCTGCCAGAGCAATATACCGGCGCATTGTACTCATTTTTTCTGCGAAGGATTTAATATTCTCCAGAAGTGTTTTGTTATTAAAGTCCCGGAATATTTCCTGGCGGTATTTAATTGTACCGATATCACTTAAAGGAGTGTAAAAGAAGGATTTCAGGTTGTACTCCTCCTTATCTGCTGTAATTGTGCTTATGACCTGATCGAGATTTAGATCGGTAAAAAAAGGAGGCTCCTTAAGAGTTTCCATGTTTATGCTGTATCCGGGTTTTCTAAAGAGTATGCTGTGGAAAGACATATGCACCTTGTCCGGGGCAGTTTTAACCTGTAATAAAGGAGCTGCCGGAATGACTGAGTCTGAGACAGAAGATGCGGAACGCCGGGACATACAGCAAGTCCTCCTTGACAGCACCGGTGCATAAATAGACTTCCGGCAGCAACAGGCAGCCGTCCCCGTTACCTGAACAGTGTTCTTAAAACAGGCAGCAGTGTTATTAAGATATAAAAAAAACCGCATCTACAGCGGTTTGCTCACCCTATACTTAGAACTCCCCCGCTGCAGAGATGCCTGCACAGCAGGAGTCATCAACCCGGGTCGGGTAATTATCGGTGGGGGACTCCATCCCCACATCTATTCAAATAACAAGGCTCAGGCAAATATCAGATATTGCCTGGCAACATAACAACCATAAAAAATTTACTAAAGTGACCGGAAAAAGTCAAGCTAATAACCGGCTCTGTCAGGCCTCACTGCGGCAATCCTGTCACAGGCTTTTATGTATCGTGTTCCGGGTAATGCTTCATTTAAGGTTCTCCGTAATTCTAGACACATCGTATCTTATAAGCTTATCATACGTATCCACCTCTCCGCCGGGAGGATCGAGCGTTCCGGTATAAACCGGAACAATAGCGGCTTTCGTATCCCTTGCTATTTCCCGTGCAATATTCATGCTGGAAAATTTACCGATAAAAATAGCAGGAATTCTGTTTTTTCTCATCGAATCGATCAATTTCGAGATATCTCTTGCGGATGGTTCGGCGGCGGTAGAATGGCTCTTATAAATTACACCAACAATCTTAAACTTGTACCTGTCTGCAAAGTATCCCAGAAAAAAATGGTCCGTAACCAGCCTGCGTTTCCAAGCAGGGATACCGCTTACCTTTGCGGAGACCCATTTATCCAGGTTTATAAGCTTTTTAATATAAGATACGGCATGTCCGGAATAGTAGTTCTTATTTGCAGCATCGAGTCCGCTTAAAGTTTCCTCTATTCTTTTTGTCCAGTATATGATATTTACAGGTGAAAACCACACATGCGGGTCCGGTTCCCCTTTCTCTATAACGCTCTTTCTAAGTTTAATTCCTTCGGAGAGGGAAACCACCTTAACACCGGATACAATATTTTTCATAACTCCGCCCATAAACTCTTCCAGTCCGGCGCCATTAATAAATACAACATCGGCAGATGATATCTTAGCCAGATCTGCAGGCCGCGGCTGGAATGTATGGGGGCTTGTTCCGGCCGGTATCAGCACCGAAAGATTAATCTTATCCCCGCCTATATTCGACACCACATCCGCCACGATATTTGTCGTGGCGATAACTTTAATCCTGCTCCGCCCTGATTTATTACCTGAACTTTTAACGGAAGTTACACCTGTTTTTCCGGAGCTCTCCGCTTTTTTCCCCGAACAGCCTGATAACGAAACGGAAAGCAGCAAGCCTGCCGCAAATAAAACCAGAGGTATCAGGAAAAATATAGAATGCTTCCGTACTTTTGTATATTCTTTTCTTTTCATATTTTTTCCTCCCGGTTTTCTCTTTCCGTGCCGCCTGTTTTCAGTATCTTAGATGTTTCACCTTTTCATGCCGCCTGTTTAATGATTCCATTGCTGCAATGCCGATTTCCAGATGAAGGTCTGTATACTTCTTTGTTACTTCCTTATCCTTCTGCTCTGTTTTTACTCCTTCGGGCACCATGGGCGTATCGGAAACAAGGAGAAGCGCTCCTCTCGGAATCTCGTTAAAATGACCTACAACAAAGAGTGTCGCTGTTTCCATATCTATTCCTATTACCCTTATTTTACGCAGGTACTCTTTAAAACTCTCATCCCATTCCCATACCCTTCTGTTTGTAGTATATATAACACCGGTTCTGTAATCCTGATCCTTTTTAACAATTTCTTCCGCAACAAGGCTGTGGAGCCGAAACGAGGGCAGAGCCGGTACCTCGAAGGGATAATAATCGAGTCCCGTTCCTTCGCCGCGTATTGCCGCTATCGGCAGAACAAAATAACCGATATCAACACTTTTTTTTAATCCTCCGCACTTGCCTAAAAAGAGAACAGCATCCGGTTTTATTCCGCTTAAAAGATCCATAACTGTAGCCGCATTGGGAGAACCGATGCCGAAATTGATCATCGTTATTCCCTCCTGATTCGTACAGGCCTGCATCGGGCCTCCGGCCCCGTACACGTGCGCCTTAAAACGCTCTGCAAATCTCTCCAGGTAATTGTAAAAATTGGTCAACAGTATAAGTTTGCCGAATTTGTCAAGCGGCATCCCTGTATATCTCGGCAGCCAGTTTTTAACTATATTTTCTCTCGATAATTTTTCCATACGTTTAAATATAACAAGAAAGAGAGAATTTGCAAAACAGCAGATATATTCCGGAACAAACTCACTGCTATTTTTAGATAATTCTCACTTTACAAATAATAAATATCCAATTATATTTACTTTATTATGTATTATAATAGAAATGTTGCTTTAAAATCTATTGAATACCTTAAAACAGATGAAATACTTATCTTTACAGGAGCCCGCCAAACCGGAAAAACAACAATTCTTAAACATATACTCGATCTGCTTAATAGAAAAAACCACAAAACCCTGTTCATCAATTTAGAGGATATGGATTATCTGGGACTTTTAAATGAATCGCCAAAAAATCTGTTAAGATTAACAGGCCCGCTTCCTGAGAATCAATTCTACTACATCCTTATCGATGAAATACAGTACCTTGAGAACCCGACAAATTTCCTGAAATTTTTATACGACGAATACCACGGCAGACTTAAAATAATTGTTTCAGGCTCCTCTGCATTTTACATTGATAAAAAGTTCAGAGATTCTCTTGCAGGGAGAAAAAAGATATTCAACGTTTACCCTTTAAGCTTTTCCGAATTCCTGCTATTTAAACAGAAAGAACAACTCCGGAGAAAATACAGGAAGAATGTAACAATTAATAATTTTTCCACTTCCGCTTTTCTACTCCCGGAAATAAAAGAGATAAGCAGCCTTATGGATGAATATATCAGATTCGGCGGATATCCCGGAGCTGTACTCGCAGATTCCTATGAAAATAAAAAAGAATTTATACAGGAGATTGCTAATTCCTATATAAAGAAAGATATTCTCGAATCAAGAATATCCTATACGGATAAGTATTACCGGTTATTTAAACTGTTCTCAGCACAAATTGGCAAACTTGTAAACAAACATGAATTGGCCAATACTCTCAACCTGTCCGTAACTGCCGTAGACAACTATCTCTATCTCATGCAAAAATCTTTTCATGTGAGTTTTATAAAGCCTTTTTATAAAAATATGAGAAAAGAAATAACAAAAATGCAAAAAGTTTACTTCTTCGATCTGGGACTTAGAAATTATTTCTACAGGAATTTCGATACTTTCGAAATCAGGCAGGACCGCGGTGAACTTTACGAAAATTTTGTTTACAAAGAACTACTCGAAAAATCGGACAACAGTGATATACGTTTCTGGCGCAATCAGAACAAAAACGAAGTCGATTTTATTATCGACGAACAGCTTGCATACGAGATTAAATACAACATAAGTACCTTTTCCGAAAAGAAATACAAACTATTTTTATCCCAATACCCCCGGATTAAGTTAAATGTGATCTATCATTCCGGAACTCCGGGGAGAACAACGCAGGAAATTGATTATTTTAAATTTTGATCCTTTTATTAACACCTTCCCTGAGAATAAACAAACCGGGCTGCTATTTCAGGAACCAGGGTGCAGCATCATAGATTATTCACATATCTTTTAATTACATAAGGAGAAGTCATAACTGAAAGTAACGCTGCGTAATTTAGATTAAACACAACTTCGTCTCCTGCTTTTAAGTCTGCTTGTTTTGCAGATATTATGATATGGTCACTACTTGCGCCCAGGATATCAATATCCAATAAGGGAGTTAGTCCGGAAATCGGAACATCCTGTAATCCGGCTCCAAGAATAGCCCTTCTTATTAGGCCGCGGTCTTTAAACTCGGGAATATTTCCAAATGCATCCTGACAAATCTCTCCGTAAGGCATGGATGGTTTTATCTTCGATTCGATGACCTCTGCAATCAGCGTAAAAGCATCTGTGTATAAGCCCGGGATAGGCATTCTATAGAGGGTTTCGCGCCCCAAATAGATAGATTCGCCCAATCTTAAGTTATTAATCCTTCCGGTATCCCCTGCGGACACGAACCAGGTATAATTGGCTGAGTTCCCACCGGAAACAATCTCCAATGTCAGTCCGAACCTCTCTTCTATGTCTCCGGCAAGTGAGGACAGATACTCCATTTTCTCCCCGTCCGGTTTTATTCCCCCGAAACAGGCCAGATTTGTTCCTATACCTGCAAGCTCGATTCCTTCCAGCGACATTACTCCTTTAACTGTGTCCTCTAAATCCGAAGGCATCAAGCCCTCCCTTAAATCACCCAGGTCCACCATTAAAATTATTTTATGTGTGGTATTACTGCTCACTGCAAACTTTGAGAGGCTTTTAACTACCGACAGCTCCGAATTAAGACTGATGTCGGCATACTTTACCACTGATTCCGCCTGGCTGGGGATTGGTGTTCTCGACAGGACAAACTCTGCCTGTATGCCTGCCTCACGCATCCTCCTGATGTTGGTTATCCTTGAATCCGCAAGGGTATTTATTCCGCTTTTTACCAGAATACCGGCAATACGGGGGTCTCCGCAGACCACCTTTGTTACCCCAATTATGCAGATGCCTTTTGAACCGTATAGTCTCTTTAGCTTTTTAGCATTATGTGCGATTTTTGCAAGGTCTATCTCTATTCTGGGTGTTGTCACATCGATTATTATTTCTTCGGCAGTTCCGGAAATGTTTCGAATATCCTTTTGACAAGTTTTTCGCATCCGTACTTTAGAACATCCGTTGTTGGTAACCGGAACATCTTTTCATAATCTGTTATTACTTTTTTGATTTCCTCATCGGTCATATCTTCGTGGTTGATTGTGATAGCGATTACCTTCGATCCCGAAAAGATTTCTATCATCTCTATCTCACTTTCCAGAGTCGGCATAGGTACATAAGGGAAATCTCCGAGGTTCTTTCTTTTCGGAGGGTGCTGAACTATAATAGCCTTCGGCTTTGCACCCCGTACAATAGCACATGAGCTAAGGTATGCAGGATGGCTGAGGGCACCCTGACCTTCGACTATAATTATGTCCGGATGCTCTGTGTCCTCTGCTTCCATAACTGCATTTTCTATTTCCCCTGTCATAAACTCTTCAATAATGGCATCCACTGCAACGCCATACTTTGCGCCCTGAATTAATCCTGTCTGTCCGGTTGCCACGAACGCAACATTCAGCCCCTCTTTCCTTAATGCTTCTACAAGGATCATCGATGAGGTTCTCTTGCCAACTGCGCTGTCTGTGCCAAGTATGGCCACTATTGGCGTGTCGACCTTTAGAATGCGCCCTGAGAAAAGATGTAACTCCTTTTTTGCGGGAGGTTTTCTGACATCGTATATCCTGACCCCGCACTCCTCTGCCTTTTGTGTAAACTCTTCATCATCGGTAAAGAACTCATGAAGGCCGTTTACTATGTTCATCCCCTTTTCCATCGCCTTAAGTATTATCTTCCTCTGCTCCTCCTTAAGAAATGCCTCGAGCGGTGCAACACCGTATATGAAATAATCCGGAATCTCTTTTAATCTTCCAATGGCGTCATCGAAATCATGGAATATAAGTATCCCGTTTTTTACTCCGTCGAGATATTCTCCGGCATCCATACCGGCCTTTGTACTGTCGATAACACCGGCGATCTCGTACTTTTCAGAGCGCCTTACAAGTCCGTTTGCAGTCTTCCCATCCATTTTCCCGAATTCTTTTTCACAATATACTATTGCCTTTGCTTTCATGTATTACCACCTCTATTGACAGAGAATCGATTAGTCAACCGCATATCTTCCTCTGCTTTTACTCTGCTCTTTTAATAATTGATTGATTTTTAAATATAGCTATTGGAGCAATATAAATCTAACGATAAGGGACCCCGAATTTGCTCACTACAACAGCAGGATTATGAGTAGCTATGGTTGATATTTTGACTTTATCATTACTGCCGATATTCTATTAGCACACGCATTACTGCGCGTGTCCGTTTATGATAGCCCGCTGAATCAAGGGATATCATAAACGTCAGTCCTTTCTTTTACTTATTTATAAACTGAAATACCCTCCTTTGTCAAGCCTTTTTGCTGAAATGTTGCTGCTTTAACAAATTCGCAAAGGTCTCCCGGCATCACTACAGAAGGCCCCATACATTTAATTTCTGCCGGTCAGTATTTCGCTATTTGACATTGCCGGGAATATAGGCTAAAAGAATTCAGGAATCAAATCAGAATAATATTATGATTTTAAACGCCGGAGCTGCCAAAAACTATTACAGATTCTTCTTCGTCATTATCATTTCACTTTTATTTTTTTCCTGCGCTAAGAATACAGGCCGCAGTAGTTCTCCTTCGGATATAAGGCTCGCCCTTATGGTTAAACGGGCTGATAATAACTGGTATCAACTTCAGATTAAAGGATTCGAAAATAAATGCAGGGAATTAGGAGTACAGTTTTTAATTCTTGATAACAGGATGGATTCGAATTTAACATTATCGGATATCGATACCCTCATAAGCCGTAAAGTTAACGGAGTGGCAATCGCAATACCTGAACAAAAGATGAGCTGGATTGTCGTAAACAGAATATTCGAAGCCGGCATTCCTGTAATATCAATGAATTATAAGCTGATAGACAAGCAGAACCGGCAGCTTGCTCCCCATATTGGAATCGATTATATAAAAGCGGGCATAACGGCGGAACGATGGATAGCAAAACGCCTTAAAGAAAATCAGCTGCTGACCGATCCTTCTATCTCGTTCGGCATAGCCGAATTATATTCCAAATCGGTTCTGGAAATACAGGAATGGTCGGAAACCATCAAAGCAGGGCTTTCCAGGGATTTACACGGGCTAAAAAAAGGCCATTTTTATAGAATAAATTCTCCGGTCAACGATGCTGCCGGAGCTATGATAACAATGCAGCAGCTCTTATCGGAACACCCGAATGTTACCAACTGGATAATTTATGCAGGCAGCAGCGATGAAATGAACGGAGCTTTACGTGCCCTCGATCAGGTAGGGATGAAAAAGTACTCACTCACCTTAAGCATAGAGGCCGGAATTACAGGAAAAGGTAATTTCCCGGGGAGCAGCCGCAGCCGGGCGGTAATTTTAGTGGATACATACAAACAGGGTCAAAAAGCAGCCGAATTACTGTATAATAATGTCAAATATAAAATTCCTATTTCTTCCAGAACAGATTCTGTTTATGAGCTGAAAGAATGAAAGATTTAAGCATAAACCAGAAACTCAAATTCAGTTATATATTCTTAATAATTGTTACCGTTTTAACAATAGGGGTAATTATATCGATTATCTTTTCCGGACAGCTTGTCGAAAGCAGCAAAAAACAGCTGAACTTAAGAATTTCACTGATTTCCAGAGAAATAGAAGACCAGCTGCTTAAAGTCATGAAAATAACAGAGGAGGTTTCCGGGAACGAGGAATTAATTCATAAGCTGAATACCGAAGGAAATGAAAACAAAGAATTATTCTTAAAGAATATCAGGGAAACGGTTGTTAAAGCAGAGGACAGATCACCTCTTATTAACAGAATTGTTTTGATCAACCATAACCTCGAAGTTCTCGATCCGGTGTATAACCGGCCGTTATACAGTTCCGCTATTCTTAATGATGATGATTTTATAGAATTTTTACGCAAAAGGTATTTCTACTACTTTGCAAAACCCGGAACCTTCCCAATAGATATGAAAAACAGCTCCGATGACAACAATCTGACTATAGTCCTGTACCAGAGACTGCTCGACTCCAATTACTGGTTAATGGGCTACCAGCTATCCGTTTTAAATAAAAAGATGTTATTCAGCAGTGTCTGGACTAATAACAGAGACCAGTTATTCTCCGGCATAAATATTTTTAATGAACGGAACGAATTATTATTTAGAAACGGATTACCCTTTTCTCTTAATAAAATAAATGAAAAAATTGATTTCAGCAAACTTACAGGCAATGCTACTATAAATGCCGATATAGATTCCGTTAAATGTCTGGTGCTTATAAAACTTCTTCCCAGTGTAAATTGGTTTGTTACCGGTATTATTCCCTATTCGACAATTTTTAGAAATCTTAGAATTGCACTGCAGTTGGTATTGTTAATCGGATTAATTTTTACAATAGCTGCAGTACTGGTTAGTTATTCAATCGCACGCACGATTACCAGACCTCTTTTAAAAATTACCGATGCCATGCATTCCTATGAAAAAAGCGGCAATCTAACCAGGATAGACATTAAAGCCTCCGGAGAACTGCAATACCTTGCTAATGTGTATAATAGACTTGTAACTCAGATAAATGATTTTATCAGGAATATATATAAGGAACAGGAAGAAAAAAGAAAGGCCGAATTAAAATCGCTGCAGTATGAACTGGATTATCTGCAGGCCCAGATAAACCCTCACTTTATACATAATACCTTAAATGCCATAGGTTATCAGGCCGAAAAAGAAGGAAATAAAGTTGTCTATGATACTCTTAAATCATTCAACATCCTTTTAAGGGCCGCAATATCCGGTACAGAGGAATTAATAAGCATAAAAGAGGAAATAACACTTGTTAAGAATTTTATTCGTATTCAGAGACTTCGTTACGGAGATACATTCTCTATCGAATACAGCATAGACCCGGAACTTTTACCGGAAATGGTTCCTAAATTGATTCTGCAGCCATTAGTAGAAAATGCAATTTTCCATGGCGTCGAACCTTCGGAAAATCCCGGAAGGATTAGTATTGTAATAACGGGAAAGGATAACCTTATAGTTATCAAAGTAATCGATAACGGGGTCGGCATGGATATTCCTGTTTTGAATTTTAAAAGTTCTAATAGAAAATTTAATAAAATCGGACTCGAAAATGTGGATGAAAGGATAAAGATACTTTTCGGGAAAAAGTTCGGTTTAACTGTAGAAAGCCGTAAAAATTCAGGCACGACAGTTAAACTTACCATTCCAGGGAGAAAAGCCGGAATATGAGCAGAGTCCTGATCGTCGAAGATGAAAAAGCTGCAATCGAAAGAATCGTAAATATGAAGGTATGGCGTAAAAGCGGTTTCCGAATCTGCGGGACAGCATCGAACGGCAAAGAGGCTCTTGCAAAGTATAAAAAAACTCATCCGGACATAATAATAACAGACATCGAAATGCCCATAATGAGCGGCCTGGATTTTTTAGCAGAAGTCCGAAAGAGGGATAAACGGACGGCCGTTATAATTTTAAGCTGTTATGAAAGTTTTGCATACGCAAAGAAAGCAATCCAGCTGGGGGTTAAGGATTACCTTATAAAGGACTTCCTGGAAGAAGATATCCTCTATTCGACATTACTAAATGCGGACAATACAAACAAAGCCGAAGATGCGGTAAAAGGCGAAACAATAGAACACTTTTCATCTTCCGAATTAAATCTGAAACTTTTTAAACTCCTGGAAGAAGATGATGCGGATATTCTGAATTCTTTCGAACAGAAGTACGGTTCTTTCGGAATGTTCTCATTACTTTATATTCATATCGATCATTTCGACGGACAGGCATCGAGTATAAAAAAGACCGCAGAATGTCTTGTAAGAGAATTGGAATCGAATTTTGTAAGTTTAATTTCTTATATGGGAAACGGGTATTACCTTGTTTTACTTTGCATGGGAAAAGACAAAAATCTATCCTCGAAGATTTTAGAGACAGCAGCAGCAATTATTCATCAGACAGAATATTCCTGTTCACTTTCCTTAACAATAGCAGCAGGTAAACTTTTTACGGATGTTAAAAACCTAAAAGCTGAATTTAAAAATGTACGGAATCTTATAAAATACAGAACCTTTTTGGGGCAGAGAAGGGTTATTTTACCGGAAAGTGTCGAGAATCTCAGCTTCCTGGATCCTGTTATACTGGAAAAGAAAATATCGGCGATCAGAGAATCTATTATAAAAGAAGATACGGATAATTTCTTTTACTATCTGAAACAGCTGTATGAAAGAGATATGGCCGGTATGATTCAATACAACTACATCGAATATGTTAATTCCAATTTAATTTCTATTCTTCTGAATTTTATAAATGAAAAGAAAATAAAAGAATCCGATAGTTTTGCAGGAGATTTCTTGGATTTGTATTCCTTAAGAAAACTGGAGACAATTAAGGATATGCATGCATGGTTTAGAACAAAATTTATAGAGGTTTTTAAGCTGGCGAGGGAAACAGAAGAAAAACTGCCGGATAATATAATCGTCCGGGAAATACTGAGCATAATAAGAAATGAATACAAAAAAGATTTATCCGTCGAACACATCGCCGGGAGGGTAAAAATCCATAGAGTTTACTTAAATCGTCTTTTTAAAAAGGAAACAGGCCGGACCTGCTACAAATATATCCAGGAATTCCGTATAAAAAAGGCAAAGCAGCTTCTTATAACGGAAAATTATAAAATAGCGGAAATTGCGGAGGAAAGCGGTTTTCGAAACTATGACCAATTCTGCGTTGTTTTTAAGAAAACAACAGGACAAACACCAACCGGTTTTAGAAAAGAAAATAAAAATATTTGACAAAAAACCTAACGTATTGTATAATTCTTTGCAGAGTAAGGAATTATATTTGTTTTTCGGGTAAAAGGTTTCTTTCTAAGGTATTTTCCGAAGAATATCGGTGGTTTCTTATTCCGTTTAAATTAATTTTATTAAGGAGGACGTATGAAAAGGTTCAACAAAATTCTGTTACTTGCAGTGGTTTCAGCTTTCGTTGTTACGGGAACCGCAGTTTTTGCAAACGGAACACAGGAAAAGACATCTGCTGCGAAAGCCGAAACAACAAAAGCCAATATTCAAAGGGTTGTTCTAAACAATAACAAGCCGGGCGGAGACCTGGAAATTTTTTCCTGGTGGGCCGGCGACGAGGGGCCTGCTCTTGCGGCGTTGATTAAGGTTTTTAAAAAGCATTATCCGAATGTAAATGTAATTAACGCAACTATAACAGGCGGTTCGGGCGTAAATGCAAAGGCAGTGTTAAAAACCAGGATGCTTGGGGGTGCTCCGCCCGACTCCTTTCAGGTTCATGCAGGCCAGGAATTAATCGGTACATGGGTCATAGCAAACAGAATGGTTGATTTAACACCGCTGTTTAAACAGCAGGGCTGGATGAAGGTTTTCCCCAAGGATCTGCTTAATTTAATAGGGACCAAAGACGGTATATGGTCGGTGCCCGTAAATATTCACAGGTCCAATGTTATGTGGTATGTTCCTGATAACCTTAAGAAATGGGGAGTTACGGTTCCGAAGACATGGGATGAATTCTTTAAAGAAGCAGACAAACTACAGGCTAAAGGTATTGTACCTCTGGCTCTTGCACAGGCATGGACGGTTAACCATCTCTGGGAGAGTGTTGCTCTCGGCGTGCTCGGGGCGGACAATTATGAAGCACTCTGGAAGGGTAATCTGTCATGGACAGATCCGAAAGTCGTAAAAGTCTGGGAGACTATGGATAGAATTCTTAAATATACCAACAAAGACGCAGCTTCCCTATCATGGCAGCAGGCTACCGATATGGTTGTTAAGGGAAAGGCGGCTTTTAACATTATGGGCGACTGGGCATCAGGGTATATGTCCACGACATTAAAATTAACTCCTAAAAAGGATTACGGATGGGCTCCGTCTCCGGGTACCAGCGGAAACTTTATTTTTCTTGCAGACAGTTTCGGACTTCCAGTGGGCGCAAAAAATCCGGATGCAACTGTAGCATGGCTTAAAGTCTGCGGGTCGAAGGAAGGCCAGGATGCTTTTAATCCTCTTAAGGGTTCTATTTCCGCAAGAACCGACTCCGATCTCTCCCTTTACAATGTCTATTCGAAATCAGCGGCAAAAGATTGGGCAAGCAATAGAATTGTAGGAAGTCTGACTCATGGAGTAGTGGCAAACGAAGGTTTTATGAATGATTTTTCTTCTGTCATGGAAATGTTCTTAAATAATAGAAATGCCCAGCAGGCTGCAAACGCCTGTCAGGCAATTGCTATCCAGAACGGCATCGGAAAATAATTAAATATAAATTATTCTATGCGGGTTTTATTAGCTTAAAGCCCGCATATTCTTAATAAGAAAGCGTATTATGGCAACAACAATTTCCAGGATCCATAGAAGGGACATAATTAAGTCCGTACTAATTGTTCTCCCTTCGATTATCCTTATAGGTATATTTGTATACGGTTTTATAGGCAACACAATTTACACTTCTTTAACGGACTGGGGAGAAAGTGCCGGTCTTGCTTTGCATCCTGTAAAACATTTCGTCGGCCTTAACAATTATAAAAAGCTTTTTACAGATATTATTCAAAACAGGTTCCGGCAGGATCTCGTAAACATGGTTTTTTACTCTATTTTTCTGTTAACCGGCACATTATCGCTCGGGCTGTTTTTAGCAGTATTGCTGGACCGTTCGGTAAAGTACGAAGGTTTTTTCAGAACTGTTTTTCTATATCCCATGTCCCTTTCTTTTATAGTAACAGGTACTATATGGAGATGGCTTTTAGCCCCCAGCGGAGGGGTAAACCTGATACCTGAAATATTCGGTCTTCCCAGAGGTAAATTTTTATGGATCAGTAACAGACAAACTATTTTAATCTTTAACTGGCAGAACGTTTTAACGATTTTATTAGTTCCTTTTACTTTGCTCATGATATATCTTCTTATTAAGAATTTTATCAAAGCCGACATTAAAAAGGGAATTATTTACTCCATAGCTGCCTTTTTTTTTCTTCTTTACATTTTTGTTCTAAGAAATATCCTCCCGCCGGTTCTTCCGTATAAAGAACCGCATGGTTTTAAATTAGCGACAATAGGCATTATAATTGCGGCTGTATGGCAGTACTCGGGATATACTATGGCACTGTACCTGGCAGGATTAAGAGGACTTCCCGCATCGATAAGAGAAGCTTCTAAAATTGACGGCGCAACCGAATTTCAGTATTATTTAAAAATAGCAATTCCCAATATAAGACCCATTACATTAAGTGCTGTTATTATATTATCACACATTTCGCTGAAGCTCTTTGATCTTATCTACGCTATGGCAGGAGCTGATAATATAAATACAGGGCATCCTTCTATAAATATGTATTTAACGACATTCAGGGCAAACCAATTCGCGATGGGTGCTGCTATGGCTGTTGTTCTGTTTATTATTGCCGCTCTTTTTATTATCCCTTATATGGTTCATTCACATAAAGAGAGAAAATCCGGATGAGAGATATCAATGTAAAAAAGAGTTTTTTCTACGGGTTTCTGATAGTTCTTGCGCTGGCTTATTTAGTGCCCGTTTATATGGCTATTGTTACATCTTTAAAAAATCCGGCGGAAATAAGCCTTCCCACTGCCTGGGCATTCCCTGAGCACATTAACTTCGGAGGCTTTGCACAGGCCTTTTCCCTGTTAAAAACCGATGTTTTTAACAGTCTTATCCTGGCTTTCTCTGCTACCATAATTTCCGCATTCATAGGTTCTATCAATGGTTATGTTTTCTCTAAAAACAGATTCAAAGGGAGTGAGATAATCTTTACTCTTCTATTATTCGGCATGTTTATTCCTTATCAAATAATTTTAATTCCCCTTTTCCAGTTATTAAATTTTTTCGGACTCTACGGCTCTCTTACAGGTTTAATTCTGGCGCACATTGTATATGGTATTCCTATCGTAACATTGATATTCCGTAACTTTTATGACCAGATTTCCAATTCTATTATGGAATCGGGAAGACTCGACGGTGCCGGCTATTTCGGGCTCTACTTCGGACTTATTCTCCCTCTATCGATTCCCGGTTTTGTAGTTGTCGGCATATGGCAGTTTACACAGATATGGAACGAGTTTCTCTGGGGAATAACACTTACACGGACAGAGTCCAATCCCATCACCGTCGGCTTAGCCCAGTTAGCAGGCGGCCAGGCCGTAAGCTGGAACATACCGATGGCAGGGGCTTTAATGGCGGCAGTACCTGTCCTTATCATCTATATTTTCCTCGGGAAATACTTTATTAAAGGGCTGCTGTCCGGTTCTGTTAAGGAATAATGCTTTACTTAATAAAGATAATGACATTCCATTTATCCAGAGACATGCTCTGTACATGAAAATTGTTTATGGAGGAAAAACCATAAATGCCTAAAATAGACTCATTCAAAACTGCAACCATGCAGCATTTGTCTACCCCCGTAAAATGAGAATTCCCCGGGAACTTCTTAGGCGAAGAGAATATTTTATGCATCGGCAGTCAGAATTACTCACACATACAATTTCTCTGATTGTCAAAAAAAGAATCGCATATGCATTAAATTCTGTACCATTCCATTCCTTATGACATCGAAACCCGGGCCGGATACCCCTCCGGCAGCAAACTTTATTTCTTATGTGGGACTCTGCATAACTTCAGCATACAAGCAAAAGTATAGACACTATATCTTCCTCTTTCTATTGCGCAGGCGTATGGTTAAGGAGATTGGTCAGCGTAACTATTGTTGTAATTAAAGTAAGTCCCGTGGCTATTACGGGAAAATAGAGGTTAAAGTTATAAAGAAAATTATTTGTTAGTACATTAACGGTATCCCCTGCTTTAACCGGTTCGGAAGGATTTCTCCTTTTCCCTGCTTTATCTGTAATAATCGCCTTCCCGTTTTTACTCATTTCAGGATTATATCCCCCGGCAAGATTAATATAAAAGGAAAAGTTCTCCATCGGATTGTACGGATACCTGCCCGGATTATTAGCAGCTCCGGAAACAATGACTGTCGGCTTTCGTACAGGAATAAATATATGGTCAAAAGGCTTAAGAATTATATCTTCAGTACTCTGATAATTATAAATTAAACTCTGCATATCGACAGAAATAGGGAAAGGTTCATTTTCCCGGATTATATATCCATGTTCGAGATCGGCAAAGGCAGAAAAAGAATCTTTTAGTGAATAGAGTATATCGTACAGAGTTTCACCTCTATTTATGGAACGAACAATCCTGTTATATTCTTCATTATTTTTTTCGCTATTTACAGCGGCTGCTCCCGAAGCCTGTATCCCCGAAGCCGGTACCCCGGGAGCCTGTATCCCTCCCTCTATGTAAACAATAGGATTTTTTTTCATTATAGTAGAAACAGTCACAATATCACCATCCTGAAACTTAAAGCCGTTTGTAAGCTGATCTATATTGACTGTCATGGATATAGGATAACCTTTGGAAAAACGGTTAATTTTTATTCTGGAACGATCGGCCATTGGTGTAAAACCGCCACAGAAAGCATAGAGGTCTGCCGCTCCTTCTCCCGGCAGAAGCTGATACACTGCCGGTCTGTATATCTCCCCGCGAACCTCAATTTGTCTGGAGGCCCTGGAAATAATAATTGTATCTCCCGGCCGGACTTTCGGATTCTCCGATAGTACTCCCAGGTTTAAAGCTTTTAACAGGTCATACGTACGGGAAACTCCGTTGGAAGATATAATTTTAACGTTGCGGACTGATGAATAATCCCCCAGATTACCTTCTAAAATCTCACTCAGCCGGGAAAGCCCCCATGCTGTTATATACCTTGATTTGGGAATGTTTCCTTTTATAGGAACCTGGAATATGCCCACCATTGTTATTGTAACAGAGGGTAGACTTCTGGGATAAGCATCCGCAATTTTCTGTTCTATTACCGGTTTTAACTGAGCAAAAGTCATACCCGCAGCATTAAGTTTTCCGAAGATAGTCATATTTATTGTGTAATCACTTTCCACCAGGAGTGTGTTGGAAACTGTTTCATTTGCTATTAAAAAAGTAAGTGTATAAACGTCTCCCGGAGTTACCGGATAGTCCTTGCTGGAAATTGCCAGCTGAAGATTGTCCGCAGTCTCAGGTATTGCCTTTATTGGTAAAACAGCTTGAGGAATATTCTGCCGAACAGCTCCTCTCTGATTGTTCTTAACTCCCTGAAGAATAGACTGCTGGGCTGAAAGGGAGAAGCTTGCCGCAAAAATGAACAGAAGACAGATATTCTTCTTCATTTTTTCTCCTCCCTTATTTTATTATTTTCCAAATTCCTGCTGTAGTTTTTTATCATATTGAACAGTAATGCCAGAATTATACTTCCGGCAAAGGCGCCAAGTACTGCTTTAATGCACAACTTCCCTCTATGAGGACCCTCCTTTTCATCAGGGATTTCCGCGTATTCCAGTACGCTGAATACATTTTCCTGGGAGGAAACCAATTTTGTAACCTCGTAGCGCTCGGAGAGAGTTCGGAAGAGTTGATTTTTTAACATCAGTTCCGCCTTCATGTGAGCGAAATTCAACGAAAGCTCAGGGAGATCTTTCTGTGACGGCATTTTAAGCCCATCGCTGCTTGTGTAGCCGTTTTCTATGCGGTGGATCTGGGTAATAATATTGCTTCTCTGGTCCTTTAGAGTAGCAAGGGCCGGATCTTCGATGTTGGAATACTTTGTATAGTCGCTTATTTTCAACTCCACCTGATTAAGGCGGGTTCGAAGATCTGTCAGCATAGCACTCTGAGCAGTCGCAATTTCCGTTATATCAAGAACACCATGCTTTTTTTGAAAAGCCTCTATACTATCCTCAATTTTTGATATTTCCGAGGTCAGCTCTCCGAGCTTTTCCTCCATTATTGAAAGCTGTTTTGATCGTACCGTTATGCCTTCTTTTAAAAACCACTGTTCCAGCAGATTAACCTCATAGTTAACAATATCTGCAGCGAAAGAGGGGTTATTGTTGGTAAAGGAGATGGTAAGGGATCCGGAATCCCGGTTATAACTGTATTGTGAGTTATTCAGAATAAATCTACGGGAGTTTGTTTTATATTTATCCTTAATTTTTAATCTTTCAATTATATTAAACTTTTTTATAACATTATCTATAAACGGACGACTGCCAAGAACCTGCATGGCTAGCTGGGCGCTATTACCACTTCCTCCGGGGTTTTCCACGCCGAAAGCAGCAAGCATAGAGGACATTCCGGCTGTTCCCCCCTTTCCTTCCTGGAAAACAACCACAGCATAGGCCCGGTAATAATTGGGAAGCGGACTTTTATCGGGCGGAAGCCTGATAGAAAGTATCGAAAATGCAGTAATTAATACAGCAGTAACACCTGTTGTTATAATAATGAATTTCCAGTATTTTAAAATAATACTGCCATAGTATATTAACCCTTCGAGTAATGTTCGCCCGTTCTCCATAATGAAATACTATCTTTAATATGTACCGTTGTAAAGTGTAAAAACTCCTTTGATTCTTTTATAATAATATAGTATAAGTAGTTAATGGCAAAAAGTGCGATTGATTATACAAAATGTAATGTTTTAATACTAGGTTCTATGAATTTGCAGAATGAATTTCTTCATTATGTTATTAACAGAGAAATAGGCGCAGCGTGCTCAATTTATGACCAGGACATTAATCCTTTTCCGGAAAATATTGATACAAATATTCTTGAGCTAAATAAAAAAACAACAATGATTCTTATTGACAGCGCAGATCAGAGCTTTGAAAAGATATTAAAAGATATTATTACAAATCCTCATTTATCCAAATGTATTATCGCTCTTTTTAACCTGAGAGAGAAGGCGGGAGTGGAGAAGAAGGCCCTTTCGAGACAAATTCGGGGATTTTTCTATAAGAATGATCATTTTGAAGTTTTTCTTAAAGGAATTCGTTTAATACTTAACGGAGAGGTCTGGATCTCCAGAGAGCTCTTATTACAGTATGTTCTTGATAGCTTTGAAGATAAAAAGGCCACTATTCAGGAAAAAACAACCCTTACACAGAGGGAAATGGAAATACTTGCTCTTGTAAGTATTGGATCAACAAATGATGAAATAGCAGAAAAAATGTTTATTAGCTCCAATACTGTTAAGACTCATCTGTATAATATCTTTAAAAAAATAAATGTACCTAACCGTTTGCAGGCTGCTTTATGGGCGGTTAAAAATTTATAAAATCATACAATAGTATTAAGGCTAATACTAATCTATTATTCATTACTAGGCATAAAACCTGTTTATTACAAAATAAATATCATACTTGTATAGTATTTCAATAATTCAATGATGGAATATACTATCATTAGGTTATGTGCATTAAAGAAAACAGAAAAATTGAACGCTACTCGCTTCATGTTCCCGTTGTTATTAATACACCGAACGAAGAGTATAAAGGTCCGGACACGACAATAACCAGAGATATTTCGTCCGAAGGTGTGTTTATCGAAAGTGATACCCTCGATCTTAGTCCGGGCAGCAAGGTACATTTAGAAATGGTTCTTACTGTAAAAGTACTATTTAAGGTACCAGATAAAGTTATCCTTGGAGTAGATGGTCGTATAACACGGGCAACAAACCATGGAATAGCGGTAAAGTTTATAAATGGCTATTCCATAACTCCTTTACTTCCAGGGGTACAGCTGGGGTAGTCTGTTTCGGCGACACTCTGGCTGAAAATATAGTTTTCTTGAGAGTTCTATGGAGAGAGGTCTCTGTTTTTTAATTTGGGTTTTGTTTTTATTAAAAAATAAGGTGGTTACTAATGAAAGTATTAAGGAAAAAGGCGCTTAAAAATAAAATAGAGCCAACTGCTTTAAACATAAAATTTAGTAAAGGTATTTATTCTAAGAAAGATTTTAAAGAAAAAGTAAATTATGAGCGCATTCGTGCAGACCGAAACGGATCTGTATTTTCCATTATCCTCTTTTTTTCTGAAGAGTTATATAAAACAAAAAAAAATCTTAACCAATTTATTTCCAAATTAACAACTCAGATTCGGCTTATCGATTATGCCGGATGGTATGACAAACATTACATTGCCATACTTCTACCAGAAACAGATGGTGAAGGTGCCGTTATTCTGGGTAATAAAATTATGAAGAATGTAGATTTTAGAAATGAGAGTACTTCCCTTTTTAAGGTTTATACTTATCCGGACAACTGGCTGAAGCATGGCGTAAACAATTCATCCGGTAAGAAATCTAAAGGAAGAGGAAGTAAAGGATTAAATATAAGTGCATGTATTGAGGGTGTTTTTACTATAAAGATGCCTTTATGGAAAAGGGCCATAGATATTGCCGGTGCATCTATCGGGCTTGTGATTGCTTTCCCGCTATTTCTCTTATTGAGTTTATATATAAAATTTATTTCTCCGGGACCTGTATTTTTTAAGCAGACCCGTATTGGGTACAAGGGGATCCCGTTTGATTTCTGGAAGTTTAGAACCATGAAATCTGAAAACAATCAAAGTTTTCACGGCAAGCACTCACAGAGTTTTATTAAAAACGGTGATATTCCTATGGAAAAACTTGATGATCATGACCCCCGGATTTTCTATGGAGGTAGAGTAATACGAAAAAGCTGTGTAGATGAACTCCCTCAATTGTGGAACATACTCAAAGGGGATATGAGTCTTGTGGGCCCCCGGCCATGCATTCCCTATGAAGCTGAGGAATACCTCAGGTGGCATACGCACCGGTTCGATGTTGTCCCCGGGTTAACCGGACTGTGGCAGGTAAGCGGGAAAAATAAATTAACCTTTAAACAAATGATACGTTTGGATATAAACTATTCAAAAAACCTCTCCTTCTGGAATGATATTCGTATTATCTTTGCAACTCCCTTTACAATTTTAGGAATGGTGGCAGGTGCTGCTGTAAATAAATACAGGA
>JAADHF010000102.1 GCA_013151965.1 Spirochaetota bacterium
TCATAAAGTACATTTGAATAATCAAGGGCCTGGTTAAGAGAATCACTAACAAGTTTGATACCCGATTTTATTTTTTCGGACAAATTAAAAGCTTCGTTTGCAGAATTCGAAATATTATTTGATACATCATAAGACATAACGACTTTTTTGCTTATTTCCTCCAGAACATCTTTTAACATGTGAAATCTCGAATCCAGAATATCTTTGGAATTGTTAATATCTTTAACGGAAGATTCCTGTTTGCTTAACTTCGCTTTTACTTCGTTTAAAAGAGTTAAAATTTCAATCACAGGTTTATTTATCTGGTTTTGATATTCCTCTGTTTTTCCTTTATATTCGGACAGAGCTTTATTAATGAGCATTTCTGTGGATTCCCTGTTGATGTCGGTTATTTCGGATTCCAAAAACTCAAGACGTTTATCGATCTTTTTTTTATAGTTGTCCGCTTTTTTCGAAAGAAAATAACTAATCAAAAAGAAATCAGCCAAAAAAACAAAAACCAGGATAATAATTCTTAAAAACAAATTTAAAAAATCTAAATTAATAAGAATAACAATCAAAACAACCGAAAATAACAACGCTTTGTTTAAAAAAAGAATATGTTTAATATTTAAATTATTCTCTTCTGTTTTCCCGCCTGGAAACATTCTGCACTAACTCCCCGGTTAAAAAAACCGTCATCTGAACACATGAAACATTTAGTTAGACGGCAAAAGAACTAAGACCATTCCTATTCTATTGTTACCGCACCGGGAACCAGATAGGTAAGTGTCGGAAGGCTTGTCGATTGCCAGGTAATATCCTTACTGTAAAGTATTTTTATGGAATATTTACTAGAATCATCCAATTCCGACAGTTTCATAATCCACTTTGCCATCGCTTTTATCCCGCTCGAGTTTAAGAAATTCAATTCCCTGAAATCGCAGACAACTTCTTTAATATTTTGCTGCAGAATTCCCTCATGCAATTTCTTAAACAATGGATCAAGAATTGTACTCGGATCTTCCATGTCAATATCGCCGGAAAACTTTACTGCGATTCCCGCAGGATTATCCGAAACCTCAATTATTATTTTATCCTGATTTATATTTTCAATTCCCAGTTTATTCATAATTATACTCCTCCTTTTATTATTTTACTTAGAAATCAACGCAAAGTTTTATTTTAACTGTATTGTCCTCAGTTTCGAGCATAAGTCTGCCGCCGGTTTCATATCGAATTCGTGCAATTCCAAGCTGACTTTTGCCGTCATTCCTTAACCCCGCTTCTCTCATCTTTTTTATATACGCCTCCAGCGCAGTACCTTCCATTATTTTTTCATATTCTTTTTTAAGTATTTCAATCGATTCCGCGGAAGTCTTGTTTTCCACATATACATCTACTCTCTTTAATTCCTTCGATACCATAATATTGATCTTAATACGCTCCTCCCTGGAATATTTAACGGCATTTTCCAGAAGTTCGCTTGCTGCCATGGCTATTTTATCGACCTTGGACAAATCGGTAAGGCTTATTGCAAGAAAATTCTGCACAAAACTTCTTACACAGGAAATATATTTCCATCTGGGCCCGAACACCAATTCTATAAATCCGTCATCCGATTTGATAGTATTTCTATCCACTCATTTACTCCTTTTCTTAGATTATTAAATATATTACTTAGAAGGTATTCATACCAAAACTCAACATTTAATAAAAATACCCGTAACATTTATCAGGGGAAATCTTTTAAAGAAATTAATTGCCGCCTTCCTCCTCACTTTTCTTTAAGATAAGTAAAGTAATATCATCAGCAAGTTTTCCATTGTACTTTTTCATATCTCCGGATTTTGCATATTCTTTTACAGATGCCACAATTTTTTCCATAATCTCACGGGAAGAAAGGGAAGAATTATCAAGGATCACTTTTTTTAATCTGTCGATACCAAATTGTTCGGAATTATTGTTTTTAGCTTCGATAACTCCGTCAGTATAGAGTACAAGAATATCATCGGGGAATATTTTAATTGAACCCGCGGAAGATACCGCAGTAATGGAGTCCGAAAGCCCTAAAAAAGCTGTTTTCCTTGCAAAATTATCGAGTTCGAGAACTTTGTCTTCTTTATGAGAATATAAAAGGGCAATAACATGGGCACCGGCATGATGCAAAACGCCGTCTTTTAGAAGCAAATAATTTTGAGTCATAAACTTATCACTGCCGATTCTCTTTTTGTTGATCTCGCAAATGACCTTATTAACAATATCATAAATCTGATAAGGTTGGATTTCTTTTTCCAACAGCCTGGATGCTGCCACAATACTTTGAAAAGCGACAAGCTGTATAAGCGCAGTAATTCCGGCAGGCAGCCCGTGCCCGCTTACATCGCCTATCCCGAGGAAATATCCCTGGGGTGAAGCTGCAAAATCATACACGTCTCCGCCTACCTCTGTAGCAGTTATCATTAAATGTGCACAATCATAACCTTCCAATATAATTTCTTCAGGAACAATAGATGTTTGAATATTCTCAGCAGTTTTCATTTCTCCCTGCAATCTGTTCCGCTCCGCCTGCACAGCCTTCCCATTGATTAACGAAAAAATAACCTTAAGATCTTCGACTATAGTTTCAATTGTCCGTTCTTCCACGGGGAAAATTCTATTTGTCGAATGTTTAAAAACAACAAATATACCGGTAAGCTTATCTTCATTAATAACAGGATACAAAACAATTAATCTCTGAAGACCTTTAAACTCCGAAGGGACAGGATCGACTGATACAGGTTGTTTTGTCTCCAATATCTTTTTAATTAATTGTTCTCCGAAAACCGGGATAGCATCGATCGGCCTGGAAGCAATCTCCGAAAGATTAAACGTGGTTTTTACTATAACCTCGTTTCGTTCTTTTTCCTTTAACATATTCATATACTTCATTTTAAAAAGAGGGCTGCAGTTGCCGTATATTAAATCTTCGGAATCAACCCGTAATATGTCCCCGGTTCTTCTGTAAACCACGGAACCGGTAATTCTATTATCCGAAAAAACTAAATTCTCCGCTGCTTCTTTAATAGAATCTTCGACTGTCTTTTTTATAATTTTGATGTCTTCTTCCTGAGTATTGTTTAAAATACGATTTACAAGCTTGTTTTTATAATCAACAATTTTTTTAAGATCGGTAATCTGCTTATTGATATTGTGTATTTTTCTGTAATAGTACTCTTTAAAAAGCCTATAGAGATAAATTACATTTAAGATAAAAAATAATTCAAAATAGGGAACATTTCTATAAAGTTTAAGAAAAACTGAAAGTAATAAAATAACAATTGCATAGAGATACTGGACATTGTTTTTCCTTATAATCCCCTCCGGGAAAGCGAACATCTTCGTAACGCAGTAAATATAGCCTGTTAATGCAAATGCCGCTGACAGATAAAAGAAAAGATTATTATACCCGGGAATAAAAACTGATACTGCGGCCAGAATACCCATAATAACGGTAATTACAATTAAGAATGTTATCCGCTGTTTAAATTCATCAAATACGAAACTGCGTTTTATACGCTGACTATGAATAGAATACTCAAGGAAATAAATACCAATAAAATAAAGAAAGTTTATAAAAGCAAAATTGCTGAAAAAGAATTGTACAGCTCCGGTTAAACCGAATACAATAATTGAAATAAGCAGATAGTCCGCTCTTTTGCCATACTGGGGCTGCCTTTTTATATCGGTCCAAACCATAAGAGAAAAAATAACCAAAGGAATAAAACTAAACAGATAAAACGAATACATAACTTCTATCTCCTTTGTAAAAAGGTCTTAACATTTTAACAACCGGACATAATCAAAAGATTATGTCCGGGATTTTTATTGCTTAACTTATATTATTCTTACGTTAACTTGCAATTCCTTAAGAAAAAAACCATAACGGATCATAATTATTAAATATTACTTTTCTTTACTGAATACTTACATTGTTATAATCCGCTTTTGTGTCCTCGGTTACCAATCCTATCTGGCCGCTGTCTATACTGAATGTCCTTGTCTGTTTTAACGAACCATCAAGGTAAAAGCTGAAAGTGGTTCCGCTCTTCTGTACTTTAAGCTCATGATATACGGTGAAATCAAAGGTTCCTAAGTCTGTATTCTGCCATCCCTGTGGAGAGCCGTTAACTTTTCCATAAGTTGTAAGGACATTATTCTTTTTATCCAGGAATACAAGCACCTTATTATTGTAATCTTTGTAGCAGGCATATATCCCGTATTTCGGATAACTCGACGTTGTACCGGTCTGAATCCATTTAGCATCGATGGTAACAGTATAATTCTGAGTGCCGGCATCCCCTCTGTATATGCCTGTCCAGTCGGCACCTAATCCAGTCTGGCTGATTTTCTGTGAGTTGTATAATATCCATCCGCCGTTCGAAGCCGTTCCGCTTGCAGCATCTCCCCAGCCGTAAGAGCTGTCTACTTTGATATTAATATAATCTGCTTTTGTATCTTCCGTTGCCAAAGCTACTTGGCCATTGTTTATATTAAATGTCCTGGTCTGTTTTAAATTACCGTCAACATAGAAGTAGAAGGTACTCCCTTCTTTCCTTACTTTAAGCTCATGATATACGGTGAAATCAAAAGTTCCTAAATCTGTATTCTGCCACCCGAGAGAAGAACCGTTTACTACTCCGTATGTTGCCAGGACACCGTATTTCTTATCCAGCCATGCGGATACGAAATTATTGCTGTCCACGTAGCATGCATATATCCCGTATTTCGGATAATTCGATGTTGTACCGGTTTCCACCCATTTAACATCCACTGTCGTCTCATGATTCTTAGAGTACACATCCCCGTAATATATTCTGTTCCATCCGCTCCCGAGTGCAGTCTGGCTAAGGCTTGTCGCGCTGTTTATAGTCCAGCTCCCGGCCATATCGGAACCGAGAGCGGAATCGCCGTAGCCGTATGTAGCCGGGTTGCCGCTGTCGGAAATACTGATATTATCGAAGTAAGCAATACTGCCGCTTGATCTTACCCCTGCCTCGCCTTCGTAATAAACCGAGTCATTAATATCTACTTTTGGAGTTACCATATCGGTAACATAAACTTTAATGTTGGGACCGGATGTTACAATTTTCATTTTATATACAGTATCCGTATTAACGGTCATGCTGTATGTTTTTAAAGTAGTCCATTCTCTTCCGTCGGACCTGCCTATAATGAGATTATTTTCGCTCGGATTTAACCCGGCATAGTATCCGTTAAATAACAAACTTCCCATCCCGGCGTTTTTTACCCTGAAAAGCAGTCCTCCTGTCCATGTTGTTCCGGAAGCTATCTTTACATCCGCTTCATAAGTAAAATCTGACCATTTATAACCTCGTATGAGAGCCTTGTCTGCAACACCATACCCATTTGTTCCGTCAACCTTTAACTGGCCGTTTTCAACCGCAAAAGATGATGAAATGCCATTATATTTCCATTCATCAAAAACTTTTCCGTCCGAAAAATCATCTGTAAAGGTGGTTCCATTTACATTTCCTGTTTCGCCCGACGGAAGATTACGGGGTACTGCACCGGAGATAGGCTGCCCGAAATTAGGCGACCCGTCCTGGTTCCAGGAAAATTTCTGAATATTGACTATTCTTCTTGTATCGTAGCTCTGAATTAATTTTGAGTGATAAACAATCCAGTCTTCTGTGCCGTCTTTTGACTTAACAAAGCTGTTATGTCCCGGTCCCCAGATATCTCCTGTTTTATAGAATACCGGAGTGAGTTTTTTTACCCATTTACTCGGATTCAGCAGATCCGATTCACTTGTTCCGGTCCATTCCAGCTGCCCGAGCTTATATGCTTCATTGTAGCAGTAATCAGCTGAATAGATTATAAATATTTTCCCATTGTTTTTTAGAATTTCCTGTCCTTCCTGAACAGCCTTTGCCGATTTTTCCCAATCTTCAGTGGGCTGTGATAAAAGTACTCTGCTTCCGCTTATTTGTGTAGGACTGCTCATAGGTGCAATATATGTATTCTGTGTATTATCATTTGCTGTGGGCCATCCTGACCATACAAAGTATAAGTTGCCGTTATCATATTCAAGCACTGTTCCGTCTATAGACCAATAATCACCCGTGTCGAGCTTGTCTTTATCTGTATAACTTCCCTGGGGATCACTTGTGTCAGCTTCCAGTACTCCCATTCTATGATTAGCAACATCTCCGTCATCAGCGGTATAGTAGATATACCATTTATTATTTATATAGTGTAATTCAGGAGCCCAGACATCATCCGAATTCCATACGTTCGGCCCGGCATTCGGTGCAGTCCAGACCAACTGTTCGTTTCCTCTTTCAGTAATGGTGTCGGATTTCCATACATATATGTGTTTCCCGCCGTCAGAACCACAGTAATAATAGTAACCATCCTTTTCTATTACCCATGGGTCCGCTCCCGCATATCTGGGGTTTACGAATGTATCTGCCGCTGCTGTTTGCAAGCCGATAATTAGAAAGCCTGCCGAAATTAGTAAGACCGTTAAAACATTCCTCCGCATTAGTTTTATTCCTTTCATCCTTTTCTAATTCCTCCTTTTTTTCCCCGTGCCGGATATTCTTTAGCCGGCACGGCGCCTTAATACCATAGATATACCATAGATATACCAATTGTCAAGGATATTTTTTACCCGGTGAGTCGACAATTAACACGCTTGATAGTTAAAGGAGGGAGCTGTCATCGCCAGTATAGACAGAATTCAGGTCCGGAACAGTCTGTATTATGTATAAGAATAAGAGTTTTTCTTCTTGCAAAATATTATTATTCGTGCTATCAGTTTACAGATTAGCAGTATGGAGCAGAGATTAAAACTCTTTAATTTTATTCATGGTAATAAATTGGTTTTACGGTTATAATATCTTAGAATTTGTGATTCTATTAATAAGTTTAGCGGTTGTGACCTATTCTGATATAAAGGAAAGAATAATTCCTGATATATGTATAATTGCCGGTATTTTAGCATTGATAAGTGTGAGAATCTTTATTGAAAAAACATTTACATTCCGGATATTTATGGATTTGTTTGCCGGTTTCTCTGTCTTCTGGCTCCTAAGAATATTTTCAAAGGGGAAGCTCGGTATGGGAGATGTTAAACTCTCTGCTTTTCTTGCCATGCTACTGGGGATTCCTGTATGGATTTTCTCTATGATGATAGCATCTTTATCAGGGACAATTTTATTTTTGGCTATGTTAATTGCGGGCAGGATAGGAAAAAGAGACAGTATTGCATTTGCACCGTTTATTTCATTTGGTGCTATAATAGGATTTTTTCTTAGACCGGAGATAATAAGGCTGTAATTGAAGAGTGTTGTTTATGAAGATGATAGATATTAAGAAATGGATATTAATATTAATTTTATTTTTTCTTTTCCTTTCCGCTTCGTATGCACAGAATATTAAGGAAATGCGTTTTAAGAACAAGTCCATTTCCGATATCCTGTTAGCACTCGGCGAAGTAGCAGGGAAGTCCATAATACCCGATGAAACCGTAAGCGGAAATGCATCATACTATTTTTCAGAAACAGACTTTGAAACCGCCTTAAGAACTTTCCTGAAAACTTATAAGCTGTACTACAGGAGCGAAGGGAATATTTATTATGTTTCAAGAATACACTCATCATTTGACGGGAAAAACAACCTTTTATCATTAGATGCCGAAGATGTAAAAATACCCGTATTAATCAACGCAATTTCAAAATCTATCGGGAAAACGATACTTTTCGATCCAATTCCTTCGGTGCCTTTAACATTACATATTAAGGATATGAAACCTCCGGAGGTTTTAAATATACTGGTTAAAAAGTTTTCTGATTATGAGGTGGATACAGACGGAAAATATTACTATATAAAAAAAATTATGCCGGTTTCCGGAAATAATAAAAAAAAGAATAATAAAAATATAATAGAAAAAAAAGGTAAACAATACTCGGTTAATGCGGAGAAGATATACTTCAGAGAACTAATCGATGAGCTTTTTCTTGATGCAGGGAAAGAATATTCGATTCTTTTAAAGAAAAATCCGGTTATAGATAAGCTCAGATTCAAGGATAAAAGCTTTGAACAGTTATTAAGGATTATACTTGAACAGGTTAATGCTGATTATAAAAAAGTGGGGGATGTCTTTTATATTTTTGAAATTGACCGCCGTGATGTGTTTAAGAAACTGAAATCAAATATTCAAATCCATATTAAGTACATTGCTGTAAAAGATCTTATTAATCTTCTCCCGTCACAGATTATTGCAAATAAATCTTACAAAATTAATGTAAATAACAACTCGATCATTCTAAACGGCAGTCTCGAAGAGATTGAACCGATTAAAGAATTTATCAAATTAATAGATAAGCCTGTAGGTGACCGGGGTTATTACAGATTTGATTTGAATTATTTAAAAACGAGAGAGATCAGGTCATTGCTGCCGCCGGAATTTAAAAATACCATACCGATACTAATACCTTATTCCAATTCATTCGTCATGTCGCTTTCCAAGGAGAGAAAAGAAATCTTATCGAGATATTTGGAAATTATAGATAAACCGGTTCCGGTGAACATTGTAAAATTAAAGTATATTAAAGCAGATGATCTTATTAAGAAGCTTCCTCCTTCCATATCCAGGGAAGATATTATCGAAACAGGCGATCCAAGGGTAATATTCATAAAAGGTTCCGAGGAAAAATACAGGAATATACTTAAAGAGCTCGAGGTATTGGACAAGCCTATACCTCAGGTAAGGTATCAGTTTCTTGTTATCAGGTATCAGGAAGGAGAATCGCTTAATTGGGGAGCCTCCGTGGAAAGTTCGTTAATTTCTTCGGGCAGTAAAAATGCTTTCCTCGGGACAATCGGTCAATTGTTGTCTTTGAGTTTCGATATTGTCTCGACTTTCGGCTATCAATTTGCCGTGAAATTAAATCTTGATTTGAGTTCGAACAAGGCAAGGGTTCTGGCTGATACGACTTTAAACAGTATTTCGGGTCAGGAAGTGGTATTCCGCAATACTGAAACCTTCAGGTATCGTGACATAGAAATCGACGAGAAAGGAAATCCGCGGCCTACGGGAGTAATAAGGGAAATAACAGCAGGGTTGATATTCAGTATAAAGGGTTGGATTTCCGGAGATGAAATGATTACGATGGATGTAAAGGCGACTGTATCAAAGCGGGGTACGGATGTAAATCTGGCAACAGGAAGTCTGCCGCCCACGTCCGAAAATATAATAAATACAAAGGTAAGAACATACTCGGGAGAACCAATTGTAATAGGCGGGCTGATGAGGGAAGAAAAGAGAATTAATGTACAAAAAATACCGCTGCTTGGAGATATTCCGCTGATAGGCTATCTTTTTCAGAAAAGGAAGGAATCTCTGGAGAATTCGGAATTGGTCATTTACATTCAGCCTTCGGTGGATTATGGTGAAAGGAAAAATCTGTCCCTGGAAGATAGATTGGAAAACCTGTATTCCCGTTTTTTAGCAAGAGAATAATAAGTATGGAAGATACAAAAGTATTTTATTCTTTTATTAATACCTCGATTTCCGAATATGAACCGATACCGGAAGGTGCGGATCAGTATCCGGTGGAATATATAGAGAATAACCATGTTATAAAATTAAAAGAAGATTCGAATAGAGTTTTTATCGGCATATGTGATCCTGAAAATATAATGCTTGTTGAGGATGTGCGTAATTATCACAGGAAAAAGGTTGTTTTCTACAGGGTTGATAAGAGTGAATTAACAAGTTATCTGGCAAAACTTTTCTCCAACGCTGAAGATGCGGAAGGCAGAGAAACGAATACGCATATCGATGAGAAAGTACTTCTTGATAGACTGGCGAATGATGCTCCTGTTATTAATCTTGTAAACAGTATTCTGATCGATGCGATAAGAAAAGAGGCCTCGGATATTCATATCGAAGCTTTTTCGGATTATGTGATTGTAAGGTACAGGCTGGACGGCGAATTGCATACGGTTAAGAGGTTCGATAAAGGGAAATTCAGGGCTATAACGACACGCATAAAAATAATGGCAAATTTAAATATTATGGAGAGAAGGCTTCCTCAGGACGGAAGATTAACCGTACATATTGACGGCGATATGGTTGATATAAGAGTCTCGTTGGTGCCGGTTACCGATGGAGAATCAATAGTATTAAGACTGTTTAATAAGAAGAGGTCTCCTTTGACAATAGAGCATCTCGGTTTATCTTCAGAAGGCATAAAGTCGTTATACAGGATAATTAATCTTCACAATGGTCT
Organism: Spirochaetota bacterium; assembly: GCA_013151965.1. Classification (GTDB taxonomy): domain Bacteria; phylum Spirochaetota; class Spirochaetia; order SZUA-6; family SZUA-6; genus SZUA-6. The sequence continues at coordinate 10,281 of JAADHF010000102.1, forward strand.
TGTATTGGCAACCGGGCCTACAGGAAGCGGGAAGACTACCACTTTGAATGACATATTAAAAACTATTAAATCGGAATCACTTAAAATAATTTCGATTGAAGATCCTGTGGAATACAAAATTGACGGGGTAAATCAAATTCAAACTAATGAAAAAATCGGATTAACCTTTGATAAAATATTAAGAAGAGTGTTAAGGCAGGATCCGAATGTAATTATGATCGGTGAAATAAGAGATCTGATTACAGCACAGCTGGTTATCCGGGCGGCATTAACAGGACATCTTGTTCTTTCCAC
>JAADHF010000059.1 GCA_013151965.1 Spirochaetota bacterium
AAATTCATAGTTCCTGATTTTGCAAATATCAGAACAGCAGATATGATCAGAATAAATCTTTTTGTAACAGATACTGATTATTCCTATTTTCAGGTAATTCCAAGTATCCGTGCAATAGATTATGGTGATATTAAGGGATTAGGAAGTTCAAAAACAATAGGATTCTTCGGTGCACACCGCAGCAAATAAGTATAATTTATAGATAAAGGAGTTATTGATGAATAGAAGAGTCAGGACTATTGGAATAATCGCCGTTCTGTTAATTGCCGGCATCGGCGCTTTTGCACAGACCGGTTCTTTCGGCGGAAAAAGGAGATCGGCTGTACAGGTGCAGATACGGTCGAATGTGAGAGGTGCCGAAGTATATCTGGGTAAAATGCGCGGCAGAACGCCTTTTACATTTAAAATAGCCCCCGGATACTATACTATACGGGTGTCTGCAAAAGGATATACGACGTTTAATGGCAGAATTAATGTCTCTAAAAACAGGTATCAGACGATAAATATAACACTTCAGCCGCTGACGGTATATGTGAATATTTCTGCCAATATAAAAGGTGCAAGAATCTATCTTAACAACAGGCCGAGGGGAGAAACTCCGGCCGGTATAAGGTTAACTCCCGGCACATATAATCTGCGGCTCGAGGCTGACGGTTATACGACTTATCAGGCTCAGCTGAGGGTTACAACATCCTCGAGGCAGAACTACAATTTCCGGCTGCAGCCTTCATTTGCAACTTTAAATCTTGTTATTCCTCCGAATTACCTTAACAAACCCGGTAAAAGTAAGAAATATCTTGTGCGTGTATGGGTGGATGATAAACCGCTTAATTCGAAGGGTGCAGTTTACAATTTACAGGTACCTCCCGGTAACCATAAAGTGAGGATCGATGCCGGTGCTGTTTCGGTAACAAATCAGTTCGCATTTCAGCCGGGTGTTGTTTATAACCTGGAACTGTTCATGGAAATCAGGTTAAAACGTTAACGGATCTTTACACTATGTGCTTTTGGCAGTTCGGTATCGTTCTGTAATTAAGCATTGTTAATCCAAAAGGTTGTGCCCGCTTTAATATAAGCGGGCTTTTTAGTCTGCCCTGCGAAGCGGGCGGCTCCGGCTAAGCGTGCGGACCAGGTGAAGCAGGCAACCCCGGCTAAGCGTGCGGACCAGATGAAGCAGGCAACCCCGGCAAAGCGGGCGGACCCTGCTTTCCGGAAGAAGGAAGTATACCCCATACTGAGCTTTACGCTGCATTGACAACTTAAGTATAGCAGAATAATATTATGTAAAGCGGAACAAAGAGGAGGAAAACTACATGCGACGTATTATAAGTGCGGTATTTATTCTTTTATTTACAGCCACATTTTTGTTTGCGGATTTTAAGAGCACACTTAAAAAGGCGGATGATCTCTATAAAGCCGAACAGTACAAGGCCGATAAAGAATTTCTGCTCGATAGTCTTAATACTGCAGGTAATGCTGCTGAGAGGGCGGAAATCTACTGGCGGATAGCGCGGGCGGTACTGAAAACAGGAGACGATGCGGAGCATAACGGGGTAAAAGGCGGTGCCCTTCTGAAGATTTTTTCGGAAGGAGAACAGTATGCGGATAAGGCAATAAAGAGCGATCCGGATAATTACTCCGCTTATTACTGGAAATCTGCCAATACAGGAAGATGGGGACAGACAAAGGGTATTCTGAATTCTCTGTTTAAGGCAGGGCCGATGAGAGAACTGCTTAAAAAAACAATTTCGCTTAATCCCGATTTCCCTGATTCATACTACGTTTTAGGGCAGTTATACGAACAGGTTCCCGGATTTCCCATATCCTTCGGTAATTCCGATTATGCCGTATCACTCGGACGGCAAGCCGTGGACCTCTATATGAAACGGTATAATGCAGGACTGGAAACAGATATAAACTATGATTTCTATACGGAGTTAGCCAAACATCTTTATAAACGTAACTGGGATGCAGGCAGACGCAAAAGAGCACAGGGAAAGAAAAAGGCAAAGTATAAATCGGGAAAAGATGCTTTTAATAAGGCTCTTTACTACGAAGGGACGGTTGCGCAGAAAAACGTATCCGACAGGGAAGAAGCCGCAGAAATGATTAAATGGGTAATAAAGGAACTATCTTCTATTCCGGACAGAAAGAGAGGGCAGAATGATGACCTTAAAGAGGCAAGGGAGACACTGAAAGGCTGGGGGCTTTAATAGCTGCCGCGGCCATGCAGGAGCCGAACGGTAACCTGACTGCAGGTTAAATAAATCTAATGATGAGTGTTTGTTTTTTTTAAGAGACTCGCCTTTGTCAGTATAACACCTGAAATTTTATTTTTCAGGCCGGTGACGGTTTCTTCCACTTTTCGTTTTTTATCATACATGTCATTAAATAATTCCTGCTGGTCTTCTGTGCCTATACGGGTAAGATTGGCCAGGCCGATTCCGATAAGCCTTAAGGCTCTTCCTTTTTCCCATTTTTTGTTCAGCAGTTCCTGGGCTATACTGTAGATTTCTTCTGCGGATGAAACCCAGTGCTTTAAACTTTTCTGAATACTTACCGTTGTAAAATCCGCATACCGTATTTTTAGAATTACTGTTTTCGACCTCTGTTTTTCCTGAAGTAAACGGAACATAACCTGATGTGCAAGATCCAGTATAGTTCTCTTTATGCCCGGCAGGTCTCTTTTGTCTTCCTGAAAAGTAGTTTCGGAACTTAAGGAATGACTTTTTGCCTCTTCAGGGTGTATGCCCGCATCTTTACCCCGAACGGCATTGTAGAGGTAGCTGCCTGCTGCATTACCGAGTATAAATGTAAGAATCCGGAGCGGATGGGAACGGAGCTGTGCGGTAGTTGTAATGTTTAATTCGTGCAGCCGTTTAAGGGTTTTTTTACCCAGACCCCAGAGGTCTTTTAACTTGAGTTTGTCGATAAACTCTTCTTCTGCGCCTTTTTCCACTACATAAAGGCCGTCAGGTTTATCGAAGTCGGAGGCAAGCTTTGCAAGGTACCTGTTCGGAGCTATTCCGATAGAAATTGTCAGACCTGTTTCGGCATTAATCCGTGCCTTTATTTTCTCCGCTGTTTTAACAGGAGAACCGAATAAGCGTTCCGTACCTGTCATATCCAGGAAGGCTTCATCAACGGAAATCTGCTGAAATGACGGAGTGTAGTCTTTTAAAATAGTCATTACTTCTATAGAAACCTCGAGGTATCTGGACATTCTAACCGGAAGATAAACACCTTCGGGACACAATCTGAATGCCTGAGAAATGGGCATGGCGGATTTTATGCCGTATTTTCTCGCTTCATATGAACAGGTGGAAACAACTCCTCTTCTTCCCGGTTTAGCTCCTATTATTACGGGTTTGCCGCATAAAGAAGGATTGTCATTCTGTTCTACGGAAGCATAGAAAGCATCGATATCAATATGAAAGATTGTTGTTGCCATATATCCATGATATTCCGAAAAATAAGTAGAGGTCAACGAAAATGTCCGGATTATACATATCGATATATTTAAAAAACCGGGAGCTTATAAACGATGCGGAAAAAGCTTCCGGCGAAGAATACAGGGTATTAAAGTGAAAAAAGTACGGAAAGGGTTAAGTGCCAGGACGCTGTCGAACGGAATATTCGAGACATGCATCGAGCTTTCATCGGAGAGAAACCTGGAAAAACTTCTCAGAAAAATTGTCGGAACCGCAAGGAAATTCACAGGAAGTGATGCATGCAGTATCTACGTTGTAACAAAAGAGCAGGACACGGAATTAAACACGGGAATGCTCGAATTTATGATCCTGGAAGGTGATACCTTAAGAGAATCCTGTGAAAGGTTTAATATTCCGATAACATCGAATAGTATTGCCGGATATGCCGCTCTTACAAAGCGTGTTGTAAATCTGGATGATTGTTACCGGCTGCCGGAGAATTCGGAATTTACATTTTCCGATACCTACGACACGCTGCACGGCTATCATACAAAGTCGATGCTGACAGTTCCCATGCTGAACAGGGAAGGGGATGTTATAGGGGTGATTCAGCTTATAAACAGGAAAAAACACAGAAAAACAAAACTTGCAACCGAAGAAATAACGGAAAAAGAAGTGCTGCCTTTCGGTAAAGAGTCGATACAGTTCATGGAATCACTGGCATCGCATGCTGCCGTATGTATAGAAAATGCCGTGTTCTACATAGAAATAGAGGAACTTTTAGAGAGCTTTATCGAAGCATCGGCATTGGCGGTCGATTCCAGGGAGCCTTCCGCAGCCGGACATTCCAGGAGGGTTGCAAAGCTCGTTACGAGAATTGCGGATGCGATAAACCTGGAAAAGGAAGGTCCCCTTGCGGAATATAATTTCAGCGGAAGCGAACTGCGCCAGCTTCGGTATGCAGGACTGCTTCATGATTTCGGAAAGATAGGAGTTCCGGAAGCGGTACTGTTAAAGGCGGAAAAACTCTTTCCCTGGGAACTGGAAAGGATTATGGCAAGAGCGGCCTGTGCCGAATTTTCCACTCTTCTTAATGTTCATTCCGAAGAAAAGAGACAGGAGATACTGGATGAGCTGGAACAGTTTAAAAACACCGTTAAAAAGGTTAATCTTCCGCAGCCCCCTGCACAGGATGATCTGGATTTTCTTAAAGAAATGAAAGACAAACGCTTCAGGGATTCCAGGGGAAAAGAAATGGCTCTGCTTGACGATGAGGAGTTTGAGTTGTTGAGTATCGAATTCGGCAGCCTCTCTCCCGAGGAGCGAAAGGCGATAATGAGTCATGTCGAATACACATACAGATTTCTTAAGGAAATCAAGTGGACAACCAATTTGCTTAAAATTCCGGAAATCGCCCTTAATCATCACGAGAAATTAGACGGTTCAGGATACCCTGACGGGAAAAGGACTTCCGAGATACCAATAGAATCGCAGATAATGTGTATTGCGGATATTTATGATGCTCTTATAGCATCCGACAGGCCATATAAACACCGGATTCCTGTAGAAAAGGCACTTACGATACTTAAATACGATGCTCTGGACGGCAGGCTGAACAAGAAAATCGTCGATCTATTTATAAAAAGGGAAATATACAAGCCCGAGAACTCTAATAACTCCCTTCGATCTCCGCACTGAGAGATTCCAGCATGCTGATAATCGTATTATTGCTTTCCGATCTTAATCTTTTATTTATAAGAGGGAGCAGAATATCCGTATTAGAATTGGAAAGAAGTGCTTCTATGTAGCCCGTCAGGACTTTATCACGCGCCATATCGATAATAAGTGAAAGCTCCGGTTCCGTGCCTACCTGATAAAGGGCATATATAATACGCTTCTTCTGCGAAGCGGTAAGTTCCTGCTTTAAAATATCCGATGCAAGTTCCGCAGTACGCGGAGAAAACATATCTCCGAGAGCCTCCAGTACCCTGATTCGCAGCTCGATATCGCTGTTTTTCTTAAATACACGTGCAAGAGAATTTTCCACATCCCGATCTTCGACGGCGATTTTACGAATCGCCAGGACAGCTGTCTTTTTTATTTCCGTATTCGGATCCCGTTCTGCAATTTTCGCGAGTGTATTTATAACGGCCGGATTTGCTTCCCTGAGCTCCCCTAACGATTCTACTGCAAATGTACGCAGTGCTGTAAATTTATCGCTTCTGAGTTTTATAACATCCAGAAGCGTTTCCCATACTTTTAACTGCGGAGAATCAAGGCCGATGGCACCGAGTGCTCTTACTGCATTTATACGGACGGATAAGTATTCCGTATCACTTTTTACGAGCTTTTTAAGTTCATCTACCGCCCGTATATTGGAACGGGAGTGAATCCTGTAAAGTGCCCAGGTTACATTCTTTTTTACCTGGGGATACTGGCTGGATAGAAGGGGTATTAGCAGGGGGAGAGATTTTTCATTGCCTAATTGCGCCAGTACCGCTGTTCCTGCTGTAAGTGTCTGTTTATCCTTCGACCGCACAAGTGATCTGTTTAACCCGCTGACAACACTGTCAGGATGTGTTTTGTACAGTTTGATAAGAGCCGCAGCGGCCGCATTACGTACATCTTTATCAGTCGATCCCAGGGCAGTAATAATAAAAGTAAGTGCCTTATCCCCGCTTTTATTGTTTCCGAGGGCACTTATAACTGCCCGGCGTTCTTTGTCGGGGGTGGAATTATTTCTTAAAATACCTATAAATGCAGGTATGGTGCCTGAAAAATTCAATTTATTAAGGGCTTTAATTAAGGCTATTCTGACATTTTCCGAATTCTCTTTTTTTAACAATGAAAAGAGTTTTCCACTTGTTGCCGTGTTATTAAAATTCGAGAGTCCTTTAATTGCAAGAATTCTAAGCTGAGGATCTGCCGAGGTTAAATAATTTTTAAATGTTTCCTGCAGATTTCTATCCTGATAACCCTTATCCGCAGTGTTTACAAGAGCCTCCAGAGAAGCTTTAAGTATCTCCGAATCGATTTTACCATTTTTATCCGGTTTTAGAAGAGAGAAAAGTCTGCTTACGGATGCGCTGCTTCCTATCCTGCCGATTGCATTTATAATCGCTATTCTTGTGTTCCTGTCATTTTCGGTGTTCAGCTCGCTTAGAAGAATCTTTAACGCTTCATCGTTGCCGATTTCTCCTAACGCTCTTATGCTGTCTATACGCAGACCGGGTTTATTGATCAGGCCTATAAGATAGCTGACAGCGGATGCCGCCTGCAGCTTTCCGAGAGTTTTAATGGCAACTTTTACTTTTGCCGGTTTCTGGGTTCCTTCCTTTATGATTGTATTAATCATTATACTTACAAGTATATCCTTTTCTTCTTCTCCCAGCGAAGGAGGAAGCGGATAGCCCTGTTCTATCATGGCAAAGAGGCTGTCCCTTGCATCTGCAAACCCTTTTTCCAGATTATTGCCTTCCTTTTTGTATGCAAGTACCATTGTGGTAATATATTTATCTTCCTTTGCAAGAGCTGCTTTTAATGCGGACGGGGTCAGGTACAGACCGTTGGCTTCCAGTTCACGTTTTTTTTTGACAATAGTGTCGATTCTTGATTTATAGTTCAGGGCTATTAATTCAGGGATAGTCTGCTGTGTCTGTTTAAGCGCTTTCTGAACGGAAATAAGTTTATCCAGCGGAATGTAAGTATAGTTAAGAATGATAAAATCAAGAATTTCCTTTGCCTGAAGAATCGAATCTTTAACACTTGTTTCGGGAATTATTTCGTTAACCTCCGTATCCGTATCGAGCTTGCCGTTCTGGTTTAAATCGATGTAGCCTTTTCTTATTTCCGGAAATATCTTTACAAGCATGGTGGTAAGCTGATTCTTCGCTACTTCTGAGCTGGCATAAAAGAGGGGAAGTAAAGCGAACAATAAAATAAGAAGCTTACGCATATTATTAACTCCTGGTTTGTGTGCATTAAAACACTATAAATACGTTATATTATCCTATATACCGTATTAAAAACTGTCAAATGGTTGAGGGCCTGTTTGCCTTTTCTATCGATTTATGTTTTAAAAGAATGTTTTGCGAAAAGCAGCAGTTCCGTATCGGTCTTTTTGTTTTTTCCCGTGACAGAGAGCGGAACCGGAGGATTGCTGTAATTTACTTTAAAGCGGATATCAAACTGAAAACCCTTTGGCAGAGTAAATTGGAGGGTCAGCGGAACCGGAGGGTTAACGCCTATAAAAATACTGTAAGATTTTCCCGATTTATCCCGTTTAAAGGGGAAGTTTGCATCGTAAAGGACGAATTCTTTATTGCTGGAAATAACGGCTTCTACTTTAGACGGGTTCCCTTTTAACTGCGTTTCTAATTCGTAGTTGTTCCTGTTAAGAAATGCGACGCTTTTGGAAGTAAAATGTATAAGATCGGGCATACCCTGCACGGGAGTAATGTACTTTCGCGATTTTGTGTTTACTTTTATTGTGCTCTTGCCGGTATGGTATTCTATTTCTCCGATCGGGGCAGGACTGGTTATTATCAGGTTATTGGTTTTGTTTGTAACGTTTATTGTCTCTACAGCCAAAATTGGCTGTGCAGTGTTCCCATTGAAGGGTTTAAAGAATATAAAAAGGTATGTAAAAAATAACAAAGATAAGAATCCGAAAAAAAGGGCAATGTCGCGTACCCGTTTAAAGTTATTGGCCCCTCTTTTTTTCTTTCTTCGGGCCGGGGGAAATATAAGACCGAGACGTATAAGCAGGAAGATGAAAGGGACGATAATAACGGCTGAAAGAATGTTGCCCCAGATTCTGGAAAAAAGTACTATCCTGCAGAAATCCAGAGACGGAAGCGTAAATAATTCAAGAGTCGCTTTTATAATCCAGTAGGGAGATGCAAGAAATAAAAGTACCTTTATGATCCTGTACGGTGAAATGGTAAAAAGAATGGCAAAGAAGAAAGCCCATAAAAAATAATAGGTAAAAGAAATATTAATAACGGCAAGAATAACAGTATCTATCAGGAAAAAGAGCAATGCAGATGCGGAGTAGAAACTTCCATTGCGCGAGAACGGAAGTTTTTTAAGTATATTGTAGAGTAAGGCATATAAAAAAAGTGCAATAGCGGCTTTTTCCATCAGGAAAAGAAGCGGCAGGTATTCCCAGATGGTAGGAAATCTTCGAAGGTAGGTGATACCCTCTAAAATCAGCGTAGAAAGAAAAAGAATAACGAAAGTTACGGCGAGGATTACGGGAAAGGTCCACATGCTTTTCTTTATCGTCTTAACGTATCTTTTTATTCTTTCAGGGTACAGCAGAGCATAGAGGATCGAGAGTAAAAAGACGACAAGGAGGATTATAATATAATTTTCCTCCGGAATTATAAAGTAGAAATTCTTTGCCTGGAAAAAAAGGTAATGCTTGTCCCATGATTCGGGAAACCCGGATTTAAATTCATTAAGAAGTGTATTTAAAAACAGGTTAAAAGAAAAAATAAAATTCTTTCTGCCCCCGGGCGGCATCTTATCATACTCTCCGCTGAAACTTATGGCCGGATAGTCCGCCTTTAGATACGGTTCTATTATCGTTGTTTTTTTAGTTAACCCCATTCTGAAAATCTGGTTTTCGTTTCCGCGGACCAGAAAATAAATGTCGGTTTTTTTCAGGGCGGTAGTACATTTGTCAAGGAGCCAGTAAGGGGTAACTATCCCCTTTGCCCCTCCCCCTATATAGAGTCTGCTGGGAGCTTTTCTGATATTCATGTAAACGGCAACAACCTTATAGTCAGGCTCGAAATCTCTTAAAAACAATCTGCTTCCCATAGGGTAGTTGCCGCCTTCTCCGTATTCGGAGCCTAGAAAAACTACCTTAACGGAAACAGGCGGTTTTGTGTGCATAAGCTGCTGTATAAATGCAAGGGCGATAGCTATGTTTATGGAACCGTCGAATTCTTCCGGTTCTTTGCTGCCGTGGTTTAAGGGCACGGCAAGTATAAGAGTATCTTTAAGTCTGCCCGGTATGTCGACAACAATATTTTTGGAAAATGAATGAACAAGGTCGGAATCACTGAAATCCTGCAGATTGTACCGGGCATGTATATACTTAAGCCTCTTCGTAATAAATCGAATTAGTTTTTTTTCACCCTTAGAACCTTCCAGTCTCGGATAGAAACTATGAATCGTGTCTATATCGGCAATTGTCTTCTCTATATCAGGCGGGAGAGTGTTCTGGCAGAAAGCGGCCGGCATGGCCGCGAATATGAATAATAATATAAGAATACCGTAAAGTGTCTTTTCCATTTATTTTGTTTAAAAGCATATTTTATGAAATTCTTTACGTCAAGCTTGTTTTAACTTTTAGCGGATAATTTATGTTTGCAGTTTAAGAATCGAATAAATATTGCATTGCAAATTTATAACGAATAATGTATAATTCCGGCAATGCAAGTTATTCCTGAAATATTAAACAGAAAAAGTATCATGGATTTTAAATCCGACCCGATAGGAAAAGACAAACTTGAAAATATACTGGAAGCGGGCAGGATGGCTCCGTCTGCAAAAAACAGGCAGGAATGGCGTTTTATTGTAGTGACCGATAAGAAAAAGCAGGATAAAATTAAGGAAGCGGCTTTCGGACAGGAACATGTCGGACAGGCCCCGGTAATAATTGTTGCGTGTACTACGAATATCGATTACAGGATGCCCAACGGACAGGTTGCATATCCGATAGATTTGACATTCCCCGTTTCTTTTATGATGATCCAGGCGGTACATGAAGGGCTCGGGACATGCTGCATAACCACTTATGACGAACAGGAGATCAGAGAACTCCTTTCGGTTCCCTATTCCATGCGTGTTGTCATGCTGCTTTTGGTCGGCTATGCGGAAAGCGAACCGGAACCTGCCCCCAGAAAAACTTTCCGACAGGTGTTTTCGTACAATCATTGGTAGATTAGAATA
>JAADHF010000138.1 GCA_013151965.1 Spirochaetota bacterium
CTTAAGTTTGTAGCTCCCGAACCAACAGGGTCTAGAATAACCGGTATTTTTAATTCATTTGCTTTTTTCCCGGCTTTAATCATGGAGGAGACCCACTCCCTGGTGAGAGTTCCTATATTCAGAACCAATGCTCCTGCAAGAGAAACCATCTCCTCTACTTCTTCCGGAGCATGGGCCATCACAGGCGAAGCACCCATCGCAAGCAGCGCATTAGCAGTATAGTTCATCACTACAAAGTTTGTTATATTGTGTATAAGAGGTTTTTTCTCCCTTATTATATCCAATCCCGCTGCCGCCGGTTCAGAAAAATTATTCATCTTTATTCCACCTCCAGCTTTTATTTATACCCTGATGCCTTTGATAAAAAAAGTGCTTTAAAGGGCAGTATTAAGTAAATCTATTGCACACAGTTTCCCGCACATCGTGCAGACGGTTTTATTAAAGTTTTCACTTTCTTTTCTTCTTTTTCTCGGAAGGTACGGATCTATCGCCAATTCATACATACCTTCCCAGTCAAGGATTTTTCTCTTTTTTGACATTTCAATATCTCTTTCGACAGCACCTTTTATACCTTTGGCTATATCTCCGGTGTGAGCAGCGATTCGTACAGCTATTACTCCTTCCCTGATATCGTTAAGGTCCGGCAGCTTAAGGTGTTCTGCAGGAGTCACATAACACAGAAAATCGGCTCCGGATGCTGCTGCGATTGCCCCGCCGATTGCTGAAGTTATATGATCGTATCCCGGCGCAATGTCAGTCGTAAGAGGACCAAGAACATAAAAGGGGGCTTCGTCACATATTCGTTTTTCCATTATGACATTAGCCTTAATCTGATTAATCGGCACATGACCCGGTCCTTCTATCATAACCTGGACCCCTTTTTCGCGTGCTCTTTTTACTAATTCGCCCATAATTATCAACTCTTCCATCTGGGGTTTATCAGAAGCATCCGCAATAGCTCCCGGCCTTAGCCCGTCACCCAGACTGAGGGTAACATCATACTTGAATACAATTTCGAGAAGTCTATCGAAATTCTCATACAGAGGATTTTCCTTTTTATTGTGTTTTATCCATGCAGCAAGGATCGACCCGCCTCTGGAAACTATTCCGCCGATTCTCGGTGAGTTATTAACTACTTCGAGGCTTCTTTCGGTTATTCCGCAGTGAACAGTGATAAAGTCTATTCCGTCTTCGCATTGTTTTTCGATTATCCCGAATAGCTGTTCGGAGCTGAATTCCCAGAGATTTTTATTTTTTTCAGAAAGAACAGCTGCAACTTCATAAATAGGAACCGACCCCACCATAACACACGAGTTTTCAAGGATGGCTTTTCTTATTTCTTTAAGATTTCCCCCGGTGGAAAGGTCCATTACACTATCCGCACCACAGGCCAGTGCGACTTTTAATTTATTCAGCTCTTCTTCCGGATCAATATGATCGGGAGATGTCCCTATATTTGCGTTTACCTTGGTACGAAGTCCCTTTCCGATTCCCTTTGGTTCGAACTTCCTCTTAATATTTTTAGGAATTACAATTTTTCCTTCTGCGGTATATTTTCGGATGTGTTCGGGTGAACAGCCTTCCTGTTCTGCCACAAATTTCATTTCGGGTGTTATTTTTCCCCCTTTTGCCTGGCTTAACTGTGTCATTTTCCCCTTTCCTTTCTAAAATAAAAAAACCGTTTCCTGCAGAAGAAACGGTTCCAAAATTAAATAAATATATTTTCTTTGAAACGTTTCCCTGCGCAGGCATTATCCTGATCAGGTTCATGGGGTATTATCTCAGGCTTTCGAAGAAACCACCCCCAACGTCTTATGAAGCTATTATAATCTTTTCTTAAAATTTATCAACATAATTTGTAAAATAAAAATAACACATTTTTCGAAATTACGGTTCAGGTATTTTTATACGGCCGTCTAAAAAAATGACCGCGAACCAGCCTGCCATAAACCAGTTCGAATAGAACCGAAATACCCATAAAAGACAAAAATACCAGTATTGCCCTGGCATTACTCGAAAAAGTGTGAATAAGCAAAGTAGCCAATGCTGCACCGCTGGCCAGACAAGCTATAAGAATTATTCCCCGTTTTGCATTTATTTCTTTATGCAGCCTATAGGCGCTGATATTGACTATAAAAAATATCAGTAAAAAGCTGGCACTGCCTATAATGGCTATTTCGGTTAAATTGACCGAGTTTGCTATAATCAGGCTGAGAAATGCCGTAATTATAACACCCATCTCGGGTATGTTTCGTTTTTCTTCATCGAGTATCTTAGGAAGTTCGCCTTCTTTTGCAATTATGTAACTTAAACGGGCATTCCCGTAAATCGTTGCATTAATGGCAGAGAATGTTGCTAACAGCGCGGCAACAGAAACAATGATAAAGCCCAATTGCCCGAGTGCGGGTTTTGCAGCAACTGCTAAAGCATAGTCCTTTGCCATTAAAAGCTGGCTTTCAGGCACTGTGCCGACAGTAATTACTGCTATAAGTACATACAGAAGTATGACTATCAATATTGAGCCGTAAAATGCCTTCGGTAAATTTTTTGCCGGGTTCTTAATATCTTCGGCAGCGTTGGCAATTAATTCAAAGCCCTCATAGGCAACAAAAATAATCATTCCGGCAACGATGATAGAAAAAGAACTTCCCCATTCAGCCGGCGAAAGCCGTTCTATATCCACAAAAAAAGCACCGGATATAATAATCAGAGCCAGCAATACAAGTTTAATCATCACAATGATAGTTTCGGATTTACTGACAAAATAAGCATTCAGCAAATTAATCAGAAGAGGAAGTAAAATAGCCAGACTGATTAATACATGTCTCAGCCACGGCGCTGTACTGCCATGAAAGAAAGTCTGCGCATAAGAAGCAAAAGCGACTGCATATAAAGAAATAGTAACCAGATAACTCAGCCAGAGCATAAAGTTTATACTGCCTGATAAGAGATTGTGACTGAAGGCATTATCAACGAATACAACGGTTCCGCCGCGGTTCTGGTACTTTACAGAAAGCTTTGCATAGGAATAGGAAGTAAGCGATGCTACAAGCCCCGCGAAAAGGAAGGCAACGGCAGTCGCCCCGTGAGCAAGTGATACAGCCTCGCCCAATACCGCAAAAATACCGCCTCCTACCATCCCTCCTATACCTATTGAAATGGCACCAGGTAGTCCGATTGTCCTTTTTTTTTGATTCATGTATAAGCTTCCTTAGTCTAAGGCCTAATCGCCCGTTTGAATAGTTTAACAAATACCTTATACCGGCTTTACTTTTTATGCAATTAACAATAGAAAGTTACAAAATATGCCGTTGAATCTACTCCGGATGATTGCCTAAAGAATGCTATAATAAAATATACAGCTGCCCTTATTATTAAGAAGGAATATTTAACTCCCTTTTAAGCCCCTCCACTGTTTCGAATATAGCCGTAATTTTATCATCACTCACATGGTGGTCCATATTTATACAGCATACACCGGTTAACCATGGATTTTCCGATTCCTCTGCAAGTTTTATTATCATATTTTTAATCTCATCCGTACTTTCATTAATAATCTCAACAGGGCTTAACCTGATATTAAAAAAGGTATTGGGAAGCTTTTGCCTTAATAACTTAACATCGCCTCCCCAGCCAATGTCTAAAAAATCAAGATGAGGAACTTTAGCAAATGATTCTGCATAGCGGTGCGGATCGGCTCCGCAGTAATGAATTCCAAAGGGACGGCACTTATTGCTCCACTCAACATCGTAGCGGAGAAGAAACCGTTCATAATCTTGTACAGAGATCATTGTATGGGAACATTCCGAATGCAGAAAAACAGGCTCCGGAATATTACGAACATTACGATTTACAGAAACAGAATAACTGCCTGTTTCTTTTTTAATACTTTGAGTAAACCTGTCCAGCACATGAGCTATGCCGTTAAAATATTTATCCACTTCCCCGGGCTTATCAAACATATCCAGAAATATTCTTTCCCCGCGAAGGTCAAGAGCGATGTTTAATACTCCGCTCCAGTTAATATCCCCTTCTATATAGCCGTATTTCGATTTAAGTCTGTCTGCAAGATTTTCATAATCTTTATAGATGTCACTTTTAAAAGCTCCTTCCGCATTTATATTTAAAGTATCAGTATCAGCAGTTATAACCTGAGGCGCCGAATCCTCAAGATACTCAACTCTGCATCCGAGCATCCCCGAGACCATAAAACCGGCAGCTAAATGTAACGCCCCTATTACAGGTCTTTCTTTTTTGCAGCCCTTTCCAAGGCCGTACCTTCCCCAGCGTTCATAGAGCGCCTTTTCCATCCTCTGTTCGACTTCCACTCTTTTTGCCGGATTAAAGTAATAATCCTTATCAAAGGTTATTCCCTCGTTATAAAACCACCATGAAGGATGCAGTACAATATCAACTGGCAGAGGAGGATTGTTTAACATGCCGTTTTTATAAAACTCTTTCAATGTTCGTTTCCGTCCGTTTCGAGATATATCCCATGAATTTTCTTATAAACCTTCCTCTGCTCTTCCGGAGTTTTTAAATATGTTACAAATATACATTTCATACCGGGGTTCCGGAGTTCCTTTACTTTGTCCACAACTGTTTCCGCATTGCCCACCATTCGTACATTGAGGATTATACCTGTGTTCGCAAACCCCGAATTAAAGGGGCCGGCAGGGTTGGGATCTGGATCTGTCTCATGGGTAAAAGCACCATCCACAAATTTCAGGTTTTTAATTCGTTTTACGGCATCTATTTTTAAAGACCAGTTCCCGCAGGAGTGGAATGCGGCTCCGCCGAACTGTTCTCCCAACCTGTTAATATGGGGTATTTCAAATTTGATATAATCCTCAGGCGAAAGCATTATCATATTGTCATCGCTCATGCCTATGCCCATAAAGGAGCGGTGGCTTGCAAATCCGTGCCCCGGCCATACAAGCGCATCACCGATCAGCCCTGCCTGTTTCTTATTAAAATCGACAGAGAGCTCCGTAATCAGAGAGAGCAGTTTCTGCAGTTTACCCGGGCTGTCATAAAGCGCCATGTAAAAACTATTTGTTTCCACAAGATACGATGCGATATTATATGGAGATTGAGTATCCGTTAACGACATAGGTACCCGGCCTCCGGTTTTATCCAGGAAATACTCGATCATCTCTATGGTATGTTTCCCGATAGAAGTTTTATCCACAGGCTGCACATTGTAATTTATTGCATCTCCCACTGTGGCAAAAGGTGCTTTTACCGCCGGTGCATTTCCATTGTCCCAGAAATAATCGATTCCGAATGCACCTGCAATTGTACCTATTCCGTACCAGGGTTCCAGGAAATTCGGAATATCCATATCGAACTTCATGCTTTCCCGCAATGCCCCAAGCTGCAGAGAAAGTGAGCGCTCCATATCCTTACACCCCCCGGCATAGACCTCCGGCACCCTGAAACGCCTGTGAACCAATACACCTTCTCCGGCTTTCCGGAAGGCTTTTACTCTTTCAGACAGAGAGACTTCGTAATCCGCATAAGCCTCTATGTCGAACTTTGATATCTCTACAGGTTCGGCCCATGTCCCTTGAGAATCGACAATATGATAATTAAAACTGTTTTCTTTCATAATCCAAACCCCCGATTTTTACAGCTAGTCCGGAAACTCTGCCATTTTTTCCTGTGCTTCCTTTAATGAAGACACGACTATTTTCATAATAACTCCGGTTTTAAGTGTTTTAAAGATTTCTACAGGTATTCCCTTATCCCATAGAAGAATGGTTTTATACTTTAACGCCTTGCCGTAAACAAAATCAAAATTCTGCATTTCCGGATTTCCGAAATTAAGACCGCATGTTCCGGGAATACTCATAATATCATCGATTATATGATCTCCCTGCCCGCAGTAATGGTGGATACCTCCCCCGCAGTCTTTCGCAAGTTTAACATTATACGGATGTACAAATTCAAGATAATGTTCCCTGGAAATCTGAGTGGAATTATCATCAACATTACGAATTTTTCCCGGATATACGTAATTCCAGTAATATGCGTATTCGGTCTGCCCGATATATTCCGCAAGGTAATTTGTAATTTCTATTAAAATACCCGTTATAAAATCCATAACCCTGTGTACAAATTCCGGCTTATCAAAAAGATCGGTATAAGCCTCCTGCCCGCGAAGCAGAAAATATAAATTAAAAGGTCCCTGCAGATCGGGAAGGCTGAAATGAACACATTTATTTAACTTAAGGTAGGGTGATAACAGTTCTTTCCAGAAATCTATGATCTCGCAGTACTTCCGGATTGTCCGGTGTTTTTTAATTTCGACCCCTTCATCGATAATATTCGAAAGAGTATCCTTCTCCGGAATACCGTAAATATAAGGCATCGAATCTTCGTTAATTCTATCGTATCTTCCGTCCGCTCCGAACAGGGAAGGAACAACAATCTGCGATAGATTCGGCCTTGCACTGAAAACCTTATCATCTTTGATTATCACACTTTCATACACGGGCTGAAGTTCATTTAAAAGCATGGCAGCATAATCATTCCACATTTGATCAAATAAAAAAACAGGCCAACCGCTGCGGCCGAGTGTGGAATGCGCCGCATCGCTGCGGAGGGTTAAAATAACAGGCAGTCTTTTCACTTTTCTAAAATTAAAGACATCAAGCTGCCTGCCGGTTACTTTCTCAATATGCTCAAGGTCAATACGATCCTCCAGCTTTTCGAGATAATGCGCAATATATTTTTTTGAAAGCTTATCTTTATCCGTTGTAATGAACATTAAATAAATCCCAGCAGATTAAAAAGGGTATATGAACCGCCCTTCTTAAGATAATTATTACCCCTTTAAAGAACCTTCCATCAGGCCCTGAATAAAGTATCTCTGAAATATCATATAGAGGGTAAAAGGAATAATAGTCGAAAGAACCATGATCGCCGACATCGGCCCTAAAGCCCAGGCCTGTTCCTGCTGATTAATTTTCATGATCCCTATCGAAAGGGTTGTGGCACTTCTTCTCGTAGTAAGGATCAGTGCAAAGAGAAATTCACCCCAGCAGTTTAAAAAAGTTATTATCCCTGCAGCGACAAGCCCTCCTGCGGCAAGCGGGAGAAATATCTTACGGTATATCATAAACCGGCTGCACCCGTCTATTAAAGCCGATTCCTCCAGTTCTGTCGGTATCTTAAGAAAGGTACCATACATGATAAAAAGAGGAATGGGCATATAAACAGCGGTATACGGCAGAATAAGCCCTATGTTGGTGTTTGTTATTCTAAATGTTGTTTCGAACATAAAAATAGGTATTACAGTTATAATAAGAGGTATCGAAACAATGAAGGATACAAAGAAAATAATAAAATTTTTACCGAAAAAATTAATCCTTGCCAGGCCAAAGCTTGCCAGGGAACCAAGTGAAAGTATCAACAGTACGGATACCGAAGTAACAACAACGCTGTTCCTGAAAAAACTGAAAAAATCCGAAGCTAAGTTTGTAAATACATACTTATAATGGATAAATGTTAAATTATGCGGAATTATTGAAACGGGAACTTTATATATCTCCTTATCCGTTTTCAGGGAAGTAAAAATGGTCTGAAATATCGGCACCATAAATAGAATTAATATCAGAAAAATAAAAAACCCAAGAAAAAATGTATTTATTTTATTACGCCTCACCATAGCTTTAAGCCTTTTCGCCCTTATTAATAAAAAAGTTTACCGCAAAAAGAAAAACAATTATTAATGACATCAGGTACCCCATGGCAGAACCTATTCCCAGGTCGTAGTATAAAAAAGCCGATTTCCACGTAGCTACGTATAACGTAAGCGTGGCTTTTGCAGGTCCCCCTGCATTTTGCGGTGAAAGCGTCCCTGTCATGGCAACAACCTGGGCAAACAGTTTTATCGACGTAACAATAGCAAGGATTCCCACAACCATATACGTTTCTTTAAGGTTAGGAAGAATAATTCCCGTAATTCTGCGCCATGCATTGGCGCCGTCTATTATGGAAGCCTCGATAACCGACCGGGGGATAGCCTGTATTCCGGATAAAAAGAGAAGGCCGATAAACCCCACTCTCCACCATATCGTAACAAGTAGAATCATGTTCATGGCAGTTGATGTATCATTCATCCAATCACGTGCAAGACCCGGCAATTTAAGATAGTCCTTGAAAATACTGTTTACTATACCCCATTGAGGATTTAACATAAACAGAAACATAAAAGAGGACATGGAAATGGGAATAACCATTGGGATAAAGAGGATCACTTTTGATAACTTTCCCGTAATCATATCATAACGGGAAAAAATTAAACCGACAAAAAAACCGAGAATAAAAATTATCGGAATATATACACCTGCAAAATAAAATGTGTTTAAAAGAGCTTTTTTAAAGGTAGCGTCTTTTAATACCTTTATATAGTTATGAAATCCGACAAACACAGGTTTACTGTCATAGACAAAATTATACTTCTGAAACGATAGAATAAAGGTATGAATAATAGGATATATCATCAACAACAGAAGAAACAAAAATGCGGGAAGGACAAACATCCATCCGTCTATATTATCTCTTATAATAACCGCTTTGCTTCTTGTCATTATGCCTTCCTCAACAGAAAGGTGAAACCCCCCGCTACTTCGGGAAGATTTCACCCCTTATAATACATGAATAACTACTATTTCACAACAGCTAAGTTAAGCTGGCTTGCCTGCTTTGCAAGTTTATCCGCTGCCTGCTGAGCCGTTATATTTGAGCTGACTAATTCCTGTTCGATCTCCCAGATATAACTGTTAAGCTTCGATCCTTCGACCCAGGCATGGTCTCCCACGGTCTTCGGATTTGCCATCCACTTCTGAACTTCGGTAAAATCAGAACTCAGACCTTCGAAGTTGCGTTTTAAACTCGGAAGTTTACCATACTTTTCCGCACCGAATTTGGAAAAATCCTTGCTTAAAACCTGTTCCCTCATAAACCCGTAAACTGCATCCTTAACCTTTGTACCCTTCGGTATGTAGCTGTAGTGCGCATAGATATATGACCCGTTCTGTTCCTCACCGGGGAAAGGCAGGAGAATAGCATCATTACCAAGTGCGGATTTTGCCTCGATCGCCCTTGAAGCAGCTTCAAATATAATGGCAACGGTACCGGCCTTTAAACCCGACCGCCCTGCATTGGTGTCGGTAATTGTACCCTTTGTCCCGTATCCGTCCATGGTAACCCTTTTAATAAAAGAAAAAACTTTCGCAATTTCGGGTGCTTTCATATTCGGTGATCCGTCATCATTGTAGGCCTTTCCTCCCAGATCGTTAACAGCACAGAATAACTGCTGGTCTCCGAAATTCGTAAAGTTCCAGGAAAAACCGTACACATCCTTGACAGGGCCGCTTCCCTTTGTGGTTTTTTTGGCAAACATATACAAATCATCCAGAGTTTTCGGTTTAGCCGGATTGGAAACGGTTCCGAGCCCTGCCTCCACCATGAGTTTGCGGTTTGCCTCCAGGGACATAGCTTCCACCATAAAAGGCAATGCGTAGTAGTTATCCCCGCGTTTTGTCAGCTCCACAACATGGGTAAGAAAATGATCACGTGTAAAGTCACCCTTATAAAAATCATTCCATGGCACCAACAGGTTCTTAAATGCCAATTTCGCAACCTGTACCGCGGCTCCGCCCAATGCAAGATCCACATCCACATTCCCGGCCGACCAATTCAGCATATAATTATTCAGGGAATTATCCGCATTTGCGGATACTTTCATCGTTATGTTCGGATGATCCTCCATAAATTTCTTGGCGGAAGCTTCTACCGGAAACTTTTTTAAAATCCATCCCATAGCTTCCACATGTACCGTTAACTTCGCCTTTGTCCAATCCTTACTCACCTTCTCCTGTTTTCCTCCGGCGAAGACAGAAAAGCTGAAAACCAGCAGAAGAGCAAGGGTTATAAAAACAAGCTTTTTCATACAAAACCCCCTAAAAAGATTTTTAACCATAACGGTTAAATATATTAAAAAGATACGTTTTTATTATAAAGCCGCATTTTCTGCATACCTGTGTTATTGTGTTTTTTTTCTTAACTATTGTGCTTTTAGACAGGGTGTTTTTTAATTATCAGTGTTCCGCCGGAACTTTATTCTTGTATTCCGAAGGTGTAATTCCCTCCACTTTTTTAAACAGGGAGCTGAAATAATTCGAATCCTGATAACCCACCTCGTACGCTATACTTGTAATACTCATATCGGAATACAGAAGTAATTCTTTGGCCTTCTGCAGACGAACATCGGTTAAATAATCTGTAAAAGA
>JAADHF010000016.1 GCA_013151965.1 Spirochaetota bacterium
GGTATTTTCTTAATTGTTCTTAATATTGTAATTCTTTCATCAGGCAATATAACAGCTTTTTCCAGATTTAACAGTCTTACAAGATTTTCACTTACCCTCTGTACATCGGTTAATCCATTTTTCTTATATTCTTCGGAAAAATCCGAATCAAGATCCTGCCTGTATATATGATGTTTCTTATTTTTAATAAAATCACGCAGGCTTGCTATTCTATCCGTCATAATATTTTATTCCTTATATTATATTTTTCAAATATTTCAGGATGTATCTCCGGTTTTTTATTTACATCAAAGCCGGGATTATATTCTTTATTCAGGTACTTGTATTTTGCTCCGGATGATTTATTATATGGGAGCAAATCAATTTCCAGCAGATTTTCTGCATCTTTTACCAGAAATGCAGTATTTTCCATGTTATCCTTGCTGTCATTCACGCCTGGAATCAAAGGAATGCGTATAATGAACCTTACCCTGGAATCAATCAATATTTTAAGATTCTTTAAGATCAGATCATTATCCACACCTGTATATTTTTTATGTATTCTATTATCCGTATGTTTAATATCGTAAAGGACAAGATCTGCATAATCGAGAACTTTTTTAAAATCTTCTGTTTCAGCATAACCTGAAGTATCCAGAGTGATATCCATGCCTTTTAAATCTTTTAATAAAGAAATTAAAAAATCTATTTGAGCCAGCGGCTCACCACCTGATATTGTTATCCCTCCCTTGTTTTTTTTAAGAAAATCCTTGTTTTCTAAAAGTTCAGAAGCTAATTTATCACTTTCTATCTCATATCCTGCAAAACTTTTTGCTCCCGCCGGGCATATTGCAGCACATTTTCCGCATAAATTACATTCCGGCGGAATATAATTCGGTCTAAGTACCCGGGCATTATTGTTTTTAATAAAAGGGCAGACCTCGAGGCATTTTTTACAATTTAAACATATATTTTCCTTATATATTATTTCCTGTTCCATAGATATACCTTCAGGATTATGACACCACCGGCATTTTAGAGGACAACCCTTAAAAAACACCGTTTCTCTTATACCAGGGCCGTCATTAATGGCAAATTCTTTAATATTAAAGATTATTCCTTTCATTTTTCTATTGTTAAAAAATACTCAATAATTAAAGTTATCCCCCTGTGTTCCCTGGTTCCCGGTGAACGTCCCGATGATTATGCAGCTTTAACTGTTGCAATTATAGAAGATAAGTATTATGAACCTGCATAACCGAATTATAGAAACATTTGCTATTTACCCGGACTGTTTCCCGCAGCAGCTTTTCCATTATGATATTGGGGAAGCCACTGCTCCTGTGCGGTGAGCATTTCATCTGTCATCCGGGAAATCTCCGGTGTCGTGCAGACCGCTCCGACAAGCGGATCCATCATCATAGCCTGCTTAAGAAGTGTTACATCTCCCTGCACCGCCGCTTCCATTGCCAGACGCTGTACGCTGACTGAAGAGCTGCAAATTGCTGCACAGCCGGACGGGAGGTTTCCTATTGCAGGAATATTAATACCGTTTCTATCAGCATAACCCGGGACTTCCACCACACACTCCTCAGGCAGATTGCTTATTATTCCATCGTTCATTACATTAAAATGTCCCCGGTAAACTCTTCCTGTTTCGATGGCTTCGATAATGTAACTTCCATGCTCCTGCGAGCGGTTTTCCGGCGTAAACTCGGGAGGGTCATCCTTCATTAATTTCGGGAACTCGGTTTCGAACCAGTTACGCCGCTCCGAGCAGAACCGTAAGTACCCGCCCGGCTCTCCATGGATCCAGGAAGAAAGGTCGATCCACTTAGTGATTTCTTCCGGCCGCTTACGGTACCAGGGCAGGTACTCAGAGAGATGACCATTGCTCTCGGTCGAATAGTACCCGAACCGGCGAAGAATATCGATGCGGACTTTTTCCGTTTTACTGTACTCAGGGTGTTTCTCGAAGCCCTCCAACAGGCGGCCGGTCCAGTCCTGGCCGTTATAGAGCACTTTGATGTACCAGGTCTGGTGGTTGATCCCCGCACAGACAATATACACGTCTTTTTGGGTAACTTTTACGTATTCCGGATGTTCAGGCTTCCTGTCTCCGTTTGCCAGCAGCTCGA
Organism: Spirochaetota bacterium; assembly: GCA_013151965.1. GTDB lineage: Bacteria > Spirochaetota > Spirochaetia > SZUA-6 > SZUA-6 > SZUA-6. Next base: position 2,118 of record JAADHF010000016.1, read on the forward strand.
TTACTTCGGCGATCTGCTGGTGACCATTCTGTACTCCGTGACAGAGACCGATCGTCCGTACGCCTCCGTATTTATTAGCAGCCCAGGTGTTCATGGCATTGGGATTGGCATAATTCAGGAATAGTGCATTCTCTCCGGCCACATCGCGAATATCTCTGCAGAAAGCAAGTACCTGGGGAATACTCCTCTGACCATACATGATCCCGCCGGCGCAGATCGTATCGCCGACGCACTGGTTAACCCCATAGTTTAAAGGAATGTCGATATCAAGCTTAAAGGCATCGAGTCCTCCGACCCGGCTGACATTGATAACATAGTCGGCGCCTTCCAGAGCCTGCCTCCTGTCCGTGCAGGCAACAATCCCGGCCGGTTTTTTATTCGCCTTTACATACCGTTCGGCCAGCCGGGTAATCATATCGAGATTCTTCTCATTTATATCGGTAAAACTAAAAGTGGTATCTTCCAGCCCGGGAACCGTGAGTATGTCCTGCAGGAGCGTGCAGGTAAATCCGATGCTTCCGGCACCGATAATGGCAACTTTAATTTTCATGCTGTTCCTCTTGACATTTCCGTTACAATATCGTAAATGTTACGATAGGTTATGGAACTTGTCAAGCGGCAGATAAATATTTTGCATAAACTATTTTAAAAATGTTGATTCGTGCCTGGCTGCATTTAAATCGATACTGATATTTGCGGCACAAAACATCATAAAAAGGACTAATGCATGGCAAAGAATACAGGAAACCCAAATGTTATCTATATCATGGCTGATGATCTGGGATACGGAGACTTAAGCTGCTATGGAGCTGCGAAAATCCGGACACCGAATATCGATGAGATTGCTCTTAACGGAATGCGGTTTACCGATGCTCATTCCTCAGCGGCAGTCTGCACCCCGAGCCGCTACAGTGTTATAACCGGGCGGTACTGCTGGCGTTCTCAGCTTAAAAAGGGTGTGCTGGGAGGCTTCGGCCCACCGCTGATAGAAACGGAAAGAGTGACTATCGCATCGATGTTAAGGGAACACGGCTATCATACAGCTGCCATCGGAAAATGGCATCTCGGGTTTCACTGGATTACCAGGAAGGGTGACAGGCTTTTAACCTCCGATGGAATGGGCTGGAACCTGGATGGTTTTAATGTGGATTACAGCCAGCCTGTAAAGGGAGGACCCACAGAGTTGGGCTTCGACTACAGCTTTAACATCGCGGGTTCCCTGGATATGCCTCCATACTGCTTTATCGAAAATGACAGGACTCTGGGTATTCCCGACAGGGAGAAATATCCGTACAATCCGCAGCAGCGCAAGGGTCTTATGGTTAAAGACTGGCGGGATGATCAGGTTGATGTTGCATTTACGCAGAAAGCTGTGGCATTTATCGATGAGCATGTAAAGGAAAGACCCGAACAGCCGTTTTTCCTGTATCTTACTCCTTCGGCACCTCATAGACCATGTGTTCCTCCGTCCTTTGTAAGGAACAAGAGCCGTGCCGGTCCCCGGGGCGACAGCGTGGTACTTGTCGACTGGATGGCGGGTGAAATACTGGAAACTCTAAAACGCCTTAATATCCGGGAAAACACAATTATCATGGTGACAAGCGATAATGGGGCAACACTGACCGATTACAAGGGTAAAGATTACGGCCATAAACCCAACGGAGACTTAAGAGGCGGAAAAGCAGATATCTGGGACGGAGGGCACAGGGAACCCTTTATCGCCATGTGGCCTGATCGCATAAAACCGGGCTCTGAGTGTGATAAAATTGTTTGTCTTTCCGACATTCTGGCTACCTGCGCAGAAATAGTCGGCAGGGAACTCCCCGATGACACAGCGGAAGACAGTATCAGCATTCTGCCGCTGCTTCTCGGACATACGCAGGACAGGCCTGTTCGTAATTCAATTGTGCATCACTCGGGAGACGGAATGTTCTCCCTGCGCAGAGGGGAATGGAAGTACATCGAAGACGTCGGATCGGGTGGTTTCAGTGAACCTTCGAGGTACTTACCGGGTCCCGGCGAATCCAGGGCACAACTGTATAACATAGTTAACGACTCCCGGGAGAACCTTAACCTCTGGAAAACTTATCCGGAAATTGTCGATGAGCTCGAGAGAGAACTGAACCGTATAAAGGAGTCGAAAAACACCAGAAGCTTTATTGACTAAGGCTTTCCCGGCTTTGGAGTATCCGGTTACCTGAAAGATAAGGCTGTTGTCTTTGACACAGAGGAAACCAATTTTATAATGAATATTCTATAAACATCGATCCGTTAATTAGTACCCTGCGCCGACCATCACCTGTTTTATCCCCCACTTATGTTACCATATATTTTTTTAAAACCCTTTATTTCTAACGATACACGACTCTTGCCGGTGTTGCTCTTCTCTCCGGTAATTGAATGGGTTTTAATTTCCGGATGCAGACCTCATCTAAAAACTCTCCCGGTTTATCCATAGCCCGGGAGAGTATAAACACGGGGACGTACCTTCTTTACCATAGCATAAAACACATCATGAGAACTGATGTGCTCTTTCTATTTAATATTGAACATTCGTTATAGCAAAGTTGTTAAAGTCCGCCTTTGTATCTACGGTCACTAATCCTGTCTGGCCGTTACTTATGTTAAACGTCCTGGTCTGTTTTAAACTGCCATCGAGATAGAAATAAAATGTAGTCCCGGATTTAATTACTTTAAGTTCATGGCTTACGCTAAAATCAAAAGTCCCTAAATTTGTATTCTGCCACGCCTGGGGAATACCGTCAACTTTTCCATACGTTGCAAGGACATTATTCTTCTTATCCAGGAATAAAAGTACCTTATTATTGTAATCTTTAAAACAGCCATATATACCATATTTAGGTGCACTCGATGTCGTGCCTGTTGCCACCCATGTAACATCGGCAGAAACAGTATAACCTACAGCAGCGACATCTCCTCTGTAAATGCCTTCCCAATCATAACCTGTCCAGTCCGTGCCTAATAGTGTTTGGCTTGCCTTTTTGGAATTATATAATACCCAGCTCCCTGTAGAAGCAGATCCGCTTGTCGTATCTCCCCATCCATAAGAATTATCTACCTTGATATTAATATAATCCGCTACCGTATCCTCCGTTGCTAAGGCTACCTGCCCGTTGTTCAGATTAAATGTCCTGGTCTGTTTTAAATTGCCGTCGACATAGAAGTAGAATGTACTCCCTTCTTTCCTTACTTTAAGCTCATGATACGCACTGAAGTCGAATCCTGTTAAAGTACTATTCTGCCACCCAAGAGAAGAGCCGTTTACTATTCCGTATGTTGCCAGAACACCGTATTTTTTGTCCAGCCATGCAGATATGAAATTATTGCTGTCTATGTAATCAGCATATATCCCGTATTTCGGGTGAGTCGATGTTGTACCGGTCTGAACCCATCTAACATCCACGGCTATTTCATGATTCTCAGAGTACACATCTCCGAAATAGATTCTGTTCCATCCACTTCCGAGTGCAGTCTGGCTTAAGCTTGTCGCGCTGTTTATAGTCCAACTCCCGGCCATATCGGAACCAAGAGCCGAATTCCCGTAACCGTATGTAGCCGCGTTGCCACTGTCAGAAATACTGATGTTATCGAAATAAGTAATACTGTTGCTTGTCCTTACTCCCAGTTCTCCTTCGTAATAAACCGAATCATTAATATCTACCTTGGGAGTTACCATATCAGTAACATAGACCTTAATATTAGGACCGGATGTTACAATTTTCATTTTATACACAGTATCCGTATTAACAGTCATGCTGTATGTTTTTAAAGTAGTCCATTCTCTTCCATTAGATCTGCCCACAATGATGTTATTCTGGCTTGGATTTAAACCGACATAGTATCCCTCGAACAATAATCTTCCCATGCCGGCATTTTTTACTCTGAATAATAATCCACCGGTCCATGTTGTACCGGAAGCTATCTTTACATCCGCCGTGTAAGTGAAATCTGACCATTTATAGCCCCTTACAAGAGCCTTTTCACCCGAAGCATATTCGGATGTCCCGTCTATTTTAAACTGCCCGTTTACAACTGTGAAAGTTGAGGAAGATCCATTAAACGTCCATCCATCGAATGCGTTCCCATCCGAAAAATCATCTGTAAAGGTGGTCCCGTTTACATTTCCGGTTTCACCGGACGGAAGATCCCGGGGTACTGCACCTGAGATAGGCTGTACAAAGTTGGGGGATCCATCCTGGTTCCAGGTAAACTTCTGAACACCGCTGTGAGCTTTTTTTCCGTTTGTTGTACTTATCTGTGAATGATAAACAATATAATCTTCGGTACCATCATTGGATTTAACATAACTTGCATGCCCAGGTCCCCAGATATCATATGTTGCCTGGAATACAGGCCTGGATTTCTTTGTCCAGTAACTGGGATCTGTTATTTGCGAATTCAAAGATCCTGTAAATTTCAACTGTCCGAGTCTGTAATCTATTGTCCAGAATGGATTTGTCGAATAAATTATAAATATGTCCCCATTATTATTCTTAAGCACCTCCTGCCCTTCCTGAAAATAATACGGAGAGTCTAATTTCTCCCAAGTCTGATCAGCTTGTGAGATAAGAACCCTGCTTCCGCTTATAGCAGTCGGGCCGCTCATTGTAGCTATGTATGTATTTTGTACATTTGTATTAGTGGTTCCCGGCCACCCTGACCAGATAAAATACAAGCTGCCATTATAATCTAAAACAGTACCGTCTATTGCCCAATATCCTCCCGTATCCAGTTCGCCTTTGTCGATATAGCTTCCCTGGGGATCACTGGTATTCGCCTCCAGAACCCACATTCTATGGTTGGCGTTATCCCCGTCGCTGGCTGCATAATAGATATACCACTTATTATTTATATAATGCAGTTCGGGCGCCCAGACCTGATTCGAATTTAAAACATTCGGACCGGGAGATGGTGCAGTCCACACGGGCCCCCCGTCTCCTTTCTCTGTAAGAGACTTTGACTTCCATACATAGATTTTTGTATCGCCGTCGGAAGCACAGTAATAGTAATATCCGTCTTTCTGGATTATCCAGGGATCATGGGTTACATACCTTGGATTTACATATGTATCTGCTGCTACTATCTGTAAACCATAAAACATTAAACTAAAGAATATCAGAAAAAATGCAATAAACTTCCTGATTCCTGGTCTTTTAATTTCCATCTAAATTTTTCCTCCTTAAAATTAGTAATTGGTAATTCCGGACAAGCTGTACAGGACATTCCTTTATCTATGACCGTCCCGTAACTTCCATATATTTCCCTTACTATCACCTCCTTCCCCGCTTTTGCCGGTTAACGAATAGCGATGCAGGCAGTAACAATACCAAACCGGCATTTCCGCTCTGGTCAAAGGCGAACAAGCCCGCCGGGCAGAAACGAGTTCCCCTGTAACTAGGCGAATCCCGGTATCGTTACCAGGTAAAAGATAATCTAATGCTGCTTTATAAAATCGAACCCTCGCTGCATTTAACAAGGTACTGCAATGGTTCTTATTCTATTTGTACTTTGTGTGTTAATATCTCTCATAACAGGTTATCATAAAGGGAAACCAACAATATTATCCCATTTAATGGTCAGATTACGATGATCTCTGTTATACCAAAAGTCTAAAACTATTAGACCATTCATATACCTTTTTGTCAAGAATATTTTTTTATCCTTTGGGTTGCCTGAATAGAGATAATGCTTGACTGAAACAAGTCTTTTTCAGTGTTATAATATTGTAAAAGAAATTATCTACTGAAATGGAAAAGACAATCCGGGTAAATAGTATTAAAGATAAAGATATAAGCGAGACTTTGTATTGGCATGATAGATCCGCCACAGAACGATTCGAGGTGCTCGAATTATTACATCAAAGGTTTTATGGATGTGATGAAGCTTCCCAAAGATTTTAAAAGAATTATTGAATATATTCAATACTAATCGAGTAGAATATCCGGTTATCAGAGGGTATGATGTTGCTTATTATGGGTATATTCGGGCTACAAACGACATCGATGTCCGGATTAATAATAAAGAGTCTTTTAGATTTCGGCTTTGCCGACACAGACTTATAAAGAAGATATATTTTAAAAAAAAGAAAATCAAATTATCAGGATGGGTATTCCTCCTTTTAGCATAGAACTTTTAACATGTATCCCGGGTCTGGAATTCTCCAGGACATTTTCCATTTAAGAAAAATCGTGCAGATTGATATCATCTACATTTCAATTATTAATCGGGAGCATTTAAAATTAATAAAAAAGCAAGCGGAAAGTATAAAGGCCCGGATGATATTGAAAATATATATCTGAATAGTTATTAATATTCTTATGTCCTTCCCTATCGATGTCCCCGATACCATGAAATAGATCCGTCCCGGAGACAAAAATCTTTTTATACAGGATATTCAGCGCATTGCAGAAGATATCCCGGAAGGGTGAAATAACAGCATTTTTTGTCTTGATCTCACATATAACTTTTCCACTATCATTTATTTAAACTCAAGTTTTAAGTATCAGTGCACTCCGCCCAATAGCCGCCCTATTTTAACAGATCCTTCTTTGGAATAATAATTTTTAAAAGATATCAGATCCTGCCAGATTCTTCTGGCCGAAACATCTTGCGGCAATGGTAAGGAAATAAAATACAGCGATGCTGCAAGTACGGCTTCTATTAATGAGAAAACTGATAAAAACTACCTTGAAATATTAAAAGAAACCGTTGTAATAATTATATTAAGGCCTTTTTATACCAATAAATTAAAGGAAGTTACAATGGTATCTATCCAATAAAAATAAGGTATTGGCGAACCAAAAGTAAAACGGAGGTTAATTTTATTATTGAAGATTCGGGAAAATTAATTCCTATAGAAGTTAAATATAAAAACAGCTTAAAGAAATCGGATTTTAAAGGACTGCATAATTTTCATAGAAACTATCCGAATTCGGAAAAAGGTTATTTAATAAGCAAAAGTATTCAACAGGAGATAGACGATTTTAAAATATCTACCCCGTTTTTAATAAAGACTTTTTGTATCCCCGATTTCTATTTAAATCGACACCTTTTTATTACAACAATCAGACGATCTTCATATGTTATCCTGATTTTGTTTGATGGCAATAGCACATAACGCTCCGCAAATACTCCAAATTGCGACCGTAGAGAGCAATTTGGATGGAACGAACCGGGGTACCGAACTATTACAAATAAGGTAATAATTTAATAACGATTTAATTATTGCTTGACAATAATTAAATCTTATTTATAATCTTGTTAAGTTAACCGTGATGAAAAAAGCAAAGGTCATAGAGAGAATTTTTGATCCCTATCTTAAAAAGTCATTAAACGGCCCTTTGATTACAGTCATAATCGGGCCGAGGCAATCAGGCAAGACCACATCCGTAAACATCTTCCTTGACGACATTCCAACGGATAGGAAATTTTACCTGAATCTGGATTCGTTATTTGAGAGAGACAGAGTCAGAAATGATGAGAATTATTTACAGGACCGGATAGAGGAAACTTCAGGATCAGGGCTTAATAGACTGAAAGATAAATTTTACCTTTTTATCGACGAGGCTCAGAAACTTCCGCTGATCTTTGAATTGATAAAAATTTTATACGATAAATATTCTCCTGAATTAAAAATCATTGTAAGCGGTTCATCGAGTCTGGAATTGCTCGATAAAACAGCAGAAACGCTTGCCGGCAGAGTCCGGATATTAAGAATTTACCCTTTCTCTATGAGCGAGGCATCACGTTATAAAGAAATTGGCGGATTCGAATGCGCCCGAACATTGTATAAGGACATTTTTTCCGGCTCCTTAAGCCGGAAGCGGCTGTCCCGGCTTATCAGGGAATTTAAACCTGAAAGCAGAAAGAAGATGCAATTAATTAATGAGCTTATTACCAGGAGTCTTTTTCCGCCTACTTTCTCCAGGATAGATGAGGATGACATACCACGATGGCTCGTAGACTATATAGGCACTTATATAGAAAAAGACATGCACAGTGTCTGCCTCAGGTTGTTCCTGTAGTATCCGCATCCCAGGGTAAGGGATGTCTTTTC
>JAADHF010000076.1 GCA_013151965.1 Spirochaetota bacterium
ACTATTATAAGAGAAAGAACTTTTAGAAAAAGAACCGTTATTTTGCCCGCAAGAATACGCTGCCTGGTCAGGTTTTCGAAAAAGAGTGCTCTTATCATTCCGGACAGGTAATCTTTGCTTAACGCTTCTACCGATTCTATGCATACAATTATGGGTATTAAAAAGCCGAATAGAAACCGCATGGACTTTGCTGCATAGTCGAAACCGCGGATAAATCCCATGCCCATAAACTGCGCAGCATAGGAAAAAGTGAAATGAACCGCAAAGCCAACGACTAAAACAGCACAAATAATCAAAAAACGTCTGTTAATGTCTGTTAATAAATTGTCTGAACAGCTCAAGCCGAAACATTAATAATCCCCTTATAAACCTGAAGCCTTAAAATATATTTGCTCGATATCGTCTGCAAGCGGTACCGCAGTATAAAGGGGTATATTATTATCCGATATCTTTTTTAGAATCCCAGGCCATTTATCCTCCGGTGCAAATACATCTACCTCCGTACCGCCGGATAAGCTTAAGTTAAACCCCATTGCCTGTACTATGCTTTTAACCTTTACGCCGTATCCCTGTCCGGTCTTTATGCGCAGCCCCTTCGCTCCGTTTTCATCGAGAAGCCGTTCCAGAACAACTCTGCCTTCTCTTAAAATTCCAATTTTTGTGGCAATTTTCCTTGCCTCGATAAGCAGGTGACTCGAAAGCAGAATGGTAATGCCTTCCTGCCTGTTTGCGTATTGCACTGCCTCACGTATTTCATTAATTCCTTCCGGATCAAGCCCATTCGCCGGTTCATCCAGTACAAGTAAATCCGGATCGAATAGAAGTGCCCGTACAAGTGCCAGTTTTTTCCGCATCCCGGTAGAATATTTCGAAACCTTCTTTTTTAAAACAGCAGGATCAAGCGCCAGGGAACAGCAAAGCGAATCTATCCTTTTTATGTCCGGTCTTTTTCGATGTATCCACCCTATCATTTTAAGATTATCATAGCCTGTCTTATCGTTATAAAAAGCAGGGTTTTCAATAAATCCGCCTATCCTGATGCCGCTTTTTAAAGAACTGCCTTTAAAATGCACGGAACCTCCGTCGGATTTTAAAATACCCGTTATAATTGACAACAGCGTAGTTTTCCCTGCCCCGTTCGGCCCTAAAAGCAGATAAATATCTCCCCTGTTTACCGTTATATCAACCTTGTTCAGAACATTCTGTTTCCCGTACCGCTTTATAAGCGAACGGCATTCAAGCACCGTATCCGTATTTAACATTCCTCAGCCTGTCCCGGAACAGCGGTCGTTAAACCTGCAGGACAACGAATAGTTATACTTTTCTTGAAGCATATCCACTACTTCCTTTCTGAATTTTATCTAAAACCAATGAAGTCTCTTTATCGAGCAGATAAAAATCCATTGTCGGGGGATTGCAACATACGTTTTCCATAACTTCTTATTCTCCTACTGCATCTCCACAGTATAATCTTCGACATGGAATCTATCGGAATCCTTGTCAATTTTGCCCACCACCCTGCTTGCCGGGAAAATAATTTTCCCGTTATATACGGCCGGACGCGAAGATGAGCCGACCATCCAGGACATAACAACTTTCATTCCCTTCTGATGAGATCCGGACAGACCCAGTTTGATCTTTTTTTCCATTCTGCCTTCTTCCGAAATAACATAAGCAGTATCGTAACTAATTGCTAACAGGTGCTTTTCCCCATCCGATCCCGGAATAACCTTAAGCCCATAAATAAAAGTCTTCCTGAAATCCAACAAATCTACAAAAAATATTCCCGTCTTAACTTTCTCGGGATTCTTAAACTCCCACAGCTTTTTCATGGAGAAATCATAAGCCCGGATTTCCCCCCGTGGACCCATTAACCCACTCATAAAGAATATTTTCCCATCACTGACCACACAATCATCAACGCTATTCTTGATTTCAGTTTTACCTATTAGCCTGCCAGTATCGTCTATCAACCAGGTTAAGCTCCTTCCATTCAAAATAATCTCTTTTTTTCCATCGTTATCCACATCATAAAAAGTCGGTGGATTAAAGACAGCATTCTCGTTTAATCTGAAATTAAAGAGAGTTTTGCCCTCTCTTGAAACGGAATACACATTGGATCCCGATTTTACTAAAAATCCGTTATTATAGAAAAAAATAAAATTGAACAGGCGGTAACCCGCATCGTCTCTTAATTTCGTGAATATTGTCTTTTCTCTTTTATTTTTTATATCGATCAAATGGAGCTTTTCAAAATCCTGACTTATAACACACTCCTTCCCGTCCGCACTCACATCGAATACGGGATAGGTTTTTCCGCGTTCATTCCATACACCAGCCGGTTTTCTGTATACTTTTCTTTCCGCTGCCAGTCCCATTTCTTCTGTTAATTCTGATAAGCTAAAAACGTATCTCCAGAGGAATTTGCCTGATGAAATACGAAACCGGTATATGGACTTCCTGGTTTCTATATACAGTTCATTGTCCCTTCGTTTTATTGTTAACACGACATCATCTAAGTATTTAGTCCATAATTTTTTTCCCTTAACAAGATTGTACACCGTTATCTCATTCGACATTAAGCTGTTCATATTACTTACATCATTATACGGTTCATACTGAACCATGTAGGGAAAGGTATCGGGATAATCCTGGTCGCTCAATTTATACGCTGCAAATGCACCCGACTGCCCTGCTTCCGAAATGTGGATGAGTGTTTTTTTTACAACTTTTAAAGTATTAATATCAAAACTCTCACTAAAAGCTGCAACACACAGGATAAAAAGCAGACTGCCGGATATAATCCTTCTCATTTTATTTTCCATAACTTCTTATTCCCCTACTGCATCTCTACAGTATAATCTTCGACATGAAAATCATCGGAATCCTTGTCAATTTTGCCCACAACCCTGCTTGCCGGGAAAATAATTTTCCCGTTATATACGGCCGGACGCGAAGAGGAGCCGACTATCCAGGACATAATAACTTTTACTCCCTTCTGATGAGATCCGGACAGACCCAGTTTGATCTTTCTTTCCATTCTGCCTTCTTCCGAAATAACATAAGCAGTATCGCTGTTGTTATCGACTGCAAGGATGTGTTTTTTCCCATTCCTTCCTGTTAATAAAATTAGTCCGTCATTAAAAGGTTTTCTTAAATCAAACATGTCGAAAAAGAAAAATCCTGTTTTAAATTTATCCGGATTTTTAAATTCCCACAGCCTTCGCATGGAAAAATCATAAGCCCAGATTTTTCCCCTTGCATTTAAAAGAAATATTTTATTATTTCCCACAAGGCAATCATAAACAGTATCAGTATATTCCGCCTTTCCGAATAGTTTTCCGGTATCGTCTATTAACCATGTTTTACCCTTCCCTGTAAGGATAATTTCTTTCTTTCCGTCATTATCCGTATCATAAAATACAGGAAGAGTACTGGTGAAGTAATTGTTCATTCTGAAATAAAAACGGGTTTTTCCTTCTTTCGAAAGTGAATATACATTGGGGCCGGATTTTAATAGAAATCCTTTGTTGTAAAAAAAGATAAAATTAGACATCCGATACCCTGCATCGTCCCTTACATCCGTGTATATATACCTTCCGTTCTCCTTATCCGCATTAAATAGATAAAGTCTCTTAAAATCCTGACTTATAACACACTCCTTCCCGTCCGCACTCACATCGAATACGGGGAATGTTTTTCCGCGTTCGGGCATTCCCTGGCCGCGCAAACTTCTGTAAACCTTTTTCTTTGCTGTAAATGCTTTATTTCCCGTTAATTCTGATGAACCGAAATCGTACCTCCAGAGGAATTTACCTGATGAAATGCGAAATCTGTATATTGATTTCCTGGTTTCCACATACAGATCACCGTTTCTTTTCTTAATGGTTAACGTGACATCGTCAAGATACCTTGTCCATAATAACTTTCCCTTAACAAGATTATACACACCTATCATGTTTGACATTAAGCTGTTCATATTGCTCACATCATTATACGGTTCATACTGAACCATGTAGGGAAAGGTATCGGGATAGCCCTGGTCGCTCAATTTATATGCTGCAAATGCACCCGACTGTCCTGGTTCAGAAACGTGGATGAGCGTTTTTTTAACAACTTTTAAAGTATTAATATCAAAACTCTCACTAAAAGCTGCAAGACAAAAGAGAAACAGCAAACTGCCAAACATAATTCTTTTCATTTTATATTCCATAAACGGATTAATCTACAATCATATTGATATATAAACAGATACTATTATTGTATTCTATTGTAGGAGAGTGTCAAGTGATATTTTTTAATATAAGATCTTGTTCAAATTAACCGGGTTATGTAAATTAGAAAATCTTTATGGATCAGGTTTAAAATATGTTCGGAATACATCCGGGAAAAGGCAGAAAGCACCCCGTTCCTGAGACATTTAGAACCGGACATAAATTTATAAGAAAAAAATATGAGATAATACTTGACAATATACAATTTTAATTTATAGTAAGGTAAATGTTACATTATTGAGAGCGATCTCATAAATGTAACATTAAATTATTTCAAGAGGAGGTCTCTATGAAAAGAGCAATTTTTATTTTGCTTGCTCTGGCGGTTATTACGTCAGGGGTTTTTGCCGGAGGGCAGAAGGAGAAGGGCAAGATCAAACTGATCTATATGACGGCAGGTGATGTAAATATGTTAGCGCTGGGTCAGAATGTATTCGCCCCTCAATTTCAGAAGAAATACCCGAATATTTCACTAGTAACAATACAAACGGGTGCCGGGAATGCCGGTTCGCAGAGAATCTATGAAAAGATCCTTGCCGACAGCCGGTCGAACAAAAAGGAATGGGATGTCGATGTTGCAATGGTTCATCAGATCTTTATGAAATGGGCAATGGAAAAGAACCTTCTGCTTAAATATGCCGAAAGTCTGGATACATGGAAGTATGTTACTTCGCCCTTTGCAAAAACATCACTGGGTGTAAATATCGAAGGCTATGCAATGCCGATGTTTCACAGTCAGACAGCCCTGGCCTACAATCCCGATTATGTAAAGAATCCCCCCAAGAGTTATAAAGAGCTCCAGGAATGGGTTAAAAAGAACCCGGGAAAGTTCGGGTATAACGGAATAAAGGGGGGAATGTCCGGAGTTTCCTTTACGGTCGGCTGGGTTTATGCAAAAACAGGGAAGTATAAAAAATATGCTGTAACCGGTCCTTTCGAGAAATCCGAAGTTGCTTCATGGGAAAGTGCGTTTAAGGATTTAAAAGAGTTTAACAAATATGTAACCTTTACAGCAGGGAATGTAGGAACTCTCGATGCATTAAACCGCGGTGAAATATGGATGGGACCGGTCTGGGTTGATATGTTTTTTACTTTCATGAATGAGGGAAAGCTCGATCCCAAAACCAGGCTTGTTTTGCCCACACCCGGAATGCCGGGCCAGCCCATGTATTTTGTAATTCCCAGGAAGGCTGCTCATGCAGATGCGGCAAAAAAATTCGTAGAGTTTGCAACCAGTCCTGCGATACAGGCAAAAGATATAGTGGAAAAATTCAACTGGTATCCGGGTATCGATGGTTCTTACTTAAAAGATTATGTTCCGAAAGCGACCTATGATAAGATCTACAGGGATGTAACTCCGAAGGATCTGGCGGAAAAAGGATTGGCATTTCCTCTTGCCGATTATTTTAATGCTATTCTTGAATCATACGAGAAATGGATTAAATAGTCATGTTTGCTGATGCTCGAAAACGGAGGGGATTTATATTCCCTCCGTATGTCTTCCTTCTGTTTCCCGCTGTTCTGTTTATGCTTCTGATATATGCTTATCCCTTTATTTCTTCGGTTATCAGAAGTTTTATAAATAAAAACGGTGCTTTATCCTTTGATAATTATATAAAATCATGGGATCTGTATCTAAAGGATATTCTGTTTACCTTCTCGATAACGATATTTAATACCTTAGCTTCGGGAACAATTGCGGTCCTGTTGTCGGTATATTTCAGACTTCATGACAGTGTTATTTCGCGATTCCTGATTAACCTCTACAGACTGCCCATATTCATCCCCTTTGTAGTTGTTGCCCAGATGATGAACGGTTTTCTTGCACCGCATGGATTATTGAATATTGCTCTTGCCCAGCTAAAATTAATAGATTTAAATAACCCTTTGCAGCTGTTTAATTTTATCGGGTTATCATTCGGGTTCATCTGGAAACTTGCACCATTTACAATTTTAATAATTTATGGAGGTTTCCAGATGATAGATAACAGCTACATCGAGGCTGCAAGAAGCTCGGGTGCCAGGCGGCTGAACCTTATAATAAGAATTCTTATACCCATGAACAAACCAAGCATCATGGTGGCACTTGTACTTATTTATTCGCAGATTGTAGGGACTTTTACGCTGCCGTACATGCTTATAGGCGGAAAAATACCTACAACGATTACCGTTGACATAGCACATAGAGTTAACTATTTCATGGATTTCGGTGTTGCCAATGCGCTCGGGGTTTTCTCCTATATTTTAGTATTTGTTACTGCGATTTACTATCTAAAGACAAAAGCGAGAGAGGTTAAATAAAGTGCGGAAAATACTGATGATTAATAAAAAACTATTTATTGTAACTCTGGAAATCATTCTTTTACTCTTTTCTCTTTTGCTCATCTTCGGACCGATGACAAGCCTGGCTCTATGGTCGATTGCAGATAAATGGTTCTGGCCGAATCTTCTGCCGCAGAGTATCGGGCTGGATTACTGGAGGCAGGCACTTGGTGTTCAGAAAAGTCTTGCAATAGGCGCTGTAAGTATTATTCCGGCGTTCTTTTTAAGCCTTATGATAGCAGTAATTACGGTAATTACTGCTATGTCGATAGCTATTCCTGCCGGTTATGCACTTGCGAAATACAAAATACCCTTCGGTATGTTTATTTTCTTTTTATTTCTTATGCCGAATGCTTTTCCCCAGCAGCCGATTTTTGTAAACCTTCTGGATATTTTTACTAAAATCGGGCTGGCGGGAACAATTCCGGGAGTAATAATTGTGCATATTCTTGTCGGGCTTGTATTTGGTGTGTGGATTACCAGCGCGACTTTCAGATCGATCCCGCCGCAGTTAGAAGAAGCTGCAAGAAGCGTAGGCGCAAGCGGTATTAGAACTTTTTTCAGAATAACACTTCCACTTGCCGCACCCGGTCTTCTGGCAAGTTCGGTATTTGTTTTTATCACTTCTCTTGATGAGTTTACAGGCACCTTTTTTATCGGGCTGCCCTTTGTGATTACCCTTCCCATGACTCTGTATTCATCAAGCGGATACAATATGCAGTTTGCATCGGTAATTGCGATTATTCTTTTACTGCCCAGTATGCTTTTTATGATGTTGATACAGAAAGTGTTAAAAGCCGAATATGTTGGAGGAATGGGTTAAAAAAAGTCTGACCCGGTAGAATTGGAGGAAATTAATATATGTCAAATCTAAAACTTATTAGTATTCTGAAAAAATATGGAAAAGTTAAAGCAATAGATAACTTAAATCTGGAAGTACAGGATGGAGAATTGGTTACACTTTTAGGTCCCTCGGGATGCGGGAAAACAACAACCTTAAGAACAATATCGGGATTTTTGGCTCCCGACAGCGGAGATATATATATAAATGACCGCAGAATTACGGACATACCGCCGGAAAGAAGAGGGATCGGACTTGTTTTTCAGAATTATGCACTGTGGCCCCATATGACGGTTTTCCAGAATCTTGCATTCGGACTGCAGATGAGGAAACTGCCGAAGGATGAAATTAAAAGAAGGGTAAAACAGCGTCTGGAAACGGTGAGGCTCGAGGAATATGAAAACAGATATCCCAGAGAGTTAAGCGGTGGTCAGCAGCAGAGGGTTGCATTGGCCAGGGCTCTTGTTCTGGAACCCGATATCCTCCTCCTCGATGAACCGTTAAGCAATCTGGATGCTCTGTTAAGAGAAAAAATGAGGTTCGAAATAGCGAGGATTCATAAGGAATCGGGAGTAACTACCGTGTATGTAACACACGATCAGACGGAGGCAATGGTTATTTCCGACAGGATAATTATCCTGAACAAAGGAAGAATTATGCAGCAGGGTAAGCCTGAAGATATTTATGAGAATCCTGCTAACAAATTTGTGGCCAGCTTTATGGGAAATACATCGTTTATTAACGGAACTGTTGTGGGTTTCAACGGGAAATATACCCTGGTAAAGACAGGTGACGGACTTACAATTTATGGTATCGGAAGGAAAGTTAAAAAAGGCGAAAACGTGGTAATTGCAGTAAGGCCCGAAAATGTGCAATTCGTATTGCCGCCGGATATCCGGGGAGGGATGAAGAGTAATAACCTCTTTTCCATGGAGATAGAGAGGGAGACATATATAGGAGAAGTTGTTGATTATCAGCTTAGAATTAAAAGCTGGTCGATACGTGCTAAAAGTGCAGTGTCCAATAAAATGACAAAGGGTGAGACAGTCAAAATATACCTTGATCCCGATAAAATGCCGATTTTATCCGAATAAAAGAAGGCTGGGTTAACATTGGAAATATCATTTTTAGGCACTTCGTGTGCCATACCGACTTTATACAACGGCTCTACATCATTCCTTGTTAGAATGGGTGGTTATCTTATTCTTGTTGATGCAACGGATAATCCTGTTAAATCGATACTTAAGGCCGGGGCGGATCCGCTTAAACTGGATGCTGTTTTGCTGACGCATCATCATGCCGATCATTTATCCGGATACCCTGCACTTATTTCCACGCTTAACTGTATGGGAAGGGAAAAGGATTTAACCGTAATAACGAACCCGGCAACAGAAAATAAGGCAAAGGATATTCTGACTATTTTTGAGCTTCGAAACGATGGAATCGGTTATAGAGTAAATTATACTGATAGCTTTCTTAAGCCGGATATAAGTATCGAATTGGTTTCGGGATTCCATACGGTCCCGACGAGTATGGCTTATTTTAAAGAAAACTCAACGGTAGTATTTTATACGGCGGATACTGTTTATGCACCGCAGATATCGGAAATTGCTAAAAACTGCAGTTTGATGATTCATGAGGCTACTTATTCATGCAGAAGAAAAGACAGCCTGGACGGACACAGCAGTGCTTATGAGGCGGGATTATCTGCCGCAAATGCAGGGGCAAAAGAATTGTATCTCTGCCACATCTGTCTGGATGAGTATTTCGATTCCGAAAGTATAATCAAGGAAGCAAGGGAGGCATATGCGGGTAAAATAGTTATTCCCGAACTTTTTAACTGGTATAAAATCTAAAAGCTATAAAATCTGATTAGTAATCCGCCGGAGAAAGAGAAATTAAATCAGTTTGTTTTGCATTACTGCGCGATATGATATGAATATAGAACAGCTTTGCGTATGTTTTGCGGATTGCGGAATATTTAATATACTATATAAGGAAAGGATAATCCAAAACCGGGCAGTTATGATAAATGACAAATCGAAAGACAATATAACTATTGAAGATGTCGCAAAATACTGCGGTTATTCAAGGGCAACGATATCACGGGTAATTAATAAGGAAGGTAATGTAAAACCTTTAACGATAGAGAAAATTGAATCGGCCATTAAAGAACTTGGTTATAAGCCGAATGCAAATGCAAGTGCTTTATCCGGCGGAAGAACCAAAACGATAGCGGTTTTATTGCCGGAGATATGGCGGCCTTATTACTCCACTCTGCTGGGAGGGCTCGAAGAGGTTGCATCCGAAAAGAATTATTATATTCTTGTAAGAACAAAAGATTATAAAAGAGCAGCCCTGGATTTGCTGAAAGAAAACAGGATTGACGGATTTATTATAAGGAACATGAAAGATCCGACTGATGATATCGAATTAATCAGGAAGCTTGATAAGCGTAATGTTCCTTTTATTCTTATAGGTAATCCTATCTCCGGGCAGAATTATCCTTCCATCAAAATTGATAATGTCGGCGGAGCAAGAGAAATGGCTCATCATTTTGTTAAGCATAATTTTAAAAAAATACTCTTTATTTCAGGGCCTGCCAATAATGTGGATTCTAATGACCGGGCATATGGTTTTAAATTAGGATTAACAGAAAAGGGAATGGACCCGGGTTCGGTTATTCATGCCGAAGGTGACTATTTTAAAAAGAGCGGATACGAAATAGCGAAGACCGTTTTTGCGGATAATAAAGTGGATGCGGTTTTTGCAGCGAATGACCGGATGGCACTGGGTGTTCTTCTGTATACAAAAGAGAATAATATTAAAGTGCCCGAGGATGTTGCCCTGGC
>JAADHF010000117.1:0-4885 GCA_013151965.1 Spirochaetota bacterium
TATACTCCTGTAAATACCAAGTGTAAACCTTTTTTATAAATTTTATTAGAAAAAAATATAGTACGTATCACATGAATATTTATCTAACCTGCCAGCTATATCAGGGATTTAGGAGCGATAGATCTTTTAACAGGGAAACCGCAGGTCTTCTATAAAGAAATAACCTCAGCCGGGTTATTCTTAATCCGGGCTTTTCCGGATGCAAACACTACACCCGCAATAACAACAATACCGCCCAGACCCTGAAGGTAGTTTATTCTTTCACCTAAGATGAGCCAGGCGGAAACAAGACTTATAATAGGAATGACGTTTAGAAAAAGCGATGCTTTTCCCGCTTCTATAAGGGACAGCGCCTTATTAAAGCAGAGGAAAGCCAGCGCAGAGGCGCATATCCCCAAAAAGACGACAGCCGCGAATCCCCCTGTATTCACGCTGAACCCGTGTCTGCCGATCTCTACAGCAGCAGCAGGAGTAAAAAAGATAAAGGCAAGTACATTCTGAATGGTTGTAAGCGTCAGTGGCTTAAACTTACCCATAAAATACCTTGCGGAAGTGGTATAAAAAGCCCCCGTAACAGCGGCACAGAAAACCAACAGTACACCGGTAAGCGTGGACCCGGAAAACCCGGCAGGCCGGCTGTTTCCGGATCCTCTCTGTCCGGACATCAGCACAATAACAATAATCCCTAAAATCGATAAAAAAGCCCCTGCCCAGCCTTTCCAGGATAATCTTTCCTTGAGGAAAATCCCGGCGAATATCCCCGTTAATACGGGAATACTTGCGATGATTATGGAAGATATAAAGGCAGGTGTTCTTGCAATTCCCGTTGTTTCGAAGAGAAAATACAATCCCGGGTATACGATTCCCACCAGGATAAATGTAATAAGTTCTTTTAAGCTGATCCTCTCCCGCCCTTTTATAAATGTAATAATAAGCAGAATAATGCTCGAGATTAAAAACCTTCCGCTTATAAGGGTAAATACGCCGAAACCTCCAAGGGTCAGGGCATAACGGGTTGCAATAAATGACCCTCCCCAGAACAGAGCGGCTGTTAATAATAAAAAGTATTCCAAGTATTTACTTACCTTTCTTTGAATCCTTCTTTAATCCTGGCAAATATAGAAATAAGATCCTTAAACTCGCTGTCGTTTAAGGGTGAGAGAATTTTTTTAAGCATATCCTTCCGAAAGTTCCTGTTCTCTTCAAGTACATCGATCCCTTTTTCCGTTATCTGTAAAAAGTAAACTCTTTTATCCTCTTTACTCTGTTGTTTAATAATATATTTTTCTTCTATAAGATTATTTATTGTCTGCGAAATTGCCGCCGTTGTTATATGCGACAACCCGGCAACCTCCTTAACGGTAATTAACGGATTTTTTTCTATCATCTTTAACAGGTGCAGCTGAGCAAAAGAAACACCTTTTACACCGGATTTAAAATAAACAAAGAAATCCTTAAAAACAGGAACTATCTCTTTATCAAAAACTGCCAGCAGTTTATCACGTTCTGTCATAAGCCTTAATTATCCCAAAGTATTATTTTTATCGGAATCCCCGGTCATCTTCCCCTGCTGTTCCCCTGCAAAATACTCATCATGCTTAAGATTTATCTCCTTTAAGAAGAATGCAGCAATAAATGCGGCTGCGGCAAAAAATATACTTACCGTATAAATATGGTTAAAGCCGCTGGTTAAAGATTCTTTAACCGCCTTTAGAAAATGTTTAAACAGCTCCGCACCGCCGCTTCCGAATGCCATAAATCTGGATTTCATGGCCTCCTGTGCCTGCAGATTCGTAAGGTTCTGCGGGTTTAAAAATTGCGCACGTTTGTCCGCAGGGATAAAGGAAAGCATCTGATTAAGTTTTGCAGGCATATTTTCCGCCATTTTAATCTTAAAGATATTGGCAAGGACGGTACCGTATATGGGGGCAACTATTACCCCGCCTAACGAACGGACAAACTGCTGGGTCGAGTTGACTACACCCATAATCTTATACGGAAAGGCATTCTGAACAATAACATTAATCAAGGGCATAATGCTCCCCACACCAAGACCCAAAATAACCATGTTTCTTACGACAATCGGCCATGTCGTATAGACATCCATAACAGAGAGAAGATATGTGCCGTAAATCATAACTGCGGATGCAACTATCGCCTGGAGCTTATACCTGCCTGTTTTGGAGATTAAAACTCCTCCTATTATACTGCCTGTTATAAAACTCAGCATCATCGGAGTTAAGACCGCACCGGAATTTTTTGCACTTAAACCGATTACACCCTGAATAAACAGAGGGAGAAATATCAAACCGCCGAATAATCCTATGGAGATTAAAAAACCTATAATTAAAGAAACGGTAAAAATACGGTTTTTAAAAAGTTCCGGGGAAAGTATCGGTTCTTCTTCTCTTTTCTCATTCAGAAGAAAAAGAATAATAAATACGGTCCCGAATACCATCAGTGATATTATCCGAAAGGAATTCCATGCATATTTATTTCCGGCCCATGTAAATGCAAGCAAAACCGGAAGCAGCCCTGTTACCAGCAGAATACTTCCCTTCCAGTCGAGAACACTCCTGTGCTCCGTTCTGACACTCGGCAGTGCATATATAACAGCTATGAGCGCTAATATTCCAAAGGGAAGGTTTATATAGAATATCCACCTCCAGCCGAAATTATCCGTAATCCAGCCCCCAAGGTACGGTCCGAATATACTTGCAAGACCGTATATTCCCGAAAGAGCCCCCATCCATTTGCCCCTCTCCCTGGGGTTAAATATATCCCCGATTGTAGCACGGGGCATACTCATCATGGCACCGGCGCCGATTCCCTGCAGTGCACGTGAAATTATAAGTTCCGTTATCGTACGGGCCTGCCCGGAAAAGACAGAACCAAGCATAAACATCAAAAGCCCGAAGATATAAAAAGGTTTTCTCCCGTATGTATCGGAGAGCTTTCCGTACAGGGGAACAGTAACCGAGGAAGCCATCATATAAGCGGTAAAAACCCAGGCATACAGGGAAAAACCCTTTAAATCACCTATTATAGTAGGCATAGCCGTCGAAACAACGGTTTGATCCATTGCAGAAAAAAACATGGTAATCATTACGGATCCGAGGGCCCACCATTTCTTCTGCCCTGTAATATGATTTGTTGTCTGATAAATACTTTTTCTTACAGCTGCCATATAAAACAACACTCCCGTATAATTATATCCGTTTTTATTATTTAAGTAAGTTACTTAACTATATACAGGCTGTCAAACGGTTTTTAAGAATTTTGCTGTTTTTCCGGATAAGGCTGTTTAACAGTATTATGCAAATTTAAACAGGCTATAGATAATTGTTTTCTTTTTCACCGATAAGGCTGTAAAAACACCGGCGAGTTGGTTAAAATATGTTTAAAATGATAAAAATAAATTTAAGAAAAATCATCAGGGATAACGCAGAAGAAATACACCGCATAGACAGTATTTGTTTCCCTGCAGGTATTGCCTACTCATTTACCGAATTTACGTATCTGTTAAAACATATAAATCAAGCACATACAAAGGGTATAAAAGGCTTTATAATCGAAGTAAATTCTAAAACTTCGGGATTTATTATTGCCAGACAAAACAAAGAACGCTCGGAAATTATAACGATAGATATTTTACCTGAATTCAGGGAAAAAGGTTATGGAGAAAAACTCCTTAATTTCATGGAACAGTTCCTCATTAAAAACATGGTTAAATATATTTTTCTCGAAGTTGCAGTGAATAATGAGCCCGCGGTAAACCTGTATACAAAACTTGGGTACAAGATTCTTAAAAAGATAGATGCATATTATCCGGGAAATATTCCGGCATTTGTTATGAGAAAAAAGATTTAGTGATGTGCTATAAAAAAGACCTTACAATGGCAAAACTCAAAGAAGAAATATATAGTTCGGGTCTTTCATTTCAGGAGTTTCTTAAAATCTATACTAAAAACAGAGATTATTTTCTAAAACGTTACACAGAAAATCTGCTTGCATCTTTCGGAAAACGAAAAAAAGAAGCTTTAAGTATTATCGGGAAACTTAAAGCGGGTCCCAAACGGAAGGTGCTTGTAATAACCGTAGATTGGTGTCCCGATTCTTACAATACCCTCGGATTCTATGTACGGCTTTCAGAGGAACTTGAGTGGGAGATTAAAATATTCGAAAAAGAAAGACCGCCGCGGATAATTCAGTACTTTAAGAAAAACGGTACAAAAGAGGCTGTGCCGGTATATGCTTTCTACAGCGAAGAAGGAAACCTTCTATTCTGGGTATCGGACAGAGACAAAGCAATAGAACCCTGGAACGGCAAATGGCTATCGGGAAGGAATTTCAGCCTGCTTTCAAGGGAAGAAAAGAGAAAGTATCTCGAGGACTTAAACAGGTACTATGACAAAGAATTCTTTGAGATTACTATTCTTAATACACTGAAAAGACTTATTGTTTTTAATACATAAAAAGGGAGTATTTAGCCCTTAAAATGGAGGTAGATCGATGGATATAAAGAGAATACAAACGGAAAAGGCTCCGCCGGCTGTAGGGCCCTACTCGCAGGCTGTAGAGTCCGGTGATTTTATTTTTATTTCCGGTTCACTGGGAATCGACCCGGGCAAGGGAGAATTAAGAGATACACTGGAAGAGCAGGTCGAACAATCCCTGACAAATATAAAGAATATTCTGGAATCACAGGGGAGAAAGTTAAAAAGTATTGTAAAAACAACAATCTTTCTTGCGGATATGAATGATTTTAAGGTCATGAACAGGATATATGCAGATTTCTTTAAGGATACAAAACCCGCCAGAAGCACTATAGAGGTATCGGGATTACCCCTTAATGCAAAAGTAGAAATAGAAGCAATAGCAGTTA
>JAADHF010000117.1:4897-14662 GCA_013151965.1 Spirochaetota bacterium
GTAGAAGGCTTAAGAGCAGGTAGTATAAATACCTTAAAACTGTGATAAAAAGGAGACTAAATCGATACGGCTGGTAAAACGGATTTCCTTTTAGAAAACAAGAAAATTAAATTAACTTTTAATAGGCAGACCGGTGCTGTTACGGGTCTGCTGAACAAAGAAACAGGGTGGCAGGTTATAAGACAGCCGGCGCTCGAAATGGGTCTGCAGTTATTGGTGCCGATTAAAGGACACAGAAACAATAGAGCCGGCAGTGAGATGCAAAGGCTCTCTATGTATAAAAAATTAAGTGATGAAAAAGCTATACTGCGGTGGAATGATGTAAACTGCAGCCACTCCGGGAAATTAAACATATCCGTTACCCTCCAAGTTTCACTAAAAGGACCATCTGCATATTTTAATATATTCATCGATAATAAATCCCCCTACTTCGTGGAGGAGGTGTGGAACCCATGTATCGGGGGATTAAGAAAACCGGAAGGGGAACCTGATCTGGAATCGTGGTCTATGAACATGTGCGGCGGATTCAGTAAGCATATCCTGGGTGATGGCTTTCCGCAGGAATGCGGGTATTTCGGAACCGATTATCCCACATTCCTGAAAACTTTTCCCAATATAGAAGCTCAGGCTTCGTTTATTCTTTTAACCAACAATATCCAGGGTTTATACATGGGGATGCATGATAAAGAATTAAATATTGTAAATTTCGTGCATGAACTTAAACCGGGTTATCTGGATAGTAAAAATAAACGTGTACCTCTATCAGATATGATCGGAAATAAACCCGCCGGTTTTGTAGTCAGTGCGGTGAGAATGCCCTTTATAAAGCCCGGAGAAAGTATGGAACTTGCCCCGATGGTTATACACCTGTATAGAGGAAGCTGGCACAGAGGAATAGAACCCTACAAGAAGTGGCGCAGGACGTGGTTCCGGGCCAAACCCATGCCGGATTGGCTTAGCAGCATAGACTGCTGGCTTACTCTGCACATGAATTCCCCGGAAGGCGGCTGCAGATACCGGTACAACGACCTGGCGGATATAGCACAGGAGGCAAAGGATCACGGAGTTGGCGCACTGCAGCTTATCGGGTGGGCAAGAGACGGACAGGATGGTGCGGAGCCGTACCAGGATACGGACCCCAGGCTCGGGACCCGTGAAGAACTTAAAAACGCAATCCGGCAAATCGAAGCTTTGGGTATTCGGGTTCTGTTGATGTGTAAATTTAAATGGGCCGACAGGTCCATACCCGAATTTAAAAGTGAACTATTACCATTAACCTTAAAGGATATGTATGGCAGCTTTGTTCAATTCGACGGTTATGCATATCAGACAATGTCACAGTATTTAACAGGCGGCAGCCGGCGGACAGGTGCGGGGCTCTGCCACTTATCCAAAAAATACAGAACTCTCGCTTTAAGGGAATTTAAAAAAATCATAGAACTCGGTTCCAGCGGTATTTTATACGACGAACTTGCAAGTAATATGCTTATGTGTTTCGATGCCTCACATAGGCACCGCCGGGGTGAAAGTAATTTTAAGGGCTCCTTAAAACTTGCAGATGAATTTTACCAGGCTGCCCATCTGGCACGGGATGACTTTTTAATGGCAGGTGAAGGTCCGAATGATCACCTTTCCCAGTATTACCCGGTAAGCTACATTAGAACATGGAATGGGCAATGGGGAAGCTGGAACGAAAAAAATCATATAGCAGCGTGGAAATTTATGAATCCGGATATGACTTTTGCAACCTGCTTAACCGGCTGGGATGATAGAGAAATGGTAAATCAATGCCTTGTCTGCGGATATATAATTAACTATGAGCCCTACAATTTTAAGGGCAGGATCACAGATTTCCCGGATACGGTTGCCTACGGCATAAAGGCTCAAAAGTTACGAAGAAAATTACGGCATTATATATGGAAGGGCAAATTCAATGATACTCTCGGCATAGAGGCATCTTTTAGTTTTGCTTCCGAAGGTTCTTTTAACATTTCCTCTGATAACTCGTCCGGTATATCCCCTGACGGTGAAAAACCTGCTTGTCTTTATTCGGTATTCGAAAACAGGGAAAATCACAAAAGAGCCGTTATTATTGCTAATCAGCATCCGGAATACCAATTAAAGGCAATAATTTCTCTCGTTAACAGCGGAAGCGATTTCGATGTGTATGATATAGAAAATGATCAGGTAGAGAGATGTTCGGGCAGCCTCACAGTAAAGAGAAGATCTGTAAAAGTGCTTGTAGAGAGATAGACGGGAGAAACCGGCATAAAGGAACAATGTACGGATATAACAATAATCCTTGAATTATTCACGGGAAGCAACGATCCTTTGATTTTAGCAATAAAGTTGATTACCTTATCTAGTATGACGATGCACAAAAATATTAACACTTATATAATTCTACTGTCAATTATATGTATATCCGCATTATCAGCACAAAATGGTAAAAAACCGGCACATGTTTATTCTGTAAATAATGTTAACTCCCTTAACCGTGCCTTAGTGTCGTCAAAAACCGGGGACCGGATAGTTGTTAAAAGCGGAGAATATATTCTTTCGGACAGTTTAAGAATAACCGGTAAAAAAGGGATTAAAATAACCGGTGAAGGCAGCGTACTTTTTTTAGTAAATGATTCTTCCCTCAGCGGCATCAGCATCATAAACAGCGGTGATATAACGATTAAAAATATAGGTCTGGTTTACACAGGTAATAAAACTGCCGCATCCACTGCAGGAGGCGTTTATCTCGAAAATGCAAATGACATAATAATTGATCACTGCCGCATAACAGGTTTTAGTGCCGGTATTTATTCCATTAGATCCCGGGCGGTTACTGTAAAGTTAAGCACCATTTTTAAGAACACACAGTGGGCCTTATATGGAAATTATACGAATCTGGAACTTATAGAGAATGATCTGGAACATAACGGCGGGCTATTCTTTATTAACGGCAAAGATATACACTCTGTCGGAATCACGTTTAAGAATGTTTATATGAAAAACAACTGGGCAGCTGATAACGGTGGCGGAAGAAGCAGTTTCCTGCCTGTCCCTTTTAAAAACAGGGGCGAAACAGTGATACCCTCACCACTTAGTCAGGAATTAAAAAACGATAGGAATTTCGAGGAAGGTATAACGGGAAGCAGCGTCCGGGAAAATCTTGATCAGGAATTTGAACTATACAATAAAGAACGGATCGACCGGCGGTTAGAGAACAGCGATCTTTATCATTATGCAAAACCGCTCTACTAAAAAAGCCTTTAGCAGTACTGCATAAAACTCTGCCTCGATACAAGGATTTTTTAATGAGGTTAAGAGCACCGACAGAGTACATCTGCTTTGGCAGCTGGAATCGACCCCTTGATTTTATAATAAAAGGACTGGAATTACCGGCCCATGGAGGATAGGTTCCCATTGCCTTTTTTCTTTTTTTTAAGTGATGAAATCCATATGTACCTGCTCAACTTCAGGCTTGAGGAAATCCAACAATTTTCGAATAGGTCGATTCTATTTTATCAGTGTTTAATTTATGTCAAAATGAGGTTTGTTGTTCTAAGGACTAATATGCTTGACACTTTTATAGTATCAAACTAACATTAAAAAAAAATGTAAAGGAGCACAAAATGATACGTGATCCTGTTTGTGGAATGGAAGTAGAAAGTCCTTCGGAGTATTACAGCCAATATGAAGGACAGAAATACGAATTTTGTTCATCAGCATGCAAGGCAAAATTCGAAGCAGACCCGGGCCAGTATATTTCGGTTGTTTCCAAACCGGGCAAAACTACTTACCGTGTCTCGAGTGATGGAATTGAACGGCTGCAGATTCCTGTTATAGATATGCATTGTACTTCCTGTACTTTGACGATTGAGAAAGAACTTAAAAAGTTGCCTGGTGTAAAAAAAGCGCATGTGAATTATGCTACTGAACAGGCTTATGTGGAATATCTGCCACTGGAAGTAAAAACAGAAGAAATACTGCAGGCTATTAAATCGGCCGGTTATCAGACCGGGCAGGCTACTCTTAAGCTGGGCATTCGCAAAATGCACTGTGCTTGCTGCGTTACCAAAATTGAAGAAGAACTGCGTAAGACACCCGGTGTCCTTTCGGCCAGTGTGGATTTGGCAACAGAATCGGCTACCATAAATTACCTGCCGTCGATGGCGCAAATACCGGAGATTAAGAGAGTGATCGAACGTTTAAATTACCCTGCTTTTGAAACAGGTTCACCGGTTGCCGCGGTCAGTAAGGCCATAGCCGAGCCTGAAGATGAAAACCAGAAGGCCCGCGAAAAAGAATACAGAACTTTGCTGAGCAAGTTTATTTTTTCCGCAATCCTTTCAATTCCCTTTATCCTTTTTAGTTATCCGGCTTTATTTGGTCTGCCGGCTCAATTGCAGAAAGGAAGTGATCTGCTTCGTTTTATCTGGCTGACAATGGGTGTGATCAGCTTGCCGATTATGTTTTGGTCCGGTTCGCATTTTTATTCCGGTGCACTATCAGCCATCAAAAACCGTTCGGCAAATATGCACACGCTTATCGCCACAGGTATTACAGCTGCCTGGCTCTACTCCTCGGTTGCCGCACTCGTTCCGGATATTTTTCCAAGCGAGGCTTTGGCCGACGTTTTCTTTGATGTAGTTGCGGTTGTTGTGGCATTGGTAAACCTGGGCATGGCGTTAGAAATACGTGCTAAAGGAAAAAGTTCCGAGGCCATAAAGAAACTGATTGGTTTACAGCCCAAAACTGCCCGGGTCATCCGTAATGGTAAGGAAATGGACGTTCCGGTGGAAGAAGTGGTATTGGATGATATCATCCTTGTCCGTCCCGGTGAAAAAATTCCGGTGGATGGAACCGTTACCGAAGGTTCCTCCAGTGTGGATGAATCGATGATTACCGGTGAACCGATTCCGGTGGAGAAGAATAAAGACGACGAGGTGATTGGTGCGACCATTAATAAAACCGGTTCATTCCGGTTCAAAGCCACCAAAGTGGGAAAGGACACTGCGCTGGCCCAGATTATCAAAATGGTGCAGGAGGCGCAAAGTTCAAAAGCCCCCATTCAACGTATTGTAGATCTGGTTTCGGGTTATTTTGTTCCGACAGTCATTATTATTGCTATGATATCCTTTGTGGTGTGGTATGATTTTGGCCCTTCCCCTAATCTGATTTACGCACTGGTAGTAATGGTTACCACACTAATTATTGCCTGTCCTTGCGCCCTGGGTCTGGCCACTCCTATATCCTTAATGGTGGGTGTGGGAAAAGGGGCTGAAAACGGAATTCTTATTCGCAGCGGCGAAGCATTAGAAACGGCTCAAAAACTTAATGCGATTGTTCTGGATAAAACCGGCACCATCACTGCCGGAAATCCATCTCTAACCGATATGATTTCTTCGAATGGGTTTAAAGATGAAGAAATACTGTTATATGCCGCCTCCGTCGAAAAAGCATCTGAACATCCTCTGGGAGAGGCAATTATTAAGGGAGCTGCTGACCGCTCGCTGACGCTGATTGATCCCAATAATTTTAACGCCGTCCCCGGTCACGGTGTGCAAGCAACAGTGCAAGGAAAACAAATCGTTTTAGGTAATGAAAAAATGATGAAAAAATTCAATATCAACCTGGGAGATCTGAATCAACGCAGTCAACAACTCGCCGACGATGGCAAAACACCCATGTATATTGCCGTTGATGGAAAAGCTGCCGGTATTGTTGCTGTGGCAGACACGGTAAAACCCGATTCCAAAGAGGCAATTGCTCATTTGAAAAAGATGGGTCTGGAAGTGGTGATGATTACCGGAGATAATCCACGGACGGCTAAGGCCATTGCCCGGCAGGTGAACATTGACCGTGTGTTTGCCGAGGTGCTTCCGGAAGATAAGGCCTTCAACATAAAGAAACTGCAGCAAGAAGGGAAAAAGGTAGCCATGGTCGGAGATGGAATCAACGACGCACCTGCTCTGGCTCAGGCGGATATCGGGCTTGCCATTGGTACAGGAACCGATGTTGCCATTGAGGCGTCCGATATTACCCTGATTAAGGGGAGCTTAAAAGGTGTGGCTCTGGCCATTCAATTATCGAAAGCGACGATGAAAAACATCAGGCAAAATCTATTTGGAGCCTTTTTCTATAATGGCCTCGGAATTCCGATAGCCGCAGGAATTTTGTATCCGTTTTTTGGTGTGTTGCTATCACCCCTCATTGCCGGCGCAGCAATGGCCTTTAGTTCAGTTACTGTCGTGACTAATGCCAATCGGCTACGACGGTTTAAGGCTAAAATGTAAGAATATAAAGGAGCGAATCATGACCTTAGATCAGATTATTGTCACCATCGCCGGACTCATATTATCCGGAGGGTTAGCCTGGTATTTCTGGTTTTCGGAATCCAAAGCTACTCGGATTCAGACCACCTCGAGCGGCGTGCAGGAGACGCTTATCACAGTAAAGGGTGGATATTCACCGGATATCATCGTTGTGAAAGCCGGAAAACCAGTGCGGCTTAATTTCTTACGTGAAGAAACTGCAGCCTGTTCAGAACAGGTGCTTTTACCTGATTTTCATAAACAAGCAACACTGACTCCATTCAAGACCATTCCTGTGGAATTTACCCCGGAAAAACCGGGCGAGTATGGATTCCAATGTGCAATGGGAATGTTTCGTGGGAAATTGATTGTAGAGTAGAATCCGATTGTCTGTGGCGTATAAGAAGTAAAGAATCCACCCCACCAAAAGGAGGCGGCTTTATAGCGGCCTTTAAAATAGGCCGAATTCTTGTTCGTCTTTCTCTTTAATCCGCTGTCTTCCCTTTTAATATCCCCATTATCTCAGATATAGATACCTTCGGTGGATATATTCAATACTATATGGACGTGATCTTCCCTCACATTCAATTCCAGTATTTCTACTTTCTTCCATTCACATAACATCCTTATTGTTTCTTCAACAAATTTTCCTATCCCACTTCGCCATATCCCAATTATATCACAATTTCTTACGGCATAGCCATCATTACATTACACACATTAAAAAAAGAACCGCAGGCATGCCTGCAGTTCCTCTTTTTACCGTTAGACTGTTCTAAAAAAATAATATCTGCAGCTACAGTTTTTCAATTATCTTTTTTAATTTATCCCTAATCTGAGCCGCTATTTCCAGAAGCTCTTCATTCTCTATCGCCATCATCGATGCAACCGGATTTACCGCGGCTACTTCAATGGAACCCTGAACACCTTCCTGGACCACCACATTACACGGAAGCATGGTACCCACCTTATCTTCCGCCTGGAGTGCTTTATAGGCAAACGGAGGATTGCAGGCACCGAGAATTTTATAATCCCTGAAATCAACATTCAGCTTTTTTTTAAGTACCGCCTTTACATCTATTTCCGAAAGAATTCCAAAGCCTTCCGTACTTAGAGCTTTCTTAACATCTTCGACGACTTCATTAAAAGAACTTTTTATTGTTTTTGAAAAATAGTAATTCATCGATTTATTCCTTCGGGATATATTTTTTTATCTTTAAAAGACGGGCATTAATAGCCACTATCACTGTGCTCAACGACATCAGTACGGCTCCCGCTGCCGGACTTAACACTATCCCTAAATTGTACAGAACACCTGCTGCAAGAGGTATGGCAAAGAAATTGTATCCTGTAGCCCAGGCAAGGTTCTGAACCATTTTTCTGTAAGTGGCCCTGGCAAGATCCATAATAGTTACAACATCCATAGGATTACTGCGTACCAGTACAATATCTGCCGTTTCGATAGCCACATCAGTTCCCGCACCGATTGCAATCCCGACATCCGCACTGGCTAAAGCAGGCGCATCGTTTACTCCGTCTCCGGTCATTGCTACAACCAAACCACGTGCCTTTACCTCTTTAACCCTATCGGCTTTCTCGTGCGGAAGAACTTCTGCAAAAACCTCATCAACACCTACTTCCTCCGCAACCCAGTTTGCTACCTTCTGATTATCACCTGTCAGCATTATGCTTCTGATTCCCATTTTCCTCAGCCGTTTTATTGCTTCTTTCGATTCTTTGCGTATAATATCGGCCAGTGCGACAGCACCTTTTACAGCCCCGTCTAACATTACATAAACTACCGTTTTACCCTGGGAAGAGTATTTCTCGATTCGTTCATCATTTACGTCAAGTTTCTGTTCCCTTAAGTAACCGGGACTTACGACTTTTACCTCTCTTCCGTCAACAATTCCTACGGCTCCTCTTCCTGTAATCGCTTTAAAATCCTTGACAGGAAATGTTTCTTTTACCGAAGCCACAATTCCTCTGGCAATCGGATGTTCCGAATTAGCCTCCACAGAAGCGGCATATTTTAAAATTTCTTCTTTCTTAAAATTCTCATCGAATATCACCGTGTCCGTAACTCCGAACTTACCCTCTGTAAGTGTTCCTGTTTTATCAAATATAATAGCCTGAATGTTTCGTGCATGCTCAAAGGCCGCACGGTTCCTTATTAAAAGCCCATTCTTTGCAGAGATTGCCGTAGATACTGCCACTACCAGAGGCACGGCAAGTCCCAGTGCATGCGGGCAGGTTATTACCATAACGGTAACGGTTCGTTCCAGGGCAAATGCAAGGTCTTTATGCACAATGGCAAGCCAGACAAAGAGAGTTATTCCTCCTGCTCCCAATGCTATCATGGTCAGCCACAGGGCAGCCCTGCTTGCTATATCCTGACTTCTTGATTTACTCTCCTGAGCCTGCCTGACTAGCTCCACAACCTGTGACAGGTAGGAATCCTTGCCGGTTTTTTTAATCTCTATAACAAGGGAACCTTCGCCGTTTATGGCTCCTCCGATAACCTGATCCCCCTTCCCTTTAATCACAGGTTTTGATTCTCCGGTCAGCATAGCTTCATTTACGGAGCTTTCCCCATCTATAACTATTCCGTCCACCGGGAGCTTTTCACCCGGTTTTACAAGTACCCGGTCGCCCACTCCAAGATTATCAAGCGTTACATCCTGAGTACTGCCGTCGGGAAATATCTTATGAGCCTCGGAAGGCATTAGTTTTGCAAGCGCCTCCAGAGCTTTTGATGCCCCCATAACAGAACGCATCTCTATCCAATGGCCAACAAGCATTATCGAAACCAGTGTCGCCAGTTCCCAGTAAAATCCTGTGCCGGGTAACCCGAAAACAACGAGACTGCTGTAAATATAAGCCGTGGTAATTGCAAGTGCTATAAGGGTCATCATTCCCGGCTGTTTTTTTCTAAGCTCTAAAACCAGTCCTTTAAGGAAAGGCCAGCCGCCGTAGAAGAAAACTACCGATGCAAGCCCGAAGAGTACATAAATTTCTCCTTCAAAACTTATTACTTCCCTTAAGCCCAGAAACTTCTGAATCATCGACGAAAGGGCAAGAATCGGAATCGTAATAATTAACGATACCCAGAATCTCTTTCGATAATCCGCCACCATTTGCTCATGGTGGTTGGCATGGCCCTCATGGCCGCCGTGACCTTCATGGCCTTCGTGGCTGCTGTGTCCTTCATGATCGCCGTGGCCCTCATGGCCGCCGTGGCCTTCATGATCGCCGTGGCCCTCATGGCCGCCGTGTCCTTCATGATCGCCGTGGCCGTTGTGTCCTTCATGGTCGCCGTGAACCATATCCATTTCTTTGTCCATCCATTCCTCCTTACTTTTAATCTATTATATAACTTCTCATGTTAATCCAAAAGGTCATTTTTCATCTGCATATATTCTTCTCTGTTAATCTCTCCTTTAGCATAACTTTGCTT
>JAADHF010000069.1 GCA_013151965.1 Spirochaetota bacterium
TTCCCCTGTTGTGCCCAAATGTCCGACTTTTATGCTTTTAAGTAATGCTTCGATTTCACTTTTGTTAAATATTTCTTTCTCTTTTCTTCTCATTCAGCAAGAATAAAAGAAAACAGGGGTGATGATCAATATGCAGTGTTTAATACAATGAATGGTTTTAATCTTATTCTGTTCTGATATTCATATTGTCTGTATTGGTGTAATTAAGGTTTGCGATTTTTTATTTATTGACACATAAAATATAAGATGTTAACATGTGTCCAATATTGAAAACGTTTGCATCTTTCGGCCGGATTGTTATGGTAACCCGGCACGGAAACGTGGTACTGCAGGTTTATCTCCTGGTAGCCTGATATTAACCGGCTCTGACTGGTCTTAAAGATGCTTTAATGATATAAGGAG
The DNA here is from genome assembly GCA_013151965.1 of Spirochaetota bacterium. Lineage (GTDB taxonomy): Bacteria > Spirochaetota > Spirochaetia > SZUA-6 > SZUA-6 > SZUA-6. Next base: position 403 of record JAADHF010000069.1, read on the forward strand.
GAAAAAAATGCCTGGTTCTGGTAGTAAAGTAAGGGTAGGTTTAATAGGTGCGGGAAGGATAGGAAGGCTACATGCCGAACATCTTTCGTACCGTCTGCCGGAAGCCGAACTTCTATGCGTATCGGATGTATTCGTAGAAGGAGCGGAGAAATGTGCGGAGAATTTTAATATTAAGGATGTATATGGTGATTACAGAGAAGTTCTTAAAAGAGACGATATAGATGCTGTTGTTATCTGTACATCTACCAATACCCATGCGGAAATAATAGAAGCATCCGCAGAGGCGGGCAAACATATTTTCTGTGAAAAACCTATTGCTCTGGAGATTGATAGAATAGATCATGCACTGGAAGCCGTTAGCCGGGCAGGGGTAAAACTCCAGATCGGTTTTAACAGAAGATTTGACCCTAACTTTAGAAAAGTCAGAGAGCTGGTAGCCTCCGGTAAAATAGGAAAACCGCAGATACTCAAGATAACGAGCAGAGATCCCGAACCGCCGCCCTTAGAATATGTTAAAGTTTCCGGCGGTATTTTTCTCGATATGATGATACATGATTTTGATATGGCACGGTATCTTGTGGGTGATGAAGTTGTGGAAATATATGCAGCCGGCAATGTGTTAATAGATGAAAAGATAAAACAGTACGGAGATGTCGATACCGCTCTGGTATTGCTGAGATTTAAAAACGGTACAATCGGAAGCATAGACAACAGCAGAAAGGCCGTTTACGGATATGATCAGCGCGTGGAAGTTTTCGGATCCGGGGGCAATGCTTCGGCCGAAAACGAACAGCCCGATCATGTTATCCTTACCGATACGGAAGGCGGACATACCGCAAAACCGCTCTACTTTTTCATGGACAGGTATGTGCAGTCGTATTTAAACGAAATGCATGAGTTTCTACAGGTTGTAAAGAATGATACTGCACCTCCTGTTACAGGCACAGACGGGAAGATCCCTGTATTAATGGGTCTGGCTGCAAAGAAGTCGCTTGCGGAAAACAGGCCTGTTAAAGTGGAGTTATAGGTAATGAGGATCAATGATTTTAATTATATTTTTTAATTGATCTTCTTATCGGAGAAAGACAGGCTTTATCCTTTTAAAAATCGTGGGGTATCCACTGAATTCGGATATGACTGTAAAAATGAATCCGCCGGCTGACATTCCTGAACTTTATGGATAGACTTGTATTCCGTGTTCCGGAACTTTGGTTTAAGTAATAATATCTTAAAAGTCAGATTTTTACTGGTTTCCGTTGTGGTTGCGCTGTCGCTGTTCGGTGATGCACTTTTATACGCAGTGCTGCCTGCACGGCCTGCGGATTTCCGTGTTTTAATATGGCAGATAGGTATTCTTTTAGGTGCCAACCGTCTTATCCGGCTGTTTACAAATGAAATTTCCGCCCGCATTTTAAAGAGGTACGGGCTTAAAAAACCCCTTGTTTTTGCAATTATAATAGGCGGTTTAACGACTGCAGGATATGCTGTTCCTCTCGGTTTCTGGTGGCTGCTTTTAATGAGAATAATCTGGGGTTCCTGCTGGTCTGTTTTTAGGGCGGAAGGGTATATAAGTGCCCTGGCCCTGTCCGGGGGGCATAACAGGGGAAAAGTAATAGCTGCGTATCAGACAATAACAAGGGTTGGTTCCGGCGGCGGGGTACTCATAGGCGGTTTTTTATCCGATTTAATAGGTATTCCTGAAACATTTATATTATACGGGATAATTACAATATCCGGGTTAATTCCTGCCTGCCTTGTATCACTGGATATGATTTCCTCAGTTAAAGAACCCGGAGAGCCGGAATCGCAGGCAGGCAGTATCGATCTTAAACTTAACGAGGCCGACAGCATCGGGGCGGATGTCGAAGGGTTTAGAGCCCGTGTAAATAATACGGCCTCTGCCGTGTCTGATAACGTGTCTGATAACGCATCCGGTAACGCGTCTGATAAAAGTTTTGGAAATTTCATAAAGAGAAATATTTTAATCTGGTACGGGGGTTTTTCCGTAACAATGGCGGAGCAGATGATTACCAACCTTACCGGAAGGCTTGTCGTGGATAAAATAATGCCCGGCATTTCGTTTGCGGTAGGAGCCGCATCGTTAACGGGTATTCTGCTCGGTTTTAAAACATTCGGCACCCTCGCTTTTGTGCCCTTAATGGGTATTCTAAGTGATAAATTCGGAAGAAGAAAGGTATTGTTAATTACCTTAATCGTGCAGATCGTTATTTTAGGTCTGCTTATCTTCAGCGGGAACTGGCTGATGTTATCTGTTGTTTTAGCCCTGCAGTTTATGGCTGCAGTATCTTCACGGCTCGGTATATATACCCTTGCAGGAGACCGGGCGGCAGAGGATAATGACAGTGGAAACCAGGCTCTGTATATGAACAGATTTGCCACATTTGTCGATCTGGGAACCTCGTTCGGCCCGGTTGCAGCTTATTCTTTATATTCCTGTTCCGGGTTTGTTACTGTAATTCTGGCCGGAATCTCTCTGCTGGTTCCTCTGGTCGTTCTTTTAGCTAAAAAAGTAGAATAATTTGCAGATAACACCTTTTATGAAAAATAATTGACAAAACCGTCACTGTAGTTTTAAATTCGGATAAAAAATAAATTGCTGCCAGAGGTATAAATTGGACAGACGGAAAGCTTCTACCGTAAAAGCGATAATATTTGATATGGGCGGGACACTCAAAAAGCCGTTTATGAAAAATGCAAGTATCAGACCCGGAATAGACAAAGTAATGGAAATTTTAGGATTGGAAGGTAATGCGGATGCTTATGAGAAAAAGATCCTGGAACGTTATTATGAATACAGGAAATGGACAAGAAAAACACTTACCGAACTGAGCGAAAGAGATATATGGACAAAATGGCTTTTGCCCGGAGAACAGAAGGGAAAGGTTGCTCATTATGCGGTGGAACTTAATAGTGCTTTTAAAGAAGCTCTGGGCATAAGCGAACTGCGCACGGATGCAGTATCCGTTATTAAGGAATTACATAACCGCGGATATAAACTTGGAATCGTAAGCAATACTTTCAGCAGTACAGGCACTCCTTCGATTTTAGAAAAATACGGGCTGAAAGAATTTTTTAATACTGTGATTTTATCATCCGGTTTCGGGAGGCGCAAACCGGATCCTTCGATGCTTCTAAAAGCCGTTGCCGATCTTAATGTCCTTTCCGGGGAGGCCGCCTATGTCGGGGACAAAATAGACAGGGATATTATTTCCGCAAAAAAAGCAGGTTTTGCTGTAAGTATATATATCAAAAATCCCGGGAAGCCCGGAATCGATCCTGAATATCCGGATTTAAAACCGGATTTTACAATTACGGAACTTTCCGAACTCCTTTCTATTTTTAAAAAATAGAAAACCGGTATTTATTTGTTTCTTCTTGACAATTCTATGGATGGGTAGAATCATATACTTAGGTAATTTATGAAGTATTTGATTTTAGCGTTTCCGGTTCTTCTTTTAATGCCCCTTTCCAGTTATGCCGAAAATCCTGCTCCGGTACCGGTATACAGCATACCGATCCATGGTGATATAGACAGACAGCGGATGGTATTCATAAAAAGAGCTATTATGGAAGCTGAAGCCGGCAAAGCCGAATATATAATTTTTAATATTAATACTTTCGGCGGAAGAGTGGATTCCGCTTTACAGATAGCATCCCTTATCGGTTCCGTGCGTAAAGCTAAAACCGTTGCATACATACCTTCGTCTGCGGAAGGTACCGGGGTAAGCTGGTCCGCCGGAACCTTAATATCTTTTGCATGCAGCAGTATCTATATGGCTCCCGGCACATCCATAGGTGCGGCAGCCCCGGTGTATCAGACTCAGTCCGGTATGGAAATGGCGCCGGAGAAGGTTGTCAGTGCAGTAAGAACACAGCTTGCCGCTTTGGCGGAAAAGAACGGTTATCCCAAGGCAGTCGCCCTGTCGATGGTGGATAAGGATCTCGAACTTGATGAAGTATATATAAACGGAAAACTAAAGCTTGCTTTATCCGGCGAGGTTGCGGATTTAAAGAGGCAGGCTGAGGAAAAGAAGGAGACCTTTGTAAAGGGAAAGGTTGTCTCTAAGAAAGGAAAGCTGCTCTCATTGACTGCAGGGGAGATGAGAAAATATGGTATTTCGTCCGGAACGCCTGATTCGCTTAAAAATTTCTATTCGAATTTCGGGGTGGATAAAGATACTGTTGTTTTTATCAAGGAAACAGCGGAGGATAAACTCGTTACTATCCTTACCGGCTCCCTTGTATCTGCCTTACTTATCATTGCAGGTCTTATCGCACTCTATATGGAGATAACGAGTCCCGGGTTCGGAATCCCGGGCACAGTGGCAATTATCTGTTTTTCCGTGGTCTTTATTTCCAATGCACTTTTAGGTAATGTCGGTTCTCTCGAACTGCTTCTCTTTATTCTTGGTGTGGTACTGTTAATCGTAGAGATATTTCTGATTCCAGGCTTCGGTGTTACCGGAATAAGCGGGATATTTCTTATAATAGCAGCGCTTGTATTAAGCCGTCAGAGTTTTATTCTGCCCGCTTTCCAGTGGCAGAAAGATTTGTTTAAGCAGAATCTGATGGTTGTGGGAGGCAGTGCAGCCGGGGCTTTTATTATTCTCGCTATTCTTATGCCTCTGCTTCCCAGATCACGCTTTTTTAAAAGGCTTGTACTGGAAATGGGCGAGAAAGCCGAAGACGGATTTACAGTGCAGACGGCCGGTGTAAAGAATGTCTTTGCGGGTCAGAGAGGAACAGTGGTTACAACACTAAGGCCTGTAGGAAAAGCAAAGATCGGAAACGAGTTGTTTGTTGTGCAGGCGGAGGCGGAATACATAGATGCCGGCAGCGATGTGGAAGTCCTGGAGGTAACGGGCAATCGAATTATTGTGAGGAAGTGCTGATGGTTCTATTGGCTGTCGGTCTTTATATTATGGGTTATATTGCAATTGTTGCAGAGTTCTTTATACCTGCGGGCGGCTTTGTGGGGCTGGCGGGAGTGGGAAGTATAATAGGAGGGATTATCCTTATTTATCGTAATTACGGAAACGGGCTCGGCCTTGTTTTTCTTGTTGCCGCACTGATCCTTACACCGGTGTTAATGGTACTCTACTTTAAATACTTTCCCGGCAGTTTTATTGGGAAAAGGCTTATACTCTTTAAAGACCAGAAGAAAGAACAGGGCTTTACAGCACATACGGTTTCCGTATATGAAAAACTTGAAGGGAAAGAGGGTATCAGTCTGACTCCGCTGCGTCCGGCAGGAACGGTTTTAATCGATAACAGGAGGTATAGTGTTGTGACATCAGGGGAGTTTATCGAAAGGAGCCGGAAAATAAAAGTCCTTAGAGTGGAGGGCGGCAGAATGATTGTGGAGAAATTAAATATCGGGGAGGAAAAGTAGTATGATTTTTGTAACTATCTTAGCAGGAATAGTTATTCTTGTTTTTATTTTATTTTTTTTAAAGTTTTTCGGGTTGTGGTTCAGAGCATTGCTTTCCGGAGCGCCGATTAAATTGGGAAGACTTGTCGGCATGTGGATACGCCGGGTAAAGGCCGGTGCGATTGTCGACAGCAGAATAATGCTTACAAAGGCCGGTCTGGGAGTTGATTCGGACCTTCTGGAAACACATTATCTGGCGGGAGGTGATATTCTCAGGGTAAGTAAGGCGCTTATTGCAGCGAATAAGGCCGGGATTGCTCTCGATTTTGCAAAGGCTGCAGCCATAGACCTTGCCGGCAGGGATGTGCTGGATGCCGTAAGAACAAGTGTAAATCCCAAAGTTATAGACTGCCCGAATCCTGAAACAGGCAAACGTACCATAGATGCCGTTGCAAAGGACGGCATCCAGTTAAAAGCCAAAGCAAGGGTCACTGTCCGGGCCAATATAGAACGTCTCGTGGGCGGTGCAACGGAGGAAACAATTATAGCCCGTGTCGGTGAGGGCATCGTTACTACGATAGGATCTGCGGAAACATATAAAAAGGTACTGGAAAACCCGGATAATATCTCCAAAACGGTGCTTTCCAAGGGACTGGATGCAGGTACTGCATTCGAGATTCTTTCGATCGATATCGCGGATGTCGATGTGGGTGAGAATATCGGCGCCAAACTTCAGGCTGACCAGGCTGAGGCGGATAAACGGAGATTTCAGGCTGTTGCAGAGCAGAGAAGGGCGGCTGCGAGGGCAAGAGAGCAGGAGATGATTGCCATGGTAAGGGAAAACAGGGCAAAGGTAGTACTTGCGGAAGCGGAAATCCCAAAGGCAATTGCAGAAGCCTTTCGATCCGGCAACCTCGGGATTATGGATTACTATAAACTTAAGAATCTGCAGGCGGATACCGAAATGAGAAAAAGCATAGGCGGTGAAGAAGAGCAGAAAGAGGACGATGAAATATGATAATCGACTGGCTTTTTCCGGCAGTTGTTCTATCGGTTATCGGGCTTATTGCACGCGGATTAAAGAAAAAAGAGTCCGGATTTAAAAAGTTTGATGAAAAACCGGAGAACGAAGCGGAGTATACTAATTTTAAAAAAAGTGCTCCTGATAACAGAAAAAACATAAAGGAGGAATATAAAACTGTCTCTGATTCTAAAATTATTCTGGTTGAGGAAATTGTTCCGGAAAAAGCCGTGCCTGTAAATAAATATTATTCCGAACCACCGGAATTGTCAGGGTTAAAGAAAATCAAAAAGCTCAAACCGTTACGCCAGGCTGTCGTCTGGGCGGAATTACTTGGAAAACCCCGCTCCGAGAAGGAAAAGTTTTAGGTATTGCACTGGTTCTGCAGCGGGGCGGCTGTATTTGCTTCATCTTCGTACTGCGGCATAAGCCTGTAAAGGGATGTTGTGAGTTTTAGAATTACAATAAGGCTGAATACCGCAAACTTCTGTGTTATCTGTAAAATACCCGATTGAATTACAAAATTAAATGCATAGGCAAGTACCGTGGAGTGCAGTATAAAATGGCAGAGCATTATATGACCTGCACCGGGCAGTTTTCCGGCCTCGATAAGAAAAAGGAGGGTAAGCCCCCACAGGTCGCCGAAGAGGAGTGCTCCTCCTGCACTATGGATGCTGTTATTTATATTGCACGGAAAAATAATAATAAAAAAACCGGTCCCGGCAAAAAGGGCAAGATTTCTTTTTAACCTATGATAGTTTATTCTATAATTACGATGAAAAATAAAAGCTATTTTCATCATAATAAAACCGCTTAAACTCATTCCCAGGGCAAAGACAAAAAAAGATCTGTAATTAGGATATCCGTTAATGGTTTTAGTAGCTCCGAGATAACTGATTGCATCCTGCCAGAAATTAAAGGGTTCACCGTAAAGAAGCATGCCGACAGCCATAGATACAATATTAATCACAACTAACAGAAGAAACAGAGAGTCTGTCTTTTTATTGCATATTGGAATACCTTCGTTCTCTCTCATGATTATTCCCAAAGAATGCAATTCTTATATATCAATGTACACATATTTGTAATTATTGAAAAGCATGTTCGAAAAAATATTTCCGAAAGTGCGGATATGGTACTTATTTTTAAATAAATTACTGTATAATTATATACAGGGAGGATCCGTATGAAAAAAAATATCTATGGTGAACTCGAATTGATCTTTCGGGCAGGTGTAAAAAGGGTAGACCCCGCCCTGATGCTCGCCGGCCATATTTTTTTAGTAAAGAACAGGCTTATAGTAAAAACGGAGAGTGCGGAGAAAGAAATCGACCTGGAAAAGTACAATTCCATTATCGTTCTCGGTACCGGCAAGGCGACGGCAAAAATGGCAATGGCGCTGGAAAATCTTATGGAAGACAGAATTTCCGGCGGTCTTATCTCCGTTAAAAAAGGATACACGGAAAATTTGAGAAAGGTAAAAATAATAGAGGCGGGTCATCCTGTTCCGAACAGAGCAAGTGCAGAGGCAGGGAAGGCAATTGCGGAACTCTGCAGAAACGGGGATGAGAAGACTCTTTTTATTAACCTGATTTCAGGCGGAGGTTCTGCACTGTTAAGCTGCCCATTCGAGTACGGATCCGTACGGATACAGCTTAAGGATAAACAGAAGACAACCGAGCTTCTGCTTGCATCGGGAGCATCCATCGATGAAATGAACTGCATACGAAAACATATCTCCGGCATAAAGGGCGGAAGAATGGCGGAGATGATGCATCCTGCGGATTCGATAAATCTTATTCTCTCCGATGTTGTGGGTGACAGGCTCGATTCGATAGCTTCCGGCCTGACCGCAGGAGATGAGACTACGTATAAAGACACGGTTAAGATAGTTGAAAAGTATGGGCTTAAAGATAAAATCCCCAAAGTAGTGTACGACATTCTATGCAAAGGTGCTGCCGGCATGGTCCCGGAAACTCCAAAACCCGGAGACCCAGTCTTCGACCATGTCAGCAATATTCTTATAGGCACCAATTTAACGGCACTTCTGGCTGCAGCGGAGAAGGCCCGTAATCTCGGGTATAATACCGTAATACTTTCGTCGCGCATTACAGGTGATGTCAGGGATGCGGCAGCCGTTCTGCTTGGAATAGGACAGGATATAGAGAAGCACGATCTTTTAGCGGATAAGCCCGCCTGCATAATCGGGGGGGGAGAAACGACGGTAGTGCTGAAAGGCAGCGGACTCGGCGGACGGAACCAGGAAATGGCGCTTCATTTTCTTAAAGGTATTTCCGTAAATCAAAAAGATTCATCGTCGATCTATTTTTTGTCTGCGGGAACAGACGGGAATGACGGGCCCACGGATGCTGCCGGTGCTTTTGCTTCGCTGGAAATTCTAAAAGAGGCGCAAAAAGCCGGACTCGATCCGGATATCTACCTCGAAGATAATGACTCGTATAATTTTTTTAACGGGCTTAAAAGATTGCTGAAAACAGGCCCCACAAATACAAATGTTTGTGATATGCAGGTTATGATCGTTATGTAAACAGCACGGCCGGTCTTATCTTTATAAAGGGTTACGGCAATCCTGTTTTTTTATTGTTTTTTCGATGAGAACAGTTTACGGAATATCATCAAATTGTCGAAGCGGTTTTCCGTGCCATCGATAAGTCTCCTGATATTGCTTCTGTGGGTGAAAATAATAAGGCTGCCGAGTATAACGGAAAAAATAACAAGGCTTATATGTACGGTATCTGTAATAGCATACTGAACAAGCAGGCCTGCAGGAAAGACTACGGCGCCGGCTATGGAGCCCAGAGACACGATTCCCGTTGTTAAAAGAATCAGCAGAAAAACAAGAACCGCAATACAGAGGGGTACCGGTGCAAGTACGGAGAGCATGCCTACAGCGGTCCCCACTCCCTTTCCGCCCCGGAACCCTGCAAAAACAGTCCAGATATGTCCGGTTACTGCGGAACTTCCTGCAATAAGCTGGACAAGGGTATATGGAAGGGGGATATTATTACCCAGCCTGGCGATAAACAGAGCTGCAATTACTCCCTTGCCCACATCGAAAAGGGCAACTGTAACTCCCGCTTTCCATCCGAAAACCCGGAAAGTGTTGGTGCCCCCGGCGTTGCCCGATCCGAATTTCCGTATATCTTTGTTAAAAAATATTTTTCCGACAACTATGCTTGTAGGGAAGGAACCGGCAAGATAACTCAGCAGAATCACAGGGATAAGTACCAGCATGAAGCCTCCCGTTATAGGTTATAGGGTTTCTATGGAATAATAAATGCGGCGGCAATACTTCCGATGCCTACGTGAACCGCAAGCGCCGGAGAAACTTCGGTAATAAACAGCTCTCCTGCTAAAGTAAAATTGTCCTCTACTTTCCGTTTAAGCCATGCTGCCTTCTCCGGAGCATTTATGTGTGCAATAGCAATATCGACAGGGCTTTTTTCAGGTATTTCTTTCTGCATGATCTTTACGATTTTCTTTTTTCCGGCAGCTTTGCCGAAAACGATTCCTGTTTTTTCCGCATTCCCTTCCGAATCTATTGTTATAAGAGGTTTAAGGTTAAAAAGATTTGCGATAATCCCTTTCATTTTACTTACGCGGCCGCTTTTTATAAGACTGTCGAGAGTGGGAACCGCAGCATAAAGCCTTGTTCTGGGTATAAGTTTATTTAAAAGATCAGTAACTTCTTCTGCTGTTGCACCTTCGGCTATCGCTTCTCCTGCCCGTCTTGCGAGCAGGGCATATGCTACGGAGAGATTGCGTGAATTTATGATACTGATTCTGTCTCCGTAATTTAATGTCGAAGCTGTGCTTCTCGCGGAGTTTATGGTTCCGCTTAAAGCCTCGGAAAGTCCGAGGTAGATAACATTCTCCCGGTGGCTTAAAAGGAATTCGAACTTTCGCTTAAAATCTCCCGGTGCAGGCTGCGAAGTGGAGAGGTTGGAATCCGGATATTCCTGCATCAATCTGTAAAATTCGGCTGAAAGAAGTGCATCTTTATCCAGCCACGTTTTGTCGTTAAAGCGCAGTGTAACAGGCACCCTCTCTATCCCGAGTTTGCACCTGACAGGGTCCGGAAGGTCGCATGTGGAGTCTATTAACAGAGCACAGTTTTTAAGAGCAGAATGAGATATTTCATACTGCAGAATCATATCGTCCACTTTTTCACTGAGCATAGAACCATACTTCCGCATAATTGACAGAACCTGCTGAGGATAATCGGTGTGTATGTGTACCTTCGTTTTTCTGATTGAACCTGCGACTATAATCGAATCACCGTATGGTTCCAATTCTTTTCGAAGCTTAAGCTGGTCTATATTTTCTCCCGTTACCATACTTTCGGTACAGAATCTGTATGCGATTTTACCTTCTGATTCTGCAGGATGATCGTACGGCTGATCAGGTACATCTTCTTCGGTGTAGCTGCCGATTTCCTTGATTGTACCGTGTGTAATGAAATGACATATTCCTTCCAGTATGTTTATAATTCCCAATGCCCCCGCATCGACGACTCCGGCTTTTTTCATTTCCGGCAGAATGTTTTTTGTCTTTATAAGGGATTGTTTCGCTTCTTTTAACGCTTCATCCATCAGGAGTTTAAAATCCTCGGTTTTTAAAGATGCCCTGTTTACCGCATTTGCCCAGTCTTTTAAGACCGTCAGAATGGTTCCCTCTTTGGGCTGTGAAAGCGCTTTATATGCCTGCCCGGCTGCATTTTTTACCGCTATTCCGAATGCTTTTGTCGAAACCCGAATATCATCCCTCAGCCCTTCCGAAAAACCGTATAAGAATTGAGCGAGAATTACACCGCTGTTTCCCCTTGCGCCTGTCAGAGCGGAATCTGCTGCTGTCCGTGCTGTAGTATGGAGCGGCTGGGAACTTATCCCTTTAAAATTCCGGACAATATTCTGCATTGTCGCCGCCATATTGCTGCCTGTATCGCCGTCGGCAACAGGGAAAACGTTAATCCTGTTCAGATAATTTTTATTGGAAATTAGTTTTTGCGCCCCGATAATAAATGCATGTTTTAACCTTCTTCCGTTTAAATAACGAATATGCATACTCACTAAATGCTACCTGTTAATAATGCAGCTGTCAAGTAGTATACGGAAGGCTACTTTTCTTCCCTTGCATAGGGGACGCCAAGTTCTCCCGGTGTGCCGATATGTCTGGTCCGGACGATAATGGTAGCTGCAATTACCACGAGAAGGGTTAAGAGGTACGGCTGCATGTTAAGCAGGGATGACGGAATCGTTGTACCTGCCGCCTGAAGCTGGAACTGAAGAGAGTCTATCCCTCCGAAAATAAAAGCGCCGATTATCGCATATAAAGGGTTCCACATCGCGAAGATGACAAGTGCCACTGCAATCCAACCCCTTCCTGCCGTTATGCCGTCGAGCCAGAAAGGAGCATATACCAGGGTAAGATACGCACCGCCCGCTCCTGCTAAAAGCCCTCCGAAAAAAGTCCAGAAATAACGGGTTGCATTTACCCCGACGCCCATGGCATCCGCAGCCCTTGCATTTTCTCCGACTGCCCGCAGATGAATACCGGTTTTTGTTTTAAAAAGTATAAACCACATCAGAAGTACCAGTACATACGAAAAATATACAAAGAAATCCTGGTTAAAGAGAATCGGTCCTATAAAGGGAATATTGGAAAGCCCTGGAACCGGAACAGGATTAACGGGAATGGTAAATTTTTTATTAATCCAGTCCTGCCCGAAAAAGTTTGTTATTCCAAGACCGAAGATAGTAAGTGCAAGTCCGCTTACTATCTGATTCCCCCGCAGAGTTATAGATATGAAAGCATGAATCATGGAAGCTGCGCCCCCGGCAAGCATTCCGACAAGAAATCCCAGGTAAGGGCTCTGAGTAATATTGCCTGCTATAAAGCCGAATAGTGCGCCTATGACCATCATACCTTCTATTCCAAGGTTCAGTATTCCCGAACGCTCCGCAAATATTTCTCCCAGCGTCGGCAGGAGAAGGATCGTACCCGAACGAATGGCAGAGGCAGATAATGTTATAAAGATAGATGACTGTTCCGTTATTTTTTCCTCCCGAAATCTATTTTGTAGGTTTTAAATATTTCTCCTCCGAGCAGTGCAAAGAGAATCGAACTTTCTATTACTCCCACAATGCCGAAAGGGACATGCATGATCATTTGAATTTGATAGCCTCCGGCTTCGATGCCGCCTAAGAGTACGGAAACGAGTAGTACTGCAATCGGATTAAGAGAGGCGAGCCATGCCACAATTATTGCAGTGTAACCGTAGTTGGGATTTATCTGAATCTGAAGAAGATGTATAACACCGGAAACCTGGGCCATCCCTGCAAGTCCGGCCAGTCCTCCGCTTAGCGCCATTGCTATCATTGTATTTTTAAAGATGTTTATTCCTGCGTATCTTGCCGCTGTACTGTTTTCCCCGATTACCCTGTTTTCATAACCGAATTGTGTTCTGTTTATAATAATATAGATTATTATGACAACAACTATACCGAAGATAATTCCGAGGTGTACTCTTGTATGAGGGAATATTATGGGGAGCTGAGCATTTTTCGGAAACATCTTGGAAAGGGGGAATCCATGGCTTTTGGGATCTCTCCAAGGTCCGTACATAAAGTATTTCAGTATAAAAAGGGCAATGTAGTTAAGCAGGAGAGATGAGATAACTTCATTAACTTCCCAGACTAATTTTAGAACCGCGGGTATTAAAGCCCATAGAGCTCCGCCTATAATTCCGGCAAGACACATTACCGTAAGCAGAATCAGCGGAGAAGTGGCTGCCGATGAATTCAATGCAAAATAAGAACTGAAGACGGCTCCCATCAGGTACTGTCCGTAAGCTCCGATATTCCAGAATTTCATCTGAAAGACAAATATGAGTCCTGCAGAAATCAGAATAAGGGGTGTGGCTGAAACGATTGTTTCCGAAAGTGTATAACTGCTTCCGAACGCTCCGACTATAAGTGCCCGGTAAGCTGTAAAGGGATTAATGCCCTTAAGGGCAACGACAATACCTCCTGCTGTCAGGCCTATAATTATGGAAATAACAGGCGTTATAAATCTGGTCTGAGTTTCTATTGTTTCTCTCTTTGCAAGCCTCAGAGTTAACCTCCCGGTTAATGACTATTTTAAAACAGCTCTATGCTGTGGACTTATCCTTTAATCCCGCCATCAGCAGGCCGATTCTTTTTATTTCGGCATCTTCGATATTAACGATTCCAAGAATCTGTCCCTCATAAATAACTCCGATTCTGTCCGATATCATGAAGATTTCATCCAGATCCTCGGAGATCAGGAGTACGGCTACTCCGTTGTCCCTCTCTTTTAACAGTTCTTTCCTAATAAGCTCGGTTGCTCCGACATCGAGCCCTCTTGTGGGATGTACAACAACAAGGAGTTTAGGATTTTCGGATATTTCGCGTGCAAGTATAAGCTTCTGCATGTTGCCTCCGGAGAGCAGTTTTACAGGAGCTTCTTTCCTGGGCACCTTTATGTCGTATTTTTTTATTAATGCTTCCGTGTATTCAGCCGCTTCCCTGTAATTTATAAAATAATTATTGGAAATAGGGGGCCTGTTATAACGGCGCAGTATGGCATTATCCATGGTAGATAGATTGGGGACGAGCCCCACTTTCAGCCTGTCCGGCGGAACGTAGTTCGTTCCCTGCCCGGTAATTTTTTTTGCGCTTGCATTTGTGACATTTATGTCTTCTATAAATATATTACCCGATGTCACCTTCCTGAGCCCTGTAATTACCTGCGACAGTATTTTCTGGCCGTTTCCCGAAACCCCTGCAAGGCCGAAAATCTCTCCGCCGTACACATCGAATGTAACTCCGTTTAAAGCGGGCAGACCCTTATCATCGAGAGCCCTTACATTTTCCGCACGGAGTATTTTCTTTTTTCTCTTAAGCGGTTTTCTCTTAAGACGGAACAGGATCTCTCTCCCGACCATCATATTGGCCAGCTCTCCTTTGGAAGTTTCCGCCCTTTTTACGGTACCGATAACCTCGCCGTGCCTGAGAACCGTAATCCTGTCGGATATTTCCATTACTTCGTTGAGTTTGTGGCTTATGAATATTATTGATTTCCCCTCGTGTATCATCTGCCTGTAGATATCAAAGGATGTCCTGACTTCCTGAGGAGTAAGAACGGCAGTCGGTTCATCCAGGATAAGTATTCGTGCACCCTTAAAGAGTGTTTTAATAATTTCCACTCTCTGTTGTTCTCCGACAGAGAGCTGCCATATACGGGTATACGGATCGATGCCGAGACTGTATCTGTCGGAAATTGTTCTGATTTTACCTGCTACAGCCTTTTTATTAACGTAGAGTTTTTGTGATTTAAGTCCCAGAACTACATTTTCCAGAACAGTAAGCGTATCCACAAGCATAAAATGCTGATGAATCATTCCGATGCCCTTTGCCATGGCATCTGCCGGATTGTGAATATCCGCTCTTTTGCCGTCTATATAAATTTCACCGCCGTCGGGGCGGTAAATACCATCAAGGATATTCATAAGAGTTGTTTTGCCGGCGCCGTTTTCTCCCAGGAGGGTATGGATTTCGCCTCCGTGAAGCTCAAAATTAATGGCGTTATTAGCAGTAACTCCCGGGAACCTCTTTGTTATATTTTTTAAAGCGACAACTATATCCGGCATAGTGTATGGATTTAATAAAAGCCCCGGTGGGAATACACCGGGACTCTTACTTATTTTTCCTTATTTTTTTGTTTTATGAACCGCTTTTCGGTATGGAACCTATTACTCCCCTGACAAACCACTGGAGACTCAGTTTTTCGGAGTCGGATAACTGTTCGCCTTTTTTCACTTTCAGGTTGCCCTTCTGATCATAAACCGGCCCCATAAACGGATCGTATGTTCCGTCGAGGATCTGCTTTTTCCTTTTTTCTACGTACTTCTTTACGTTTTCAGGAACCATCGGCCCGTAGGGAGCAAGAGAAACTATGCCGTCCTTCATACCTCCCCAGTACTGGGTGGATTTCCATGTTCCTTCCATGACCTCTTTTACCGTCTTGGCATAGTAGATACCCCAATGCCATATTCTCGATGTTAAAACAGCTTTAGGAGCAAAACTTGCCATATCGCTGTCATACCCTATACCGTATTTGCCTTTCTTTTCCGCTTCCTGCAAAGCAGCCGGGGAATCGACACCGCTTGCTATTATATCCGCATTATTTGCAAGGAGGGTATCGGCAGCATTGGCCTCTTTAACGGGATCGAACCATGAGTTCGTCCATATTACATGAACTTCGGCTTTGGGATTTACCTCGCGTACACCGATGGTAAAGGCATCTATTTCACGAACAACTTCGGGAATGGAAAAGGGTGCCACGAAACCGATATAATTCGTTTTAGTCATATAACCGGCAATAAGGCCGGAAAGATAATCAGGTTCATACATTCTTCCGAAGTATGTTCCCATATTTTTTGCAGTTTTGTATCCTGAACAGTGTTCAAAAACAACATCGGGATAATCTTTGGCAACATTAAGCATGGGGTCCATAAAGCCGAAGCTCGTTGCAAAAATAACCTTGTAACCCCGGTTGGCGTAATCACGTATAACTTTTTCGGCAGGTGCACCTTCCGGTACGCTTTCCGAGTATGCCGTTTCTACACCGGGCACATTTTTCTCGAGGTATAGTCTCCCGTTATCATGCGCCTGGGACCATCCGCCGTCATTGTGGGGCCCCACATAGATAAAGGCGACTTTAAGTTTTTCCGCTTTCTTCTTTTCCTTCTGACCGCCTGCAAATACCAATGCAGCGGCTATAAAAAGTAAAACCATAACAGACAGAAACCGTTTCATTTTTAAATCTCCTCTTTAATATATTTTGATTTTTTAAAATATAATTCTATCATGTCCGGCATAAAAACGGAAGATAAAAATGTTTTTTTTGGAAGGTTTATATTCCGTATCCGGATATGGTAATTAGTGTCTGACCGAAAACCTATTTTAGATTGACACTGATTACACATCCGCTGTCCATAATGCAGCAAGGTTTATCAATGTTTTGGCTGCCTTTACCATGGAAGAGACCGGCACCCATTCCAGCCTGCTGTGGAAATTGTACCCGCCTGTAAAAATGTTAGGTGTGGGGATGCCCATTTCGCTGAGCTGAGAACCGTCTGTGCCGCCTCTTATATATTTCAATAACGGTTTCGCCCCGGCTTTTTCTACGGCCTGTTCAAGGATAGAGACTATTTTTGGTTCGCTGTCGATATACTGTTTCATATTGGAATACTGCTTTTCCGGTTTTACTTCGACCCTGCTTCCGGGGTATATTTTTTCTACCGTCGATGCAATCGAGTTTATTACCTCTATTCGTCTTGCAGCCTCCTTGTCATCGAAATCCCGGATATATACCTCGAGGAAAACCCGGTCTGTTTTTCCTGTTATCTCGAAGGGGCAGTAATATCCGAATCTTCCGTCCGTAGCTTCCGGGGTTTCTGCGCCGGGGAGCATCGAAAGAAAATCACGTGCCATATTAAGGGCGTTAATCAATTTGCCCCGTGCATAACCGATATGGATACTTCTTCCGTAAAAGGTAACGGCAGTTTTGTAGGCGTTAAAACTCTCAGGCTCAATGGAACCCTCTTCTCCACCGTCCACGGTATAGCAGTACTTCGATTTTACCTTTTTAAGGGGAAACCGGGACATACCCATGCCGGTTTCTTCGTCCGGGGTAAAGATAATCTCTATCTCCCCATGTGGTATTTCCGGACGTTCGGTAAGATAACGAAGGGCAGTCATTATTTCCGCCACTCCGGCTTTATCGTCGGCTCCGAGAAGCGTGGAACCGTCAGAGGTAATTACGGTATCCCCGCTGTAATGCTTAAGTTCCGGGAATTCTTTCGGATCCAGAACTATGGAATTATTAAGCCTTATTACTTCTCCGTTATAATTTTTATGGAGAACAGGGCGGACATTATTACCCGGGACAGCATCCGATGTATCAAGATGCGCCATAAGACCGATAACCGGGGGAGCCGCATATCCGGATGTGATTTTATCTCCGCTTTTCAGGTTGGAATGCAGCCTTGCAATAAGATAGGCATTTTCATCCACAGTAACGTCTTTTAAGCCGAACTGTGTAAGTTCTTTTCGTAAGAGATCTGCCAGTTCGAACTGGACTGCTGTTGTGGGAAATGTTTTGGAATGCCTGTCCGAGGTCGTATCTATTTTTACGTATCTTGTAAACCTTTCTATCAGGTCTTCTCTTAAGTATTTCTCCGGTATATCCATATTATCCTCATAGTCTATGGTATCGATGCCAATATTTTTTTAAGTTCAGGGCTTTTCTTTATTTCTTCTTCCAGGGCCTCTGCACGTTCTTTGTTTTGATAGTCCCTGCTCTGGAAGGAGTATGTAAAGTTCGTGTGGATATCATAATTGCCCTTAAGCAGTGCATAGGTATCCTCGGTCATAACAAGTTCTTCATCCGTGGGAATAACAAAGACCCTGACCCGGGAACCTTTCCCTGTGATATCCGTTTCTGCATTACGTGTATGAGAAAGCTTATTCTTCTTAAGGTCTATTATGATCCCTAAACTTTCCAGACCTTCCAACGCCTTTGCCCGGATTGCCGGGCTCATTTCTCCGACTCCTGCCGTAAATGTGACTGCATCTATTTTGCCCACTGCGGCATGGTATGCGCCGATATATTTTTTAAGCCTGTAAGATTCCACCTCGATCGACAGCCTGCACCTTTTATCACCCTTTTCTGCGGCTTCCAGTACA
Organism: Spirochaetota bacterium; assembly: GCA_013151965.1. Taxonomy (GTDB): domain Bacteria; phylum Spirochaetota; class Spirochaetia; order SZUA-6; family SZUA-6; genus SZUA-6. The sequence continues at coordinate 18,608 of JAADHF010000069.1, forward strand.
TCACGGCGGTCTGTGTATCTGCCTGATATTCCCAGAACGCCGCTCTTTTTATTGAGAATTTTCTCCACTTCCTCAGGTTTAAGTCCCTCTTTCTTAATCATGTAGTATCCGATCGCAGCATCATGATCGCCTGCCCGGGTTCCCATAATAAGGCCCTCCAGGGGTGTAAGTCCCATGGAGGTATCGATAGAGATTCCGTTCTTAACGGCATTGGCGCTTACCCCGTTTCCGATATGCAGAAGTACGAGATTCGTTTCGAATGGGTCTTTCCCCAATAAAACCGCGGTTCGTTTGGCAACATAGAGAAAAGAAGTTCCGTGAAAACCGTACCTTCTTACACCATATTTTTCGTACCATTCATAGGGAAGTCCGTATATGTAGGCACGTTCCGGCATGGTCTGATGCCACGCCGTATCCATGACTGCGCAGTGGGGAACATCGGGAAGAACTTTTTTTGCAGCCTCGATTCCCGTGATATTCGGAGGGTTATGAAGCGGTGCAAGATCGGCAAGTTCTTTAAAAGTATTAAGGGCTTCTTCATTGATTATGATCGATTTGGCGAATTTTTCACCGCCGTGAACCATTCTGTGGCCCACCGCCTTTATTTCGGTGAGATCCTTAAGTGCACCGATTTCCGGGTCCAGCAGTGTCTCGGTTATCAGCTGAACCGCCTCTTTGTGCGTCGGACATTCGCGTTCGCGTTTTACTCTGCCTTTACCTTTTGCATAGTGGTTTATAAATGAGCCGCCTATTGTAACTCTCTCTACGATTCCATTTGCCAGAACCTCTCTGGAATTCCAATGGTAGAGCTGATACTTTACGGACGAACTCCCGCAGTTAAGAGTGAGAATATCCATTTACTTTCCCCTGTTATAAAAAGTTGAGATTAAATATTTTGTAGATTTGTTCACTTTTCCATTCTACCAAAAGTTTAAGATTAATCAAGAGAAGTTAAAATGATTGTGCTTCTTTTCATATTGACCCCCAAAGTTCATAAACGTACAATAGGCTGAATTAAAATAATCAGGATATAGTATGACAGGCCTTTCCATTAAGGGTATCAGCAAATCTTTCGGAGCAATACAGGCGCTCGATGATGTAAGCTTCGATATAAAAAAGGGACGGATACATGGTATTATCGGCCCGAACGGATCCGGGAAAACAACATTGTTTAACTGTATTACAGGTCTTTTAAAGCCGGATAAGGGTGTAGTTACATACGGTACTTATAAAATTACCGGGTTAAATCCGGAGTCGATAGCGAATATGGGGATAAGAAGAACATTTCAGGCAGGCAAAGTTGTGACGGGCCTTACAGTCCTGGAGAATATAATGATGGGGATATTCGATTTTAAGGCAAAAGATTACGCAGATACATTTCTCCGCCTCCCTTTCCGGAAAAGCAGCAGGGAAACGGAGATCAGAGAAAGAGCAAAGGAAGCCCTTAAGATAATCGGTATGGAAAATGATGAGGAACGCTGGGGTGCGGATCTTGTCTGGGCGGAAAGGCAGTTTGTCCAGATAGCACGTGCAATGATTTCCGAACCCGGAATGCTTCTTCTGGACGAACCAAACAGCGGAATGGGAGCACAGGAGACCGGGCTGATAGAAAATATTATTGCACGGGTGAGTAAGATGGGAGTTACCGTTGTTGTCATAAGTCATGATGTTAAAATGCTCATGAACCTATCCGACTGGGTAACGGTATTGAATTTCGGTGAAAAAATTGCAGAGGGTACCCCCGAAGAGGTACAGAAAAATCAGCGTGTACTGGAGGCTTACCTTGGGACCGAATAGAATAAGCACCGGACTGTCCGGCAGGGTTTACTCCTGTAAGTTTAAAGCGGAGGAATTTTTTGGAGGAGAGTAGAGGGGACAATAGTTTGATGCTTAAAGTGCATAATCTCTTTGTGTCCTACGGGCACATAAAGGCTTTAAAAGGCATAGACCTCGAGGTCAGGAAAAATGAGATTGTTGTCTTAATCGGTGCAAACGGAGCTGGTAAAACAACTGTTCTGGAGACAATATTGGGCATAAACATCCCTGATTCCGGAGACATAATCTTTAACGGAAAAAGTATCCGGGGAGTTTCCGCAGATAAAAATGTAAGAAACGGCATATGTCTTGTGCCGGAAGGCCGGGGTGTTTTCGCCTCGATGTCGGTACTGGATAATCTTCTGCTCGGCGCTCATCATAATATGCATAATGTAAAAGAGCACTTAAACCGTGTGTATGACTGGTTTCCGATACTTAAGATTAGAAAAAATCAGGTAGCGCGTACATTGAGCGGCGGAGAACGGCAGATGCTTGCCATAGGCAGGGCACTGATGGCTTCTCCCGATCTTATCCTGGTCGATGAACCGTCCATAGGGCTGGCGCCTATTATTGTTAATGAAATATTTGATATCCTGATCAATCTTAACAGGGAAGGTTATACAATCCTCCTTTCCGAACAGAATGCAAATAAGGCTTTAAAAGCAGCACACAGGGGGTATGTACTGGAAACGGGCAAACTGGTGTTGGAAGGTACATCCGGAAAGCTTTTAAATGATAAAAGAGTACGTGAAGCGTATCTGGGGGTATGATTCTTAAAAAACGGGGTTAACTTTACATGGAAGTTTTTATTGCACAGATTATAAACGGGCTTTCTCTGGGAAGTATTTATGTCCTTCTTGTAACAGGTTTTAATCTGCTGCTCATCGTTGCCATGATTATTCATTTTTCATATCCTCAGGTTGTAGTTTTTTCCATGTATATTGCATGGATGGTTATGAAATTTACAAATAACAGTATTATCCTTGCCATTGCAGCGGCAGTCGGATCTGCAATCATTCTGAATCTCATTTCCGCACCTCTGTTCCAGAAGGTCATGAAGAAACGGGAAGGGGTCGATATAAATACGACGATGGTTCTGTCTCTTGGAATAGGAATGATTATTACTGATATACTGTCTCATGGTTTTAACGAAGGGCTGCCGATAGCTTTTCCTGAAAATATAGTCGGTGATAAATCCGTAATTGAAATAGGTCTCATAAGTGTTTCCAATGGTCAGATTTACACCCTGGTTGTCGGGATAATTGCAGTTTCCGGGCTTTTCTGGCTCCTTTACAGAACAAGACCGGGGAGGGCTTTCAGGGCCATTGCAGAGGATCCGAATGGTGCTAAACTTGTGGGACTTCCCCTGTTTAAGACCGCATTGGCAAGTTATGCCGTTACGGGAGTACTCGGCGGTGTTACGGCTATTCTGCTTGCCGTTCTCCTGGGGACAACATCGCCGGGTATGGGAGAGCAGGTTGCAAACAAGGTGCTGGCAGTATCCATTATTGCCGGGCTCGGAAATCTTACAGGAGGGCTTATAGTCGGACTTCTTCTCGGTATTCTGGAGGCTGTCGTACAGGGATATATATCCGGGTCCTGGGCAAATGCGATTGCATTTGTTGTCATGCTTGTTGTTATACTCTTTAAGCCGAAGGGACTTTTCGGAATGAAACTATAGGAGGATTCTTAAGTGTCTTTACCGATGTACTATTTTTTATCGATCACTGCTGTTTATATACTGATGAGCTGGGCGCTTTACCTCCCGTACAGAGTTGCGCATCTTCACTTTTTGACTGTGGCGAATATGGCAATATCCGGCTACTTCGCCGGGTATCTGGTAATGAGTCTGCATGTGCCGTTAGGAATTGCAATTATAACGGGCTTTATTACCGGCGGGATTGTAGGTTTTATTATTTCCCTCTTTATGGGCGATGCGCCTACTTTTGCCGTTGTAATAGTAGGTTTTACCTTTATCTATATTACACGGACCGTAGTCGAGAATACCAAAGCTGTCGGTGGTACATTAGGCCTGTTCGGGATTCCTTCGCTGTTCGGCAGTCCTTCTCTGCACAGATGGGCTATTCTTATAATTCTCTATTTTCTCGTTCTTATTGTTGGTTTTCTCATCTACAGGTTCGACCATTCAAGGCTGGGTAGGGCGGCGTCCGCTATTTTTGTGGATAAAGACCTTGCACGGTCTTTCGGGGTCGATGTTAAAAAGATGGGAATGCTGCTCCAGACCTTCAGCAGCATAATTGCAGGCGGGTGCGGAGTCCTTTACGGATTTATATATAAGAGCTTTAATCTCGATTACTTTACCTTCAGCCTTATCGGTATCTTTATGACCGTGATTTTTGTCGGCGGTTATACTACGCAATGGGGGGTCGTGGCTGCGGCACCCGTTCTGTACGGTGTTCCGCTGTTATTTCCGCCTGCAATTGCATCCTGGAGAATTGTCATATACGGGGCGCTGCTGATTCTTGTCCTTGTTTTAAAGCCGAAGGGGTTTATTACAAGGGAGTTTGTGTATAAAATAGAAAGAGGAGGAAAAAATGGGTTCCGGTTCGGAAGAAATAAAAAAATTAATGATTTCTGATCTTGGGAAGATGAAAAAAGAGGGCAAGAAGATTACCATGATAACCGCTTATTCTTATCCCCAGGGACTTATAGTCGATGAAGCGGGCATAGATATCATACTTGTCGGAGATTCGCTGGGTATGGTGGAGCTGGGATACAGGGACACTGTTCCGGTTACAATGGATGAAATGCTTCAGCATACAAAGGCTGTAATGCGGGCGGTAAAACATGCACATGTAGTCGGGGATATGCCCTTTATGTCTTATAATATTTCCGTCGAACAGGCAATTACAAATGCCGGAATCCTCTACAAGGACGGCGGTGCCGATTCCGTTAAACTCGAAGGCGGACAGGAAATGGCTGATAAGGTCGGGGCGATCGTAAAAGCGGGAATTCCTGTTTTCGGCCATATCGGCTTAACTCCCCAGACAGCAGGAATCTTAGGCGGTTTTAAGGTTCAGGGTAAATCACTGGAAAGAGCAAAGAAGGTGTTCGACGATGCCCTGGCGTTAGAGGATGCAGGTGTATTTGCCCTTATATTAGAGGCTATTCCTCAGCAGCTTGCCGGTATTATTACGGAGAAGATCTCTGTTCCGACTGTGGGAATAGGCGGGGGGCTTTACTGCGACGGACAGGTTCTTGTACTGCACGATATGGTAGGTCTTTTTAAGCGGTTTACACCTAAATTTGTAAAAATCTATGCGGATACATATACAACACAGCTTAATGCCGTAAAAGAATTTATCGGTGATGTCCGGGAATCCCGTTTCCCCGGAACCGAACACTCATTTAATATGAAAAAAGAGGTTGTTTATGAGCTTAAGAAACAGCTCGGCGTGGATTAAGTCTTAATTTATGAAGGATAATCGTAAATCGGCAAGGGTCCGTAATATCGATCTTAAAAGTATATATGCGGAAACAGGCGGACACGGTATATCGGAGAGGGTTATTTCCGGGATACTGGAAAGAGTTCCTGAAACATATCGTATCGGCGAGGTATCCTGGGCCCGGTATCCCTATAGGCCCGATGCGGTCTTTAAAATCGCAGGGACAGATGACGGGCTTGTGCTGCGGTATAAAGTTTCCGAAGACTCTATCCGGGCTGTAAACAATAAAACAAACGAACCTGTATATGAGGACAGTTGTGTTGAATTCTTCTTTTCCGAAGATGGGAAACATTACTATAATTTTGAATTTAACTGCATAGGAACGGCATTAATCGGATACGGTTCTTCCCGTGAAAACAGGGAATGGATAGAACCTGAACTCATAGAAAAAATACTGCGTTTTCCCTCCCTGGGCAGAGAGCCTTTCACCGAGAAAAAGGGCTCCGTTACATGGCAGCTCTCCGTTTATATTCCCTTTACATTTTTTAAAAAGATGCATTTAGCGAAAAAATATATTTCCGAAAGAGACCTGTCTGCTGCGGGGGGGGATGCCGGTCATTTTCGTGCCAATTTCTATAAATGCGGGGATAAATTAAGTACACCTCATTTTGTGTCCTGGAACAGAATATTAACGGAAAAACCTGATTTTCACAGGCCGGATTATTTCGGAGACCTTATATTTGAATAAGCATTTTATTTCCCGCTGCAGGTCAGCAGGTTAATCGGTCAGCAGGTTAATCGGTACTGTAAGGTTCCATATGTACACTGACAATTGTGTTGTCGCCGAATCTTTTTCTTAATGCCTTTTCTACGATACTTGCAAGGCCGTGTCCCTTTTCGATTGTCAGATTTTTATTGATGCGGATGTGAACATCGATAGCTATAAGATTACCTATTCTGCGTGTTCGTAATTTATGCGGTTCATGAACCCCATTGACTGTCCGGATGATTTTAAGTATTTCTCCTTCACTTTCCTCGCATAGTGACGACTCCATAAGTTCGTTTACCGCCTGTACTATAATCTGAACAGCGGCTATAATTATCAGGGCGCCCACGAATAATGCGGCAACCGGGTCCAGCAGTGTCCAGCGCTTCCCTAAGAAAACAGCTCCTGTAATTCCCAGGGTAGTGGCTATGGATGAAAAAGCATCCGTTCTGTGATGCATGGCATTGGCTTTAAGTGCGGAGCTGTTAAGAATTCTGCCCTTTTTTATGGTGTACCTGTAGAGAATTTCTTTTGAAATCATCGAGAACAGTGCAATAAATATGGTATAAATACCGGGTCTGGGGAGTAGTGCACCGTGTACAGTGCGGATAATCGTTTCCACGCCGCTTTTTATTATTTCTATGCTGATCAGTCCCAGGGTAATGCCGATAAGGAGAGCGGAAAGTGTCTCGTATTTTCCGTGGCCGTAGTCGTGTGTTTTATCCTGCGGTTTACTTGCTGCGGATGCACCGATAATCACTGCAATATCGGTGGAAAAGTCCGACAGGGAATGAATGCCGTCAGCTATTAATGCCCGGCTTCTGCCCATGATTCCAGCCGCAATTTTAAGTATACTTAAAAAGAGGTTTAAAACAGAACCGATTAGAGTTACTCTCCGAATCTGTAAAAACCTTTCCGTAGAAGTTATTTGATTTAAATCTGCCTGTTTTTTCATTCGGGTTCCATTTTTATTACAGAAAATAACAATTGTATAAAAGTATATATAAAATCTGCCGAAATATCCAATAAGAGTATTAAAAAATGTATTATGAACGTGTAAATTCGTTTAAAACTATGGAAAGATTAAGACATTTCTCCTTTATAGAAAAGGAAATAGCTGCCCGGATTAAAGAGATACGTGAAGTATTCGAAGATCATTTTGACAGAACATGGTTTTCCATTCTGATAGATGATCTCCCGATAGATTCAAAAACTATCCGTGAAATAAGAGGGCTTGTATCTCTTAACCGGATATATCCCGAGGATATTCCGCTGATTTACAGCGGTGTAAAGGAGCTCGAGTCTTTTACCGTCCATGTGCGGAGATACCTTGTGCCCTTTATAAAGGACCGGCTTTTAGTTTCGGGCTTTTACCCAAAGGATCTTCTTAAGGATAAAAATCAGTATATTTTAAGAAGACTTGTTGCATATACCTTTCCGTTTAATCTCGACCGACTTTCGTTCCTGACTTCCGGGCTAAAGGCAACGATTCTAAGCTTTTATCCTTATCTGAAAGATTAATCATAAGCCATAAACCGTATCAAGAAATACGGTAAAAATAGTTACTTAATCAGATTGCATCTTCCCCTGCAAACTGATAGAATTTCGTTACAGTATGGCTACCGTTTTAATAAGAGAAGAACAAATCGAGACAAAAAAAGAATTCGAAGATTCTTATTCAGTATCCCTTCGGCTTATAAATAACCTGGAAACGGTTATAAGGGGAAAACATGAGGTCCTGGAATATCTTGTAAGTACATTATTTGCAGGCGGTCATATACTGATAGACGATGTTCCCGGACTTGGGAAAACAACAATTGCCAAAACAATGGCCCGTTCCATTGCAAAAACAGACAAAAGCAGTGCTGCTGTTCAGTTTAAAAGAATACAGTTTACACCCGACCTTCTGCCCTATGATATTACCGGTGTGGATATATTTAATCCGGAAAACCGTAAGTTTACCTTCGAAAAAGGACCTGTTTTTGCAAATATAGTGCTGGCTGATGAGATAAACAGAACGACACCCAAGGTGCAGTCCGCACTATTGGAGGTAATGGCGGAGAATCAGGTAACCGTAGGGAATAAGACATATCTCATGGATCCTCTGTTTTTTGTTATAGCAACGCAGAATCCTGTGGAAACGGAGGGCACTTACTCGCTTCCCCTGGCTCAGCTGGACCGTTTTCTTATGCGCGTGGAAATAGGTTACCCCGATGCGGCATACGAATACGAAATTGTCAGAGATAATCCTTCTTTCACGATTCTGCCTAAGGTTAAACCCGTCTGCTCTAAAAGCGAAATCTTAAATGCACGTAAAACTGCATCCGAACTGGTATTCTGCGATGAGAGGCTTTTAAAAGTTTCCGTGGATATTGCAGTTTCCACGCGCGGGCACAGGGGTATAGAATTAGGTGTATCACCCCGCGGAAGCCTGATGCTGGTGAGGATTGCAAAGGCATACGCCCTTATAAAGGGAAGAAGTTATGTGATAGACCAGGATATTATAGACCTTGCCCCTCTTGTAATGAGCCACAGGCTCAGGCTCAAGGATATAAAGATCGATCCGCATAAATTAATAAGGGAGATAGCGCTTGCTGAAATCTCCAAAATCAGGTATTAAAAACCTTTTAAAACTGGTATTCCCATTCACCGGGAGAGGCGCTGCCTTTTTCTTTTTATCCGCAGGCATAATTACGGCTGGTTTTTTAAGGATGGATCTTGCCTCTCTGTTGTGGGGCAGTGCATTTTTAATCATATCCGTATATTCGTTAATCGGTAATCATATCGGTAAAAATTTTATACGGCATTTCGTGCTGTCGTCACCGGATAATATGAACATAAGTTTTCCCTCGAAGGGTTCTTTCCCCGGTGAAAAAATGAATATAAGACTTCAGGTCGAAATCCCGGGATTTATGCTGCCCGGTTTTACTTCGGCCTTTGTCTGCATAATGTATTTTCCGGAAAGAAATCCGCTTGTTTTTAAAGCCGGGCTTAAAAGAGGGAGAAACGAATTGTTTCTTTCGGAAAAAGTTCTTTACAGGGGAATCTATAAGAGCAAATCGGCGTCTATTATTTACAGAGATTTTCTTAAATTTACGGAATCTAAAACGGAAATAGCCGTTCCGGAGTCTTTAATTGTATTTCCCGCACTTTCCGGTAAGCCGGCAACGGTTCAGCATTCCGGGGACGGAGGGGACAGCAGCAGGTATTCCGCGCATAAAAAACGAAGTAATGAACTTCTCGAGGTAAGAAAATATTTTCCGGGTGATGATGTTCGGAAGCTGAACTGGAAATTATTTGCACATACGGGAGAACTGTTTTTAAGAATCGGCGAAGAAACTCCTCCTCCGCAGTCGGAATTTTTACTGATTCTCGATTCGGGTTTAACTCCTGTTGTGCCGAAAGAATTACGGTCCGATTATCTGGATTCCCTTGTCGAAGCCTGCGGTTCCCATATTCTCCATTATCTTTTTAAGGGTCTTGAGGTTCTCTTTCTAAGCACTAATACGGGACAGGCGGTAAGAATCGATCCTGAGAAAAGTACCGAACTATTGGCGATTCTTTCCGGAATAATATGGCACGATAATCCGGACAAAATAAATCTGCCTTTGCGGAAGAAGATGCATGCTGTCATTTTTACTTCGCCCGGTTCATCTGCCCTGGGAGGTTATGTTAAAGCTGTAACGGAACGGAATTGGCCTTTAAATATCTATTTTAAAGATCTTTTTTTGCCGGGGACACCGGAAAGAGGCTTAAGAGATCTTATTTTCCGCACCGGTAAAAGAAAATTACATTATGATCCTGAAAAAACTGCAGAAATATTTAAAGCTGCGCTGAATGATGATATTAACCGTTACAGTAAAGTACAGGGGAGAAAGGCAAAAATTGGAAGGCTATAGCGCAGGTAAAAAATTTACGGTATTCGTCTTAAGAAATATTGTTCTATACTTTCTTCTCTTTAATATATTTCTGCAGGTTAAGGATCAGGTCGATATAAGCTTTTTAAGTGTTTCTTTCCTGCTTGCCGTTGTTCTGGCTCTGTGGTTCGAAAAGAGCGGCCTTCGTTTTTTACCTGCTCTTCTTGTTATAATTGCCGTACCTTTTATAATCAGGGTTTCTTCTTTTCTCATTTTTCGTGCGGATCAGAGTATATCTCCGGGTATTATAAGTGATTTTCTCTTTTTTAATTTTGATAAGGATTTTTACCCTTCTCTTGTTCCCTTTCTGATTACGTGGCTTCTGAACTTTACAGCACTGCGGTATAAGAGCTTTATATTAGTCGAGGTTGCTGTAAATTCGATTTTTTTACTTTTGGTTTTCTGGCGGCAGGCGCATTTCAGAATTACTATTTATCCGCATCCGTCTCTTTTTGCCGCTTCTGTAATACTCTTTGTATTTGCCGAAATTATTATCATCCTTATTTCCGATACGGGAAAATTTAAACCGCTTTTATCCTATACATGGGTGCTTGTTCCTCTTGTACTTATTCTATTGTTCTTTGTTTTCTCAAAGTACAGCGAAGGAGCTGTAAAAACAGGCGGCGGACTGATGAAACCCACCCTTTTCCGGTTCGATTTCTCGAATTATATTAAACTGGAAAGTGAGATAGAAGTATCCGATGACCTGGTTCTGCTCTTCAGAAAACAGGGAAGATCGGAGAGAATTCTGTTAAGGCGCTTTGTTCTTTCGGGTTATTCGACAGGGAGGGGGTTCTACCGTTCCGATGAGGATGAGAGGAGCAGCCCGCCTGTAACCGTCCCGGATACCGTCATTGTTATGAAAGATCCCGGGTATAAGGACAGGACGGATGTAAAGCAGGAATTCTTTTTTATCAATTTTGATCCTGCATCGTTAATCGCCATGAACTACCCTGTTAAGGTAACCCCTCTTGTTAACTGGGATTCTTCATCTTTTTTAAGAATCTACAGGGTAAATTCCCGCGTTACCTCTGTACTTGCTATGGAGCTGCAGGATTATCCCGGATATAAAGGAAAAAGCCTTAAATACTATATGGATTACGGGAATGATGATGATATAAAGAGGCTTGCGGAGAAAATAACCGAAGGTAAAAATACATACTACGGAAAGGTAAAGGCGATAGAAACCTACCTTAAGAAAAATTATCTTTACTCACTGAAACCCGGAATAGCAGAGGACGGTAACCAGCTGCACCATTTTCTGTTTAAAAGCAAAAAGGGTTACTGTTCGTACTTTGCATTTGCCATGGCCCTTATGTGCAGAAGTCTCGGCATTCCCGCACGTGTGGCTGTGGGCTTTTTTGTTAACCCGGACATGGAAGTGCTGAATTTTTACGAGGTAAGGGCTAATCAGGCTCATGCATGGGTGGAGGTTAACTTCGGCGACTTAGGGTGGATCGAGTTCGACCCTACCTCCGATAATCTGGCGCCCGGAGAGAACCTGCGCTTCGGGACAGAATTTGATTTTCCGAAGTTTGCAGGTCTGATCGAAGAGATATTAAAAAATCAGGATAAATTAAAAGCGGTACAGAAAACTTCCGCTCCTTTTAAGGGAGACATTACACTTTTCGGAAAGGGCCTTAAAGCGGGATTTGAATTTTTAGCACGAATCTGGTACCTTGTTTTGCCTGCTTTCTATCTGATCTTTATATCATTTATAAAACTGTTTTATCTTTTCGGTTTTTTTATTGCCGGCAATATAAGGGCTAAGGTAAAATTCCTTTACAGGTACAGCCTCGCAAAACTGTACGGGGCGGGCGTTGTGCGTAAAGGTACGGAATCCCGCATGGAATATGCCGTACGTCTGGAAAAGATGGGATTTCGAATGCTTAAACTGACCAAAAGCTATCTCGGTTCCGTGTTTAATGATGATTTCAGCGGCATCGACTATGCGGAAGCGTTAGAAGCTTACAGAAGCATGAGGGATTCTTTTAATAAACGTTATCCGGTTATACTCAGGGCAGTGATTTTTCTTAATCCTCTTAACAGTTTTAGAAGTAAGATATGAACTCCTGCAGATACGGAAAATATATGGTTTATCTGTTTCTTTTTTTACTGTCATTAACCGGTGCGGAATCTGTATATGCGGAAATTAAAAGCCCCGGATGGTACGAAACTGAAGCAAGAAAAGCAATAGAAGCGAAGAACTACGAAAATGCAGTTACAGTGCTTAAGGAAGCGGAAAAGAATTATCCTGAAGTCCATAAATTTAATCTTCTTCTTGCAGACCTTTACTATGATAAGAAACTCTTTAAACTTGCCCTAGAAGAGTATAAAAAAGCGGAGAATAAGGGAGACGAAAGCTATTACACTTTAAATCAGATTGCCAGAACATTCGGCAAGTTAAACAGGGATGCAGAGTCGATAACATACTTTAAAAAGATTCTTAAAATATATCCCGACAGTATGGAAATCTATGACGATCTCGGGTGGATGTATTTTAAGAGCCATCAGCTTAAAAAAGGTGAAGCGATTGTATTAAAGGCCATGAAACGCTATGGAAATAACAGGGCGCTTGCCATGACTCTCGGCACCATCTATTCCGGGTTGTACAATTATGAAAAAGCGAAGGAGTACTATCTTATATCGATAAAGAGCGCCCTTAAGGAAAAGGATGATTATTTTGCATCCATCGCCTATTATAATCTCTCGCTTCTGGAACACAACTTCTATCATTTTAACTCGGCGTTGAAGTACACAAACGATTCCATAAGGATGGCGGACAGGGCGCCGGGGCATCTTTCCAGGGGGGAACTGTATCAGGCACAGATGAACTTTAAGGGTGCTATGGCGGAGTACAGGGCTGCACTGGAAAGCGACCGCACACCGCTTTCGAAGATTAACATTGCAATCCTCTACCAGAAAACAGGCAGGCTCGATTCGGCACGGCGGTATATAGAAAATGTTCTCTCCAGCAGGGACCTCTCCTGGATGTTTTACTACGGTACCGATCTGGAAAGACACTTTAAGGATATTCATGAAATACTGGCGGACTGCTATGAAGGACTTGTAAACCTGGAACTCGGAAAACCTGTTGCCGGAATTATTCCCAAAATAAAATCTATCTTTCTTGTTTTAAAGTACAGACTGCTTGGGTACTACCACAGGCAGAAGTTTCGGTCCTATTCCATAAGTGTGGGAAAAGCGTATTTAAACGAGAAGGATTACCTCGATGCATACTGGGAATTCTATAAGGCAAATGAAAAATACCGGGACATCGCTCTTAAGTATCTTTACCTTGCCCGCGGGATCGAAATAAAAATTACTCCCCATTCGGAAGTTTACTATCTGCAGGAAGAGGGAAAGATAAAAAAATCGGTAAAATTGCTGAATGAAACATTAAAAGGTTTCGACGGCTTCTGGGAGAGAGAGGGAATAGTAGAATCGTTAAGATCGATGATACCCCTGCTTAAAGGCAGATCGAATGCTGTCGAAAGAAGGGAGAGGATTAACCGGCTTTATTCGTATAATCGCGGTGCCTTACTCCAGTACGGATTCGGCCTGCCGCTGGAGGTTGGTTTTCGTTTTACAAAAGCAGGTGCTGTAGAAAAGGATTTCCGGTCTGCGAGAAAAAAACGCCTTATTATACGCTTTCTTAAAAAATCCGGTTCGGAGGTAACGGAAACAGCGGGGGAAAAGGGCTTTCGGTACCGGCTTTTTATACAATGGAATGATTCGGAAAATATCCTCGTGAGATTTATTGACAAAAAAAAATCTATTGTGGTATATGAGAAAAAAATTAAGCTTAAAGGCAAAAGATTAAAGGTTCAATGTGCCGACCTTGTTAATAGGATTATCAATTTAATCTATAAAGTAGGGTAGATTTTACATGGTTAAATGTGTATACTACGGATGGTACAGGGATGTCTTTTAAGAAACGGCTGATACTTAATATTTCATATAAAATTCCTCAGCTTCCGGTTGATATCGATAATAATCATGATATTACTGTAAAAAGGCTGAGAAAACTGGTTCCCCTTAAAAAGAGCAGTCATGCTCTGGAAGCTTTTTTCCTTGATATCGATTTTATAAAGAACAATGTTGATACGCTTAAAAGGATGAATCTTTTTCCTTCGTCTATTCTTCTGTGGAATCCGGAAGGGTCCCTGGAAGATATCGACGAAACATTCGATAAAGAGCTGATATGCCAGGAAGTTTATGCACTGGATAATGAGAAGTACTTTCTTACAACAGTCCGCAATATGTACAGAAGTCTTTACCTCGAAAGGGAACTCAAAAAGAAAGAAGAAGCTCTGCAGGAGAAGGAGAAACAGAACAGGGAGCTTTTAAAGGTCGGGGTTGCCCTTTCCGCGGAACGTGATAATGATAAACTGCTTAATTTGATCTTAAAAAAATCCCGTGATATTTTATGGGCGGATGCCGGCAGTCTGTATCAGATAGTAAACGATCCTGATACAGGCAAAAAAGCGCTTCTTTTTAAGATAGCTCAAAATGATTCCAATCCCACGGATTTTTCAGAGTTTATAATGCCTTTAAACAAAAAATCAATTGCAGGCTATGTTGCGTCAACTGCCAAAGCTCTTAAGATTTCCGATGTCTATGAAATCGGCCCGGAGGCCGAGTATTCCTTTAATAAGAGTTTTGATAAATCCTCAGGGTATAGAACAAAAAGCGTACTTACGGTTCCGATGAAGGATCATAAAAATGAAATAATAGGAGTTGTGCAGCTTATAAATAAGAAACGGAAAAAATCTGCCGTCATAAAGGGCGGGGAGGATGCGGATAAGTATGTTGTTCCCTTTACCAATAGATGTGAATCGCTGGTATTTTCCCTTGCCTCGCAGGCTGCTGTTTCGCTGGAGAATAATCTTCTTTACCACGAGATAGAAGCGCTTTTCGAAGGGTTTGTAACGGCTTCCGTAACTGCAATAGAACAGAGGGATCCCACAACATCCGGGCATTCGTACAGAGTGGCGGCCTATACCGTATCACTTGCAAAGGCGGTAGAGCGGGAGCAGACAGGGCTGTACCGGGATGTGAGTTTTTCACATGAGCAGATAAAGGAGATACGGTATGCCGGACTTCTGCACGACTTCGGAAAGGTAGGCGTGCGGGAACATGTACTTGTGAAGGCAAAAAAGCTTTATCCCGACCAGCTTAGGATGATCAGGATGAGGGCTGCCTTTATACGCAGGACAATAGAGCTTGAAATAATGAGAAAAAAATTCGAACTATTAATGAAAAAGGGAGAAAAGGGTTATTCGGAGGAAGCTTCTTATCTGGAGAAGGAGGAAAAGAAAAGGATAGAGGAGATTGTTTTCTATCTTGGAACAATAGAAACGGCAAACGAACCAACCGTTCTCAGCCAGGATGCATCCTCGCTCCTGGATGAAATTGTTAAAAAGTATTTTATAGACATCGACGGCCAGAAACAACCCTTTTTAGCTGAGGATGAATACACCAAATTAAAAATCAAGAAGGGAAGTCTGGATAAAGAGGAACGCACGGAAATAGAATCCCATGTTACCCACACCTATAATTTTTTAAAAACCATTCCCTGGACCCGGGAAATGCGCAATATTCCTCTTATTGCCTATGGCCACCATGAAAGGTTGAACGGAGAAGGGTATCCGAGACGTGTCGGTGCAAAAGAAATTCCCATACAGACACGGATGATGACGATATCGGATATTTATGATGCACTTACGGCAAGGGACAGGCCGTATAAAAAGGCCGTTCCGGTTTCCAAAGCGCTGGATATTTTAAGTTACGAGGTCGCGGACAACCATATAGATTCCGAGTTGGTAAAAATATTCCTCGATGCTAAAATCTACCGTGAGAAGGATAATCTTGTAGACAAACGAAAAAATCAGTAAGGCTTCCATGGTATGTAATTCATCATATCCAGAACAAAATGACTGTTGTTGAATTTGATTCTTGTAATAGATGCCATCTCTATATCTATCCTTTTAATATGACCAACCGGAGTACCCAAAACCTGAGTCAGCATAGCCCGGATAGGATCCTTGTGCGATACGATCAGAATGGTATCGCCGATATACTTTTCCGCCCAATACTGTAAGCCCTTTATCATTCTTTCGGAGATACTTTTAAGCGTTTCGGCATTTTGAACCTTAAGATTTTCAGGGGCTGTTCTCCAGATTTCAAAATCCTCTTTAAATTCGTCTTTAATCCGGGAAATTTTTCTTCCCGACCAGTTTCCCATGTACCATTCGCAGAAAGCCTCATCTTTGATTACAGGCAGTCCCTTCGATTCCGCTACTATACCGGCGGTTTCGTATGCCCTCGCTATGGGGCTGCTGATGACGGCGGTGAAATTAACCGGCGTCAGTGCCTGTGCTAATTCTTTTGCCTGCTGTCTCCCCTTTTCGTTTAAAATAATTCCCGGTGTCCAGCTTAACACTATTTCCTTTGCGTGCCCGTCTGTTAATGCGTGTCTTGCAATGTAAATTGTTCCCATAATATTACTCTGACTTTTCCTTTAAAGCTTTTATAATTTCATCTGCTGTAAAAACGGGAAGTTTTGCTGTCCCCTCTTTGCTCTTAATGAGTACTTCCTCATTCTTATCTGTAATTTCACCTATAATAGATGTATCGATTCTCTTATTCTTAAGCAGATATAATGCTTTTTCCGCCTCTTCCGGCTGTGCGGTAAATATAAACACTCCCGAGCTTAAAAGTCCGAGCGGATCTATGTTAAATTCTTTTGCAAGGGCCTTTGTTTCTTCCCTGATAAATACAGAATCTTTATAGATCATAGCGCCTGTGCCGGAGCGAAGGGCGATTTCATGGATTCCTGTTGCA
>JAADHF010000125.1 GCA_013151965.1 Spirochaetota bacterium
ATCCATGATGCGGTATCTTCGGTCGGAAGGCTTTTTACCGAGCTAAATTTAAAGACAGAATATTCCGGTAATATTTTAACGGGATTTATTGTGTCTGCAATATTTACCGCAGTTGTTCTTTTTGCCGATTTTTATTTGTTTAATAAAATTGATGTTAATACAAAAGGAGTTTTGTAGTGAACAGGAATAGTATGATAAGATTAATCGTTTTTATTTTGCTGATGTCTGCCGGTTGTTTTTCTTTGAGTGCTGCCGATAAAGGGAGTCAGGAAGCGGATGCTTCTTTTCAATTTCTTCCCGTCTGGATTCCCGGGCCGCTGTTTACCGAAAATTGGTGGAAAGGAACTTACGGTCTTGGATTTGAAAAATTCAGGATGAATATTTTCGGCGTAAATATAACCTTTTTTTCTATTGGTTATTCTATCTCACCCGGAGGAATCACCATCCCTGTTGGTCCGGATTTACAAGCTGACATTGAAAAGAAAGACGGTATATTTAATTCGGTATATACGGATTCCTCCTTTAATATTTTTCGCGGGTTTTATCTTCGTGCAAAGCTCGACGGAATGCTGGGCAAACTTACGGAGTATTCATTTGCAGAGGCTACAGCAGGAGCACTCTGGAACGGGGAAGATTCTCTAAACTTCTTTAAACAGAAAGGAATCGAATTGTCCGGAAATATCATCTTCGGCCTGTCAGGAGGAACTTCTGTTTATAGCAGAGCAAACGGACGGATCTCGTATTATATGCCCGTGATAAAGAATGATTTAATTATTTGTCCGACTGTATGGCTGGATGGTAATATAGGTTCCGGTGTGCCCTTAATAAGAACTCCTGTTTACTCTCTCCTGCCGCGTACAGAGGTTTATAATCCCCTGTCCTCTTATTCAAAGGTTTACATGCTTTCGGATTTTACCGGTATTGTAAATCTCTCGATAAAAAAGAAACTCTTTACACTGTATAAAGAAATACGTTACGAAACGGATCCTGACGGTTTAGTAAAAGGTAAAAAGTATTATAGTTTTAATCTCTGGATGAGTTTAAGTTTATTTGCAGGATTTATCAACCCGCCCGGTTCGAATTTAGATGATATGAAATTTAAACACGGTTACGGAATTACTGTAATCCTTGTCGATACGTTTAATAAGAAACCTGCATCTTATTCTTTTTCGTTCTCCCTGTTTTTTAACGAGAATGTATTCGGAGACCTTTCCAACATGAATCTGTCCGGTCATCTTTCTACTAATCCCTTTAAAGTGAGCACATGGATGTGATAGCTTGTAAATTGCAGTTTATGCCCTTCTATTACCTTTTTGAATTAATTCTGCCACCATATTACCGCCATTTTCCCCTTCCTTTCATAGATATCATCCTTTGAATTACGTAACACATGCTCCCTGATAATCTCACTGTCCTTCTCCGTAGGTTTTCTATATTTACCGAGAACCAGTTCCCACATGCGTATTCCGGAGTAAAACGATCTTCTCATGACAGTATCGATTATCCTTACATTTGCAGCTATGTTTTCTCCATAGAGAATATTATATATATGAATATAGTGATCAAAATCCTGTGAATCTATCCCCAATGTTTTATACATATCACGGGCAGTATCATAGCTTCCTACACCTTCAGCAATACAGCAGTACCCATTTGATACCCTGTTCATTCTATTCAACTGTTCAACGATATCCGGGAAATGCCACAAGGCATGAGAACACACAACAAGATCAAATTTACGTTCATACGCTGCAACATTTATCTCTTCCCACTTTCTGTTTATTATTTCGATATTTTCACATCCCGCCTCGTGTGAATTACTCATAAGCTTTTTACACATCCCTTCCGCAGGTTCTACCGCAACAACCTTTCTTACAGATTCTGCAAAAGGAATGGTTACCGACCCGGGTCCCGCCGCAATATCAAGCACCTCAAAGTCCGGTTTCAGTATCCCTTCCCTTTTAAATATTTCTTTTATTTTCTTCCCATGCTCATAGCCGCTTGTTCGAATATAATCATTATAATCCTCGGCCCTTTTGTTCCAGTAATCAGTACTGCTGATCCTTTTAGTTTCTTTTATTCTTTCCGCCCATTCTTTCTTCCAATCAACCATAATTTCATGCATAACAATCTCCTCCTTTTTTACGTCTCACAGAACTTTTAGGAGTTACCTGCGGTACTCCTTCATCATCCATATACACTGCTGCATTTACGCCATAAACGGAACGTACCATTTCCGAAGTCATCACAGATTCGGATGTACCGGATATATAGACTTTTCCTCTATTCATTACCACAAATTCATCAGCATATCTTGCTGCCAGATTAAGGTCGTGCATGGCTATAAGAGTTGTTATTCCCCGTTTCCGTGTTACCTCTCTAATAACGTCAATAACTTCCAGTTGATGCTGAAGGTCCAGACTGTTTGTCGGCTCATCCAGAAGGAGCACCTCAGGTCTGCGTATAAGGGCCTGGGCTATGGAAACCATCTGCTGCTGTCCGCCGCTGAGCTCTCCGATATACCTTGATGCAAGATCATCTATTCCCAGACCTTCCAATACCTGGGAAACAAGTGCAAAATTATCATCACTGATTCTCCACGACAGGGAATGAACTCTCCCCAGAAGCACAGCTTCGAATACTCTTAATGCCGCGGAAGAGAAACCCTCCTGGGGAAGGTAGCCGATATAACTGCTGATCTTTTCTATTTTTAAATTATTAATTGCTCTTCCGTTTAATAAAACTCTCCCCTTAGGTTTAAGTATTCCTGCAATACATTTCAGAAGTGTTGTTTTTCCGGCAGCATTCGGACCGATAAGGGCGGTAATAGATGCAGGCGAAGTCTCCAGATTAACGTTATCTAAAACCGGGATGCAATTGTAGCTAAAGCTCAGATTCTCTATCTTTAATTTCATATTACCAGAAGTTTCTCCTTTTAAATAATATTAGTAAGAGGAAAAACGGCACCCCTATAAAGGAGGTAATAATCCCTATCGGGAAAATTGCCCCCGGAATAATCAGTTTGCTCCCTATCGATGCAGCGGAAAGTAAAAGCGCACCTGCAAGAGCGGACATGGGCAGAAAAAATCTCTGGTCTTCTCCGACAAGTATTCTTGCGATATGAGGACCTACAAGCCCTATAAAACCTATAGTGCCGACAAAACATACAGCAGAAGCTGCAAGGATAGAAACAAGCACAAAGATTTTTAATCGTAATCTTTCAACGTTAATCCCGAGACTTTTCGCTTTTTCATCCCCCAGCCGCAAAACCGTCAGCTTCCATGCATCCTTTAAAAGTATTGGTACAGTAACAAGTAGAACAAAAGCAGCTATACCTAATTTTTCCCAGGTGGTTTTCATTAGACTCCCGAAAAGCCAGAACATCACTGCCTGAAGTTCCTCTTCCGAAGCAAGGTACTGAAGCAAGGCCAGCAATGAGTTAAATAAAAACAGCAGGGCGATTCCCGTAAGTATCATTGTCTCCATGGTGAATCCCTTCATCTTACTGAGGAAGAATATCAGAATACATGTAAGAAAAGAGAAGACGAATGCATTTAAAGGAACAAAAATTGTTCCGGCATGGGGTATTAAACCCACACCGAGAACCAGAGCAAGCGCCGCACCGAACCCGGCACCCGCTGCTATGCCCAGCGTATAAGGGCTTGCCAGAGGGTTATCAAGTATTGTCTGCATTTCGGCACCTGCAGCGGAAAGAGAAGCGCCCACGACTATGGCCATCAACGACACCGGTAATCTAATTACCCAGATGATCACCTGAGTCGAAGCATCACTTTTATGAGGCAAAAAAATCGTCGAGAATACCTTTAAAACAGACAGCTGTGCGGGTCCGGTAGAAATATCTACAACGAGGGTAGATACACATGCAACTGCCACGAAAACCAGCAAAAGATATTTTCGCCTTCTTATTTTTTCGTATACTTCCCTGACTTTCATTTTCATGACACAATTATTATTCTCTTTAATAAAATGACAGGTCCATCCATAGAGGGACCCTGCCTGTAATGTTATTTCTGCACACTGCTCCAGCGAATGTTATTTCTGTGTGCTGCTCTCCGGCGATATCATCCATACACCGCTGTACTCTACGGGAAGATATTTTTTATGAAATTCTTTAAAACTCTTTACCGGGTCCAAATTCTTAAATACTTCGGGATAGAAACATTTTGCCATAAATTGTATGGGAACAAAATCCCAGATATCCCTGGAAAGCCCATGATGGATGCTGTAAACCCTGCCGTTCTTTACGGCTTTAAGTGTGTTCCACCCCGGACGTTTTGTAAAAGCTGCAAGCAGCTTTTGCGATTCCTCGATATTTGCATAATATCCGAGTTTCATAGACTGAAATGGCTTCGGCCAATAAGAACCGGTTATGATTATTACATCGGGATTTGCACTTAAAAGATACTCCGGATTTATCGGTCCCCATTTCTCTATTTTCCCTTTTGCAATATTTCTTCCCCCGCTTTTCTCTATCAGAGCCCCCCACATATAGTTTCCATAGGTATTGCTGTATTCAGAGGGTCCTTTATTTCCGCATTCCACATATACACCCGGCTCTGGCTTATTAATTGTTTTTAGACGATCATAAACCTTGCTAACCTGCTCCTTATAAAAATTTGCGAGTTCCTGTGCTCTTTTCTCCCTGCCCAGCAAAGTACCTAAAAGATTAATGGTTGCAAGATGTGTTTTGAGCGTTTCGGTATGATAATCTATTACTACAACGGGAATACCCGCTTTCTCTAATTTTCCAAAAAGATCTTTTCCCCTGCTATAGGCAAAAGGAGGTACTATTACAACATCGGGCCTAAGTGTAATTACTTTTTCGACATTAAAACTGCCTTTGTATACATTTCCGATATTCGGTATAGTTTTAAGTTCCGGTACCGCCTGAGAGAACTTCTGCCATATCCAATGGCGGTACATCTTTAAGCCCGGATCCCAGCCTACTATTTTTTTAACAACATTTTTGCCATCCAATGCAAACAGGGTATAGAATGCTCCGCCGCTACCGCTGCTCTGGAGAATTATTCTTTCGACAGGTACCTTCACGGAAACCTGTCGTCCGGCTAAATCACTGACAGTAATCATCTTTCCCGTCTCTTCCTGTTTTTGTCCGGCGGCAAAACAATAACCTGCTGTCAGCAAAAAAGTAATTCCGAATAAAATAAATCTTCTTATCACGGTATTTCTCCTGTTTTGATCAAAATATAAATAACCTGAATCAAAGTGTTACTAATTTATATTTCGTAACACTTTTTCTGATAATAATCAAGAACTTATTTGTACTTTCTTTTGAATACTACCGGCCGCTGATTAATTCCGGGATAATTCGATTATAAAAAACAAACGAAAATCTATAATTTATCTTTTATAGATCGATCTTTACCTTTTCAATAGTATTCACATAGAAAAACCGGCCGGAACCCATTACATCTGCATGGGTGAATGTAAACATCATATATTTCAGCTCTCTTAATTCGTCATATTTTCCTTTTAGCAGTTTTTTAATCTCTTCCTTCGATTCGGAAGTGATAATTTTACGAATTCTGTTCCCGGTTTCGGATAGAAGAATCTCATCTTCCGAAGGAATATATTCCTTTTCTCCTGCGCCTAATATCATATTCCCGCTCTCCCAGTGCCCCGGATTTTCCTCTGCATGTTGTTGATACTTTATGAACAAATCCAACAAATCCTGCAGGTTAATAATCAGAGCTGCAGGAATGTTATCGATTTTTTCTCCTATCGAAGGCATAAAATCTTCCGCCGAATCCGGCGTTAATTTAGGCGTATAACCGGAGAAGAGTGTTTTACAAACCGGTTTCGTGGATACCCCGCGGGCTTGTCCGCGGGACTCTGCTTTCCTATTAGAAACAGTTTTAAAAACGAGCAGCCACCTTTCCAGCATCGTTTCATATTTACTGTTTTCTTCATTCAACAGGTCTCTGATCCTTTTTACCGCTTCATCATAGATCCTGTTCCTTTCCCCCGGTGTATTAATGGAAGTATAAACCGCCCCGGTAAATATATTCTGAATTTCTTTCTCGAAAGATGCATACTTCTCCATGATCTCCGGGTCTTCGGGCATAAACCAGATTCTCTTAATCTTTCCCTTATCAGGTATCAGAGTTAAACGGAGCATCCTGCTGCGGGAAACAGTTTTCCACCTTGAATGTCCGGGGAGTTTGCTTCCGGAAACGGCTATCTCCATATCAATATAGTATTTAAAGACATTGCACGATATTATCCGAATGCCGGAAGGAATATCCAATCCGGTGTTTCCGGCATCTTTAATAAGGGTCCGGCTGCTTTCATAATCAATTACATTTTTAAAGGTTTTATCAAAACATTTCAGAGCAGTGTCTTCTTCGGGATTTAAACTTAAAGAAGGATATGAAACAAAAATAACAGCATAGCCTGTTACTGTAAGGAGGCGGTCATCGATCCGGGGAATTTTTAATTTACCGTTAATAAAATCTCCTGTAAAATTCCGCCATGGAACAATGGTATATTTTATAAGCCGTTTACGGCTAGTGACGGATATAATACTTATCTCAAGAATTTTATTCTGTTCTCTCTGTGACGGGCGGGAGAACAGATAATAGCCGTCCGGCCCTTTCCATTTAAGTTCTACAATCAATCTATTATCAAAAAGAACCTTATTTATCAATCTGCATACTTCACCAAGGATTCCTGTCCATTCATGATAATTCACCGAGACCGGTTTAATAAGTTTTTCTTTATTATCGATTATTACTATCGATTCGTCTTTTTCGGCTTCAGCATTGCCTTTAAAAATAAGCAGAAACAAGAACAGCAATATAATATAATTCTTAAGATGCATACCTGTTACACACCTGTATAAAATAATAACTGCTATCAAACATTAATTGTAAATGTACAGTATTAATACTATCACAAAAGAGAACTATTACAACAATTCTACCGTAAAACCTGCCTGCAGATTTCGAAATATCCATGAACAGGCATTTAAGACATTATGCTCTTTACTTAATGGAATCGACCGGGTTAAAATAAACGGCAGCAATAGCTCTGTTCATAAACAGCGATATCTCCGGACGCGGAGGAATAGATGAGCGGACGAATTCCGGTTATTTTTATCTTACTATTTACATTTGCCGGTCATTCTCTGCCCGCAGGCAATAATCTCGTTAAGGTTAATATCGAACAGTCCGGTTCCGGCGAACTTAAGTTTTATGCCGATAATTTTAGTGTTATTCCATGCGTTATAATTGTTAAACTTACAGAGTTGTCAAACATGGAGTGCACCGTAAAAAATCCTTACAGAACAGTACTTCCTCCGGAAAAAGCACACATCTATCTTTTCAGTTTAAGACCGAAGTCCGGTACCCCTTATAAATACTCATATTACTATCGTTACTTTTTAGGGGATCCATCCTCGGTAAAGCATACTGATTCTTATCCTTATCTTCTTCCTTTCGAGCATGGCACAAAACACTACCTTGTACAGGGCTATAACGGAAACTTTTCCCACAGAGGGATATTTGCCCTGGATTTTGCTATGGATATTGGTACACCAGTAACCGCAGCAAGGGACGGTATCACGGCCCTGGTAAAAAATAATTCGGGAAAAGGGGGTCCGGATCCGGCGTACCGGAATGATGCTAATTATGTCCTGATCTATCATAATGATGGAAGTTTTGGGAACTATATGCACTTCAGGAAAAACGGGATCGTTGTAAAAGTTGGCGATACCGTAAAGGCCGGGCAAATCCTGGGTTACAGCGGGAATACCGGATATTCGTCAGGCCCGCATATCCATTTCGATGTAAGTATCCCAACATACGACGGCAGCCGGCGGACAATACCAACCGGATTTTTAAACTATGACGGATATGACGGATATGACGGATCCCTTATCAGTCTTACCGAAGGACATTTTTATTACTCGATACACCCCGGGTATGAATAAAATTATACTTTCAGGCTCGGGCAATTTGATAAATTCGAACTAAAAGTACCCGTGGTAAAGTTGAAATACCGGGAGCTTTTTTCGGCTTAAGAAGTTATCGGGATACAAACGGTAAAAACGGTCATTGTTCCATCCTTCTTCTCTTCGCTTAACACATCGATGGACCAGCCGTGCGACCGGATAATTGTTTTTACCGTCGCAAGCCCCAGGCCGAGACCGTCTTCTCTTCTCGAATTACTTCCCCTGTAGAAGGGTTCAAAGATGAAACGAATTTCCTCTTCCGTAATCTTTCCGCCGTAGTTGCTTATGGAAATCTCCACCCGGTCTGTTTTTTCCTTTTTTTCTGCCATGCCTGCCGTACCCGGCCTGCCGGATAAAACACGGGCTTCCAGTCCGATCGCGCTCCCCTTTACGGAATACCGGATTGCATTGTTAATGATATTCTCGAATGCACGCATGGCAAGTTCCTGATCCATTTTAACCATAACCGTACCGGGGATATCTATATGAGAGTTAAAAACATAACCCAGTATTTCCGCATCTTCGGAATATCTACCGCAGAGACTTCGGAGAAAGGAAACCATGCGGACAGTCTTATTCGTCAGTTTCCAATCCCCGGTTTCCAGTTTTACAAAATCGATAAGGCGTGCAATTCTCTGCTCCAGGATTTTTGACTTATCCTTTATAATAGAAAGATATTTTTCCATCTTCTCCGGCCTGTCTGCATAGCCGTCCTGTATGGCATCTACATAACCCTCGATCAGGGCCAGAGGTGTTTTTAGATCATGCGAAACTCCCATAATAAATCTAGCTCTTTTGGCAAGTTCTTCTTTGACCTTTAACCTCATCGTTTCGAAAGACCGTTTAAGCGACGCAATCTCATCATTGCCGTGAACCTCAAGGCTAAAATCCAGGTCTCCGTCTGCAATTTTACGTGTTGCACTCTCCAGGGTGCGGATAGAACCCCGGATACTCTTCACTATATATATAGACATGCCTGCCGAGAACAACAACAGAAACAGCGGCAGGCCAAGCGACAGAAGATGGCGTTGTTTAAGCAGTACTTTTTCTAACCCCGGCTTTTGAATTATAAAAAACACAGTATTTTTTTTATCCAGGCTGGACGATATAATCTGAAAATCATAACTCTTCGAATTATCATGCACATATTTAAGCACTCTGCTGTTATCGGAATTACTGCTCTTTGAGGGAAGTTTTACCGTGGAATAGAGAATGTGATATTTACCGTTTATGACTATAAACTCTACGGATTTTGGTTTTTCCGCAATCAGCTTTTTAAGGTTTATCCCCTGCTCTGCTCCCGAAAGATTTCTCCTTACCCACCGCCGCGTGATGTAGTACTCGTAAAAAAGGCTGTGTTCATCCCCGCCGGAAGTAACAGAAATCATAAGAATAGAGGCAATAAGGAATGGGATAACAGTAATACCTACTACCAGCAAAAAAAACTTTGTTCTTAGACTCACCGCTTTAAATAACCTATCTAATCCCTGTTAAACCTGTACCCTTTGCCCCTCACAGTTTCGAGGAAACACGGCTCTGCAGGATTATCCTCTATCTTTTTTCGCAGTCTCCGGATATAAACCGCAACTGCAGTTAAATCACCGAACCGGTTGCCCCATACCGAATTGTATATTTTCTCCGGGGAAAGCGCCTTCCCCTCGTTTAATGCAAGATACTTTAACACCTCAAACTCCCGCATGGACAGAGGAATCCTTTTATAACCGCCCGTTCTTTTAAGAGAATCACAGCCCCCGATCTTACTGCCTGGTGTATCTTTCCGTTTCTTTTTTAAGATATATCCGTCGAGATCGAGAATATATGCACCGAAACCGATTACAGCTCTCTCCGGTTCATCACCCTTTAAGCTCCATGAACTCTCTGATGAACTCCCTGAACTTTTCGAACTCCTTGTACGCCGTAAAATTGCACGCACACGCGCTGCAAGCACACGGGGAGAAAAAGGCTTTACCACGAATTCATCAGCACCGATCCCAAGCCCCATAACTATGTCCTCATCCGCCTCACGTGCAGAAACAATAATCACCGGAGTGGAATAATCCTTTCTAAACCGCTGTAAAAACTCAAAGCCGTCCATGCCGGGAAGGTTAATATCCAGAATCACAAGGTCATAAACTCGCAGAGACAGTTTTTTAACCCCGTCTTCTGCGGATTCGCAGCAGTCGGTTTCCACTCCTTCCCTTGTAAGATAGATACTGATAAGATCGGCCATCTCTTTCTCATCTTCGATAATAAGAATCTTAGCCTTCATATTAATAAAATCCTGCCGCCATTGAATGTACTTTTCTCCGGTTATCTAAAATGCACCGCTCCCCATAGACAGTTCCAGAGAAACCGAAACAGTGCTGCCGTTTTGTGTATATTGATACCCTTCATCACCATAGGTAAGGGGCATTTTAAGATATGCCTTTAATTTATCAAAAAACTTATACGAAATACCCGGTATTACCTGCCCGGAACTGTCGGATAAATTACCTATCCAGAAAATATTCAGAGAAAGATCGGTATTAAACATCCCGTTCCACATTAACGACGAGGCCGCATAATGAATACCGGGCATTGCAATATCTTCATAGCTTAGAGACCCCGCACCTATCATCTGCATAACACCCGTTATGTTGTCCTTAAGGATATCCTTATTACTGTACCCATCACCATTGTATAAGTACTGGGCTGCAATACTCATATCAAAATTGCCGTCATCATCGGAATTGGAATACCGGAATCCCGCGGTGCCGGAAAGGAAATACTTATCATCTATCTTTTCCGTTTCCAGGCCGAAAGGATTCGCTAAAGTTTTGGCCGTTTCTTTTACAAATACCGTATCGGAACCATAACTTACAACACCTTCTCCGAATATGTCAAAATCCCATATAGAACCCGTTACGGTTACCATTGCCGTTGGTGCATGATCCTTTTGATATACTCCGCCAAATCCCACTTCCGAATTACCAAGTACAAATTCCGCTTTCGGGGCAACTTCTATATCTTCCGGTTTTTCGATATTTTTATCTATTATATAGAGATAAGCATTGTTAATACCTATGGGAACATTTACCTTAAGGGCTGCAGGGCCTTCGCGCTCGGCATTGGGATTTTCCGGATCTATGGATGTAAGATTGATAATATCCGCAGGGCTGAAAAAGTACCCGACACCCCAGTTTATTGTCTGCTTTCCCCCGCGGAAAAAGATAAGATTGTTCCAGTTAAAGTCGGAAAACAGCTCTTTAACTCTAAAAATATCATTTATACTTCTGCTGCCTGTCTCTGTAAACGGATATTCTACCTCCGCTTTTCCGAAAACACGGAAATTCTCATCGGGCCTCCCGTCGAAATAGACCGAAGCATTAAGTGTTGTATTAAAACTTTCATTGTCGGGATTTTTAAGTGTATCAAATGTAATATCACTGATTTTCTTACCGGCAGTGTCCCACATCCAGCTTGATACGGAAGAAAAATTATACTCTCCGCCGATATCCACTCCCTTCCCGGAGAGCATTACATTCTGCAGGGATGAAACAGTCCGGTTTTTATCCACCTCTTCCACCACACCGCCGCTGCCTCCGAACAGACTGTTTTCATCACTGTTAATGGAAGCGGACGAGTCCCCGTTATCCGAACCCGCTGTATCCGCCCTTACTATAACAGAACTAAGCATAAAAAGCGCAGCAAACATCAATCCCAATAATGATGCAGGTAAAAAAGTTACCCTGTTATTCATATACCATTTCATAGCCTTATCCTCCTTATACTACCTGTTTACACGCTCGACATAGGACTTTGTAAAAACCGAATCGGGAAGCTTATCTATGGATATGTCTTTAATGGAAATCTGGGTCTTTTTCCCCTTTACAAGATTATCTACAAATATCATAACAGACGGGGTATATCTATTGCCCACCTTTGCATATCTTGGAAAGTAGGAGGTACGTAAAAGCCTTCTGGTCAGGCTGTAATCGGAAGCCTTTAGAACCAGATAGAGTTTTTTAGTTATCCATATTTTCATATACGGGTATGTAACCTCATTATTCTTTGCCTTCAGATTAAGAATATAAACATCATACTTCCCAAGCTTTCCTTCCGTATGGCCGGTTACCGTATAATCTTCGGCGAGAGAAGAACGTCCGAAATCAGAATGCTTTGCATCTGTGTTGGAGAAATTCTCCTTCATCGACGTATGAGAAAATTTTCTGCTCTCGGGATCGTAGAACCATAGATTATCGCCTATACGCAGATATCCCTGACCCTTCTGAACATCCGGTTTCTCTATAAGCATGAGAAATTTATCATCCTTATCTCTTCTGAACTGCTGCACAACCTTTTTATCCATACCGTTCTCCGGGTCCTCGGAAATCATTGTCATAACAGCAGAGAAATCCGTATCCTTAAAACTGCTTAACTTATCTATACTTTTTAAAATCTGCTCGTAGTTAAGCTTCTCCGCAGAGACTAATGCGGGTGAAAGTATTACTGCAAATAAAATTGTAAAAATCACTATCTTTGATTTTTTTATTCCCATTGTTTCCTCCTGTTTATAATGAGATATGCCGGATTTCTCCGGAGCATGCATAAATTAATACTCTGTCCTTAATGCCTGCGCAGGTTCCAGTTTCGATGCCTTCCTGGCAGGGTTCCATGCTGCAAGCAGGCTTAAAAGAGAGAGAATTACAAGGTTTACCAATACATTTAAAGGCAGAACGGAAAATGTCATTTTCCCCCTCTTAAGAAAGAACCACATAAAAGAAGTGGCACCTAACGGAATACGGGACACAATTAACATCACAACTCCGGCGGCAAGCAGTCCGGCAATTGCACCCCCGAGTGATGTAAAAAAGGCTTCGAGAAGAAATATATTTCTTACATTGTTTCTCTGCATGCCTATAGCCCGCATAGTCCCTATCTCCCGTGTTCTTTCCAGTATTGTCATCCGGAATGAGTTTGTCACTCCTACCATTGTAATTACAAGAAGGAGTATAAATATTATCAATCCGATTGTATTAAGAATCCTTACCATGGTAGTTACCTCACCCATCATATCGTTGAGTGTAATCAATGAGTATTTTGTGCCCTCCCAGGGTTCGATATTCTTCTCGCTGAAAAAGCTGCTCCCCATCAGGGAAGCAAAGGACCTGTGCATATTCCTTTCGCGGTCTATTTCGGCAGTCTTGGATCCGCTCTCTTTTGTAGTGACAACCGGGGTTGTGTTAAGCCTTTCCTCTGTAATTGCACGCCTTTTAAGACCTGCATAAATAACATTTCCTACCGAATCCATATCCTCCATATTATTAAGATAGATATTAAATACCTGAAATTCTCCTCCCTTCATGCCGAGAAGATTGTTAAGATAATTTAAGCTGGTATAGGCTGTTGATATTCCCATACTTTCCTGATCGCGTACTGTGGCTATAAGGATAAAATCACCCACATTTTTCTGTCCGGTAATTGTAGATAACCGGACGAGGAGCGATTCGCCTACTTCTATTCCGAGCCTGTCCGCAGTGGAGACCGGCAGAATTAAAGCCTGCGGATTACTTAAGTTTTTAAGCGATCCTTTAACGATAGGAAGAGATTCCGCAAAGCCCTTTTCCTTCTGCCAGTCTATTCCGTCTATCCGCTGCCGGGCGGTCCTGGAACCGAAGATTGCCTCCGCAAAAGCTCTTGAATGTTTGTGAGCGGATTTGATTTTATCCAGGACGGGTTTTATAGATTCACTTATAATCTTCTCATTCCGAATGACACTGACAACGCGTCCTGTATCGGTAATTTCCGAGCCGCTTATAAATATCTGCCCGCCGAAAATTGCAGAAAAGTTATCCTTTATATTATCTGCAAGCCCGCCTGTAAAGCCGTTTAACACAGTTATAATCAGAATACCGAAGGCAATTGCACCGCCTAACAGGAAACTTCGTTTTTTCTGTCTGCGTATATTTCTAAATGCTATTTTTATGGTATTTTTCATTTTATCTCCCTATGCATATCCTTCCTATGTTCTCTGCATGGCCTTAACGGGCTGAATCTTTAAAGCAACGGACACAGGATAAAGACTTGCAATAATTCCGATAACAGCGGTAACAACCAGGGCGAGAACAAGAGACTGCACGGACATCACAGGATGCAGAACCTTGCCGCCGAACAGTATCTGCAGAAAGATATTGGATGCGGGTATCCCCTTAAGATACAGCACACCGAGAACCAACGCGCCCAGTATAATACCGATAATGCCAAAAATAACGGACACCATCAGGGTTTCCGCAATTATCATTCTGCGAACAAAACCCTTTTGAGCCCCAATCGCACGCATAGTCCCGATTTCCGGTATTCTCTCCGTAACGGAAATAACAATAGTGTTCATCATGATAATTAC
>JAADHF010000089.1 GCA_013151965.1 Spirochaetota bacterium
AGCCTGTTTCCGGTTTTTATATCACAGATAATTACGCATATTTTGCAACAAAATTGGGAGCCTTCCGCCTGTCAGCCGATATCATTACAACGTACAACGGTACTAGTATGCCCGATTTAATGGATTATGCCGATTTCTTCTCCGTTACGGATTCGAAAGGAGAAATACCCATCGTCTCTCTTGCCGGATACACTTCAGGTTCCGATGCATACCTTATAATCGGAACGGAACGGGGAGCCTATACGGTTAAACTTACAGAAAGCGACACCGAACAGGTCTTCGACACAAATAAAACACTTGACCCGGTAACCGGAACTGCAGGGTATAATATAACAAAGATAGCCGTTACAAGTGCAAACCACATAGCAATGCTTTCCGACAGAGACCTCTTTATCTCCGACGGTTCGACCGTTACGCACTATCCGTTTAATTCGGGACTGCCCGGAACATTAACGCCTTCGGGACTGCCCGGAAAACTTACAGACCTCACATGGAACGGCACGGAACTGCTGATTTCAGGAACAGAGGGGCTGGTCAGTATTACACCTTAACTTCTGCCGGCAGAAACAAACCGGAAATTTAAAAAGCCCCCGTGTATACGGGGGCTTTTCCTATCTAAAATTAGTATTTAAAATTGGCCTCTGATCCCTGTCTCCACTCCAAGGGTAAAATCGGAAGGATCGAATACAGCCGATGCCGTTAAAGCAAAACCCCCGAGTTTAATTTCGAGCCCCCCTGTAAGCAGCAGGGAGAGATTATGAAGCGAATACGAAGCTGCCGGGTCTGTTCCGCCCTGTCCGGTATAACTGACCGTTGTGGAACCATTTACAATCGAAGCATCAAAATTATTCACCGAACCGGTAAAATCCGCCCACTGATACCATGCGGAAACTCTGAAAAAGGGAATAAATACAAGGAGTTTTTTTGAAATATTAAGATCCACACCTGCAGAGTGAACCGCTGCCTCCATACTGAGATCACCCTTTAAATCGAGTGTAAACCCCGATAAATCCTGGCTGAATCCCGTTAATGAATAACCCGCATTAAAATTGGTGTAGGAATATCCAGCACCCAGAGAAACACCCGGGAAGCCTCCGGCATCGGAAAGGAGTACTTTCCTTACCCTTATTCCACCGTTAAAACTATTCAGTGTAACACCTTTAAGGCCTGCAAGACCTGCTGCAAAATCGGTTAGCCCCTGCGGAAACATGGAAATCGTAAGAATGGTTTCTACCCCATATACCGTACCGAATCCGACAGCAAACCTGTAATTCGGATAGGGGAAAAATCCCTTTGATGTTTTGTATAAATTTTGTACATCTGCACCTGCACCTGCAAGTGCCTGATCTATTAATCCGGATACATTTAAAAGTTTAAAAGCAGTATTTTCCGGATCGATAAACCTGCCGATTCCATGCGACAGTACGGCGCCTCCTGAGAATGCAAAAAACATATGGGGAAAATCTCCTGTCTCAGCCTCTCCCATGCCGGTACCGAGCAAAGACGATTGCGCCAGGTCCGGCAGCATTTCCCTGCCGAGACCGTCCAGAAGTGAAGAAAGATCATTCCCCAGAGGTTTTAAATCCTGTGCAGACAGAGGAAAATACAGAACAAACAATAATAAAAGAACTACCGGGAATAACTTTTTTTTCATTTTAGCCCCCTTTTTGCTTCCGATCTTACCCGTCTAGTGATTATTGTATACCAAAAGGGCAAACTTATCTACAATAAGCGCAACAAATAAATAAGGTATTCTCAGCTGTTCTGCCGTCTGCACGTATTATCCCGTTAAAAACGGGTTAAGGTTAACAGGGACCACTTACGGCGCGCTTAATTAGCATGCCATAGGCCAGGCCGTTCAGCTTATATAATTGACACATATCCTTAAAATATGTAGTATTATTCTCCTGCACAGGAGTCTCATACAATACTTTGTGTATTTATGTTTCTCCTTTTTTGTGGATTTTATTTTTACTTAAGATCAGGCTATGGCAGAAAAACTTAATGTTAAAGAATACTAACGGGAATTCATCTTATACAGACCGTTCTTTCATGTTCAGAATGGTCGCATTTTCGGAAAAACACAGGTATATGATAATTGTCATTACAATACTCATAACCGTTTTCTTAGGATATTTTGCAACAAAAATCAAAATCGAATCTTCGGTGCGGGACCTTCTGCCCCGAAATTCGAAGATCGTAAAACTTACCGAAAAATACGGCGGAGCTTTAAATAACACCGATTTTCTCGTATTAGCATTCGAAGCCAGAGGAAAACTTACACTTAAAAAGACAAAAGTGCTTTATAAAACGATTAAGAGCATCGAATCCCTGCCGGATGTCCATGAAAGCATTAACCCGTTTAATATAGTTACATTCCGGAAAGACGGCATAAGGTTAAAATTTACCACCCTCGCAAAAGACAGTAAACCTCCGCAGAATGAAAAAGACTTTAAGATTTTTTTGAACCGTCTGGAAACGGATCAAATTGCAAAAAACCTTGTAATTTCCGGCGACAAAACCACCCTGGCGGTACTTTTTCCAGTTGATTCCGGGGTTGACTATGAACAGCTTCTGCAGTCTGTCAGAAAAATACTAAAGGGAATACAGATCTCATTCGGTACATATATAGCCGGACAATTCCCGCTGGATGAAACAACATCAAAATACCTGGCAAACGATGTCCCCAGATTCCTTATACTTGCCATGATCGTTATACTTTTAGTTTACTACTTCGGCTTTAAAACAGTTCGTGCAGTAATTCTGCCGATAACAACCGTATCGCTCGGAACCCTGTGGACAGCCGGAATAATGAGTCTTTTAGGATTCAAATTAACCGTTGTCAGTATGATGACACCGCCGCTGGTGCTTACCCTCGGAAGTTCGTACAGCATTCATGTTTTAAACCAGTACTATAGAGAAGCCACTCTTAAAAACAACAAGATTAAATGGATAGCCGAATCCGTTACTCACATTAATAAAACAATTATGATGGCTGCACTTACAACGGTAATCGGTTTTTTCAGCCTCATTTCGGCTCACATAAGGCAGATCAGGGAATTCGGAATAGCCACAAGTATGGGCATTATCTTCTGCGCCCTGCTCTCTCTGTTCTTTTTTCCCGCAGTTCTTTCCCTGCTGCCTCCGCCTACCCTGAAGCAGAAAAAACGGGTAACAGAGGGTTCTGTTACAAGGCTGCTCGGCAGAATAGGCAAGAATATCATACATTGGAGAATATTTATTCTTATCGGTGTAGTGGTAATAATTGCACTTTTTTTTGTTTCCATTAAGCATGTCGAATATCAGACGGATTTTACAAAGTACTACAAGAAAAAGGAAAAGGCAATAAATGATAATCTTTTTGTGGTGAGAAAATTCGGCGGTTACATTTACGGCTATATAACCTTAAGCGGCCCGAAAGGTAAAAATAATTATTTCCTGGGCCCGAAGGTTCTAAAAAAGGTTTCCGCATTCGAATCGAGGCTGCGTAAAGATCATGATATAGCATATATATCATCCTTTGTTACATACCTCG
Organism: Spirochaetota bacterium; assembly: GCA_013151965.1. Classification (GTDB taxonomy): domain Bacteria; phylum Spirochaetota; class Spirochaetia; order SZUA-6; family SZUA-6; genus SZUA-6. Next base: position 3,536 of record JAADHF010000089.1, read on the forward strand.
AGCTGATGAATAAAACAATGACAGGCAGATATGAAATACCGAAAAACAGAGGTATGATACTGCTTTTATCAAGGTATTTTAAGGCTTTGGCTGCAACGTCGCAGGGCAGTTCCGTTATAGGCACGGTTCTTCATAAAAATTTTAATAAACTCACAATTGCAATAAGAATTTATAACAGCGACACAAAGAGCTTTATGCTGGAACAGAGATTTAAAACATTCAGTGCACAATTAACACGCGATGAAAAAGACACACTGGGTCCTGAAATACGTACGGAACTCTGGGGCAACAATCTCTCCGCATTCTACCTGTCCGAGACACTTGCGCATGACCAGGTAACCTCGTTACTGGTTTCCGCCCTGCTTATTTTTCTCATTACATCTTTGGCCTTCCGCTCCTTCCTGTTCGGTTTGTTCGCCCTTATACCGATGACTGTGGGTATAATGGTTAACTTTATATGTATGTATATTTTAAAAATACCACTCGATGTCGTTACCATTACTTTTTCCAGTGTAGCCATCGGTGTCGGTGTCGATACATCGATTCATCTTATAATCCAGTTTAACAAGCAGAGGAGGGCAAAGAACAGCGATCCGCATAAGATTCTTGTAAACACGCTGCAGATTGCAGGGAGACCGATTTTGCTTACAACATTATCACTGGTCTCCGGACTCCTTGTTTTAGCTTTCTCCAGTTTTACACCCATTATGTTTTTCGGGATACTTGTATCACTGGTTCTGTTTACAACCGCTATAGGAGCCATTATTGTTCTGCCGGTTTTTTTATCATTTTTTATTAGAACGGGAAAGCCATGAGCAGAGATTCGGATAGTATAAATACATCTTCTTTTTTAAAGAGCCTGGGATTTCCGGAAGTGGCGATTCACAGATCCTTCGACCATTTCGATTTTAAGAAAGCCGGCAGAAGAATACTGGTGATAGGGCCGATGGGTTCCGGAAAAACCGAGTATTCATCCAGGGTATGGAGAGATTCTCTTGTAGCCAAAAAGAAATCCGATGCAATAGAGTCGCTGACAAAAACCGGGAATGCGGATAGGCGGAATGTATTTTTTATACGGTCGATTCTGGATGAGGAACGTTTTCCGGACTACCCCTCCGATGCACTTGCATACCGCGGCGGTTACGAACGATGCGGGGCAAATATAGCGTCGATACGTGATTCTTTTGAACTTGAAAAGATCATCGGCGGTAATCCGCATATCGGTACATGGATAATCGACGAAGCTACTTTCTATGAGGAACGGGTTGCCTATATAGTTAAGAATGGGTCGGAAAAAAACAACTTAATTTTTATTTTCCCGTCACTTATACTTAATTTCAGAAAGGAGATTTTTAATCCTACGGCAAAACTTCTACTTGATATCACAACTGATATCTTTCCGCTTACCGCCTACTGCGAACATCCGGACTGCCTTAAGGATTCTTTTTATACGTACAGATATTATACAGTTGGTAACGAAGAATGTCCTGCACTTTACTTTGATCCGCTGATAATAATCGGAGGAGACAGGGACAAGGACAACCCCCTCGAGCCTGATTACTGCACGCGGTGCGACAGGCATCATTATCTTCCAGGCAAAGAATATACCTTTCTGATACTGAAACCCCTTGGAGAAAAAGCCTCCGAAGGCGACTACGAACCGCTTAAAAAGGAACTTTCTTTAATCAGGAACAGCATGGAAAAATCCGCACTTTATATGCATTTTTACGAGAAGTACATCGAGATTTACGACCCCGAACCTGTTATGATGAATGCACTTAAAGTCCCATGTATTGCAGAAAAAGCGCTGATCTATCTCTTTGCCGAACAGAATTTAATCCCGGCGGGTAAACTTAAAATACTTGCAGGGGAACTTGATTTAAATACCGAATATATGGAAAAGAGATTGACGGACAATCACAGGTCCTTTTTATGATCTTTATACAATTAGCGAGGCATTAGACAGAGTAATGGGTTCGAAACTTGAAGAACTTGCAAATCCGGGCATACTTTCCATTAAACCTTATGTTCCCGGTAAATCAATACAGGAAGTTATAAAGGAAAAGGGGGTTAGAGATGTCATAAAGATGGCATCCAATGAGAATCCTCTCGGCATTTCGCCCCTTGCCTACAGGGCAGTTAAAGAAACACTTACAAATTCTTTTCAGTATCCCGAAGTAAGCAGCCTTAAACTGCGCGAGGCTTTGTCCGGGAAACTCGATATTCCTCCGGAGTATATCATGATAGGAAACGGCGCGGATGAACTGATATATACTCTTGCCATGACGTTTTTAACGGACGGCGATGAAGTCATAATTCCCGAAATAACATTTTCCATGTATGAGATTGTGGCTCTGGCCATGAGGGGCAGAGTCGTAAAATCCCGTCTGGTCAATCTTAAAATAGACCTTAACGATATACTTTCCGGAATAACAGAAAAGACAAAGCTGATCTTTCTCTGCAACCCCAATAATCCGACCGGCGACCTGCTGGATAAAGAAAATATTTACAGATTCATATCCTCCGTGCCGGATAATATTATTATTGTGCACGATGAATGTTATGCGGAATTTGCAGATGAAAATTACGTACCGAATCTAAGGCCTTTTATAAGAGACGGCAAAAAAAATATAATCCTGCTCCGCACATTTTCCAAAATATACGGCCTGGCGGGAATAAGAGTCGGGTACGGTATAGCAGACCCTGAAATGCTCGAATTAATGTACAGGATAAGACCTCCCTTCGGCGTTTCCGTGCCTGCGCAGGAAGCGGGTACTGCGGCATTGCAGGATGAATCTTTCTTTAAAGAAACGCTTAGTTTAACGGAGAGGGGTAAACACTATATATACGGGGAACTTAAGCGTCTCGGATTATTCTTTATAAATTCTCACACCAATTTTATTCTGATAGACACAAAAAGGGACTGCAGAGTCATTATGGATAAAATGATATCCAGGGGCATTATCGTCCGTCCGATGAACGGGTATAACCTTCCCACATACATTCGCATTACCGTGGGAACAGAAGAACAGAACAGAAAATTTATAACTGCTCTGGAAAATGTTCTCAAGGAGGAAACCGGATAAAAGCCGCGGTTTTACTAATAGTATCCATTATTCTACTCTTTTCGGGATGTTCGGGCAAACCCCCTGAGATCCTGCAGGTTGACTGGCAGATGAATGCAGTGCGTAACCCGGACTCATTAGAGATATACCAGGCATTAAGCCTGTTTATCGATGTAACCGACCCGGATGGAATAAACGATATAGAAAGCATATACCTTATCAATGATGAGAATGAACTTTACTGGAAACTGACTGCAGAAGAGTGGGAAAAGAAAACAGCAGGAGGAGAAACCTGGCTCGGAAGCAACTCCTTACTGATGCCGGACGGATCGCGTTTTCCGGGAGGAGAGTACAGAATTCTCGTACAGGATACCGGAGGCGACTCCGACGAAAGAACACTGGCCATAACCGTTCCTCCCTTAAATATTTCGAAATTAAATTTCCCCGGAGTTATGGTAAAAACAGGAATTATTACGATCAAGGGGGTTAGAAAATCCTACAGCTTATGGACTTACAGCACATCAGGCAAATACATTAACACCTTTACCCTTACTAATAAAACATTAAAAATAAACGAACTTACACAGGGCAAGCCCATCCTGTCAAAGGGATTTAACTGTTATATTTATACATACTCCTCACGCAGCAGGTACGGCCTTATATCCGGGCCTTACTACATAGAAGCTCTGGGATCCGGACGGAGAAATTCCGACAGCAGAGGCAGCAATTGAAACAGTATATACTTTCCCTCGATCAGGGAACGACCAGTTCCCGTGCAATTGTTTTTGACCACTCCGGAAGCATAATTGCAGGTTCTCAGAAAGAGTTTACCCAGTATTTTCCGAAGCCGGGATGGGTGGAACACAACCCGGTGGAAATATGGGAAACACAGCTTTTAACTGCAGGGGAAGCCATACAAAAAGCCGGCATCAAAGGGGAACAGATAGCAGCAATCGGTATTACAAACCAGCGTGAAACTACCGTACTGTGGGAGAAAAAAACAGGCAAACCTGTATATAATGCCATAGTCTGGCAATGCAGGCGTACAACGGACATCTGCAATGAATTAAAAAAGTCCGGATTGGAAGATACGATAAGGAAAAAAACAGGGCTCCTGCTCGATCCCTATTTTTCCGGAACAAAGATAAAGTGGATTCTGGATAATATCCCGGAAATAAGAAAGAGAGCGGAAAAGGGAGAAATTGCCTTCGGCACAGTCGATTCATGGCTTATCTATAACCTTACGGGCAGACATGTTACGGAACCTTCCAATGCTTCGAGAACACTTCTATACAATATTAATGACGGAAACTGGGATTCGGAGATTTTAAAGGAACTTAACATTCCGGGAGCTATGCTTCCTGTAATCTCAGCCTCCTCGGGATATTTCGGCAAAACAAAAAGAGAACTTTTCGGCGCAGAGATACCGGTAACAGGGGCTGCAGGAGACCAGCAGGCAGCGCTTTTCGGGCAGACCTGTTTTAAGAAGGGTGATGTAAAGATAACCTACGGCACGGGCTGCTTTTCCCTGATGAATACAGGAAACAGACCGGTTTTCTCGAAGAATAACCTGCTCACAACAGTTGCCTGGGACTTAGGCGGGGGGCTTCAGTACGCCATAGAGGGTTCTATTTTTATAGCCGGCGCTGTTGTTCAGTGGCTGAAAGATAAACTTCAAATTATAGACAGTTCGCCTGAATCGGAAAAACTCGCACTATCCGTTAAGGATACCGGAGGTGTTTACTTTGTGCCGGCTTTTACCGGCCTGGGAGCGCCTTACTGGGATCCGGATGTACGGGGAACAATACTGGGAATAACCCGGGGAACAAACCGTGCTCATATCGTACGGGCAGCCCTGGAAAGTATAGCATTCCAGAGCAAAGACTTAATCGATGCCATGGAACAGGATGTTAAACTTAAGGTTAAGGAAATAAAGACCGACGGCGGAGCTTCGCTTAACAGCTTTCTTATGCAGTTTCAGGCTGACATTCTTAATAAATCCATTATTCTGCCGCAGACAGCGGAAACTACCGCTCTGGGCGCTGCCTGCCTTGCCGGGCTCAGTACCGGCTACTGGGAAAATATAGATGAGATAAAGAAAAACTGGAAAATAAGAAAGGAGTATACCCCTGACACAAATGATGCCATCCGAAGAGAAAAGATCGAATCATGGAACCGTGCGGTTAAAGCAGCGGAAACATTTAAAGCATAATTTTAAAGCATAAAAAAGGCTTAATCTCCGTTAAAACCGTAGATTAAGCCTTGTGCCGCCGAGCAGAATTGAACTGCTGACACGAGGATTTTCAGTCCTCTGCTCTACCGACTGAGCTACAGCGGCAATATGTAATGCAAATTAACAAGAACTTTTATACTTGTCAATACCTTAACTCATTGAAATTTAACAATTACTCTGTTATCCTGTATATACTATGCCTGCACATATAACCCATATTATTTTTGGAGAGGAAGCTCTTCGCCGTTCCATGGGAACCGAAGCGGATAGAATTATTACCCGGCATGGAAATATTTTCCGTTTTGCATGTCAGGGACCCGACTTCTTCTACCACAATCAGCGCACAAAACCTTCCGGTTTAAAGTACGGATCCCTTCTGCATCACGAACATTATGGGAGATTTACCGTAAACATGATCCGGGGTTGATCCGTCGAAGGTAATTCGGAAACCTCAGAACAAATAGCTGCTTTTATACTTGGTTTTACAACCCATGCCATTCTCGATAGAAAGGCTCATCCCTTTATTGCATTTTTTTCCGGATGGGTGGAAAAAGGTAACAAAAAAACAGAAAAATATTTTCGATGTCATCCTTTTTTCGAGAGAATCATCGATCAGAAGATACTCAAAATCAAGAGAAACATTAATATAACAGAATTTGATACGGGAAAACTTATGTACTGCGGACCTTCTATGCCCGGCAGAATTGTAAAAACTTTCACAGATGCACTTAAAGTCACTTTTCCGGTATTCAGCAAATCCGACGACCTTAAAAGATTCGACAATGCCTACAGAGACACGCTGTTTCTCTATGAAATAACAAACCCCACAAAGCCTATATTTTATGAAATGGCCCTGATCAAGGATATGGATGAGAATTACAGAAAAAGAAGAATAACACTCTTTTATACGGAAAAACTGCCCGAAGATATCGATTACCTTAACCTGAACCACTCAAAATGGTCTCATCCCTGTGACAATAAAGATATAAGAAACAGTTCATTTCCCGAAATCTATGAAACTGCCCTTAAAGATTCGGAACCTGTACTTTCCCGGTTACTGGATATATTAAAGACAATAACGGATACAAGAGAAGTATCAGAAGATGCATTTAAAGAAATGGAAAGGGAAATAGGGAATACCGATCTGGAATCCGACCGTACCGATTTAACCAGGTGTATTCCGCAGTACTCCAATCCATTGCCTCTTTACAAAATATTAGACACAATATACAAAAATGCAAAAAAACATTACAGTTCAATATCTTACAGCAAAGATGAAGAGTAAATATTTAAGCGGTATACAGGGAGAGGAGTAAGGCGGCATGAAAAACAATGGAATATATGATAGAAACGGATTTGTAAAAGAGACTGTCCGTGATACCGGATACCGCAAAGCCGCAGAATTCCTTATTCTGTTAGGCAGGGAAGATGCCGCCCGGGTTTTGAGTCATTTAACGGAAAAGGAAGTCAAGGGCATTACCGCGGAAATAGCTTCCATAAAAAATCTGGATGCGAAAGAGGCAAAAAAAGTCCTGGAAGAATTCGGATATCTTGCAACGACAAAGGACCTTATAGCACGGGGAGGCCTTGAGAAAGCCAGGGAAATGCTTGTAAAAACATTCGGTGAAGAAAAAGGAAATGAGTTATACAAAAAAATAGAGATGAAAACCGTTCCCCATCCCTTTGCTTTTCTTAATGATCTGGAAACGGACCAGATACTGATTCTTTTAAAGAATGAATCCGCACCTGTTATTTCGGTAATTCTTCCTCATGTAGATCCCTCACTCGCATCGAAGATACTGTCCGCACTGTCTGTAAAACTGCAGAAAGAAATTGTATCCAGAATATCCAGGATGGAAAAGATAAATCCGGAAGTTCTAAGAAGAACGGAAGAAGCTTTAAAGAAAAAAATACTCACACAGGGAGAGCTGGTTACCTATGAAATCGACGGCAAAAGCTCTCTTGCTGAAATACTTAAACATATGAGCACAACAGACGAAAAAAAACTTCTCTCCGATATTCAGGATGAAAACCCGGAGCTTGCAAAAGAAATAGAAAAAAAGATATTTACTATCGACGTATTAAAACACATGTATGATAAAGACCTTCAGAAGGTCCTGCGCGATTACTCCGATAAGGAACTTGCCCTCATTATAAAAGGTGTCGATGATGCCATAAAAGAAAAAATCATACACAATATATCCGGAAGAAGACAGGAACTGATACAGGAGGAGAGTAAATATATGGGTCCTGTGCGAAAATCGGAATTTAACAGGGCACTCAATGAATTTCTCGATTATCTGAAACTTCAGAATGCACGGGGTGCAGTACGGATAGCGGGAGAAGAGGATCAACTTGTACAATAAAAAGCACAGGAGATTTTAATGGAATGGGTCTATATTAGTGATCTGCACAAATATACCGGGCAGAAAGTGGAAATACGCGGCTGGCTTTACAATATACGTTCAAAAGGTAAAATTGCCTTTCTCCAGTTAAGGGACGGAACAGGCAGGGTCCAGGGTGTCGCCGTTAAGGGTGAGTGCAATGATGATGCATTTTTAAAGATAGACGGTCTTAAGATGGAAGCGAGCATTTCCGTAACAGGAGATGTCCGGAAAGATTCGAGGGCGCCTTCGGGAGTCGAACTTACAATTAACGATATCACCGTTATTCAGAACCCGGAGGAGGATTACCCGATTTCAAAAAAAGAACACGGCATCGACTTCCTTCTTGAGCACAGACACCTATGGTTAAGATCTTCAAGAACAGAGGCACTTTTAAAGATAAGAAACCAGGCGGTAATTTCTTTAAGAAATTTTTTTCATGAAAAAGGATTTATACTCATAGATACCCCGATACTTACAGGCTCCATAGGAGAAAGCTCAAGCACACTTTTTTCAGTAAAGTATTTTGACATGGGAAATGCATACCTCGCTCAGACCGGACAGCTCTACCTGGAAGCGGCATGTATGGCATTCGGCAGGGTTTTTAACTTAGGCCCGACCTTTAGAGCGGAAAAATCCAAAACGAGGCGGCACCTGACCGAATTCTGGATGCTGGAAGCGGAAGTTTCATTTTTGGAGAATGAAGGCAGCATGGATTTACAGGAAGAGATGATATGCAGCCTCGTTGACAGTATTTTAAGCAAAAACGAAGCTGAACTTAAAGTGCTGGGAAGAAATACCGGACCGCTAAAAAAAATTACAGCCGGATTTCCCCGCATCGAGTATTCGGAGGCGGTAAAAATGCTTGATAAACTCGGAAAACCGGTAAAATGGGGCAATGATCTCGGCGGAGATGAAGAAACGATATTAACAGAACAGTTCGAGAAACCCATATTCGTTACAAACTATCCGAAACATGCAAAGGCCTTTTATATGAAGGAAAACCCGGAAAACCCGGAAACCGTGCTATGTGCAGACCTTCTGGCTCCCGAAGGGTACGGCGAAATAATCGGAGGCTCACAGCGTGAGGATCGTTACGATGAGCTTATTTCAAGAATCAGGGAAGAACAGCTTCCTGAGTCCGCATACAGATGGTACCTTGATCTGCGCAAATTCGGTTCCGTGCCGCATTCCGGTTTCGGCCTCGGCCTGGAGAGGACTATAACCTGGATAACGGGCAATAAACACGTACGCGAGGCAATACCCTTTCCGAGAACTATTTCCAGGCTCTATCCGTAACCGGTTAAAATCCCGGAGTTTACTAATCTTTTCCGCTTATCTTTTTAAAAAGCCTGAAGTAGTTTTTTACATGGATAGGCGTAATAAATTTAGACAGAATATATCTGCGTCCTGCTCTGCCCATACTTAACCTCTTATCTTTATCTTTAAGAAGCTCGATAGTTCTCGATACGGCTTCCTCTATGGAATTAATCACAAAACCTGTTTCTCCGTTTATAACCTGCTCAGGAAGCCCGCCTACATCCGTCACAATAACCGGTTTTTCCTTTATCGAAGCTTCCGATACGACAAGACCGAACCCTTCGCGGTTGGAAAGAGCATATACAATAGTGCCTGCCTGCTGCACTGCATTAAGCTTTATCACATCGAAGGGAATTGCCTGCACAACGGCATCTTTATACCCGGTGACAAGACTCTTAACCTTTTTAAGATACGGCGCAAACTGCGGGTCGTCTTTGGCCCCTGCACCTGTAAGTAAAAGCTGAACACCGGAAACGGTTTCTTTAACCCTTTTAAAGACTTCACATACATCTTCGTATCCCTTTGCCGGATCGAATCTTCCCACCTGCAGCAGAACAGGGCGATTAGAATCCAGGCCGAAGGAATTTATAATCTTTCTTATAGCATCTTCCGCTATAATGTTAATATCATTTTTGGGTTCAAAGGGATCCGTTGACGGAGGCATTATAAAAGGATTCGGCGAATCCTTAAGTATATAACTCTTAAGATGATACACACTTGCATCATACCGCGCGATTACGGGATTAAAAAAATCTATGACATCCGGATTAGGATTCGTGGTATCGATATGACAGCGGTAAATCCACCTGTTATTATTCCCTTTTAAATGGTTTATTATACCTAAATACTGGCTGTCATGAACAACCACAATATCGTATGTATCTATCTCCTTTTTAAGTTCCTCCGCACATCTGCTTTGAGTCTTAAAGTAAAGCTCCTTCTCCCTGTCTGTCAGTTTTTCCCATGTCTGCCCCTGAAACATATTATGCTGTTTCTTTGTAACAACAAAAAAGGCATCGGAAGGTGATTCGGGAACATACCAGTGCGCGGTAATTCCCAGCTTTCCCATCATCGGAACGATTCTCGATAGAATGGAAGCGACTCCGCCGCCGTGAGAAACCGAATTAATGTGAAGAATACGTGCACCCTTAAGCGCCTTCGCTTCATTTCTTATATCATCTATACTGACATATTCTCTGTACTGTTCCAGATCGATATCACTGTATTGATACTTTAAAGTATTGTTTAACATTATGCCTCCGTATGATTATCCGATATTTCTGCAGGATTTACGAATCGAAAAATATGTCGGAAGAAGTACCCGTTTCGGCTCCATCCTGTCTTCTCTTAAAATAATTCGAATCAGGAGTTTTGCGGCCTGAGACCCTAAGCCGGAAGCCGGCAGTGTAATTGTCGTAAGGGGCGGATTTAAGTATCTCGAGAGGTAATCATCATCAAAGCCTACAATGGAAATATCATCGGGAATACGCAGCCCTGAATCCTGTATCGCCTTAATTGCACCATAAGCTATTACATCATTCCCCGCAAACACGGCCGTCAGGCCGGGAATCCTAAGCAGCTCCGTCATGGCGTTATATCCGCTCTCCTCGGAAAAATCTCCCATCCTTATCCATTCTTCCCTGACCTCCACTCCCGCTTCGCTCATGGCTTCTCTGTATCCTTTTATCCTCGAATAAGAAGCATTATATACAACCGAAGCATGAGCTATCATCCCGATTTTCCTATGACCTAATTTAAGTAAATATGCAACAGCCTCTTTTGCCGATTTCCTGTTATCTATATCCACCTGAATGGTATCTTTATTTTTTACCGTTCCAATAATAACAAAGGGAAAATCAGACTCCACGAGTTTTCTAAAATCACTGCGGTCGTCGTGAACATTAATGAATATAACCCCGTCGAGGTTATCGTTTTTTGCAATGCTTAAGAAATCGGATTGTTCCAGCTTAAGGGGCTGAAGCACAAGCTGAAATCTGAATTTATTTAAAGTCTGCGTTACACCTTCTATTACCTTGGGTATATAAGCATCCGAAAAAATGGACTGCGAATGGCATACAAATACTCCTATCGAATTGTGCCTTGTCCCGGCAAGGCCCCTTGCATATTCATTCGGTTCATAACCCAGTTCTTCGGCAGCCTTAAGTACTTTCTGCCTCGTATCTTCGGAAATCATTTTGCCCGGCGAATTATTCAGAACAAACGAAACGGTTGTTCTGGAAACTCCTGCCTTCTTCGCAACATCGGCGGCAGATACTTTTTGAAGATTCATTTTATTTTCTCCGCTTTTACATGCATATACTATCCCTTTACCGAACCAGCCAGGATTCCCCGGACAAAGTACTTCTGCAGGCTGAAGAATATAACAATAGGCAGTACCATCGAAATAAATGCAGCCGATGTAAGATACTCCCACCCTGCACCATAGGAATTAACCAGGTTGCTTATCGACAGGGGCATGGGCGAAACCGTAGGATTTCCTCCCAAGTATATTAATGCCACAAGCAGATCATTCCATACCCACATGAACTGAAAAATCGCAAGCGATGATAACGCGGGAATAGATGTCGGAAGTACCAGGTGTAAAAATATAGTATAATGCGAAGCTCCGTCAAGACGTGCCGATTCGAACATCTCCTCCGGGAGTTCACCTATAAAATTCCGTAAAAGATACACTGCAAACGGCAGCCCATAACCAGTGTGGGCTATCCATATCCCGAGGAAAGTCCCTGTAAGGCGCAGCTTGTTAAAAAGCGTTAAAACCGGTATAAGCGTCATCTGAATGGGCACGACAAGAAGCGCGACAACAAGTAAAAACAGAAAATCTCTCCCCGGAAACTTCATCCAGGCAAAAGCATAAGCTGCAAATGCTGCAATCAGAATCGGCATTACGGTAGCCGGAATCGTTATAATGAGACTGTTTATAAAACTTCTGCCCATACCTGCGGTTGTTAAAACCTTTTTATAATTCTCCAATGTAAAAGTAAAGGGAGTTTTAAATGCCCTCCACCAGCCGGTAGAAAGAATCAGGTGAGCCGGTCTGAAAGAACTCACAAAAAGGCCCAACGACGGTATAAGCCATGCGGCACAGATAAACAGGATTAATATATTCAGCGGGCCCTTTGATACTATTTTTACAAGTACATTGTTTCGTGCACCTAAACTCTTCATCCGTTAACTCCTCTTCTGGCCGAATCTTTTTATGTTGACCAGCATAACCGGTATTATCGCAATCAGCAGAATAACGGCAATAGCACTTGCCCTTCCGTAGTTCCGGAAATTAAACATCTCCTTATACATTCTGTTTGCAATCACCTCCGTGCCGAGAGTTCCGTTTGTCATGACATAAACGATATCAAATATTTTCAGCACATTGATCACCATTGTTGTGGCCACGACGATTATGGTGGAAGCCATCGTAGGAATAATTATTCTCCAGAATATTTTCCATTCGTTAGCGCCGTCTATCCTTGCCGCTTCCAGAAGAGAATCCGGTATTCCCTTTAGACCTGCGGAAAGAATAATCATACAGAAACCGGTCCACATCCATATATAAACAATCATCAATGCGAAAGTGTTAATGGGCGGATTAAAAAGCCAGGCTTTAGGTTCGAAATTCGGTATTACCGCTGATAATACCGCATTAACGGTCCCTATCTGTTCCGTGCCTTTGGGTTTAAACTCATACATGAATTTCCATATAACACCTGCGGCGACAGCGGAAATAGCCATGGGCAGGAAAATAAATGCCTTTGCAACCGATTCATACTTTATTCTATCCGTTAATACGGCAATAAGAAGTCCCAGTGTAACCGTTACAAGGGTAACAAATACCAGCCATAAAAGGTTATTTTTAAGCGCAATAAGCGTAGCACGGCTGGTAAAAATAAAAATATAATTCTTTAGACCCACAAACCCCGTAGAATTGGCATTTTCAAAACTTAAGATAATGGTATTTATAACAGGATATATCAGAAATACAAAAAGCAGGATAAATGCAGGAGACAGCCAGAACCACGGCCTTATTTTTGCCTGCCGCTTTTTCCCTTTAAACTTTCCTATTAACCGCTCTCCGAACATTATGTAGGCCATAAGAATAACGGGCACCCCGATAACGGCACCTATAGCCAGAATTACTATTTTTATATTCATACACAGATCCTTGATTTTAAAAAGGATAATAAAAGGATTAATTAAAGGCGGAGAAGATATAAATACTCTCCGCCTTATTTTTGTTTACTTAATAAGCTTCTTTTCTGATTTTTTCCAGCCCTGCAAGAATGCTGTCCAGTTTAGAAGGATCCTGAACATAACTCATTATAGCGGACCAGAATGCCTGGTTCATGGCAGACGGCATCATATCGGATGCATCGAATGCAACAATATCCGCACCTGTCAGAATTTTAGCCGCATTCCTGGAAAGCTCATCCGGATAATCCGAAAGAGGCACGCTGCGGTTCGGAGATATTCCGCTGGAAGCTTTTACCCAATATTCCTGAGCTTCTGCAGTCGAAAGGTACTTAATAAATGCCCGGGCCTGCGGTGTATCGTTAAACATTCCGAAAAGATCTCCCGCTGCTTCGACCGCTTTACCATACTTCGGATCTATCTGCGGAAAACCGAAGAAATTAAAATCCTTGACAGGCTTGAGGTTAGGAAACTGCTTCATGATAAAACTCTGAATAAAGGTTGCCTGATGATGAAAGTAAGCTTTCGGGGGATTGCTGAATAAAGGTCCGACTGCCTGTCCGAAATTCGTGGACAGAACGTACTGCTTTCCGCCGTATACCATCTTGTTGTTTGCAACAATTTCTCCCCACATCTTCCACGCTTTCTTAACCTCGGGCGATGTCCATGCGAGTTTTCCCTTATACCACTCCACATACTTTTTGGGACCTGCTGTCCTGAGCATTATGTCTTCTATCCAGTCCGTTCCGGGCCATCCGCTCGCAGCACCGCTTTCCAGACCGATCGACCACGGAGTTTTGCCTTCGCTTACGAGTTTTTTCGATATTGTCATAAGTTCATCCCAGGTCTTCGGTATGGCAATACCTTCGGCTTTTAAAGCTTCCGGACTGTACCAGATAGGACCCTTAACTGCAGCTTTTAAAAATATGCCGACAAGTTTTCCGTTTACCGAACCAAGATCGATCCAGCTCTGCGCGTAATCTTTTTTCATCCTGTTCATATCAAAGAACTTACCGAGGTCAACCAGCTTGCCTTCCTTCGCAAACTGAATCATCTGCCCCGGACCCGGCAGCCCTGCAATGTCCGGCGGATTACCTGCTTTAAGCCGCGTTGTAAGAACAGCGGAGATATCCCGTGTTCCTTGATTCTCTACTTTTATGCCTGTCCTTTCCTCAAAGGGCTTTATCATATTCTTAAATATTTCGAGCTCATTTCCACCCCAGACTGTAAGTACGGAAACTGTCCCGCCTATCTTACCACTGCTTTTGGCAGTTTCCTGCTTTCCTGCTGCAAATAATGATGCAACGGTAAATAGTAGAATAAACAGTAGAACAAGAGTTTTTTTCATTTCTCCCTCCTTAATAGTGATTAATTTATACGCACTATTAATGCGCATTACTAATTTATTATGCATTTATAATTATGTTTGTCAAGAAAAAATATTTTCTTTTAAAAAACAACATGTTCCGGACTGCATCATCCGTCCCGAATTATTCTCAGGGACGGGTAAATCCTGCAAAAAACCTGTTCGAAATTATAATTTTATGGTATGTTTATATAAGGAATCGAGTAAACAAATTCTTTATAAGGAGATGATTTGTATTCCACGGGCATAGCGTACTTTTTATGGTTAATTTCGGGTTTCGGAGCTTTGGGGTTCCACAGGTTCTATCTTGGCAGATTCGGGACAGGACTGCTCTATCTTTTCACAGGAGGTCTTTTCGGCCTGGGAGGCTTTTTTGACCTCTTCTATATACCGGTAATGGTCCGCGAGGCCAACCTGCAGACAGGCTACCGTAATGCCATGTTCGGAAGTTTCGGAAATTATAAAGCCGGGATCGATACGGGCGGTTTTTTCCGGGACAGGACAAAGGAATCGGCGGAGCGGATCATCTTAAAAGCGGCAAAGAGGAATGAAGGTGTGGTTTCACCGGGAGAAATTGCACTGCAGGCCGACATCACAATAGACAAAGCCAAATCTCTTCTGGAAAAACTTGTAGAGGAAGGCTATGCGGATTTACGGGTTAAAAAGACAGGCATGCTTGTATATGTTTTTCCGGAATTCCTGTCGGAAGAAAAAAGCAACGAGCTCGAAGACTTTTAATAATGTAATTCCCATCCATGTTGATATAACATCCATGTTGACATAATCCCCCTCTGCACATACTATGCTTATCCATGACAGCTGATGAATTGAGAAAAAAATATATCGAGTTTTTCACCTCCCGCGGTCATGCGGAGATTTCCGGCATGTCCTTAATTCCGGAAAATGACCCGACCGTACTCTTTACAACAGCGGGAATGCATCCCCTTGTTCCCTACATTTTAGGAGAGCCCCACCCGGCAGGCAGGAGACTCGTTAATTATCAGAAGTGCATAAGGACTGTGGATATTAATTCCGTAGGAGACACATCGCACCTCACATTCTTTGAGATGCTGGGAAACTGGTCCCTTGGGGACTACTTTAAGAAAGAAGCGGTCGAGTATAGTTTCGAGTTCCTTACATCGGAGAAGTGGCTCGGGTTCTCCCCGGAAAAACTGTATATAACGGTATTTAAGGGAGATTCGGAAGTTCCGCAGGATGAAGAAACCGCTTTAATATGGAAATCGCTCGGAATACCCGATGAGAGGATCTACTTTATGCCGAGAGAGGACAACTGGTGGGGACCTGCGGGAACAACCGGTCCGTGCGGTCCGGATTCCGAGATGTTTATCGACACGGGGAAACCTCCCTGTTCAAAAACATGCAGACCCGGCTGTTCCTGCGGCAGGTACTTCGAAATCTGGAACGATGTATTCATGCAGTACAACAAAACGGAAAACGGCGGCTATCTTCCCCTGGAACAGAAAACCGTCGACACCGGAATGGGGCTGGAAAGAACCGCTGCCATGCTTCAGGGCAAACACTCCGTTTACGAAACGGAGCTTTTCGCGCCGGTAATCTCAATTATCGAAGATATCACAGGGAAATCTTACGGAAAAGATCCGGAAGCAGATCATTCCATTAGAATTATCGCAGATCATATCCGGGCTTCCGTTTTTATTTTAGGAGATGAAAGAGGCGTTAAACCCTCTAACTTAGGCCAGGGGTATATCCTGAGACGGCTTATAAGAAGGGCAATAAGGCACGGCAGAAAACTTGCCCCTGATAGAAATATCTTAAAAGAACCGGTGTTAAAGGTAATAGACATTTATAAGGATACATATCCGGTACTTTTAGAAAAACAAAATTTTATTACGGATGAAGTGGAAACAGAGTCCGGCAGATTTCTTTATGCACTTAAAAAAGGCGAACACGAATTCGAAAAGATGCTTCCCAATCTTTTAAAGAATCCTGAAAAAATTATTCCGGGAAGGCTTGCATTTAAACTCTACGATACATACGGATTTCCAGTGGAAATAACGGAAGAGATCGCAGGGGAGCACGGATTGAGCGTCGACAGGGCAGAATTCGAAGGGGCATTTAAAAAACACCAGGAATTGTCCAAAAAGGGTGCGGAAAAGACATTTAAAGGCGGTCTTGCAGACAATACGGAGATAGTAACCAGGCTTCATACAGCTACTCACCTGCTTCATAAAGCACTAAGAGTTGTTTTAGGAGACCATGTTGCACAGCAGGGAAGCAACATAACCGGCGAACGGTTAAGATTCGATTTTTCGCATCCGGAGAAGATGACTCCGGAACAGATAAAGGAAGTAGAAGATATTGTAAATGAACAGATTAAACGTGACCTTCCGGTCACATTCGAGATGATGAGCATCGAAGAAGCAAAGAAATCGGGCGCTGTTGCCCTCTTTTCGGAAAAGTACGGAGAAAACGTAAAAGTTTATTCCATCGGTGATTTCTCTAAAGAAGTATGCGGAGGACCGCATGTACAGCATACGGGAGAACTCGGGAGATTTAAAATAGTTAAAGAACAATCTTCCTCCGCAGGCGTCAGAAGAATAAGAGCTATTTTAGAGCAGGATCTATAACACAGAGCTGTCCGCAGGCCCCGTTTATTCCCCTGCCCCTTCTGTAGCGTTCCGTAACAGCCACACCCGCTTTAACAAGCCTGTTCTTAAACCTCAGCACTTCAGAAGGAGAAGGTTCTTTAAAATGGATATCTTCAGCCGGGTTCCACGGTATTATATTTACTACAACCTTTAAAGGCGGAATAAATTTAAGCAGACTTTCCATATCCTCTGCCCTGTCATTTACTCCCTTTAAAAGTACGATTTCCAGAGTGATTCTCTTTCCGGTTTTTTTTTGATAATAAAGCAGGGCATCTTTTGTCTCTTTTAAGGGATATCTCCTGTTTGCCGGCACAAGCATACTGCGGAGTACAGGATCAGCAGTAATCAGGGAAAGTGCAATTCTAGTATGAGGGCCGTTTTCCGCCATATCGTACATCTTCGGCACAATTCCGCACGTCGAAACGGTAATCTTTCGGAAACTGATCCCGCAGCCGCCGGGATGATGAAAGATTTCGACGGCCCTACGAAGATTCTCAAGATTTTCAAGGGGTTCTCCCATTCCCATAAAAACTATATTTGTAATTCTGCCGTACCCTGATACCAGTAAGAGCATCTGTTCCACGATTTCATAACTTTTAAGGTTCCGTTTAAGGCCCATCTTTCCCGTTCTGCAGAAGGCGCATCCCATGCCGCATCCGGCCTGGACGGAAAGACAGGCTGTTTTTCTTCCGTTTCTGTCGGTTAAAAGGACTGCCTCTATAAAAGAAGCGTCTTCTAATTTTATCTTTAATTTTACAGTCCCATCGGAACCGGTAAGTGTATTCTCTAACCCGGAAGAAATATAGAGCTTCTCATAAAGTGTTCTGCGTAATTCCTTTGAAAGATTGGTCATATTCTGAAATTCCAGTGTTCCGCTCTGTACCCACTTAAAGATTTGAGTACCCTGATATTTATGCCGGAGACTTAAGGAACCGGAAATCTCATCGGGAAGCAATGAGGCAACGGGAATCTTCATTTCTTAAGACCGAATTCTCTTAAAATCTTAATCCTTCAAGTTTATTCTTAATGGCCGTATTCTTATAACCCATCCTTAAGAATCTTGTAAGAATCTCTTTGGCTTTATCCTTATGATCGAGCTCTATATAACAGCCGGCTATTTCCAGATACAACCTCGCATTTCGCGGATCATTTACAAGCAGCCCGGATAAAGACTCTATGGCCTTAAGATAGTCCCCTCTTTCCTTGCTGATTAATGCAAGCCCCAAAACCGCATAGGTATCGAATTCTATATTAAGGGCCTTCTGATAGTACTCTTCCGCTTTATCAAAATCTTTCAGATTTCTATATGCATCACCTACCCGTGTCAGAATGACCTTATTATTCGAATCATACTCGAGTATTTTCTTCCAGTACTGCATCGATTTTTCCTGCTCATTTAATCCTCTGTAGCAGTCTGCCATTCCAAAAAGAGCATAAAAATTATCCGGTTGAATCTCCAGAGCTTTTCTGAAGTATATAAGTCCCTGGTCGAATGTTTTAAGCTTCCTGTGGCAGTTACCCAGGGAGGTAAGTACCTTTATATTAGCAGGATCTCTTCTGTGCATTCTTTCCCAGTACTGCAAGGCCGTATGGTAGTCCTTTTTATCAAAATGGAGATATCCGAGTCCGGTCAGCGCATAGGGGTTGTCGTCTTCAATTGCAAGGACCTTTAAATATATTTCTTTGGACCGGTCAAATTCCTTAATCTTACGAAATGCATCCGCTACCCTTGTCAGAACAGTTATATCGGTTTCTCCCTGAGAAAGATACTTTTCCCAGATTTCTATTGCCTTCCTGTACTGCCGAAGAGCCCTGTAACAATCAGCCAGGCCGATAAGAGCATATTTATTGCCATTGTGAAATCCAAGACACCTCTGATAAAAACGGATAGCTTTATCGTAATTCCCCTTCTTTCTCTCGATATCACCAAGCCCCACCAGGGCGTAGTTATTCTCATCATCAAGCTCCAGAATCTCATTGAATTTGGCTTCCGCCTCATCGAACCTTCTATCTTTAATCAGTATATAACCTACCCTGGAAAGTTCCGCCAGTTTTTCATGAATTCCGGTATCCTGTTCTCTGTTATTTTCTTCATTCATCATTTTCCCTCAACCATTTTCGTATTATTTCCCCCATTTTCTCCGTCATGACCTGCACTTTTTTAGTGTCGGGAGCCATCCAGTACATTTTAAAAGCTTCCAGAGGCAGTTCCTGCTTAAGGTAATGGTCACCGATTCTTATAAGACCGTCAGAATAACCGGCCGTAATAAAAATCCTTTTTGCAAGATCGATTTTCCCCCGGTTAAATAATTCGTTGCCCTTTCTTATCAGTGCAACTTTGTCCCTGGAATTCAGACTTACAGATCTATCTACGGTTACCTTCAGGAACCCTTCCCCGGGAAGGCTATTCAGTATTTTCTTTACCTTTTCCTTTTTACTCATATAAAATTCTCTATATACTACAGCATCCCTTTTGTCGACATATCACTCTGAGTATCTTCCGACGGAGTGTATGCAATATGCAGGGCTTTCCCCAGGGCTTTGAACATTGATTCTATCATATGATGGCTGTTTAAGCCATAGCGAATTGATACATGGAGATTGATTTTAGCCCTTACGGTAAGTGCATAGAGATATTCATGAATCAAAGCCGCATCAAAATCTCCGATTCTTCTTTGAGGAAAATCAGCCGTGTACCTGAGATACGGCCTTCCGCAGACATCAACTGCGACTTCCGATAGCGCATCATCCATCGGTATTACCGCATAACCATACCGCCTTAAATTTCCATATTCTTTAAGTACATCCGCAAGAATATCTCCTGTTACCAGTCCGACATCCTCCACTAAATGATGCGGATCGACATCTATATCGCCCTCTGCCGTAATTTCCATGCCGAAAAAACCGTGAAATGCCATGGCATGCAGCATATGATTAAAAAACGGTATCCCCGTATCTATATTAATTATCTCACGGGATGCAAAATCGATAGAGATCTGTATATTCGTTTCTTTCGTCTTTCTCTTACCGGTAAATTTATCAGTCACAAGATTATCCCCCACATTTATTTCTGCTGATCACGGAGAATTCCGTTAATGCCTGCCCTCTTTAAGCCTTCTAACAAAATCATCGACCCTTTTATAGTTTAATTTATAGTACGCAGGATTAGAAATGAGATAAACTTTAACCCATGACAATACCTCGACAATCTCCAGATTATTTTCTTTTAAGGTATTCCCTGTTTCGACAAGATCCACTATATAGTGTGTTAATCCTAAGATCGGGGCCAATTCTATGGAGCCTGAAAGTTTTATAATCTCCACCGGTACTCCCATAGAGTGGAAATACCGTTCTGCAAACACCGGAAACTTTGTTGCCACCTTAAGCTTAATCTGTCTGTCCGGGGAGACCTTATCTCCTTTTCTACATGCCAGACACATTCTCGTACTGCCGAAGGAAAATTCAAAAAGCTTATAAAACTCATATCCTGTTTCGGCAATTACATCTTCTCCGCAAATACCTAAGCCCGCTATCCCATGCTTAACATATATAGGCAGATCCGCATTTTTTACAAGAAGAAACTTAAGGCGGTTTTCACTGTCTATCGTTACGAGTTCCCGCCCCGTAAAAGAAAAATTACAGCCGCACAGTGAAAGATAATTTCCTATACTATCAATAAGCCTGCCCTTGGGCAGGGCAATTGTAACGAAATCTTCCGATACACCGCTCATAAGCAGACAATCCTTCCCGAAGCTCTCATAGTATCAGCTTTTCTGCAGCGCACAAGAAAATCCTCATCCTTTAGAAATGTTATACTTCCGGCAGGTTTAAAACGCTTTACAGTTTCCGCAATCTGTTCCACCTTCCTCAGCATGATGGAAAAACCTGCAGCAGGTGCACTGTATCCGAAGGAACTGAAAAGATTATTGTATCTTCCTCCCGAAGCTATCGATGTATCTACCCCTTTCAGATAAACCTGAAATGATAAACCGGTATAGTAATCCTGGCCGCCGATTTCGGAGAGATCTATTTTTACCTGCTCTGCAGTATCTAATTTTTCCAGATATGCGTAGATTTTTATAAGATATTCTATCTCTTCTTTTGTTTCTTTTTTTAAATTCGAATTCATCCCATCCAGCAAATCCTGTAATTCGGAACCCGTGCCGATAAACGAAAACAGATCGATCAGATTTCTGCAGAACAGCTCCGGCTTGTACTTTTCGAGAAGATATTTTAATTCTACCCAATCCCTTACTCTTATTGCCTGTAATGCTTCCTTTCTTACCGAATCATTTTCCTCACCGGCAAATCCGCTGAAACAGAATCCGAATAGATTCCTCGATCCTATATGAATCTGTGATTCGGATATCCCCAACAGCTTTAGCGAAGAAACAAGCAGGAGGATAATCTCAAGGTCGGCTTCTATACCATTCTTTCCTATTAACTCCGCCCCGACCTGAAAAAATTCATTATGGGAAATATCCTCATTGCTCTGATACCTTAAGATCGTATCCGCATAGCAGACCCTTAACGGAAGAATGTCATCACTGAGTATCAGCCCGATTTGTTTTGCCATAAACAATGTTATATCCGAACGCAGCATTAGAAGGTCGCCGTTTCTGTCTATAAGCCTGTATACCTTCTCACGCGTTCCGGTATTCATCATTCTGCTGTAAATATCATAGAAATCAAAAACCGGTGTTTCTATCGGCAGATATCCCCAGAGATTAAAAAGTTCAAGCAACGAATTTTCAATTTTTCTGTGTAAATAAGCCTCTTCCAGCTGAAAACTCTCCGTTCCTTTGGGTATCTGAAGTAATTTTCTCCTATCCATATATGCCTCTGTACATCCTTTATTCAACAAAGACTTTATCCCGCTTTATTCCGGTACAACTTGATAATTCTTTAGTTCCGGGATACAATAAGATACAATGAAAGAAGAATTTAAGAAAGAGATTTTTCACTCGAGCATATCCTCCGTTACGGTTTTTAACGGCCTTGCACTGATACGAAGAACTGCGGAAATCAAAATCGACAGCGGGAAATGGGATGTGATTCTTAATCCGATCCCGTCAAAAGCCAAACCGGAAACACTGCGTGCCCGGATAGTTTCTGATAAGGGCTCTGCAAAGATGATCGGACTTAATTACTCCGAAGAATACAAAAGCCATAAGGACATCGAAGAGAAAAGACTTCTGGAAAAGGAAATCGATTATCTAAAGAGCCAGTTATATGAATTACAGGCCAGGATTCAACTCTGTGATGAAAAGAGGAATTTCTTACAATCGATAAAAACCCGGTCTATAAACGAAGCCCAGTTTCAGATGACTGCAGACAAACCGACCCCTGAGGATTGGCAGAATTCTTTTGATTATATCTTCAGTACAGAAGAAAAAATTCTGAAAGAAGAAAGAGCGCTGCGTGATAAACTGGCAGAGATGACCGGCAGAGTGGAAGAGAAAAGCAAAGAGCTGGAAAAGAAACAGACACCGTCTATCCAGGCTTACTACTTTGCACATATCTACATCGATGTGCTTAAATCAGGAACATTTACAGTATCGGTAGATTATATTGTCGATGATGCAACGTGGTTTTCCGATTACGAATTAAGGGTAAATAAAGGCCGGGAACAGTCATTTCTTACTTTCTGCGCCATTGTACACCAGAATACCGGCGAAGATTGGACGGATGCCAGGCTTTTTTTATCTACGGCGATTCCCACAAGAGAACTTAAAATACCGGAGGTCCAGCCATGGATTATCAGGGGAATACAGGTTGACAGGGAGGAAGAAGAAGATACGGAACCGGCAGTTCTGGATACGGATGTTTCAGAGGAGGGAGCGGCGGGAATAACACTGGCAGTGGATCAGTCTGTACTTATTCCGGCAACCGGCGAACCCGTTAAGGTAGTTATTTACAGCGAGAAGGAAATTCCATGCAGGCTCATGCGCAAGTGTCTGCCGCAGCAGTCATCCAATGTTTATCTATACTCAGAGACGAATAATCCATTCGATTTCCCCATCCTGCCGGGCAAGGTAACAATCTTCCATGACAACAACTTTAACGGGGAGACGAGGTTTTCAAGTATAGCGCCGGGAGAAGACTTTATACTGAAAGCCGGAATCGACGAAGATGCCGATACAAGCTGGAAATTAAGCAAAAAAAAGAAAAGAATCAAAGAGGGCAGAGTGATACATACACTGGCCTACAGGGGAATCTTAAAAAACAGGAATTCCTCGGATATAAATGCGGAGATAGATATTTCGATGCCTGTTTCACAGGAAGACACGGTTAAGATAACCGAAATAACAATAAACCCGAAGAATGTAACCAAATTGAACGAATCAACCGTGAGAATAACTAAAACCCTGGAAAGTAATTCCGTTTTTGAATACGAACTATCGTTTAACCTTGAATACCCCGAAAATATCCAGATTCACGGAATAAAATTCTTTTAAGCCCTCTGCCTTCTTAAATTCGTATTGCGTCTTATTACGAATGTTCACCCAAAAGTACTTTAAGCTGCTGAATGTCCGAAACAAGCTTTCCTCTGTCTAAATTTCTAAACCGTTTCGGAACCATCTCCCTGCTGGTGCATTCCAGAACGGCAACCAGGTTCTGAAGATCTATTTCATGAGGATAAGCCGGAGGCACAAAGTCATGCATGGTTTCCATGAGGTCTTTTTTAGTTATGAATACATGATTATTCATCGCAGAGAGAAATTTTGCCCGTATCAGAACCGACTCCAGATCGGCGCCTGAAAAATCATACCTGTACTTTCTGAAAAGCTCCGTTATATTAATATTCTGTATCCTTAGCCTGAGCTTTTTTACCAGGGTTTTAAAGAGATCTATTTTTTCATCTAAATTTTCAGGGTAAAAAAGTGCAAGATGCTCTTCTGCCCTGCCCTGCCGCTTTAAATCTATGGGTATCAGATCCGGGCGGCACGTAATAAGAAACCAGATAATTTTACCGCGGTATTCCGTATTCCCCATAAACGAAGCAATCGATGCAAAGATTCTATTGCTTGTTCCGGAATCACCATCCTGATTCCTGTCGCCTAAAAATGCATCAGCTTCATCTATCATTACACCGACCGGAGCCATTGCCATTAAAATATTAAGAATCTTTTCCAGATTGGATTCCGTTACCCCCTGCCATTTGGACCGAAAATTACGGAATTTCACGATAGGAATTCCGATCTCTCCTGCAAAAGCGGTTACCATAAAAGACTTTCCCGTGCCTACGGGGCCCGCTATAAGATAACCCATCGGCAGCACATCGAGCCTTCCCTGCCGGATAGCTCTTGCCGCACTCCGGAAACGTTTTTTTACAAAATCATGGCCGGAAATCATGGAGAGATCATGCTCCGATTCTATAAATTCGAGTAATCCGGCTGCTTCGGATTCGATTATCTCTTTTTTTTTCCTCCGCAGGTATGAAAGATCGATTCTTTTGTCTTCCTGAAATGACTCTGCAGCGAGCTGATTGATATCGACAAGGTTAAGCCCGCTCGTAATCTTTCCTATCTCCTGAATAGACATTTCCTTATCCAGCAGAAGCTTATCCTCATGAGAAAGGTAGCGCAAAAATTTCTCACGCACATCCTCGTCGGGTATCGGAATATTGAGCTTTATTGTGCTGGGAGAACGTACCAGCCTCCGGCTTATATCGGAAAGATTCTCCGTTAAAAGTATTACGGAAACATCACCATGGGTAAATATAGGATCATTTGCCCATCTGTTAAGTGTTACAAGACAGTACCTGTCTTCATCTGTATAACGGGAAATATCCGTGTTCGGCACAATTGTTTCCGAATAGTCGATAATCAGAACAATTCTGCGGTTAAAAGGAATATTATAGTAGAAATATTTTTCCAGATAATGAAAAGCCTTCACAGGATCTTTGGACAACAGGTCCGAAGCTGAAACCCCCTTTACCTGCTCCTTCATAATTCTTAAATAGCTATCCTCCATGTCTCCTTTACAGAAGGAAACACCGGAAGAACGGTCATAGAAAACAATTATATCCCTGTTTCCGAAAAGAACCTCGGAGATGTAATCCTGTATCTTTACAAATGTAAATTGATCTTCCTCCATCTTGTGAGGGAGAAAATCCCGTATATTCCCATGTACAATATAGAGGTTGGCGGTTTTAGAACAGTACTTGTAGGAGAGTTCCTGAGCCCAGGAAGGAAGTATTTTGATAAAGGGAAGATTTTTTAATATTAGCTGTTCCGCCACTTTCCCCTCCCGGAAATTGCATATATTAATTATGAATCAAATAGTCCGTTCCGTCAATTGTATTGTAAATTGTTATAGAACTATTCTATAATCACCGTAATGAAAGATTCACCATTAACTCCGTCGGAATTTTTAAACGGGAGAAAACATTTTTATATATTCACATTTTTCAATGTACTTTCTTTTCTTCTCATAAGCAGCAATATCATTATTCTCTACGCTTTAAAACTCGGCGCGGGCAGCTTCATCATAGGCCTTCTGTCGTCTTTTATTCAGATTGCATACCTCTTTATGCTGCCCGGGCGTGCTTTAATCACTAAAGCAGGTGCCGTAAAACTCATGGGGCGTTTCTGGGCTTTGCGCTATTTAATGATGCTTCCCGTGCTGGTTACTCCGTTACTGTACTACAATGGACTCCATAAAGCCGCTCTTTACATACTGATTTTAAGTGTTTTAGGTTTTAATATTTCAAGAGGGATTGCAATTACCAGTTACAATCCCATAATCGGTCAGCTTGCCGGCACAAAGGACAGGGGAGTTTTTCTGTCACGAATCCAGATAATTACTCACACAATTGTAATATCCCTGGGGATTATTATGGCAATATCCCTGGGAAACAGAGCCCCGCTGTTCAGATATGCCCTTTTTATAGCCGCAGGAATTACAGCGGGTCTTATCGGATGTTATTTTATCTTTAAACTGCCCGAACTAAAGGGATCCGCCTCTGTACTTACCGAACCGCTTTCCCGGAGTTTTATCTTAAGTATTAAAGATAAAGGTTTTAGAAAATTCATAACGGTACTATTGTTGAGCTCTCTTGCAATGTCGATGCTTGCACCATTCATAATTGTCTATTTTAAAAAGATATATCAAAATACAGACAGTCAGATTATTTTCTTTACAGTATTCGGCGGTCTTGGTGCACTCTCCATGGCTGTAATAAACGGTTTTATGATAGACCGCATAGGTTCGAAACCGCTTATTTTAATATACTCCTTTATAACATCGGCAATTATAATTCCCCTGATCATTTCTCCCGTTTTTAAAACTGCTGTTTCGGAATATATATTTGCAGGACTGATATTCTTTCTCTCGTACATGGGAACAAACGGCATATTGAACACATCACAGAACTATTTCCTGGCCTCCATTAAACCCCAGGAAAGGCTGAACCTCGGTATAATATACTTTCTTACAATGGGTGTTTCGGGAGCGATCGGTTCACTTGCCGGAGGAACGGTACTGCAGGCCCTGCAGAATATCCTTAACAGTTCGAATGTGGATGTTTTCAGACTTTATTTCGGAAGTATTTTATTCCTGTTCATAATAATCAATATATTTATATTACGGTTAAATGATATAAGCGCCTACTCTGTACGGGATGCGTTTGCCATTATTTTCTCCCCGCGCGATCTGCGGGCAATAAGCCTTCTTAACAGGCTTAAAAAGACCAGGACAATTACGGAAGAGAGGGATGTTATACAAGCACTGGGTTCATCGGGCTCTTCGATTACAAGAAACGAGCTGCTTCAAAAACTACACTCACCAAGTTTTTTAATCCGGGCGGAAGCCCTGTCTGCACTCAATCATATTCCGATAGACAGCCATATAGAAACCGTCCTTATCTCGGAAGTAAAAAACCACAAATTCACTACGGCTTACATGGCTGCGGAGATAATCGGACAAAAAAAAGTAGTGTCGGGAGAAAAAGTCCTTCAGCAGGCTCTTAATTCGAAGGACTATTTTCTTGTGGGGAAAGCTATGGTCGCACTGGCAAAGCTTAAGAGCAGCCGGAGTGTTCCCGAAATTTTAAGGTTAATCGAAGAGTCTCAAAATCCGAGAGTAGTTATTCACGGTGCACACGCCATGGAAATATTTAAAGACAAAAGGGCAATTGGTGTACTGATTAAAAAAATGGAGAAAAAAACATCACCCTATGTAAGGGATGAGATTATTCTTGCAATTGCCGGGATCCTCGATATGCTGAACTGGTTCTACACGCGGTATACAATATTTCTGGAAAGTGCACAATCAGGAACTTTAGCCCTGCTCGATGATTTAAAAACTCAAGGGAAAACGCTGAAATACAGAAAAGAACTGATGGATACCGTGGAGAACGTAACAAGGAATCAGCAGCTGTTTAAAAAACTCAGTCTGAAATTTTTCGAAACAGAAATGCCGGATTATCAACAGAATGTCAAAGATAATGTTTACCGGTACTTTAAAAATGCACTTAATAATGATCAGATACTTAAACTTGACAGATTCCGCTTTTTAACAGCAGCCTTACTGACATACTTTTCCCTTTAGATGAGCTTATTATCCCGGGCGCTTTTTAAGATTCTTTTGTTCCAGTAATTACTCTCCATAAATTTTCTCTTTATCTCCGGAGAACTTATCCTGTTTGCCCTTTCCTGAAGTGTATTCCATGCTCTGTTCAGCATGGTAAATCTGTTTTCTCCAAGGCACTCGGAGTAGAGAAAGTAATAATAGTGCATGTACGGATCAAAATCCGGTATTTTACCATGAAGAATATCCTGAAATCCGTTAATTGATTTTTCACTGTTTCCGGACAGATAGTACATATACGATAAAAACGAAACGGAAATCCTCTTCAGCATGGAATCCGAAAGGTCGAGGCACCTTCCTTCTACCGAATAAAATCCGTCGAGCCAGAAAATCCTGTCTCCTGGCAGAAAATCGTATCCGGATATCTTAATCCCGCCGTCCTCCATAAAACCCGATGCTTTTTCATATTCATTCGTCATATAGCACCCTTCTGCTGTAAACAGGAGATTCAGCTGAGACTTTTCCATATGATCCAATATTTCAAGGCCGGTTCGTACACTGCCCCCGTAGATAAACGCACGGGCGAGCCATGCATAGACAACCTTCTCCGCTTTTTCTATTTTGTACAGAGAGAGGTAGGAGAGAGTTTTTTCCAGTACTGCAATACATCCGTCGTACAGCCCGATCTCGAATAGAAACCTTGCCTTTAAAAAATAGATAAAAACTTCCCATTCCCTGGAGAACGTTCCCGGTGTAATTTTTAATGCTTCGTCACAGTATAAAAGAGCATCACTGAGATCTCCCTGTATAAAACGGGTTATGGCGGACAATACTACGATACTGATGGAATCAAGCGCCGATTCTGTACCGGAAATTCTGCCCGCAAGAAGAAAATACTCGAGTGCATCATCGAGCTTGCCGCGTGCAAGCATTGTACGCCCGAGTTTTATGTAGGAAGCGCGCATTCCGTCTGAATTATTCAGACTCTGAAATTTAAGCAGAGCATGTTTAGACAGAGACAGGGATTCCTCCACATTTTTTAAGGCGATATTAAGCCCTGCGATTGTTATATCCGAATCCGGAAACACGGTTAAATCCATTCTATTATCAATTTGATCTCTATTCTCCATGTACAGGCTGTATGCTTCTTTAAAACGTCCGCTTAAACCCAGCTGATCTATCCTGTAAAGCAGCATGGCGGTTTCCAGGCCTGCACTATTCCTCTCGCTGCCTCCGGAAAGCAGCTGTTTCCATCGTGATTCTTTTAAAAAATTATCAATTCCCGTTAAATCTCTCTCATTCAGTTTTCTTTGAATAATGGCATGATAAACCTTTCCTGCAAGTTTAAACTTCTCCAGTTTAAGAAAGAAGTAGAATAGAAGTACATAGTTTGTATATTCAAATGCTTCCCATTTTTTTGTAAGATATTCTACAAATTTTTCTATAACCTCGTTGTAAACATTCGGAACATTTTTTAAGCCGCTCATGTCGGGAAGGATATACTCTTTGCCTTCCACGAATCCGAAGTTCCGAAGACTATTGACAATTGCCGTACCATCCCGCTCCGAATACCCAAGTGAAACGATAAAATGAAGCTGATCGGTATACTTTAAAATACCTCTCGAAATGTAGAGAGAGTGCAATACCTTTTTCTGGTCAGGGTCTAACATATTCGATAAATAGCGGCTGCAGGTTTCCGAATCCGGAAGATTATCATTTTCCGAAAATTCAAGATAAAGAAGGCAGTGCAGTACAGGAGAATACAGCCCTTTTGTAATCCGTCTTATTTTTCGCAGCAATTTTTCGGAAAGTATAAGCTTTTCATCCACCTTTAGTGCAAGTTCTTTGATCATATACCTGCTTAATGGTGCTATATATACCTTCCGTAATTCCATGCTCTCCAGATCTTTAAGGATTACCTTATCCGATGAAACAAATAACGGAACAAATACTTCATATTCGGAAAAATCATGCATCATCGATAATAAGAAACGCCGGCTTTCGGAATTGTATAAATCCACATCGTCACAAACAAAAACAGCAGGCAGATTCTTTTCCTCCATCATCCTGATAAATGCAAGAACGTAGAGATGATAAGCAAGGAAAAAATCCTCCACTATATGGTCCGGAATAATCGTATTCATTCTTTTTTTACGGGACAGGGTAAATTCTCTAAAAAGAGGCATTATTTCATCGAACACCTTCCTTTCATGGGGCAAAAGATATTCACTTATATATTCGAAAACATCGCTTCTGATGCTGTTTAAAAAGGGATGAATCGGAGAACTGCTCTTAAAAATACTAAACAGCCGAATCCATGGATTTGTTTCATCCCTGCCTAAAATCTTCTTTACCGCTTCATACACTATTTCTGTTTTACCGACTCCTCTGTAGCCAAATACATATGGCACTGTTTTTTTATCCATACCGTTTAAACGCGGGGTAAGTGCATCTAAAACTCTTTCTACTCCATCCTCCCTGACCCAGTTATAATCCTTAATATATTTAAGCCTGTTTTCCCTATGATTTTGTTCCCCGGTTAAATCGATACCGGTTACTTTCCATAATGTTGTAAGGGAGGAGGATTTAACTTTATCCAGGGTCGTAAATTCCTCTGCGATACTAAGCAGAGAACTGTCTATCCAGAGGGAATTCTCTTCCTCGATCCTGATAATTGTATTTTTCATATATTCGTATACTTCGGCGGAAGATAAATCCCTGTTTTCCGAGATCAAAAGATTATACCCAAATAATTCCGCATCTCTTTCGGAAAGAAAATCAACAATAGAAAGTCCTGCTTTAATAACCTGTTTAAGCAGGATTTTTTTATCTCTGCCTTCATATTCATAAAAACCAAGACAGTCATTACTTTCCATATCTTTAATTCGGAGAGCAGTTCCTGTCTGTGTCTGCTTTTCCGTATACTCTTCGATAGCCGATACAAGACTGTTATTAATCTTTGCTAACTGCTTTCTGCCATTTATTCTTATTAATAGGTATATCATATTTATAATTAAACAACAAAAATAGAGTATTTTCAAATCCATTTTTCGTATCAAATGAGATAAATCGATTAATTCATCGATCATTGACATTGGTTATATTTTACCATACCATAAAGGGGTGAGTTCTAAACCGGTGAAACCAGAAAAACAGCAGGAGAACGGCAAAGAAAGCTTTTTTCAGAAATTATTCTCCATATTGATGGGTAGTTCCGACCCGGAAAAGGAAAAGAAAAGATTACTAAAACAGATAGAAAAAAATCTGAAAAAGCAGAGGGTGAAATTTTATAACTCAAGAAACAATACCGTTCTTCCGCGTCTTGCCCGGTACTTTTATGAGTTTTACAAAGTTCTCGCACCTGCACAAAATCTTATCAGAAGAGGGGAAACATCCAAATCGCTGCAGATGCTCATAATCGAAACATCCCTGACGGAAGACCAGTTCCTGGTAAAAGAAAAACTCTCCGAAGAATCGATCCGCAGCAGATTACAGGGAGCTGCCGATCAGGATATTATTTTCGAGGAAGTAAGAAACGACATAAAAAATTTCTTCCTGGAATTTGATATTAACCGTGTGGGTGAAATAGATGCAAAATATAATAATGCCGTATTACTTTTGGACCTTATACATTTCGACTACTATTTTCTTTTAAAAAAATTCGATTCCGGTTTGCCGGAAAATGATTTTCTATACAAACCTCATTTTGAAGAAATAGATGCAGAGTACGTTGCAGACGATATCAAAGATTTTCTCGAGATAATTCCCGCAATAAATACATCTGTTAACTGGTCTGATATTATCGATATGCTTAACCAGTTCCGGGGAGTGGAAATTATTCCGGAAGCGGGGTGGAAAAAAATACTGCACCTGACGCGGCAAATTCAAAAAACAGAAATTTTTACAATGCTTGTGCAGCTTATTACAAAGGATCCCTTCTATAAGCCCTCGCCGAGAGTATATAAAGCAAAAATAGTGGAGAACTACCTCGGAAAACTTAAAACACAAACGGAAATTACAATTCAGCGTTTCCTGCAGGAGAAACATTCATCAAAGATCGGTGAATTGGCAAAATACCTGTTCGGCACCACATCCATAGTACGTCTTAAAAATTACTCTGATAAAGCAAATATTTTATTTACAAAACTGCTTCTCGGAGGTTTTTCACATATTGCTTCGCTAAACTATCTAAAGGCATTCTTACTGGATTATTTAAAAAAAGACATACGGGAATTTATAGACCTGCTGCTTATTAAAGGAAAATGGACTTCCAATCTGGTTTCTCAACAGCTTTCGGAAACATACCATAAGCTTTTAAAACTATCCGATGAAATCAGTGAATTCGACAGTTCTCTCGATGAAGAGCAAATACTCGGAAAGAAACTAAAGGCACTGCTTATAAAAAGCAAAAGGGATAAAAAAGCTGTAAGCCAGCTTCGCCTGCTTCTTAAAGAGATAAACGATATGGCAAAGGGAATGCTCGCCAGAGCAGCTTCCGACCTGATAATACTGGGTAAAACTTTAAAGAGTACACTCGATGATTATCAGAAACCGCATCCTGAATTGATTATTAACTGGAAAGAGATAAAAAATTACACGGAGAAAGATGTTAAAATATTTATCGTGGATATATACAGAAAAATCTATAATTTTCTGCAGCTTTTAAAATTGACCAAATAACAACAGGAGGCAGGGCAGATTATGAGTATCAGTTCAACCGTATATTTTATACCACTGCAGAAGAACAGTGTAATGGAGGAGAGAATAGAAGCCACCGATACACTTATTAAAAGTATAGGTTTCGATGAGATCTTTGATAAAAATGATAAAATAGGAATAAAACTCCACATAGGCGAGCGTAATAACGACACTCATATTGCTCCGGAGATAATACACTCCATTGTAGCGGAAGTTAAAAAAACCGGAAGCCGTCCTTTTCTTACCGAGACGTCGACTCTGTACAGAGGATCCCGTTCCGATGCCGTCAGCCATTTGACTCATGCATTCGAACACGGGTTTACGATAGAAAAAACAGGAGCTCCCTTCATTATGGCGGACGGACTTGTGGGAAATGCCGAAACAGAAGTACCGATACATGGTATACTCTTTCAAAGTGTTAACATTGCACGTGAAATCACGCTTGCGGAGGGCCTGATAGCTGTGTCTCACGCCACAGGCCATATTCAGGCGGGTTTGGGGGGTTGTCTTAAAAATCTGGGAATGGGCCTTGCAAGCCGTATCGGAAAAATGCGGCAGCATTCATCGGTAAAACCCTACATCGGAGAAAGTCTCTGCACATTCTGCGGGCTATGTATAAAATGGTGCCCGGTCGATACCATAATAGAAAAAAACGGCAAAGCTTTTATAGTTCAGGACAAGTGTATCGGCTGCGGTGAATGCCTTGCTGTCTGTTCCTTCGATGCGGTTAAATATAACTGGGGAGTAGAGTCCTCCCGCCTGCAGAAAAGCGTTGCAGAACACGCACTTGGTGTCATTATCGATAAGAGGAACAAAGTGCTCTTCTTAAATTACATGACGGATATGACAAAGGATTGTGACTGTCTCGGTTCAAAGCAGAAAAGAATAATTTCTGATATCGGAATACTTGCATCACGTGACCCTGTAGCTGTAGATCAGGCAACTCTCGATTTAACGAAACAGGCATCCGGGGCAAATTTAGCCTCCATAAGCTGGCCGAGAATCGACCCGCAGATACAGCTCGAACACGGCGAAAAAATAGGTCTGGGTTCCAGAAATTACAAACTTATCAAACTTTGATTATCCTTTAGTTTTACTTCATCTTTACAGAACTTTAACAATTTTCGCCGGAGTATGTGTAAAATTACCGATAGATACCCCATGGGCAAGTCCGCGGAACTCTGCTCTCCCATTAGATATTTACACCTTCGATTGACAGAAGGTATCTCTTGCGTTCCACGCCTCCGCCGTAGCTGCCGATTTTACCGGATGCTTTAATAACCCTGTGGCATGGTATAATGATAGAAACACGGTTGCTACCCACAGCGGTACCTGCGGCCCTGCAGGCACGGGGATGCCCGATTCTATGTGCAATACTGCCGTAACTTTCTACCCTGCCGCAGGGGATTTCCTTAAGCGCATTCCATACCGCCATCTGAAAATCAGTTCCCGCGACCGAAACCGGTATACTGAAACTCTTTCTTCTTCCGGCAAAATATTCATCAAGCTCTTTTTTTAGTAAATCCGCTTTCCCGTTTTCACCGGCAGGTAATATTTTTATATTTCGAAACAGCCGGTTCCAATCACCGGCACAGTCCTTAAAACCAAGATAAACAACACTTCCCTGTTCCGTCAGAATAAAATCGATAATACCCGCCGGTGATTTATACGTTCCGCTATAATAATTTATATCTTTACACATATCTCTTAATAACGGTAGCGGAAACCTGCACTGCACGATATCCCGCCGTTTCTATTCCACCCCCATATACCGCCCGATTCTCCGAACTGCAGTCCGGCCTGAACCATTATATCCAATCCCTGGTATACATTCCAGCCTGTTCCCGCAAAAACAATTCCCGACAGATCGATCAACGAAATGAGCGACCGTACACTGAAATTCAGAGCCGTATCCGGAGCATAGCTGAGCTCCGGGTAGAGAAAAATACCGTAACCGGGATCAGATCCCGCAGAGGCAGTTTCTGTCTGCGTCCAGAGCCCGTAAGGCATAACTCTGGTTTCCATTCTTACCGTTACAATACCCCCGGCCTGTACACTTATCTGTCTCATGAAGCCGGCCGTAATTGTAAGACTATCCTTCACTGCATCAACTATAGCAGTAACGGCTCCTTCCGGTAGAATTACCGAACAGTCCGAATAGATATCTGCAAAAAGGTGCCCCTGAAAACTGATATAGGGTGTTACGGTATTTTTTGTATAGAGACCTCCGGCCTCTAACTTTATTCCGGCAAGCTGTGTAACAATCCTGCCGCCGTAGCGCGCATTATTCCAATGCACAACAGTGAAAGATGAAGAAGGCGCTGCGGAACCGGCGGGAAAAGGCAGTACAATCCCCTCTGCAAAGGAGAAAAGCCCCAGGGGAATATAGATATCTGCAAGCCAGTCCGTTTCCGTCCGAAGCACATCGTAGGATAAACTCCGCAATAAACCGGCACCTTCAAAGATGATATCCCCTGCATTAAACAGAAAGCCCTCCCCCCAGCTTACCCTGTTTTTACCTGCGGTAATTCTGAATCCGGGAAAACGTGCCTTTATATATAACCTGGGAATATCAAATTTAACAGTATCCGTGACATACGCAGCAAGCTCCAGGTATCCGCGGACATTCTTATTACCCGATGATTTTACAATAAGGCTGCTCTGAACGATTCCGGAAATACCGATATCATCATCAATTTTAGTCACACCGGCCATGGCCGTAATCTTCACGGTGGTAATTGTCTTTGCATGTACAGAAGGAATAAAATAAATCATGAGAATTAAGAACGTAAACAAAACAGAGAACCTTTTACTTCGTAAAACTTTTAATTCCATCACCATGAAAGTTCCTCGAGAGAGAAAATACCGGGGTCAACGGGGACGTCGATCTGAATATTATTAATTATAAATGTCGTTCTGGAATCCTTTTTCATCCTGTCTTCCATCACAAACCATACGGG
Organism: Spirochaetota bacterium; assembly: GCA_013151965.1. Taxonomy (GTDB): domain Bacteria; phylum Spirochaetota; class Spirochaetia; order SZUA-6; family SZUA-6; genus SZUA-6. Next base: position 38,931 of record JAADHF010000089.1, read on the forward strand.
AATATTTTTACCCTTGACCTTAATAACCTTCCGTATTTCCATTTCCTTTATAAGCCTCCCGGAAAGTGCATAGTAATAGGCCTTTCTCAGTACAAAGAGTTCCGAATCCACCCATAACTTCTCACCCGGATATACGGCCTTTCTATTTTTTGCAGTAAGCTTCAGTGTATAACACTCTCTTCCGTTTACGGTTTCCATACCTTCCGCTTCGACATCGTATATATCGAGCAGACCCTTTTCTCCCGTTAAATCTTCATACGAGAAATCCGACCCCAGAACAGAATCCCGGAGAGCGCTCCCTTTTAAATGAATGACATCTTCCGCCTCCGGAAAGTAAAGGTAGATTTCATCACCTGCTCTTAATATCTTCTGTCCGGCTTCTTCGGGATTGGTAAATTCAAGAAGGGTTCTGTCGGTTCCTAGCGAAACCAGTTTAAATGTCTTTTTTCTCTCTCCGAACTTATCGGTTATAATAAAGACTCCTTCCAGTCTTGCACTTTTCTGAACCTGGTTGGCTTCCATCTTTTTTATTATTTCTTCTCCCGTAAGATTCCGTGCAAACACGTGCTGCACCGGTATCAGCGGCAAAAACAGTAATAACAGCACATTCCTGATAACATATTTATTCATCTTAAAAACCTCCGTACTTTTAAAAATAAGATATTTTAAGCCATAAGCCCTGCCCGGCCGGCGCGCAGGCCGTCTGCCTAACCAGGCTATAATTAACAGACTATAAAGCCCTTAATGCTTCCACAGGTTCTATCCGGGCAGCCCTCCTGGACGGAATAAATGAAGCGAATGACGACACGGCGACTGCGTAGAAGAATACAAGTACAGTCGAACGCATGTCCAATTGCGGATGCAGAACCGTGGAAATATCAAAATTTATACCCTGCATATACGCACTTAAATCGAGACCGGTTACAGTAAGAGGCAGTATAATTCCAACACCGAGTATCACCCCGGTAAGTGCGGATATTAGGCTGATAAAAAATGATTCCAGAAAAAACAGACCTACAATTTCGGAGCCTGTCATACCCATTGCAGACATTGTGCCTATCTCACGCATTCTTTCATAGATTACCATCATTGTTGTATTTATTATCACCGTAGAACCCAGGATAAAAAAGATAAGTGCGATAATTTGATACATTACATCCGCCATCCTGATGATGGAGTACCATGTTCCTATGGAGGTCCATGGCACTACCTCGAGAGGCTGTCCGCTGTCTGCAAGTAATTTTTTTATACCGGATACTGTTTCTTTTAATCTCGATACGTCTTTTAGCAACAGCAGTATTTCCGTTGCGGAATTATCCATTTTTAAAAACCTCTGGGCAGTATCGATAGGCATATAGAAAAAACTCTTATTAAAACTTTCTACCTTAAAACGGACGATACCTGTAATTTTAAATGTCATCCCTGACATCCCCATATACATATTCCTGGAAAGCATTGTAATTTTATCTCCTGTCCCGACACCCATTTCTTTCGCCAGCCCGGAGGAAAGAATAATTTCACGTTTCCCCGGTGCCGGCAGCCTTCCCTTTACAAGATTCTCTCCGAAATTCTGAAAATCTTTTTCGAGATTAAAATCGAGCCCGAGTCCGATTCCCCTGTAATCCTTATCATTTCTGTAAATGCTGGTATAAAAGCGTATCCTCGGAGATACGGCAAGGACATTACTATACGCTCTGCATTTCTCTATTACAGACCGGTAATTTTTTATCCTGAGATTTAACGGGTTTAAGCTTTCGTACTCTGTGTAAGCACTGTTGCGGATTCGAATATTCCCTGTTATATAGTGAAAGATATTGTTTCTCATATCCTGCATCATTCCGCCTTCCAGAGAAAACATGAATACGATAGTAAACGCTGCAATTACTATCGCTGTTCCGGAAAGTATGCTCCGTCTTTTATTCCTCTTTATATTTCTTAAAGCAATTCTGTATAGTTTCACTTTTTCTTCTCCTGTTTGATACTTATTGATACTTAAGACAATCCGTAATTTCCATCTTCAGGGCACGGCCTGCAGGAACAAGAGCCGCTAACATCGAGACAATTACACCGAAAAAGAATGCGTAAACCATTGCTTTTAAATCCCATGCCGCCCTAAAAACACCGGATATCCTGTATCCGATATCCATCTCACCAAGATACGAAGAATAATCAAGACCATACTTTACCATAAAGAATGTAAGCAGTGCTCCCAATGCAATACCGGCAGACGAACCGATAAATCCTATGCCGCCTGCTTCGAGGAGAAAGGCAATCCGTATCGACGAATCTTTCATCCCCATGGCACGCATCATTCCGATTTCACGGACCCTTTCGTACACAGCCATAAGCATCGTATTCGATATACCGACCATAGCTATAATAAAGATAAGGAAGAGAAAAACACTTGTTCCTCCCCTTTTCCCTTCGGAGACCGAAACGAAATCTTTTGCAAGTTCTCTCCAACTTTCCACCACCAGGCCGGGAAAAGATTTCTCGATTTTGCCGGTTAAAAGAACAAGCTTTTTATCAGGAGACGCCCATTCCGGCATACCCAATGCCACCTCGGTTACTCTTCCGCCCATCTCCATTGCTCTGTCCGCCAGAGAAAGAGGAATAAAAGCGGTACCCTTGTTTATCATAGGATTCGGTGAATTAATAATTCCCTTTACCTCCAGGTCGATAACCTGATAAGCTCCCAATCTTGTCCTGGTCCTGATTGTTACAATATCCCCCAATTTTATATTTAAGTCTCTTGCAAGCCATGCACCTACAAGAACTCCGTATTCACCGGGCTTTAAATATTTACCTTTTGTGAGTGTCTCTTTTAACTTAAACACATTTTCATCTGTTTTAGTGTCTATTCCGTACACTTTTACAGGCAGCGAACCGGTTTCGTCGAACATCTCGGCAGTAAAGGCTATGCGTTTTGTCCACGAGAAACCGGAATCTTTTATTGTATTCACCAGTGCGGGTGAAGGTTTAAAACTGTCCTTTAAAGGGAGATAATCGATATTTTTCCAGTAATCCCTGTCCATAATTTTTGCAGCTCCGGTTTCGTACCAGATTAAGTTCCTCTCCGAATCCTTTTCCGCACCGAGCAGAAAACCATCCACCAGGATGTATAAAGATATGCCTATGGCAATTACAATAACGGTAATTATAGTTCTGCGCTTATACCTGGAAAGATTCTTCCATGCCAGGGAAACTAAAAATCTCATTTTAAGTCCCCCCTTTCTTTTTTTCATCCACAATTCTGCCGTCGTGAAGCATAACAAGTCTGCGTGCAAAATCCATGACCATCGGATCATGAGTGGAAAATACAAAGATCGTTTTATATTTTCCGTTAAGATTTTCCATAAGTTTCAGAATGTCTTTTCCGGTCGCGGAATCGAGATTTGCCGTCGGCTCATCGGCCAGAACAAGGGCGGGCTCCTTGATCAGGGCACGTGCGATGGCTACCCTCTGCTGCTGCCCGCCGGATAGTTCTGCGGGAAATCTCTTTTCCATTCCGCCAAGTCCGACTTCGTAAAGTATCGCGAGTGTCCGCTCCTTAAGCTCTTTCTCTCCGGTCCCAAGAAGTGACAGAGGAAAGGAGACATTTTCGAAGGCGGTGAGAACAGGGATAAGATTAAAAGACTGAAAAACAAAACCTATCTTTTTCCTGCGCAGCAGAGCAAGCTGTTTTTTACTTTTGGCGGAAACAGGCTCATTATCGATGTATATCTCTCCCGAACTGCACTTATCCAGACACCCTATAAGATTAAGAAGTGTTGTTTTCCCTGACCCCGAAGGCCCTGCTATGGAGAGAAATTCCCCTGCCTCTATTCCCATAGTAATGCCCCGAAGTGCATTAACAACCGTTTTTCCTGCCGAATAATCTTTTGTTATATTGGAAACTTTTACCATACACTATTCTCCTTTCCCGCTATTATCTATAGATTTTTTTTCCGCATTCTTAACTAATGCTGCGGAACCAAGTATGGTGCCCAAAGACATGGATTCTATTGCAGAGGAGGGAAGCAGAATAATAGAACCCTGCTTTTTTAGACCCTCGAATATCATGTTCATTGCACGCAGGTGCAGGGCTGTGGGATTATTTTTGTATTTTTCGGAAGCTTCCTCGAATTTCTCCGCCACTTCCACCTCTGCCGTTCCAAGAATTACCCGGGACATTCGTTCCCGCTCTGCCTGGGCCTGTTTGGACATCGAATCTTCCAGTTCCTTAGGAATAATTATGTCGCTGATTTCGATGGATAGAACCGTTATTCCCCAGGAATTGGTCTTTGCATCGAGCGCTTTTTGTATCTCCCTGCCAAGGCGTTCTCTTTCCGAAAGCAATTCCGACAGATCATGCCTGCCGATCGCATCACGCAACACAGCCTGGGAAGAGAGAATTACAGCCTCCATGAAATCTTCCACTTCGATGACTGCTTTTTTAGCATCCCAGACCATCCAGAAAGCTATTGCATTTACATTTGTCGGCACCGTATCTTTTGTCAGTGTTGTTTCCGCCCTGAAGTCGGTTGCCCTGATCCTTGTATCCACATACCGTATTACCGAATCCATCATCGGCAGTATCAGAAACACTCCCGGTCCGTTAAGCGACTTGAACTTCCCAAGACGCAGTACAACAGCTTTTTCCCATTCCCTTGCTATCTGGACAGCAGGCGCCGCAACAAACCCCAGGGAAAGAAAGATAAAAACAGGATAATAACTTACGGGCAGTCCTATAAACATAGCGATCCAGCTTACTATAATAAGCTTGACAATAACATTCCATGCCGGCATGGCTGCTATAACAGCCCCGGCTACAAGCATTCCCAGCACTATATAGACAATGTACAGTGGTTCCACACCGCCGCTTAAGAAACTCTGAACAATAATACCGGCTGCAAGAAGCATCGCGAGAATAAAAAAACTCAAGACATTAAAGTGGAAATCCTTCCATAAAATACTTTTGACCTTATTTTTTATAAGGCTGCTCTGTTTTAATTGTAATTTCATGTATTAAACTCCTTTAAATACTCGATTACCTCGTTTAAAGAAAATCCGTACGAGGCTGTTTTTGTAATAAATGATTTTGCCAGTTCACTTAAGATCTTCTCCCTTTCCACATCTGTCAGGGTTATCCGCTTGTCACTGACAAAGGTGCCTGTGCCCTGCTGGCTTGTCGCGATGCCCCGGATTTCAAGTTCATTATACGCTTTTGCAACGGTATTCGGGTTTACCTGCAAAGATACGGCAAGGCTTCGTACGGTGGGGAGCTGATCCCCGGT
>JAADHF010000091.1 GCA_013151965.1 Spirochaetota bacterium
CGCTTTTCGGGTTTGTTAATGCATTTGCAATCTTTATCGCACCTCTAAAGATACCATCCGAATTTATTCAATCCATTCCCTATGTAACCACTGTAATTGTACTTGCAGTATACTCCATTAATAAAACCAGAAAAGAAAGAGCGGCAATCGGCAGCAGTGCAGAGGAGAGGTAAATAATTTATGACAAAACTTTCTTTAACAACAGTACCGTGTGCAGTGTAAGGAGCTTAAAACCATGAAAAAGATTATCCTGGACTGCGATCCCGGCCATGATGATATGATTGCCATCATGTTGGCCGAAGCATCGGAGGAAATCGAATTATTGGGCATAACCACGGTAGCGGGCAACCAGGCAGGTGAAAAAACCTTTACAAATACCTTAAAAATTCTAACTTTAATGGGGGAAAAAGATATCCCGGTAGCCCGCGGATTTGATAAGCCGATTGTAAGAGACCTGACGGTAGCACCGGAAATTCACGGTGTATCCGGTCTGGATGGTGCAAGACTGCCCGAACCGGATATGCCGCCCTCCGCTATCTCTGATATGCACGCAGTGGATTTTATTATTTCCACTCTGCTTAAGGAAAACACTTCCGTATCTTCCGGTCCTGCACCCGGGGATGAGAAGATATACCTTGTTCCCACCGGACCGCTTACCAATATTGCCGTTGCCCTTATAAAGGCGCCGGAAATCAAGAAAAGAATAGAAAGAATAGTACTTATGGGAGGAGCTGTTTACGATTCGAATGTTACACCCGCAGCCGAGTTTAACATATTTGTAGATCCGGAGGCTGCAGAAATTGTTTTTAAATCCGGCATCCCGGTTACAATGGTGGGCCTCGATGTATCAAACAAATCCGTTTTTACATTCGAAGACATTAATCACATCACTGCTATGAGAGGACGTGTTTCCGGTATAGTAGGTCCCCTGCTTCATTTCTTTGCTCATGCGAATTATGAGATTTTCAGGATAAACGGAGCACCTCTCCACGACCCCCTAACAGTAGCATACCTGATAGACGGCACAATTCTGACAACGAAAAACCTTCACGTGGACATAGAAACAAACGGAGAATTTACAAGGGGAAGAACCGTAGCCGATATATACGGAGTTACAGGAAAAAAACCGAATGCCGATGTGGCATTAAAAGTCGATGTTGATAAATTTAAAAAGCTCGTTTTTGATGCCATAAAGAAGCTCGATTTAAGAGGTTTATAATGCTGATTACAAATACTTCCGTTTTTGATTTCGAAGATCTTACACTTAAAGAGAACGTACATATAGTAATCGAGGGCGGTAAAATAGCCCGGCTAATTACAGAAGATACGGATCCGGCAGCTTTTAAGGAGATAACAGACAGACCCGGCAGACTGCCTGCCGAAGGGTATAAAGAAATTATCAATGGAAGAGACAAGCTGACAGTTCCCGGTCTGGCAAACTGTCATTCACATACCGCCATGTCCCTCCTCCGCGGCAGTGCGGAGGATATAAACAGCTTCGACTGGTTTAACAAACATATCTGGCTCTATGAGAAAAATCTTAAACCTGAAGATGTTTACTGGGGAACCCTGTTAGGAGCTGCGGAAATGCTTTTGGGGGGAGTCACATTCGTCTGCGATCACTACTTTTATATGGATCAGGCATTTAAGGCATATACCGATGCGGGAATAAGGGCCGACCTCGGATGGACTGTCTTCGGGCAGGGTGATAACCGGGAAAAAGAGTACATGTCGGCACTGGACTTTACGGAGAAGTACAGAGATAAATCGGAAACAATTACAGTAAGCCTTGCCCCTCATTCACCGTACATATGCCCGGAAGATTTTTTAAAAGATATCGCTCTTCATGCGGACAGAGAAAATCTTAAACTGCACATACACGTATCCGAGGAACAGTGGCAGGTGGATAAAAGCCTGAAAGAAACGGGGAAAACACCCGTGGAATATCTTTCCGATCTTGGGATTATACGAAAGGATTCCATCCTCGCCCACGCATACTACTCTACGGATAAAGATCTTAAAATTATCAGGGAAAAAAATGCCCTGGTTGCTCATGCTCCCAAAACCTATATGAAATTCGGCTTTTTAAAAGATTTCCTGCCGAGAGCCGTTAATGCCGGAATCAGAGTATCTTTTGCCTCCGACGGACCTGCATCCAATTCTAACTTTTCGATTTTCGAAGCGGCGCGTGATGCGGCTCTTCTATCCAAACTTGCTTCAGGCAATGCAGAAGCCGGACGAATCAGGGATATAATGCCGATGCTGTCATCAGGTTACTCACTCCTTAATAAAGGAAAAACCGGGAAGGTTAAAGAAGGATATACTGCCGATCTTGTGCTTATTGACAGAAATTCGACCGGCATGAATCCCGAAATAAACATAGCCGCAAATCTTCTGTATTCTCTCTCTGACAGAGACATAGACACAGTAATTGTTAACGGATTACCGGTTGTAAAAAAAGGAGAGCTTATCAATATTGATATACAGGAAGTACGAAAGAACGTAAACAGGATAAAAAACAGAATGACTGCCGCAGATGAATCCGAACCCATGCAGGTTTTCGGCACCTGAAGTATTGTTAAAATCATGGAAACCCGGCATCTTAGTTTAGTTAAAAAAACAAAAACCGGGAAGTCCGGCTGTAATATGAAGAACAGCCATACCCCCCGGTTTGTTATATAGATTACTTTCCTAACGCAGTATTTACTTTGATTTCTCCGTTTACAATCTTCTTTTCGATTTCCTTAACCCTGTCTCTGAACTTTGCGGAAATGAGCTTCTCGTAATTTTCGTTATCAGCAACCGCTATTCCATCCTCTTTAAGTCCGAGAGCTTCGGCTTTACCGTATGGAAGTTTCCCTTCCATGTGAAGCTTAATAGCTCTGTAGAGGGATAAGCCTACATTCTTCTTCATCGATGTTACGATAAAGGATGCTTTTTCGGGATCCGTATTTTTAAAAAGCTTGTACTGGTCGGAATCCACACCTATGGCATACCTCTTGCGCTCCTTGGCCGCATCCAGCAGTCCCAGTCCTGTTTCGCCGGCAACATTAAATGCAATATCGGCACCCTGGTCGTACTGTGCAAGAACGAGCTCTTTCCCTTTTGCCGGATCGCTGAATGAAGCCGCATAGGAAACAAGAACCTTAACATCCGGGTTAATATATTTTGCGCCCTGGATATATCCCACTTTAAAATCATTTATAACCGGAATATCCATGCCGCCGAGAAATCCTATAACCTTATCCTTATTCGCATACTTCATGTCCGATGTAGTTACCATTGCCGCAAGCGCACCTACCAGAAACGAACCTTCGTTCTGCTTGTAGAGAATCGAATAAACATTACCGAGGTTGCCCTTGGAATAATCTACAGTCGTATCATAGGTAATGAATCTTTTATCAGGATGCTGAGGCGCAATCTTTGCAAGAGAATCTACAAGCTGCCATGTACCGGCAATAATGATGTCCCAGTCACCTTCTGCAAGCTGCTGTAAATCCGGTTCCCAGCGGGCGGGATCATAACCGCCTTCGATTGTTTTACCTTCGATTCCCAGTTTCTTAATCGCCATCTGAATTCCGCTGTTTGCAGAGTCGAAAAACGATTTATCGCCCAATGTTCCGTTTATATACAGAACAACTTTAAGTTTTCCTCCGGCTGCGGCACTCTTTTTTTTGCCTGCAGCTTCCTGCTTGCCTCCGGCCATAACCATAGCGGCACTGAAAACAAATACCACGGCAAGAAACAAAGTCAGTGTCTTTTTCATAACATTCTCCTTATCCTGAATTTTTATATTCAGCCCGTATAACGGGCTGTTTAAGCCTTTTACTCAGTCAGGACGAAAAATCTTTTTAAGAACATTTTTAAATTTCCCCCTGTCGAGCTCAGTTACAATCTCCATGCGTGCACCGTCATTAAGTATACTTGCTCCTCTTAAAGTATTGTAATTAAGTTCCATTTTCAAGTCTCCTGAAATTTTCCTGGAAGCAACTCCCTCATCCACTACAAATGCCATGGCAGCCGGATCAGGAAGCATTGTTACACGTATGCCGTGGAACTTCTCTATAAAAGCCATCGTTACCTGCTGAATATCAAGAAAGAGTTTTCCGGATTTACTGTCCTCCGGAACGATACTCTTTAACTCCTCCTCTGTAAACGGGACTTTTACAATCGGATCCCAGGGAACAATACTCATCGGAATACCGCTGTCGATAACAAACTGTACAGACTCCGGGTCAAAATAAAAATTAAACTCCGCAAAACGTGTAACATTCCCGGTTTCTAAAGCTCCCCCCATACACACTACCCTGCCGATAAGCTCCTTAAGTTCGGGAAATAAATTAATCGCCATTGCTATATTCGTTAAAGGGCCGAGAGTTACAAGAGTTAATCCCGGGTTTTCCTCTGCCTTTTTGTATATGGCGACAGGTGCTGCATCATCTTCGGTTTTCTTCTCTGTTTTCGGAAGTTCCACATCCCCTATGCCGTTTTTCCCGTGTATTCTCTCCCCATAGTGCGGCTCCGCAACCAGAGGCATATAAGCACCTTTATAAACAGGAATATCATTCCTGCCCAGATAAGATAAAAGCCTCAGTACATTTTCAGTAACCTGCGTTACATTCGTATTCCCCGAGACGGTTGTTATGCCGGTAACTTTTAAGTTTTCAGAAGAAAGAGCAATCATTATTGCAATTGCATCATCCACACCGCAGTCGGTATCTATAAGTATTTTCTCCACAAAGACCTCACTGTTCCTATTGTTAGTACTCATAGTATAAGATATATCGGCCGTATATTCAATTATAAAACCAGTTGATACTTGATTATGACGGCTCTATCGTAAAGAATAAAGGGGAAATGGATAATCAAATTAAAAAAGCTGCGATGGATGAGATAGATAATAACAGGGAATATATTATAGGTATCGGAAAATCTATCTTTAATGAACCCGAGGAAGGATACAGAGAGTTCAGGACAGCAGAAAAAGTGTCGGATGCTTTCCGCAGGTTTTCCATTCCCTATAGCAGCGGACATGCAGTGACAGGCATAAAAGGATTTATAAAAGGCGGAGCAAAGGGGCCTACCATTGCATTGCTCGGAGAACTGGATGCCCTGATTAACCATGAACATCCGCAGGCAGACAGCATAACCGGAGCTGCCCATGCATGCGGACACTTTGCCCAGATTGCCTGGCTTATCGGCGGAGCGGCAGGACTTAACAGGGTTGCAGAAAAGTTATGCGGTAATGTTGCGCTTCTTGCCGTGCCCGCAGAAGAATTTATAAGTATGGATTTCAGAGAAGGTTTAAGGGAAAGCGGCACAATCAGGTACTTCGGAGGCAAACAGGAGTTTATACGGCTTAACCTGTTCGATGATATCGATATCGCATTAATGAATCATGCCCATACGGATAAGCCTGCACGTTCTACTCAAATTATAGAGGGTTACAATGGTTTTATCGGCAAAAGCATCACCTTTACCGGGAGGGCATCCCATGCCGGAGCTTACCCGCACAGGGGAATCAATGCACTGAACATGTTCCATGTTGCTCTTTCCGCGATCAATGCACAAAGGGAAACATTTAAAGATACCGATGCCGCACGTGTTCATTTTATCATTACAAAAGGCGGAGACAGTGTAAATGTTGTGCCCGCAGAAGTAAGAGTCGAAATGTTTGTTCGCGCAAACAGTATTAAAGCAATTAACGGGCTAAGCGGGAAGGTGGATAACGCACTGAAAGCCGGTGCCCTCGGAATAGGCGGGTCTGTTGAGATAAAAAATATCCCCGGTTACATGCCTCTTGTACCGGATGATAATCTCTACAATATCTGGAAAAAGAATGCATGCAGGATACTCGGGAAGAAAAACGTCATTACAATCCCCGCAATAACGGCCTCTACGGATATGGGGGATGTATCGCATATAATCCCGGCCATAGAGCCGTCTACCGGGGGCTTCTCCGGCGGCATGCACTCGAAAGATTTCATGGTAACAGACGAGGAAATGGCCTATATTATACCTGCAAAACTGTATGCCATGACAGTTATCGACCTTCTTGAAAATAACGGGAAACAGGCCTATAGTATCATAAAGGATCAAAAGAAAAAATTAACGAAAAATCGATACTTGAAAACACTCGACTCGATGTTCCGTACGGAAAAATTCTCCGCATCCGATTTATCTTCTACTCTCCAATAATTTTAACTAAAACCCGTTTTCTCCTGCGGCCGTCGAATTCTCCGTAGAATATCTGTTCCCAGGGTCCGAAATGAAGCTTGCCGTCTGTAACGGCAATTACAACCTCCCGCCCCATAACCTGCCGTTTCATATGAGCATCGGCATTATCCTCTCCGTAATTATGCGCATACCCGGAAACAGGCTCGTGCGGCGCAAGTTTTTCGAGCCACTTCTCGTAATCCTGATGAAGCCCGCTCTCATCATCATTAATAAAAACACTTGCCGTTATATGCATTGCATTTACGAGACACAGTCCCTCACGAACTCCGCTTTCCTTTACAAGCTGTTCCACTGTCGGAGTAATATTGATAAATTCCATACGTTTTTTTGTATTAAACCACAGTTCCCTTGTTAAAGATTTCAAAATTCACCCCTGTTTATTTTTTTCTGTTCAGATTATACGAAATAAGATCCTTAAGAATCCTGTAATGCTCTGTGCCGGATAGATCGGCGCTTTCGTCAAGCTGTTCCAGTTTTCTGTTTATGTCCCCCACATATCCGTTTATAATACTATTAATTTTTTCCGGTATCTTCAATGCAATGGCAAGATTTTTTACATAATCCACATCGGTATCGGAAATATCCGGATTCCCGTATACGGTTTTAAATTTTTTAAGCTGATCCCTGTCTGCGGTACCGGTAAGCAGATAGTAGATAATCGTCTTTTTCCCCTCCCGTATATCCGAACCTATCGGTTTTCCCGCTTCATACTCATTTCCGAACAAACCCAGCTCATCATCTTTGATCTGAAAAATTACACCTAATTTTTCGCCTAACTCTTCGAGCAAACCGGCTTCCTCAGTATCACAGCCCGAAATTAAAGCCCCGGCAACAAGAGGCATGGAAAACGTATATCTCCCCGTTTTATACCTGTAAAGATTCAATATAGCTTCTTCTGTTCCTGCTTTTTCCGACTGGCTTAAAAATACATCTTCCATCTGAGCAACACCCACCATCGTTATCTCTCTGCTGAAAAGCTTAAGAATTCTTTTATGAATCCGGCTATTAAGTTCCAGAGACGACAGTATCGAAAAGGCAAGAAAAAAAGCAATATCTCCGGCACAGATTCCCATAGCCTCACCTGTGTGAGCAGCCGCATTATATTTGACATTCCGGCTGCCGGACAGCTCTCCCCTCTGCATTAAAAAATCGGCATACTGCCTGTGAATAGTAGGCGCACCTCTTCTAAGTGTATCCCTGTCCATTATGTCATCATGAATCAGCAGCGCAGACTGCATAAGCTCGACAGCCCCTCCTATTCTGATAACCTCATCCCTGCCCGAAGCAAAGTTGCCATTAAGAACCGTCCGTTCTGTAAAAATATCATACCCCAGACAGACAAGCCCTCCGCGCATCATCTTACCTCTTGTGGAAAAATCATAGAGGCGTGTGCAGATATCCGTACCAAAACTATTTACCTTACCAAGCATGTCTTTCTGTGTTTCCAGAAATTCTTTAAGGAACAGTGCAATTTTCTCTTTTTGCCGGGAAAAATATTTAAGCAACCATTTTACTCCACGTATATTTAAACAGTTTTAACATAATGTAGTCAATCACCGGCAAAAGCATATACTGCCTCACCGTCCTCTGTTTCCCTGCAGCCGTGACATGAAATTTTTTTGTTTTTTTAAGAACCCCATATATCCGGTTTTATTCCCTCCCATTATTTGAAAACTATATGAAAAATATATTACAAAAAAACAATAAAAATTTAATAATTTTCCGACAAACAGTTTTATTTTTTTTAAATAATTGATAGTATAGATTTCCAGTCCGGCAGAATTAATTTAATCTATAAACTGGAAACATAAATGGAAATCATCTTATTTATCACAATTATACTTACTCTATCATTCACATTAACGAATGGTATGAAAGATGGTAACAATGTAATGGCGACAGCCATTGCATCACAATCACTATCGCGCAGACAGGCACTTATAATTGTTACAATATCAGAATTTATAGGTCCTTTTATTTTCGGGATTCCCGTTGCAATAACAGTGGCAAAAGGTATAATTAATGTTGATCAGCTTCCTCATAATCTTGATTCATTAACACTGATTCTCAGCGGTATAGTGGGTGCCATTATATGGAATACGCTCACATGGCTTTTAAGACTGCCCACCAGTTCGTCATTTACCCTTGTGGGAGGATTAATGGGTCCTGCCATTGTTGAATACGGGAAAGCGGGTGTACCATGGGCAATATTTCTTACAAAGGTTCTCGCTGCTATGTTTTTATCTCCCGTTATTGGTATTATTTTCGGTTACTTAATCTATAAACTGCTCAGAAAACTTCTGTTTAACAGCGACCTTAAAGTAAATAAATATATTAAACAGTCACAGGTTGTTACTCTGATAGCACTCGCAATGTCGCATGGAACCAATGACTCTCAGAAATCCATGGGTGTTATTGCACTGGCACTCCTCTTTGCCGGCAAGATTCCGCAGATAGGCATTCCCTTATGGGTAATGACTGTCAGTGCCGGGGTGCTTGCAACAGGCATAACTCTCGGGGGCACTAAAATAATAAAAACCGTGGGCTATGGAATATTCAAGTTAAAGCCTTTACATTCTTTTTCCGCGCAGATTTCATCATTCTCGATTCTGCTGGTATGCAACCTGTTGGGAGCACCGGTGAGCACCAGCCAGATTATAGCCTCGTCGGTTATCGGAGTCGGGAGCGGTTACAGGAGAAAGAGTGTTAAAATGAAAGTTATATTTAATATTTTCTTAAGCTGGTTATTAACAATACCGCTTGCAGGACTTATGTCCGCCTTAGTTTACCTGGTAATCAGAACATTTATATAGGAGGAATGATAAAATGAAAAAACTTAACCTGTTCAACACAAATAAAAAAGCCGATTTTTATAGTTTACTAATCGAACATTCACAGAAGGTTTATGATGCTTATCATATTATGTACAGGAGTATGGATAAGAACGATAACGAGGGTTTCGAAAGGATATTTTTTTTAGAAAGAGAAGCAGATGATTTAAGGCGGATTTTAATAGAGAAACTCAACAAGACGCTCATTACCCCTTTCGACAGAGAGGATGTTTTTACTCTTTCAAGATCGGTAGATGATATAATTGACGCTGCCAAAAGTACGGTAGAGGAAATTTCCGTTTTCAGGGTCTCCGTAACCGAAGATTTAAAGGAAATGATATCCATTTTAGAACGGGGAACACTTGAAATCCTGGATTCTCTGAAAAATCTAAAAAACCATCCGGAAGTGGCGCTTGAGCATGCAAAACGTGCTAAAGCCACAGAAAATGAGATGAATCATCTGTATCTAAAATCCATAGCAAATATATTTGACAATAAAGATAATACACCCAGCTATATGATGAAAATGCGCGAGATATACAGGCATTTAAACCGCTCGGCTGACAGATGTGATGAAGCGGCAAATATTATTTCCGATATAATTATAAAAACAGGTTAAAAAGAAGTAGTATATAACGACGCCCTATGGAAAAAACAGTCAGCCGTATCAGTACTTGATGCAGTATGGCTGACAGGTAACATTCAATGCAGCTAATCCTGATTATCACAATTATACTTATACTCTCGTTCTCGGTAACAAACGGTATGAATGACGGCTGTACAGTTATGGCTACTGCTGTTGCTTCGCTTTCCATACCGCGCAGATATGCATTAATAATCGTCACGATATCCGAATTCTTAGGACCATTTGTATTCGGGATCCCTGTGGCCATAACAATGGCAAGCGGGATAATCAATGTCAGTATAATTCCTCATACTGTCGGATCCCTTACATTAATTTTAAGCGGAATCATGGGAGCAATTATAGTAAACCTGCTTGCATGGCTTTTTAGACTGCCCACAAGTGCAACCTTTTCTCTGGTGGGAGGGATGATAGGCCCGGCTATCTTCCGGTACGGAAAAGATGCGGTGCCATGGGCAATATTTCTAACAAAGGTTTTAGGCGCCATGTTTCTATCTCCGGTGCTTGGTATCCTTTTCGGATATACTATTTATAATATTCTTAAATCCCTGCTGCGGAACAGCCCCTTTAAAGCAAACAGATACTTAAAAAGAACACAGCTTGTTACTCTCGTAGCCTTAGGTTTATCACACGGGACAAATGATTCCCAGAAAGCCATGGGATTAATTTCATTAGCGCTTCTCTTTGCGGGAAAAATTCCGGAATTAACCATCCCGCTCTGGGTTATGACTATAAGTGCCGCAGCTCTTGCCATGGGCATCACAATGGGAGGGACTAAAATGATAAAAACCGTAGGATACGGAATTTTTAACATTAAACCCATACACTCCTTTGCGGCCCAAATCTCTGCATTCTCGATCCTGTTCACCTGCAACCTTACCGGAGTTCCCGTAAGCACCAGCCAGATTATAAGCTCATCGGTTATCGGTGTCGGAAGCGCCCACAGGGGAAAGGGCGTTCGATGGACTTTAATATATAATATTCTCTTAAGCTGGATAGTAACAATCCCATTGGCGGGATTATCCTCTACCCTTGTATATGTGATAATCACGCAGGTTTTCCTTAAGCGGTAAGCAGAAAATACGGCCTGTTCTTCTAAACAGTCCGTACTATATCTTATTTTACCTGTTCCGGTATATCAGCCCCTGTTTTACCTTTTAAGCTGCCGATATTTCCGTAATTATATTGACGCATAAAGTAGTGAGGACTATATTGGTGAGTGGCGGGAAGCGCGTACTTCAGGGAAAAATAGAATGGACAATAAAAATGCATATAATGTACTCCGTAAGGTAAATACACCAAACGACGTAAAAAAATTATCAGAGGAAGAACTCTCTTTACTATGCGGGGAACTGCGCGGCTTTTTAATAGCACAGGTAAATAAGGGAGGCGGACACCTTGCCTCCAATCTCGGCGTCGTGGAACTTACCGTTGCATTACACAGGGTGTTCGATTCTCCCAATGACAAACTTATATGGGATGTCGGTCATCAGAGTTATATCCACAAAATACTTACCGGCAGAAAAGAGGATTTCCATACAATAAGGCAGTACGGAGGATTAAGCGGGTTCCCCAAACGTTCGGAAAGCCCGCATGACATCCTTGAAACCGGACATGCATCAACTTCCATTTCCGCGGCCCTTGGGATAAAAGTCGGAGAAGGCGAAGCTGATAAGAATAATAAAATTGTTGTAATAATAGGCGACGGAGCGTTAACAGGAGGACTTGCACTGGAAGGTTTAAATAACGCGGGTCTTCTTAGAAAGAATCTTATCATAATCCTTAATGACAACCACATGTCCATAAGCAAAAATGTCGGCGCCATGGCAAAATACCTTGCCAGATTAAAAACCACAAGGTCGTACTTAAATTTCAGATCCTGGTACGACAGTACGGTAGAGAATATTCCCTTTGTAGGTGAAAAACTACTGTCTGCAACATACAGGGCAAAAAGTGCTGTTAAAGCATATTTTAAACAGGAAAATATTTTTACGGATTTAGGGTATGATTATTTCGGCCCTCTGGACGGTCATAATCTGGATGAGCTTATAAAAACGTTTAAAAATGTCCGTACCATAGACAAACCGATTTTAATTCATATTACCACAATAAAGGGAAAAGGCTATCTTCCCGCAGAAGAAAACCCGACAGTATTTCATGGTATTTCTCCGGAAGAATCTCCTAAAAATAATAACGGTCTTACCAGTGCACTCACATGGAGCGAAACGTTCGGCAGATACTTAGTGGAACGGGCGGAGCATGATAACGATATCATCGCAATAACCGCAGCCATGGCAGACGGAACAGGACTTGCGGAGTTTTCGGAGAAATATCCGGACAGGTTTTTTGATGTCGGAATTGCCGAACAGCATGCTGTAACATTTGCCGCCGGACTCGCCCTGTCGCACCGCCGGCCTGTTGTTGCACTGTATTCAACTTTTGCACAGAGGGCGGTCGACCAGATTATTCATGATGTTGCAATCCCGGGATTACCGGTTGTAATTGCCCTGGACAGGGCAGGAATAGTCCCGGGCGACGGCGAGACGCATCAGGGTGTATTCGACATTCCCATATTCCGCTGTGTACCCGGCCTTACTATAACAGCACCTGCCGACGGCAAAGAACTGATAATGCTCCTAAACTACGGATTCTCACTGGAAAGTCCCTTTCTGATTCGATATCCGAAGGGGATATGCCCTGACAGTCTCACCGCTGATACAAAACCTGCGGTCCGGGGCAGGGGTGTTTTTATTAAGAGAATCAATGCTCCTGTGCTGTTAATGGGAGTGGGCTCCACAACAGAGGTCATGATTGCCGTTTCCGGCCTTCTGGAGACAAACGGTATCCCCGCCGACATTTACAACCTCCGGTTTATTAAACCGATAGATGAGGACTACCTTGAACAGGTTACTGCTGACTATCAGTTTATTTTTACGGCAGAAGAATCCTCCCTGCACGGAGGCATCGGGCAGGAGATCCGTTCCATTTTAGCCTGCGGCGGCAACGCTAAGACTATTACAAATTTCGGTATACCGGATACCTTTATCACTCACGGACAGCGGAATATTCTATTAAAATCATGTGAGCTGGATGCGGAATCGATTGCAAAGAGAATATTAAATCAGCTTGAGAAAACCGATATGGCTCATATCAGAAGAAAGATGCTTTACGTTAACAGATAACCGGCTCCCCTGTTTATTAGAATTTTTCCAGTACAGACCGATACGCTCTCTCCATAATACGCGATGTGTAATACCCAATTTCGCCCGTAATTAACGGCTCTCTGTTTTCCAGCACAGCCTGAGAAAAATCATCGATCAGGGGTTTATGAAGATTTTCAGCCGGAGGAAGTTTAAGAGTTTCTACGGTGCCGCCCCGTGTAATAGTGAGAATTCCGCTGTTAAGCACGGAAGCCTCTACCGTACCTTCGGTACCCATTACCGTAAATGTATCGGCGGGTTTTAGAACTGCATGGCTGACATTCAGAATACCATGAGCACCATTTTTGAATTTAAGTACAAGAGTCGCTGTATCCTCCACATCACGTTCAAAGAAAAGAGTATCCGTTAAACCTGCAATTCTCTCCACTTCTCCCATGAGAAAGTAAAATATATCGAGTCTGTGAGAACCAAAATCCATTAAAGGCCCTCCCCCTCCGAGTTCCGGAACAATTCTCCAGTCCTTAAGGTCATCCCTATCCCAGAACTCATGGGCATAAACCGAAATAACTACCGGCTTCCCAAGCGAACCGTTGTCTATGAGCTCTTTAATCTTTAAAACCGCAGGATAAAATCTTCTGTAGTATGCCACACCGAGTTTTACATTGTTTGCTCTGCACGCATCTATCATCGATCTGCAGTCTCTGCTGTTAAGAGCCATGGGCTTTTCGCAGAGCACATGTTTTCCGGCCTCTGCAGCAGCAATAGTTTGAGGCATATGCAGATAAACCGGAGTGGCGATATATACGGCATCTATTTCCTCATCATCGATCATCCCGCTAAAATCTCCATACCATTTCTCCGCCTTATGCCTCTCTGCAAAATCCTTTGCCTTTTTGTAATTCTTTCTCGTTACTCCGACAAATCTGCATAATTCGGAATCTTTTATTGCGGGGGCAACCCGCTTTTCGGAAATATCACCGCATCCGGACAATCCCCACCCGACCTTTGTCTCCACTATTGCTCCTGTTCTTAAAGTATATGCAAAGCAGCCGGTATTCTATAAATAACCGGCCTCTTCTCTCTCTTTGGCTATAACAGCTCTGTTTAAAACATCCTCGGTTATATACCCTTTTTTAACTGCCATTCTTCCGAACATCTCCCTGGTTACACCTTTTCTGGTTTCCTGTTCTTCCATAATCTCACGGGCATGTTCCACACTGATAAGCCCTTTGGAGATAAGATAGCTTGCTATCCGTAATTTTTTCTTTGACATACAGCCCTCCGTTACTTTTTTATTACCTCATGTTTAACAAGAGGCTTATAATAACCAAGATCCGAAAGTTTACGTAATGTACTCTCAAGATCTCCCTTCACAATATTCTCTACAATTACTCTTATAATACCATTATCAGAGTAGCGCAATACAACAGGAAATTTATTCTTTTCCAGATCTTTCTTAATTTTTTCAGCATTTTTTTGGTTTTTAAAAGCCCCTATTTGAACAGCAAAAATACTGCTGTTTTTACCCCCGGATACTATATCGAGACGCACCAGGGCTACACCCATGCTTAACATGCCGATTTCCTGCGCTGCAGCTCTGGAAAGATCGATTATTCTTCCGGCCACGAAAGGGCCTCTGTCGTTAATTCTTACAAATGTAAACCTGCCATTGGCAATATTTGTAACCTTTACCACCGTACCGAAGGGAAGCGTTTTATGAGCTGCTGTCAGCATATTCGTGTCGAATCTTTCTCCGCTTGCGGTTAACCTCCCGTGGAACTTCCCGCCGTACCAGGAGGCGTATCCTTCCTGAAATCCGAAAACCGGCGCAGAAACAGATGTGAGAATACTAAAAATCAGAATATAAAAAGAAACTTTCACTCATTAATGTATCGACTGATCAGGCTTAAACTCTTAATACAGTAATTTAGCTGCAGCGCCGCCATGCCTGTACAGTGCCGTCATACCTGCACAGTACCATAGGTCCCTGTTCATAAAGGCTGAAGGACAGCACTTTTGACCATCGATCAAATTTACATTACAATACATACTGTTCGGGAACGCCGTGAACAGAAAAAAGGCTATCAGCGAAATTCCTGCCGCAAACGGGGAAATTAAATATAAAATGGTAAGATACCTGCGTTACAAGTTAAACTTAAAGATTTTTTTCTTTTTCATATTGATAATATTCACCATGACAATAAGTTCCATAATAATCGGCTATAAAGTTGTTATTAAAACCGTAGAGAATGAAATACACAGCAAACTTTCAGGCAGCATATCGGCATACTCACAGGAAATAAAATTTATAGAACAAAACGACTTAAGAATCGCCAGGCATCTCTCCGAAGATAAGGAGATTATCGGACTTCTAAATACCGGACAATACAACAGGCTCGAACAGAAACTCAGAGATTACTTTATCATGAAAATCGTTGATATAATTGAAATCGAAAGTCCGGAAGGGAAGGTAATAAGGCGCGGACATAATCCGGAAATGGCAGGGGATATAAAGATACAGCAGTCTATTATCCGAACAGGCCTGTCCGGTAAAAGTGTTGTAAGCTATGAAAAGGGCCGTTCAGGATTCGCTATAAGGGCCGTATCCCCCATAAGTTATAATAACAGGATAATCGGTCTTATTATGGCCGGCTCACGCTTTTCTAAAAACTTTGTCGATCATATCAGAGCATTAACAGGCATCGATAACGGAATTTACAGGGACGATGATAAAATCATTTCCACATATTCCGGATATAAAAAAATAAGCAGTAATACCGTTAAAAAATTAAAGGCCGGTAAAATCATTTTTATCGATAAGGCGGTTTTAAATAATGAGAAATCCTACCTTATCTTAAAACCTCTGTTCTCCGCCAATGAGAACTACTGGGGAGCTCTCTGCATGGCAATATCCGTAAAGGCGGAAAGTAAATTTCTTATTTACTACAGAAAACTGCTTATCTTTATGATAGGCCTCGGTGTAATTCTTTCCCTTATTCTTTACTTTTTCCTTGCAAAGAATATAAACCAATCCCTAAGAAAGATAATCTCCGGTATAGACGGGTTCCTCATAAATGATTTTACAACAAGAATTAACCTTGACGGCAATGACGAGTTCAGTAAAATTGCAGACAGTTTTAATAAGCTTGCCCGGAAATTACAGCTTTACAATAATAGAATTATAAAACTTCAGGAGGATATGGTCCAATCCGCAAAGTTAGCAGCAGCCGGGCAGCTTGCCGCAGGACTCGCACATGAAATCAGAAATCCCTTAAGCTCAATAAAAATGATGACACAGATAATGAGGGAAAAGCTAAAAGGAGACGGCAACCGGAAAGAAATAACAATTATTCTCAATGAAATAGAAAGAATAAATCATATCGTAAAGGAGCTTATAGAGTTTGCAAAACCAAGCGCCATGCATTTTCAGAATCAGAATATAAACGACATTATAATCAATCTGCTAAACCTGTTTAAATATAGAATCGAACATCAGGGAATCGAAGTGGAACAGGACCTTCCGGAAACACTGCCGGAAATACCGGTGGATACGGAAAAGATTAAGGTATGTATAATAAACATCATTGTAAATGCTGTACAGGCAATGCCCCGGGGCGGAATCCTCTCGACTTCCACCGGACTTTCCGGTTCGGATAATATCCTTATCAGGATATGTGATACGGGAGAAGGGATCGAACAATCCTTTATAAAAAATATTTTTGAGCCGTTTTTTACTACAAAAAGGGAGGGAACGGGCTTAGGCCTTGCCCTGGCAAAGGTTATTATCGAGAGGCACCAGGGACATATCTATGTAAAGAGCAATAAAAACGGAACATGTTTTACAATTTTATTGCCGCTTAAACATAAAGATACGGATATGATTATTTAAAAAGAAACACAGGGGAAAACAGTATGGCACAGATTTTAGTTATCGACGACGATAAAAACATTATAGAAAGCTTTAAACGGCTCTTTTCCGATAAGCATAAAGTCCTGGATGCATATAACGGGGAAGAGGCAATAAAACTAATCAAAGAGAATGCTGTCGACCTGATTTTCCTTGATTACAGAATCCCCGGCGGGAACGGCCTCGAGGTCCTAAAGCAGATAAAAAATATCGATCCTGATATATTTGTAATTATCATAACCGCTTTCGGAACATTCGAAACAATAATCGAGTCCATATCTTCAGGAGCATACGATTATATAGAAAAGCCGCTGGATATTGATAAAATCAATATCCTGACCAGAAGAGCTCTCGAATTAAAAAAGATGACAAAGTACATCAACTACATAAGAGACGAACAGATAAAAAATTACAATCTAAAACATTTAATCGGTTCCTCGGAGAATATGCAGAATCTCTTTAAAACAATAGGCAGACTTGTCGGCAACGATGTTACGGTACTGATAACAGGAGAAAGCGGAACCGGGAAAGAATTGGCAGCCAGGGCTATTCACTACAACAGCAGCCGTAAAACGGAACCTTTTATCGCTGTAAACTGTTCGGGTTTAACGGAAACACTCCTGGAAAACGAACTCTTCGGCCATGAACCGCAGGCATATACGGGAGCATCCACAAAGAGGATCGGTAAATTCGAAGCCGCGGGCGAGGGAACAATTTTTCTCGATGAAATAGGCGACATGCCCCTTACATTGCAGACAAAACTTCTCCGCATACTTCAGGAAAAGGAATTCCAGAGACTCGGCGGAGTAAAGAATATAAAACTAAAGGCAAGAATAATAACGGCCACAAATAAAGACCTTATATCCGAGATACAAAACGGAACATTCAGAGAAGACCTGTTTTACAGAATCAATGTTGCATCGATTCATCTTCCCCCGTTAAGGGAGAGAAGAGAAGACATACCGGAATTAATCGATTATTTTATAAATAGCAGCAGACATAAATTAAGAAAGAACATCAGGGGCATCTCCAATAGAGCACTCGAAATGCTTAAAAATTACAGCTGGCCGGGTAATGTACGGGAACTGGAAAATGTCATTACCAACCTGTGCATAAATACAAAGGGAAATATAATTAATCCGTCCAATATTTTTAAATACATTACAAAAGTAGATAAGGAAACCGACATCTTCGATGATTTTATAGAGAAATTCCTTATAAAATACGGTAATGAGGATAACCTGCTAAATCTCGCCTGTTCCGCCATAGAGAAAAAACTTATAAAAAGGATAGGAGAAAAGTTAAATTACAATAAGACATCAATGGCAAAAACACTCGGAATAAGCCGTGTTACAGTACAGAAAAAGCTCCTTGAGACGGATGATGCCGGAGAGTAAACACATAAACACAATATCCGCCCGCCCATCGCCCCGTCCTTCTCTCCAGGCAGGGGGGTCATACCCCCGCCTAATCCTTAGCAGGCCTTGCCTCCTCCCCTTAACAGGCATTGTATAAACTCAGTTTACAGTATATGTAAAGCTGCTTTCCGGAGAAACAGCTAAAACACAATTCATATTACACTTTCGGCTTTACATATACATAAATATATATATAACAAAGAATTATAGACATATTATATATTCCACGATACTTAATTGATGGCACGAATATTGCTTCTATCTAATCAGGGGGAATTAAAGTGAAAGCATTAATAGCTTCTTTTCTTAAAAAACGAATAAGGATAGAAGAAAGGCTGAAAGAAGAAATAGAGATTGTATTAAAATTAATCGACTATCTGATCAAAATGAGAAAAAACGAAAAAGCGGAAAATAAACTGGCATCGGTTCTGGAAATAGAAGCGGAAATGGAAAACCATTACGATTCGTTTCTACAAAGCATAGACAAGAAATACTACCTGCCTTTCTACTGGGAAGAGATTTATGATTTATATATGAAGATAAAAAAAGTATTTTCCTCTCTTCTTCTCTATTTTAACAGACGGCACATTCTTGAAGATACACAGATTTTTGATACCTTTCTTACGACCGAAATAAAAGTCCTGAACAATATCAGTCTTTTTTTTGATGAATATATATCCAACCGCAAATATGTACAGGAACTTCTAAAAAACAATGGTATATTAATCAAGCAGCTCTCCCATATGCATCTGCAGATAATCAGTAATACTATTTTTGAATCCAGAGACTCTCTTCTTAAATACAGACTTGTAGAGGTACTTGAAAACATTGCGGTTACCGACCGCAGCATTCAGGATTTACTGAATAAAATATTTTTAACAAGCGCCATTTAAATCGTTCTGCAGAGAGGCGTGATGCCGTTGTAAATGTAATCTCTACTATCATTAATAACAGGTTTTTTACCGTAACATTATTCCTGCAGCTTCGGTTTGCCCTGATAATCCCGGAATAAACATATTGACACGATCACTGAAAGCTTTATAATTCCCATATAAATTCCGATGGTGCCTTTCAGGGCATAAAAGGGAATGCCGTGCAAATCGGCAACTCTCCCGGAGCTGTAACAGGGGACAAAAGATGCCGTATCCGTATTTCTGCGGAGGAACGACACTGCTTAAAAAAGCGGGAAGTCGCATCGAGTAGGATGACCCTGGAGTCAGAAGACTTACCTCGGAATAGCCATGTGTCCAAAATACGCAGGAAAGGTTAACGCGGATTAACCTTTCCTACATGCGGAATTACTACGTATGTAATCAGCGTAGTGCGGACAGAATGTGCAGACAGATGATATAACCAGGGCGAAGTTAAAATCAGGGTGCAGCCCCGGCCTGTAAAGGACCGGGGCTCTTTTGTTTTCTCTGATATTTTTTATAAAACATGTACGGGAGGGAAGCATGAAGGACAATCTATTTTTAAAAGTAATAAAACGGGACGGAAGAGAGGTCGATTTTGATTCTTCCAAGATTACCTCGGCTATTGCAGAGGCCGGTACTGCTGCCGGTGAGTTCGAAAAAAACACAGCGGAAAAACTTACTCTTAAGGTTTTAAGCCTGCTGCAGAACAGGAATAAAAAAGGACATCCCCGTGTGGAAGAAATCCAGGACACCGTAGAAGAGGTTCTGCTGGCTTCGCTTTACAGGAAAACGGCAAAGGCATACATCATTTACAGGGAACAGCACGCCAGAATGCGCAGTATCGCAGCAAGGTTCAATGCAGACCTGGTGGAAAGCTACCTTACAAAGTCGGACTGGAAGGTAAACGAAAACAGCAACATGGGCTATTCCCTTCAGGGGTTAAACAACTATATCTCCTCGGAGATAAGTAAATCGTACTGGTTAAACGAGATTTATCCATCGGAGATAAGAAACACCCACATCGACGGAGACCTTCATATTCATGACCTCGGATCTTTGAGTGTATACTGTGTCGGATGGGATCTTCTGGACCTGCTTAAAGAGGGTTTTAAAGGAGCTGTAGGCAAGGTGGAATCTAAACCCGCAAAGCATTTTCGCAGTGCTCTGGGACAGGTTGTAAATTTCTTCTATACATTACAGGGTGAGGCTGCAGGCGCACAGGCTTTCTCTAATTTTGATACCCTTCTCGCACCTTTTATACGTCTTGATGAACTCACATATAAGGACGTAAAACAGTCGATCCAGGAGTTTGTTTTTAATCTGAATGTCCCAACAAGAGTAGGATTCCAGACGCCCTTTACCAATTTAACATTCGATCTGACCATACCCTCTTATCTTGCCTCCATGCCGGTAATAATCGGCGGAGAACCGATGGAGGCGGTTTACGGTGACTTTCAGAAAGAGGTGGATATCTTAAACAGGGCTTTTTTGGAGGTAATGAGCGGCGGCGATGCCAGGGGCAGAATATTTACCTTTCCGATTCCCACGTACAATATTACTGAAAATTTCGAATGGGAAAATGACATAATCGATATCCTGTGGAAAGTAACGGGAAAATACGGTTTTGCCTATTTTGCAAATTTTATCAATTCGGATATGAACCCCGAAGACGCAAGGAGTATGTGCTGCAGGTTAAGAATAGATAACAGGGAACTTCGAAACAGAGGCGGAGGCCTTTTCGGGGCAAACCCGCTTACAGGATCGATCGGAGTTGTAACAATCAATATGCCGAGGCTCGGATATCTTGCAGGCGGCAGAGAAGACTTTCTTAAGAAACTGGAATCTCTTATGGAACTTGCAGAATCGAGTCTGGAGATAAAGAGAAAAATGCTTGAAAACTTTTCCGATGCCGATCTTTATCCGTATTCGAATTTCTACTTACGAAGCGTTAAGAAGCGTTTCGGTGAATACTGGAAGAATCATTTTTCCACCATAGGCCTTGTGGGCTTAAACGAAGCATGCCTTAATCTTTTGGGCGAGGATATAGGAACTGAAAACGGAAAAATATTTGCAGACAGTGTCCTTGATTTTATGCGCAACAAGCTGTTTCTCTTTCAGCAGGAAACCGGGCACATGTACAACCTCGAAGCAACTCCCGCAGAGAGTACCTCCTACAGGCTGGCGAGAATAGATAAGGAGAAGTACCCGGATATAATTTTTGCAAACAACGATAAGGTAAAAAATCAGGGAGCCGAACCCTTCTATACAAACTCGAGCAACCTGCCTGTAAACTATACGGATGATATTTTTGAGGTTCTCGAACTGCAGGAAACCATACAGAAAAAATATACCGGCGGAACGGTTGTTCACTTTTTTATAGGCGAAAAGATAGATAATACCGGTGTTGTAAAAAATCTGGTTAAAAAGGTATGCACAAATTACGGTATCCCCTATTTTACTTTAACTCCCACTTTCAGTGTATGCCCGAACTGCGGCTATTTGGCCGGAGAGCATTTTACATGCCCGGCATGCGGCTCGGAGGCCGAGGTTTATTCCAGGGTTGTCGGCTATTTCAGAACAGTTAAAAACTGGAACAAGGGCAAAAGAGCCGAGTTCGAAATCAGGGAGACTTTTAAAGTATAATGCTATAATGCGCATAGGCGGGCTTCTAAAAACCTCATTGATCGATTATCCCGGCAAAATCTCCGCTGTTGTCTTTATGCAGGGATGTAATTTCCGGTGCATTTACTGCCATAATACCGATCTCGTATACCCTGAAAAGTTCGGAAGCACAATCCCGGAAGAAGATGTGCTGGAATTCCTTAAAAAGAGAAAAGGCCTGCTCGAAGGTGTGGTTATCACAGGAGGCGAACCTCTGATACAGCCGGATATAGATATTTTTACCGGAAAAGTTGCCTCCCTCGGATTCCCTGTAAAAATCGATACAAACGGAAGTTTTCCGGGCACTCTGGAAAAACTTATAAAAAGCAGAATCATCGATTATATTGCAATGGACATAAAGGCTCCGCCGGAAAACTATAAAGATATCACAGGAACAGCTGTCGATTTTAATAAGATCGTAAAGAGTGTAAATATTATAAAAAATTCAGGAGTAGATTACGAGTTTAGAACAACATATGTGAATAGTATATGTACTCCTCATGCAGCTGCAGAAATAGAAAAGATTATCAGGGGTGCAAAGCGTTATTATATCCAGAAATCGAATTACCGGGATTCATGTAATATTACACCGGATAAAACGGAGATGATGATTCGAATATTTAAAAAATCTATTAAAAATTGTAATTTAAGATAATGTTTTCTTATAAAAAAGCCGTCAAATATGTTCCATGGTCTCTTTAACGGTCCGAAGAAGATCGATTGCGGTAAAAGGTTTTTGGAGAAAACAGAAACCCCTTTCCCGTATAAAAGGCAGTTGAGCTTTATCATCCATATAACCGCTGGCCAGTATAACCTTTAAATCCGGTTTGTGTAAAAGAAGTTCATCCACAAGTTCGACTCCGTTCATATCCGGCAGAAGTACATCACTGAATATCAGTTGAAAATCGCCGTCTTCTCTTTTAAAGATCTCTAAAGCTTCCGCAGCATTAGAAGATTCAAAAACAATATAGCCATTGCTGCTGAGCACGTACTCTAAAAATCTTAGAACTTCTTCCTCGTCTTCCACTAATAAAATCCTGCTGTTATTGCCCTGAAAATTACCAAGCAAGGCCGAATCTTCTTCTACGGCAGCCGTATTATCCCTGCTGATAGAAAAGGCGGGGAGATATATCTTAAACGCAGTGCCGTAACCGGGTTCGCTGTCTGCATTTATCCACCCGTCATGCTGTTTTACAATACCATAAACAGCAGAAAGCCCGAGCCCGGTGCCTTTGCCCCGTTCTTTGGTAGTAAAAAACGGTTCAAAGATATGATTCAGCGTTTCCTCATCCATTCCGGTTCCGTTATCCTCCACGGAAAGACAGATATATTTTCCAGGACGTGCGTATGTATAAATTTTACAGTACTCCTTATCAATAGTCACATTCTCTGTCCTTATTGTTATCTTTCCACCCCGGGGCATTGCATCCCTTGCATTTACAATAAGGTTCATAAGAACCTGCTCGATCTGTCCGCTGTCGGCATTTACCATCTCCAGCCCGGGATCGGAGATAGTAGTCAGCTTAATATCCTCGTCTATAAGGCGCCTCATCATATTTTCGGTATTTGCGATTACCTCATTCAGATCAAGAACTGTTTTCTGAAGCGGCTGGTTCCGGCTGAAAGCCAGAAGATCATGAGCAAGTACGGATGCTCTTTTACCGGCATTCATTATTTCCTTGATATGTTTCCGCATCGGAGAATTCTTATCGAGCTGTAATAAAATAAAATCCGAATAGCCGATTATCGCTGTAAGCATATTGTTAAAATCATGAGCAATACCGCCGGCCAATCTGCCCACGGCTTCCATTTTCTGAGCCTGGAGAAACTGACTCTGCAGTTTTTCTTTTTCCTCCTCTCTTCTTTTTCTCTCCGTGATGTCCCGTACTATGATAAAATCAGCCGGCCTGCCCTGATAAATTATAATATTTCCTTTTACATCGGCATAACCGGTGCTTCCGTCCCTGCGTTTAAATGCCGCTTCATAAAGCGAAGAAACATGCTTCCCTGCCATACGTTTTTCGTAGTGCTTAATAACCTTAGAAAGATTGTCGGAAACAATATAGTCGGTAAAAGAAGTACCGATAATTTCCTCCGGAGTGCCGCCCAACATCTCCGCTAATTGGAAATTACAATATTTAAACTTTCTGCCCTGAATAATACAGATACCGTCATTTGCATGCTCCACAAGATTTCTGTATTTTTCTTCACTTTCTTTTAGTTCCAGCTCGGTTTGCTTTCTCCTGGTAATGTCCGTGCATATTTCTTCGTAGTAAAGAGGTTCCCCTTCTTCGCCGGATACCAGTTGTGCCGATTTTAAAATATAAACCACACTTTTATCACGGTGATATATCCGTGTTTCAAAATTCTTAACTATTCTTTTCTCTTTAAGTATTCTTAAAAACTCCTCTCTATCCCTGGAATTTACATAGATACGGTTAATATTTTCAGTTTCGAAAATAAACTGCTCAGGCGTGTCATAACCCAGCATATTTGCCATGGCAGGATTTGCAATAAGAAGCTTCCCGTCGAGAGACGCCCGGTAGATGCCCTCTGCCGCATTATCAAAAATACTTCTATACCTCTTTTCGGATTCCAATGTCTTTTCGAAAAGCTGTGCGCTTTTAAGAGCAATAGCAGCCTGGCCTGCAAGTGTACGGTAAAACGCCACGTCTTCTTTTTTAAAAACCCTTGGGTCGGTGGTTAAAAGATGAAAAATACCGATGGTTTTATCCTGTGCAATCATCGGCACCCCGATATATGAAACAAGCCTGTGTTTATGTATATACCTGCGGTACATTCTTACACGGCGGTCCTGAGTAAGATCGTTAATTACTACAGGTTCCCTGCGGTTTATAAACCAGTACATCAGGCTGTCGGCAACAAAAAAAGCTTCTTCTTTGATAATCTTACCGTTAGGGAGCCTCATGGCAAACACCTGGGTATTCTTTTCATTCTCGAGCAGGCTGATGGCAACGGCATCCGCTCCAAGTTCTTCCGGTACTTTTTCCAGCACGACATTAAGGATATTCTGGATATCGAGCCGTTTTATGATAAGATTGTCTATTCCGTGCAGGATCTTAAGCCTGGCAAGACGCTCCTTTGCTTCCCGGTAGCGCCGAACATGATCGACTGCAAGTGCAAGCTGCTCTACCATGGAATCCAGCATACGTACATCGTCACTCCCGAGTACGTCGTACCGGCTGTCTGCAAGAATCAATGTCCCGATAAACTCTTCCCTGTCATCTTCCGAAGAGTAAAGGGGAAAACACGCCCATGACTGTATTCCTTCACGCTTTGCAAAACCGGGAATTTCTCCCTTTCCGCCCTGCCTTTCATGTATAATCCGCCTTTTAACAAACATCTCCGGGTATTTATCCAGGGAATATTTCATTACCCCGGCGCGAAAGTTTTCGGATATCCCCCGCCAGCTCCGAAGCTCAATATCCGTGTCTTTAACAAGAAAAATCATGCCGTTTTCTATGCCGGTAAATGCAAGTGTTTCGTCGAGGAAGAGATTAAGGCGTTTATCCAGGTCGAAAGTACCGAAAATCCTGCTTATAATGCGGGAACGTACGTCAAGTTCGTCACGCTGGCGTATTATTTTCTCTTTCGCACGCTTTCTCTCCGTAATATCCGTTGCCGTTATAACAATATTTCCGGGCCTGCCTTCCGTATCCTGCATCAGCCGCCAGTTCATTAATATATTAAACCTGGTTCCGTCCTTTCGTACGGCGGTTATTTCGAAGTTCCGGACGGAACCTTCCCTCATCAATTCCGGCAAAACCTCTTTTTTAATTCTTTTTCGATCATCTGCGGAAACAATACCTATTTCGGCTGCGGTCTTTCCCGCCACTTTTTCCATTTCCCATCCGGTGATTCTCTCGAACTCATCATTTACATGGAAGATCCTGCCGTTAAGATCAACAACAATCATAGGGACAGGCACATCCTTTATAATCTCAGCTGCAATTCTGTCCATATCCGGCTGCATCCCCGCCTTTCCCCGGAACTCCGCACTCCCGGCCGGATACAGGATGGCCGATACAGCTCTGTCATCGATAATGACAGGATCAATGTGCGTTTTATACCTGACCGGATTTCCGCCGGTTTCTTTAAGCATGACCTCACAAACCTGCGGTTTACCGGTTCTAAAAGCTTTTCCGACGGCTTTTACTATCCCTGCCCGGTCTCCCGGGCGAAAGTAATCCCTGATATTGGTGCCTGCAATCTGTTCACGGCCAAGGCCTGCACAGGACTTATTGCAGTAATAAATAGTACCTTTTCGATCGATCTCCAGTATATAACCGGGCAGACATTCATCCGGTATTTCTGCAAACTGTTTTTTTGTTTTTTGTTTGTTTTTCATATCTTTATTTTTACCTCCGGATAAGGAGTTATAATTACTTTTCATAATTCATGGGCTGTAAAAATCTTCATCAGAAAAAAACAATAAAATTCCAGTATAGAAATTTACAGAAATTATCCTGATTGTCAAATTTATTTTAATAAAGTTTCGTGACTATGGCAGGTTTTATGGTTATAGTATTACTGTCCTTTTCCGGATGACTATACTATAGTAATACCTCTTTAGGAGTCATATATTATGAAGAGTCAGAAAAGACTGCTTGGAATAGATATTGGTTCCGTATCGATTTCCATGGTCGAAATGGACTGTGACAGGAAAATAATAAGCTCCAAATATATTCAGCATTACGGAAAGATAAGGGACAATCTTTTATCCCTGCTCAATAAAATTGATATTAACAATATAGGAGGAATAACCTGTACATCCTCCACCCCTCCCATTCTTAAAAATGCTTTCCGCTGCGACAGTCAGGTTGCGGTAATAGAGGCGGTAAAACATTACTGCGGTACGGTCGGATCCATTCTTGTTGTGGGCGCGGAAAAATTCGGGCTTATTCTGTTTAACGGGGACGGTACTTACAGAAAGCTCCGCACCAACTCCTCCTGTGCAGCAGGTACGGGAAGTTTCCTGGATCAGCAGGCGCGCAGGCTAAACTTAAAAGATGCAGCGGAACTTAGCGAAACAGCTCTAAAGAATACAGGTGATATTCCGGTTATAGCCTCCCGGTGCGCTGTATTCGCCAAGACAGACCTTATCCATGCTCAGCAGGAAGGGTATTCGATAGAGGCCGTTTGCGATGGTTTGTGCCTCGGGCTTGCAAAAAATATTACCGATACCCTGTTCGCAGGTGATGAGATAAGAACACCCGTCCTGATTGCAGGAGGTGTGTCGCTTAACAGAGCTGTTATAAAACACCTTAAATCCCTTTTAAGCACTTCCTTTATCGTGCACGAATATGCCCATATATTCGGAGCTATAGGCGCCTGTTTTTCATATCTTCAGGACAATGAGATTGTAATGGAGAGCAGCTTTAACAGCGTACAGGATATAATACTTCCCGAAGAGAAGAAAAAAGAATACTTTTATGAACCGTTAGAGCTGAAACTGTCCGTTTATCCGGAATTTACTAGTGAAAAATCGTACAGGTTTACACCTGCCGTTACAAAGACAAATAACGGAACAGTTTCTCCCGTAGAGGTGGATATTTATACCCGGATTAAACCGGAAAGTACATTTTCTGTTTATATGGGTATCGATATCGGTTCCACAAGTACAAAGGCCATGATAATCGACGAACAGCTTTCTGTTATTGCCGGGTTTTATACAAAAACCAGCGGCAAACCTCTTATAGCTGTCCAGGCAATTTTCGAAGCCATAGATAATATTAAGAATGAGTATAGTCTTACATTGAATTTTCTCGGAACCGGAACAACCGGCTCGGGGAGAAAATTTATCGGCAGAATAATCGGTGCGGACCTTATTCTTAATGAAATAACCGCACATGCAAAAGCGGCATACCACCTTGATCCGGAAATCGACACCATAATAGAAATAGGCGGGCAGGATGCTAAATTTACAACAATGAAAAACGGTACGGTAACCTTTTCTCAAATGAACAATGTCTGTGCAGCAGGTACGGGGAGTTTTATAGAAGAGCAGGCAGACAGACTCCGCTGCCCTTTACAGCAGTACTCGGCAAAAGCAGAAGGAGTCCTCTCGCCTCTTGCAAGCGACAGGTGTACCGTTTTTATGGAACGTGATATAAATCATTACCTCAATAAGGATTATTCCGTTAACGAAATACTGGCCGCGGCATTATTTTCCGTGCGCGAAAACTACCTTCAAAAAGTTGCCCGCAAAGCAGGTATAGGCAGTAAGATATGTTTTCAGGGTGCTACAGCCAAAAACAGGGCGCTGGTTGCCGCATTCGAACAGAAACTGGGCAAACCCATTTTTGTTTCGAAGTACTGCCACCTGACAGGTGCCATGGGGGTTGCACTGCTCCTTTCCGAAGGAGAACTTACAGAGTACAGACTTACCGAAGAAGAAAAATACAGCTATACGCCATTGTTTAAAGGCCTCGACATATATAAGGAAACAATCCCGATAGAATCCGAAATGTGTAATCTTTGCAATAACTACTGCAGGCTCAGGGTAGCCGCAGTAAAAAACGAAAAAGTTGCTTACGGCTTTCTATGCGGCAGGGACTACAATGTGCATAAATTTGTCAATACTAATAAATCGGGATTTAACCTTATAGGGGCGAGGAAAAAGATTTTTTCCGCCATTCCGGAGGAGGAGGAAATCCTTGAGTATTCCGCTGCAAATGCAGGGCTGCTTAACTTAAAACGGTACCTTCCCAATATTGAACTTCAGGGAATAAAAGAATTACTGATGCATTCAGGACGCAGTACCGCTCCGGACAGGAAACCACAGTTACAGTATTCTTTAAAAAAACCCGGCATCAGCATAGGCATCCCTGCAGGTCTTCATCTTTTTGATGATCTTCAACTCTGGAAGAATTTTTTTACAGAACTTTACATTAAAACAGTCACAAGCGAAAAGTTTAAGGATCCTATCAAAACAGGTAAAGAAATCACAGGAGCAGAGTTTTGTGCACCGGTGACAGCCCTTCACGGCCATGTAAAACACTTAGCCGGCAAAGTGGATTACATCTTTATTCCGTACTATCTGCAGGCAAGGGAAAGGCCTGCAGATGCAGAGAGACTTTACTGTTACTATACGCAGTTTAGTCCGGCATTGGTATCAGGTATAGAAGAGAGACTACGCAGGCGGTGTATTATGCCGCTTATAAACCAAAAAGGCGGTTATCATAATTCCATTGAACAACTGTATAAAGCACTAAAACCTGTTCTAGGCAGTTTAATTACAATAAATAAAATCGGAAAAGCGTACGAAAAAGCCCTGACTATTAATAGAATCCACAAAGAAAAACTTAAAAAACTCTTTCTGGAAGAAAAGGAAAGAATAAACGATTTTGCTGTTGTTTTTATAGGAAGGCCGTATACCATTCTTTCACCCGCTATGAACAAGGGCATTCCGGAAATATTTGCATCCCTGGGGGTTAAAACTTTTTATCAGGATATGATTCCCTGCAGAGGCAGCGAAACGGAGGATATCGAACCGCTTTTAAAGGTATTCCCCTGGCACTATGCATCTAAAATGCTCGAAACCGCAAAGGTAGTTTCCGAAACGGACAGCCTCTACCCCGTTATAATTACATCGTTTAAATGTTCGCCCGATTCGTTTGTTACGGAATATCTTAAAAGGATATTTGATAAAAAGGGGAAACCCTACCTGATCCTGCAGATTGATGAGCACGACTCCAATGCAGGTTACGAAACAAGGGTAGAAGCCGGTATCAGGGCGTTTAGAAACCACAAATTCTCCGGTAAAGACCAAAAATCAGCTCCTGTTCTTTCCGGTTCTTTAAACGCAGACGCTTCCGGGAAGAACGGAACACATCTTACGATCAATCCTGTCATAGAAACGACTATCAGCGGTAAAACACTTCTTATGCCCGTATGGGATCCGCTGTCCATGCCGCTGCTTGTGGCAAATTTAAGGCGGGAAGGAATCGATGCAAGAATGCTTAACGAAGATTACTTAAGTATCCAAAAGAGCATGAAACTCAATACAGGACAATGTATACCCCTGAACATTATCGCACAGGAAACCATCGATTATATTGAGAAAAACAACCTCGACCCTTCAAAAACTCTCCTCTGGATGGTAAAAGCGGATCTCCCATGCAATTATCCCATGTATCCCTACTTTATAAAGAGCCTTCTGGAGGCTCACAGTAAAGAAATGGGTAAAACGGGAGTGTATGTCGGGGAGTTAAGCCACTTCGAAATATCCGTACACACCTCTGTTAACGCCTACTTTGCATACATGTTCGGCGGAATGTTAAGGAAATTAGGCTGCAAAATAAGACCATATGAGATTAATAAGGGCGAAACGGACAGGGTAATAAAATCATCCATACCTATCCTTGAGAGGGCATTCTTAGGAGAAATATCAAAGGACGATGCCCTTTCTGAGGTAATAGACCGCTTCGATGCAGTTGAGCGTATAAAAACTTACCGGCCCAAAGTTGCAATTTTCGGGGACATGTATGTAAGGGACAACGATGTAATGAACCAGGGACTCATTTATGCCATAGAGGATGCAGGCGGAGAGGTAATAACCACACCCTACAATGAATATGTTAAGATAATTGCCGATGCGTACTTTAGGGAATGGTTCAGAGACGGCAAATACTTCGACCTCATAAAGAACAAGCCTCTGCTTGCCTCGATGAAAATATTCGAGCAGAGATACTATCACTATTTCGAGAAATATACAGGGCCGATGGCGGATTTTAACGGAAGAAGGAGCGAGGAAGAGCTCAACACTTTCGGCGTACTGCTTGAACATACCGGGGAATCCTATGACAATATACTGAAGATTTTCCACATAATCAGAAATCATCCGGACATATCCCTCTTCGTACAGGCCAATCCGTCCTACTGCTGTCCGTCACTGGTTACAGAGGCCATGGCCAGGGAGATAGAAAAGGTTACAGGGATTCCGGTTCTTACACTGGAATACGACGGTACCACAGAGTACAAAAATGATATAATAGCTCCGTACTTACGCTATCCGCTTAAGAGGGAAACAGCAAGCCCTTTTATTGCCTAACCTCCTTTTTTCTGGTAAGATGCACACTTAACAGAATTCATTCAGAGTTTTTTTACAAGGGACACAGGAAGAAGCATGAAAGCAGTAGAACTAAAAAAAGCATTTAATCCGGCTGATTACGAGCAGAAAATCTATAAATTCTGGATAGATAACAAACTATTTTCACCAAACAAAGACAGGAATAAAAAACCCTATGTTATTGTAATCCCCCCGCCGAACGTTACCGGAGTACTTCATGTCGGCCACGGACTCGATAACAGCCTGCAGGATATATTGATACGCTATCACAGGATGCTGGGACAGCCCACCCTGTGGATTCCCGGAACAGACCATGCAGGAATAGCAACACAGAATGTCGTGGAAAAGAAACTGAAAGACAGGGGTATATCAAAAAACGATATAGGCAGGGAACGCTTCATCGACGAGACATGGAAGGTTAAAAAAGAACACCACGGCATTATTACGGAACAACTTAAAAGATTAGGGGCTTCCTGCGACTGGGACAGGGAAAGATTTACTCTGGATGCAGGCCTTTCAAGGGCAGTCAGAGAGGTTTTTGTATCTCTTTATGAAAAAGGACTCATTTATAAGGGCAACTACCTTATTAACTGGTGTCCGTCCTGCGGCACAGCTATCTCCGACGATGAAGTGGAGCATGAAGAAATTAAGGGGAAAATGTACCACTACTACTATCCGCTGGCAGACGGAACCGGCAGAATTCCCATAGCTACAACAAGACCGGAAACGATGCTCGGAGATACGGCCGTAGCGGTACATCCGGATGACAGAAGATATAAAAACTTAATCGGGAAAATGGCAGCTCTACCATTGACCGGCCGTAAAATACCGGTAATAGCCGATTCCTACGTTGATAAGGAATTCGGATCCGGTGCGGTAAAGGTAACTCCGGCTCATGATCCGAATGATTATGAAATAGGTATAAGGCACAGCCTTGAAAAGATCAATATTATTAATCCTGACGGGACTTTAAATAAAAACGTACCTCCCCGTTATTCGGGGCTTACAATCAAGGAAGCACGTAAAAAGGTTATTGAGGATCTTAAGGAGGAGGGGCTTTTTATTAAGGAGGAAGATCATGTGCACCAGGTAGGCCATTGCTACAGATGCCATACAGTTATAGAGCCTTATCTTTCCAATCAATGGTTTGTAAAGATGAAGCCGCTTGCGGAACAGGCGCTTAAGGCATGGGAACACGGAAAGGTTAAATTTTTCCCGAAAAAATGGGAGAACACCTATACACACTGGCTTAACAATATCAGGGATTGGTGCATTTCGCGCCAACTATGGTGGGGCCATAGAATTCCCGTATGGTACTGCAGTACCTGTAATAAAATGACTGTCTCGCGCACCGATCCTGATACATGTATCCACTGCGGCAGTGCCGACATCTACCAGGATCCGGATGTGTTGGACACCTGGTTCTCTTCCGCATTATGGCCTTTCTCCACACTAGGCTGGCCGGAAAAGACAAAAGACCTCGAGTTTTTTTACCCCACATCCACACTTGTAACAGGATACGACATAATCTTTTTCTGGGTAGCAAGAATGATAATGATGGGAATGGAGTTCATGAAAGAGGTCCCTTTTAAAGATGTTTATATACACGGACTTATAAGAGACAAACAGGGCAGAAAGATGTCAAAATCCCTTGGCAATGGGATCGACCCCATAGAGATAGTAGATGAATACGGTGCGGATGCATTTAAATTTACCACAGCCTTTCTTTCCGTGCAGGGGAAGGACATTCTCATGGATAAGGAATCCTTTAAAATGGGTTCCAAATTTGCAAATAAAATATGGAATGCATCCCGTTTTATCCTGATGAATCTTGAAGGCAGAAAACTTGTCGATAAATCTGAAATCACATATACGGATGAAGATCTCTGGATATTCCACAGAATAAACAAAGCGGCGGAAACAGTGGAGACTGCACTTAAAACCTACAGGTTTAATGATGCGGCACAGGCGGTGTATGAGTATTTCTGGAATGATTACTGCGACTGGTTTTTAGAAATATCAAAACTCTCACTTTATTCCGGCAGTCCTTCGGAACAGGACAGAATCATTACAGTACTTATAAGCCTTTTAGAGGAATCATTAAGGCTCCTGCATCCGTTTTTACCGTTTATTACGGAAGAGATTTATCAGAAACTCCCCGTTCATCTTCCCAATATAATACGTGCCCCTTATCCTGAATATTCAGGGGAACGCAGCAAACCTGAAATAGAAAAGAATTTTTCATACATACAGGAACTTGTGCGTGCGGTACGGACGGTAAGAAGCGAGTTTACCATTCCCCGCGAGAAAAAGATTCATGTTGCGGTTAAAGCGGAAAAGAATTCTTCCGTTTTAAATACTTTTAGACAGAAGGCGGACATTATTTCACTTTTAATAAATGCATCCCGGCTCGATATTTCAGATACGATCACAGCGGAGGAAACACATATCCCCGCAATCGGAACCGGTTTCGAAGCATTTGTATACACACAGGAACTTGTAAATATACCAAAGGAAGTTGAAAGACTTAAAAAAGAGAAGCAGAAAGTGGAAAGGGAAACTTCCCGCACCAAAGGCAAACTTGAAAACAGTTCTTTTTTAGAGAAGGCGCCTTTAGATGTCGTAAACAAGGAACGGGAAAAATTATTACGCCTTAAAGAAACTGGTAAAAAAATAGACCGCTTTTTAGCAAATCTATCCGCTTAACAGGTTTTTACGTAAGGTTTTTATACATGGTTTTCACATAGAGAAAAAACCATCATTCCCGCTCGTCGTCAGCCGCCTGTTCGTTTTTAGCAGGTATTTTCCCCAGGGGTTATAGTTTGTCAATAAGGTTGCCGCCGGCCTTTTATTTAAACAATTCTATGTAGTCTCGAAATAAATAAAGTCTTCCTCTTTTTCCGCCCGTTATTTCTTTAATTACATTTAATTTTTCCATTTCCCCAATTAATTTATAAACAGAAGGAAGGGAAAGATTAGTAATTACTTTTGCTTTTTTAGCATCGATTACAGGGCGCTGATATAAATGTTCGACAATCATTTGTGCATTAGTAGATCTGCTTCCAAGGGATTGTAGTTTGTTATCAACTTTTTTTTGCAATTTTAAAATTCCATCGAATGTTTTAATACTATTTTTGGCAGTTTTAACTACTCCGGTAAGAAAAAATTTAAACCATTGAGTAAGATCGTTTTTCTCTCTAACACGCATCAAATTGTCATAATATAATGTTCTGTTTCTTTCGAAAAAATCGGACAGGTATAATATTGGTTTTTTGAGTATTTCTTTTTCTACCAAATATAGTGTAATCATTAATCTGCCGACACGTCCATTACCATCTAAGAATGGGTGTATTGTTTCAAATTGATAGTGCATCAAAGCTATTTTTAATAAATCCGGAAAATAGAGATTTTCATTATGCGCAAATTTTTCAATGTCGCCCATATATTCTTGAATGGAAGTATGAACCGGCGGAATAAAAATAGCATCATTTATCGAAGCACCGCCGATCCAATTTTGACTACTTCTAAATTCACCCGGAAGTTTATGCCTTCCTCTAATTCCTTTCAGTAGAATTTTGTGAGTTTGTCTGATTAATCTTGAGGAAAAGGGAAGTTGTTTTAAACTTTCAATTGCCGAATTCAGCGCTGTTATATAGTTGTGGACTTCTTCCCAGTCATTTCTTTTTTCTTTTACAACATCCTCTTTGTCAAGTAAAGCATCTTCGATATTAGTTTTTGTCCCTTCTATTTTACTGGATTGTGTTGCTTCTTTAAGAACATACATGCTGATGAATAAATCAATATTCGGAATATATTCAGAATACATATCAAGTCTGCCGAGCTGTCTATCTGCCTGGCTTAAGAGATTTAGTAATTCCATATTATTAATATTCCATTGTCTGTTTATTTTTTCAGGCTGAAAACTTTTATATGTTCCCTGGCTTATATATTTACCGGATCTAAATTTTCTCATTAAACTTCCTTTTAGTTTCTTTTAACAAAGATACATCTTATTTAAGAAAAATACCAATAACTTAAATAGTAAAGTTTATTATTAAAATAATTTAA